>JBGVKY010000001.1:0-102687 GCA_045123995.1 Clostridia bacterium
AAGACGCAGAAGTGTTTTTTTATTTTCTTCGCCATTGGCAAATTTTGAAATTTCTTTATATATTTCGCTTTCTGTCAATTCGTTTTGCTGCATTTTCTTTATAATTCCCATTGCTTTTAAGGAAAGTTCTTTTACCATAAAATTCACCTCAGCTTAAGCTAAAATATTATTCTTCCTCTGTTTCACCGGGCATAACTAGCGCCGCAATTATATATGCAATTATTCCCGAGCCCCCTAAAACAGTGAACAAAATCCACGCAAGACGAACGATTGTGGGGTCAAATTCAAAATATTCGGCAATACCGCCGCAAACACCGCAGATTTTTTTATTGTCTTTCGATTTGTAAAGCTTCTTTTTCATATTTTCTCCTTTAATTTTTATTTTTCTTAAAGTAAACGGTATCAATGCCCTTTCCCCGGTCATCTTTAATAACCTTGAATGTTTCAAAATTAAATTTTGAAAGTATTTTTATATGAGAAATATTTGAAGACCATGTACGGGTAAAAACATTAAAATACTTAAATTCATCAAAAAGCTTTTCATACATGGCATATGTAATTCCCATTCCCCTTGCTTCCCTGCTGACAACCAGAGTGGATATGTAAATATTCGGAAGGTCATTTTCTTTTATAATGTCACTTGTAAAGTTTTCTCTGAAGGAAACAAATGCTAAAAGCTTGTCTTTGTCAGTTGCAACCACAAATCTTTGTTTTTTAAGCTCTTCAAAATAACTTAAAACACCGTTATCGCTTTTCCAGTCTCCTTTTAATTCAGACTGCGTAGTGGAGCTTCTTTTGGATAAAGGAGGAAAAAATTCCTCGTCCGAAATAAAGAGCATTTTTAATATCTGTTCATTAAAAGCTTCCTGCTCGCTTGATTTTAATACTTTTATTTCCGGAGTTATCACGCCAAACACTTCCCTTAAGTATTTTGATGCACGGCAAATATTATATCACATACATAAGTTTATGTCAAAGTTTTACTGCCAGGACACTTTTACATCCGCTTTTTCAATAGACTTTATAAATTCTTCCTTATCAGATACCAGATATATACTCTGGATAAGTTTTCCCTCATGCTCTATAAAAAGTGAAATATCTCCTTTATTTCGTGCAACCATGTCATGTATCTTATCCAAGGAATCTAATGATTTAACCGAAAGCACCATAGATTTTCCGCTTAATTCCCTTACCTCTTCCACGGTTTCAGCCATCATTTCGCAGGTTCCCTCGTCACGGTAGTTTATTCTTCCCCTGATAATGACAACCCTGTCTTCCTCTGTGAACTTTTCACACTCTTTTAAGGTTTTCGGGTACAGCACAACTCTTAATGATCCCGTAGTATCTTCAATATTCAAAAATGCCATTATCTGCCCGGATTTTGTGATTTTTTCCTTTTTCTCCGATATAATTCCGCAGACCTTAACGGTTTCTCCGTCCTTTACGGGAAGAAGTGTATAATCCCCGTCTGCAAACATCACCGCTCCCTCTTTTAATGTGCCCAATGGTACTGCCCCTGAATTTTTAACCTGCAATGCATACTGCTCCAAGGGATGTCCCGTCAGATAAATACCAGAAGCTTCTTTTTCCATAAATAATCGCATCTTTGTATCGCAGTCCTTTACTTCGGGGAATTCGTCTAAATTTTCATCGGCTTCAGAATCATCGGAGAAGAAAGAAATCTGTCCTTCCAGATTGTTTTTACTGTCCTTTGAAATTCCGCTTAAAATGTTTTCATAGGCCAAAAGCATCTGCATTCTATTGGCACCCAAAAAGTCAAAAGCACCGCATTTTATAAGTCCCTCTAAGGTTCTTTTATTTACATCGGAGCTTTTCATTCTCCTGCAAAAATCTGTCATTGACGTAAAAGGACCGTTTTCACTTCTCTCCTTTACGCAGTTTATAATTATATTTCTTCCGACATTTTTAATGGCCGCCAGAGAAAATCTTATCCCTCCATCCTCGACAGAAAAAACATCTGTGCTCTTATTTACGTCCGGGGGAAGTATCTTTATTCCCACTTCCTTACAGTAGCTTATATAATTTGCAATTTTATCACTGTCACCCTGTTCGCTTGAAAGCATTGCTGCCATAAATTCTACGGGATAGTAATACTTAAGATATGCCGTCTGATAAGCCACAACCGCATAAACTGTGGCGTGGGATTTATTGAAGGCATATTTTGCAAAGTCAATCATCTCGTCGAAAATTTCCCCTGCTGCCTTTTCAGATACTCCCTTAGAAAGGGCACCTGGTACATTTTCTTCCTTTGAGCCGTAGATAAAGTTCTTTCTTTCCTTTTCCATGACGTCCATTTTCTTTTTACTCATGGCACGTCTTACAAGGTCGGCTCTGCCAAGGCTGTAACCTCCAAGCTCTCTTACAATCTGCATAACCTGTTCCTGATATACAATACAGCCGTAAGTCATGGATAAAATAGGCTCTAAGAGAGGGGTTTTATAAATGATTTCATTTTCGTTTTTCTTGTTTTTGATGTATCTTGGAATAAAGTCCATGGGACCCGGTCTGTATAAGGCAATTCCCGCAATAACATCTTCCATGGAAGAAGGCGAAAGCTCTTTCATAAATGAGGTCATTCCCCTGCTTTCAAGCTGGAACACACCCTGGGTGTCACCATCTGCAATCATTTTATAAACCTCGGGAATATTAAAGTCTATATTATCTATGTCAATTTCAATTCCTCTGGTCTTTTTAACATTGGCTATGGCATCTCTTATAACCGTAAGGGTACGAAGCCCCAGAAAGTCCATTTTCAGAACACCCAGCTTTTCCAAATTGCCCATGGCAAACTGTGTTGTTATAACATCATCATTAAGCTGAAGGGGAACACTTTCTCTTACAGGTTCATCGGTAATTACAACTCCTGCCGCATGGGTTGTGGTGTTTCTCGGTATTCCCTCTATTGCCATGGCTGTATCCAAAAGATTTTTAACATCAAGATTTGAATCATACGCCTCTTTAAGCTTGGGATTTACCGAAATTGCCTTTTCTATGGTCATTTTAAGTTCCTTGGGAATCATCTTTGCAATTACGTCAACATCCTGATAATTCATTCCCAAAACACGTCCCACGTCTCTTACAGCACCCCTTGCCGCCATTGTACCGAATGCCACAATCTGACATACATGGTCGGGACCATAGCGTCTGTTTACATAGTCTATTACTTCCCCACGTCTTTCGTAGCAGAAGTCAATATCTATATCAGGCATGCTGATACGTTCCGAATTCAAAAATCTCTCAAAAAGAAGATTATATTTTATGGGGTCAACATTTGTTATATGGAGAGTATAAGCCACCATACTTCCCGCACCGGAACCACGGCCGGGACCAACCATTATCTTTTCGCTTCTCGCGAATCGGATAAAGTCCCAGACAATTAAAAAATAGTCAGTATATCCCATAGATGTTATTACAGAAAGTTCATAGTCAAGTCGTTCTTTATAGATTGAATCTGCATTCTCACCGTAACGCTCCAAAAGTCCTTCCTCGCAAAGCTCTCTCAAATATTCCTCGGAGGTTTTTCCCTCGGGCACGCTGAATTTGGGCAGATGGGATTTTGAAAAGTCAAATTCCACGTTGCACATGGATGCGATTTTCTCGGTGTTTTCCAAAGCTTCGGGGATATATGAGAAAATCTCTTTCATTTCCTCTTCCGACTTTAAGTAAAACTCATCCGTACTCATTTTCATACGGTTTTCTTCATCTATTGTATGCCCTGTCTGTATGCATAAAAGCACATCCTGTGCCTTGGCATCTTCTTTTTTAATATAGTGCACGTCGTTTGTTGCAACCATGGGAGTGTCCGTTTCCCTTGCCAGGGAAATGAGCATAGGAAGTACCTCTCTCTGCTCAGGAAGTCCGTGATCCTGCAATTCTATATAAACATTTTCGTTTCCGAAAATTTCTTTGTATTCTAAAAGCTTTTCCTTTGCCCCCGCCTTGTCACCGTTTAAAAGGTGCTGGGGAATTTCTCCCTTAAGGCAGGCAGATAAGCAGATAAGCCCATCTGCATGCTCTCTTAAAATTTCCATGTCAATACGGGGCTTATAATAAAACCCCTCAGTAAAGCCTACGGAAGATAAGTACATCAAGTTTTTATAACCCGTCTGATTTTTTGCAAGAAGCAAAAGATGTCCGTATTTATTGTCAATTCCGCTTTCTTTATCAAGGCGGCTTCTTTTAGCCGTATATACTTCGCAGCCTATTACAGGGTGAATTCCCTTATCCTTTGCTGCCTGATAAAAGTCAATAACACCGTACATTGCACCGTGGTCGGTAATTGCCAGGTGCTCCATTCCAAGTTCTTTGGCTCTTTCGAGCAAATCATTTATACGGCATGCTCCGTCCAAAAGACTGTATTCAGTATGCAGATGTAAATGAACAAAACTCATTCAAGCTCCCTCGCAATCTCCGTTATTTTTTTAAGTCTGTGATTTACTCCCGACCTGCTAAGTCCCGATAATGACGCAAGGACCGCCAGACTTTCTTCTGGATTAGCCAATCTTAAAAGGGCAATTTCGGAAAGTTCATCTGGCAAAGAGTCAAGACCTATTGTATACATGATATTTTCAATATCTTCAATTATTTTATTTGCCGCCTGGGTGGTTTTCCCAAGGTTTGCAACCTCAAAATTGGTTTTTCTGTTAATTTCGTTTTTCTGCTCTTTTTCTATTTTTATATTAGCAAGGTCCATCATACATTTGTGAGCATTCATGATATTTAAAAGATTTTCAATGCTTTCATATCTTTTAAAGTACATTACAAAGTATTTGTCCCTCATTACCCTTTTGGGGATTTCTCCGAATTTATCGAATGCCAGTGTAAGCTCGTCCAAAGATACCTCTCTTTTTGCCACGAATTCAAGATGATAGGTTTTTTCCGGATCGATCATCATTCCTCCGCCAAGAAAACCTCCCATTATAAAAAATCTTATTTCCTCTGAATTTTCTAAAAAAGAAAGGTCGTTTTCTATGTAGCCTTCAGAAAGGGAATTTTTCTCCGATAAGCCTTTAAGGATAATTTCCGATTCCGCCTTTTCGTAAGAAAGGCAGTTGCTTTTACCGGGTCTTGTACTCTGTCTAAGATTTCCGTCTTCTATACCGAACTGTTTTTTGCATATAAAGGAAATTCTTTTTAAGAGAGTATCATTATCTCCGTAAAAATGCACTTTTCCCTCTTCTAAATTGAGCGCAAAGGAAGAAAAGCCTTTTAAGAAAGCAAAGGCCAAATTTTTTTTTCTTAAATCTGCTTTTAATATTTCCTCTTTGATTTTAGCGGAAAAAGACATATAAAATCACCCTTTATTTTGAGTCAATGTCCCTGTGACTCGCAAGGCAGTTATAGCCCTGATTTTTAAGATATTCAAAAACCCTCTGGGTTATGGCAACGCTCCTGTGTTTTCCTCCGGTACATCCTATCCCTATAACCAGATTGCTCTTTCCCTCTTCTATATACCGAGGGATTAAAAAGTCTAAAAGAGATGTTAATCTTTTTAAGAATTCCTCTGCTGTACCGTCAGAGAATACGTATTGTGCCACATCCTTTTCAAGACCGGTTCTTTTTTTCATATCCTCCACATAGTAAGGATTGGGCAAAAACCTGACATCAAATACCAAGTCCGCATCCAATGCCATTCCGAACTTAAATCCGAAAGATTCAACCTCTACTGTAAAATGCTTTTCTCCCTCGCCGTCTGAAAAAAGTTCCGTTATCTTTCGCTTCAACTGCGCCAAAGTCATGTTTGATGTATCAACAATATAGTCTGATACTTCCCTTATGGGCGAAAGTATTTCCCTTTCCTTTCTGATTCCGTCCAGTATCGAACCCTCTGAAGCCAAAGGATGCTTTCTTCTTGTTTCCTTATATCTTTTTATAAGTGTTTCTTCACCGGATTCCAGAAAGAGAATTTTATATTCATACCCTTTGTTTTTAAGATTGGAAAGTTCATCTGAGAGCTGTTCAAACAAATATCCGCCTCGTAAATCCATGACTAAAGCGACTTTTTCCAACTTTCCTTGGGAATGAAGGCATATATCCGCAAATTTATCAATTAAAACGGGCGGAAGATTATCAATGCAGTAATATCCCATATCTTCCATACAATGGGAAGCCTGGGTTCTTCCTGCTCCGCTCATTCCTGTTACGATAACAAATTGCATATAAAATTTCCTTTCGGTAGTTATTTTTTCTTTATGATTTTTATTTCCGGTTCCAGCATGACACCGGACTTTTCATAAACAGTAGTTCTTATATAAGTAATCAATTCTTCCACATCATTGCATGTGGCATCTCCCGTATTTATTATAAATCCCGCATGAAGAGTGGATACTTCCGCTCCCCCGATTTTTTTACCCTTAAGGTTTGCGTTTTCTATCAAAGCTCCTGCAAAATGTCCTTCGGGTCTTTTAAATACGCTTCCTGCACTCGGGTAGGTTACGGGCTGTTTTTCACGACGCCTTTTTGCGAGAGAGTTCATTTCTTCTCTTATTTCTTCGGCTTTTCCAGGTTTCAAAAGGATTTCTGCACCGATAATTATATAATCCTTATCAGTATAAAAGCTCCTGCGATAGGAAAATTCATGGTCCGTACACTCTTTTACATTGAATTCCTCATCGATGTAGAAGCTTTTTGCAACCACATCTTTCATTTCCCCACCGTAGGCTCCTGCATTCATGTAGATTGCACCGCCAAGACTTCCAGGGATTCCCGAAGCAAACGAAAAGCCCGAAAGAGATTCCTTTAATGCCGCCTGACTTATGGAAGAAAGGGCTGCTCCCGCATCTGCATATATTTTATTACCCTCCACCTTTATATCTGAAAACCTTTCTGAAAGAGAGATAACAAGGGTGTCAATTCCTGCGTCAGATACCAAAAGATTTGAGCCTCTGCCGAATATAAAAGGCTGTATATTATATTTTTTTGCCACCTTTAATAAATCTATAAGTTCTTCTTTTCCCGAAGGCTCCGCAAAATAGCGAGCGGGTCCTCCGATACGGAAGGTGGTGTGTTTTTTCATGGGTTCGTTTTCCGTTACCTTTGTAATTTTAGAAATCTCTTCGAAAAAACCTTCCATTCTGACCTCCTGAATTTCAGTTCTTTGCTCCTAAAAATGCTGCACCTATAAGTCCTGCGTCGTTACCGTATTCCGCTATCTTTATTCTCGCCTGTTCAACGTTTCTGGAATAGCGGTTCTTTTCAACATATTCTATGATGGGCTTTAAGATTTTATCTCCTTCACGGCTTATAGCTCCGCCTATGCACAAAACTTCTGGCTGGAAAATATTTATCATATTTGTAATTCCCGAAGCCACAAAGGTAAGCCACTTATTTATAACTTCCTTGCCAAGCTCATCCCCTGCCTCTAAAGCTGTAAATGCAGTTTTTCCGTTAACCTTTGATATATCGCCAGAGCAAAGGGATGCAAGATAAGAATCGGGATTTTCGCTTATAGCCTCTTTTGTCATATCTATAAGAGCAGTAGTGGAAGCATATCTTTCCCAGCATCCGCGTCTTCCGCAGGTACATTCTTTTCCGCCCTCAATCATAGATATATGGCCGATTTCGCCGCCTGCAGAGTTGAAGCCTGTGAAGATTTTTCCGTTTATGATGATGCCTCCGCCAACACCTGTGCCGAGGGTGACGAAAAGGAAGCATTCGTAATCTTCTTTCATCATAACATATTCGCCAAGTGCCGCACAGTCAGCGTCATTTCCCATATATACGGGCTTATTTATATATTTTTGCATTTCCTCTCTCAAGGGAACATTCTTAAAGTTTATGTTATTTGCATAAACAATTATGCCTCTTTTATTGTCAACTGTTCCGGGACTTCCTATTCCTACTGACTTTACCTCATCCATAGAAATCTTTGCATTCTCCGCTGCTTCAATAGCACAAAAAGCTATATCTTTAATGATTTCCTGATAGTTTCTGTCTGCTCCTGTGGGTCGTTGTGCACGGCTTATTATTTTACCGTCCTCATCAACCAGACCTGCTTTTATGTTTGTTCCGCCTAAATCCACTGCTAAATAATACATCTTTACCTCTCCTTAATTATTCTTCGTCTTCTTCCTCTTCCGCTTCCAGTTGCATGTTAAGTTCCATCTGCTTTGTAATTCTTTCACTTAATTCTTCTGCCGCATTATAGCCCATCTTCTTCTGTCTGTTATTCATGGCTGCAACCTCCACAATAACTGCCAGATTTCTTCCGGGTCTTATGGGCACCGTGATAGAAGGAATTTTTATGCCTAAAATTTCTGTCGTCTGGTCTTCCATTCCTAGTCTGTCGTAGGATTTATCTTTATTCCAGTGTTCAAGATTTATGATAAGGTCAATCTTTTCTGAGTTTTTAACCGCACCCATACCGAAGATTTTCCTTACGTCTACGATACCGATACCTCTAATTTCAATATAATGCCTGATTACTTCAGGAGCACTTCCTACAACAGAAATTGCAGAAACTCTCTTTATCTCAACTGCATCGTCGGCAACAAGACGGTGTCCTCTCTTAAGTAGCTCAACTGCAGCCTCGCTTTTACCTACTCCGCTTTCACCCAAGATAAGTACACCCTCGCCGTACACTTCTACCAAAACGCCGTGACGTGTAATTCTGGGTGCCAACTCCACGTTGAGCCATGCAATAAGGGCTCCCATGAATACAGAGCTTCCCAGCTGTGTGCGGTATACGGGAATTCCGAATTCTTTAGCCGATTCTATAACTTCGGGATAAACTTCAAGTCCTCTTGTTACAATTACCGCCGGAACCTTGTGAGAAAAAAGCTGATCCAATGTTGCTTTTCTCTTTTCTGGGCTAAGGCTTCCTAAGTATGCAATTTCCACCTTTCCGAAAAGCTGAAGTCTCGTATTATCATAATGCTCGAAAAAGTCTACTGCAAGTTGAAGCCCGGGTCTGTATATATCCGAATTTTTAACCTTTATTTTATCAATATTGGAAGGCTCAGTAATAACCTCAAGCTTAAAGTGCTGGGCTATATTTTTAACCGAAACATAAAATTCTTTTTCTGCCACTTAAAATTCCTCCCTTTTTTTAATCCTTATTCCTCATCGTACATTTTCATAGTCTCTGCTATGTCTGAAAAGCTGTTGCAATGACCGTTTTTAACATAAAGATAAGATGTTGTCATTCCGCTTATAAGACAGCTCTTTATATCAAGTTCTCCTAAAAGACCTGCACAGAAACCGCTGTTGAAGTTGTCGCCGCCGCCGGTGGTCTTTTTAGGCTTTTCGCACAAAATTCCCTGAACTTCAACTTCGCCGCCGTCATAAACTGCAGCAGATGAGTCAACAGGATGTATGATTACTGTGCCTATACCTGAAAATTCCTTGATTGCTCTTGCAATGGGAAGGGAACCTTTATATTCTCCCTCTCCCAAAATAGAATGCATAACCATAGCCTCGGATTTGTTAAGGCCTAAGTATGTGGGAGCATAAGAAGAGTATTTACCAAACATTTTAAGAGCCGCCTTAATTTCTTCAGGCTGTCTTTTAGCACAGTCTGCTATGTCTATGTAAATTTTTCTGTCCTTCTTTGATAAACGGGGCATTACAATTTCTAAAAACTTTTCATAAATCTCATGGAAGTGCACAAGATAACTCCAGTTTACTAAAGTGATAATATCTGCGCTGTCGAAAATTTCAACCAGTTCGTCGATGCTTATGCGCTCTATCAAATCGCTCCATCTCAAACGGCTGATTTTTTCAATGTCACTCATGATGATTTTCCCGTCACCGAATTCAAATACGTAAGAATAACCGGGCTCGCTTACTGTTATAGTTTTGCAGTTGGGATTAAGATTGAAAACAGGATTTTTTTCAGGATAACCCAATGCTCCTACGCAGGTACAAGAAACTCCCATATTTGCAAGTCCGTTGGCGTAGTGAGGGCCACAGCCTCCGAAATCGGTACTGCTTACGATAAGCTCGATGTTTCCGCTTCTTCCGGCAAGGCTTGTAATTTTCTCGCCGAATTTATCAATGGTTGGAAAATAGGTGCAATTTTTCTCGTCTGTTCTCTTTTCAACAGGACGGATAACAAGGTCAACAAAGCCGTCAAAACCGATGCTTACTGTCTTTTTTTCGATTACTTCCTTTTTGGATATAAACTGTTCTGAATATTTCATTTCTGCCTCCGTTTATTTATTTTTTATTTTATATATTAAATTTTCATGCTCTCTCACGCTAAATTAGCGATAAATATCAGGTACATAAGGGGAATTGTAATTGCTGAAAGAGTTTGTGATATTACCGTCATGGATGCTCCCGTTTTTGTATCTCCCCCGTAAGCAGCAGGGAAAACAATGGTATTAAGTCCCATGGGAGTTGCGTAGGCAATTAATGTTAAAATCATAATTTCCTTTTCTGCTCCTATCAAATACAGTAAAGCCATAAAAAATGTCGGTATTACTATAAGCCTAAGTAAGCTTACAATATATATCTTTTTATTTTTAATGAGTTCCCCTATATCAAAGCCTCCGATTACAACACCTGCCAGTATCATAGCGCAGGGTCCCATACAGGAAGATGCATTATTAAGAGCACTTGTTAAAAAATATGGAACGAATTTTTCTGCGTTAAGAAGTCCTAAAATACAGCCTATCACTATAGCAAATATAGGAGGAGTCAAAAGTCCCTTTTTAAGATTTTTAACTAAGCCTCCTTCTTCCTTTGGCACCAGAACATAAAAGCCCCAGGAATTACAAAGAAGACTTAAGAAAAAGTTGAATATCGTATACTTAAAAAGCATTTCATCTCCGAAAATACTCAAAATAAGAAAGTTTCCCATAAAGCCGAAATTGCCGAAGGTAAGAGCGTATCTGAAAATATTTTTCCTGCTTGTCTTCTCGGCATTTCCCTTAGCTCCCTTTATAAAAAATTCCGCCAGCAGGTGGGCAATCAAAAGAGCTAAAACTGCAAAAAACAATCCGTACAGTATGAGCTTTGAATTATTCCTGAAATTTTCCACCGTGCAATACTTCATAAGTGTTATAACAGAAAGTGCAGGAGTAAACATAAAGGTTTCAAGCTTGGAGAGGGCAACATCAGTTTTTTCAGGCAGAATATTCATTTTCTTTAAAATAAAGCCTAAAACAATGAGTGTCGTCATCATCAGAACCTGACTTAATGTGAGAGAAAACATCTCCATTACAAAAGCACCTCCTTATTTGTTCCGTAAAAAATATCTTCTCTTCCTGCCAGAACCTTAAGTACATCTTCAAAATCCTGCCAGGTATCCTCTATGTCAAATTCGAAGGTGTGTCCCCAGATGTATAAAATCATATCTTCTTCACTTTTTGCATTTATAAAGTCTTGTGCCAGCTTCATAAACTTTTCCTTCCCGTCACCGTGAGGATAGCAGGTAGGATTAAATCTGTAAAGATTTTCCTGCTTATTGAAGCTGTATGTAGAGGTTATTGTCCTTGCATATCTGACACCCGTATAGTTTTTAACAACGGCTGCTACTCTGTCGTCATTATTAACTCCACCGCAGGGGTATGCCATTCCCAAAACTTCATAGCCCACCACATATGATAACTTAAGTCTGTCATCTTCCACCTGTCTTATGATTTCTTTTTCATCAAGAGTTGTTAAATTTGGGTGGGTCAATGTATGTACTGCAACCTCGTGGTTTTCATAAAGGCGATTAAGCTCATTCTCCGTTACCTTTCCGAAGGGAATGGTCTTACCTTCCCTTTCCAAAGTTCCTTCTCTTCCGAGAAATGAGGAATTTATGTTAAAAGTACCCTTCATTCCATACTTTTCAAGTAGTTCCATAAATCTTAAATCCTGTCTTACACCATCATCAAAGCTGAATGTAAGGGCTTTTCTCTTTCCGTTAATCATACTCTACACTCCAAATTATTTTATTATCACTCCGCCTTTTTCGTAGAAATGGTTTCCCTCCATAAGATATTTTTTGACTGCCCTTTGCATGCTTGTATCTTCAGGTAACGTTTCAGGAGGTACGATATTTTCCACGTGGAAAAGAAATACGAAAACGTCCTTTCCGTCGTGCTTTAAGGGAAATGCAGTAAAGAGATCGGCAAATTTCGTAATGTTGGTGTCCCTTCCCATTATATCACGCAGTCTTTTTTCCAGCATCCAGGAAAATGTGCAAAAGGTCTTAAATTTAAATTCCGGATAGTATTTATCAAAAATTTCTGTTGCTTTTTTAATGGATTCTTCACACTGCTCTGCCGTAAAAGGCTCCTTTGCTGGAATATGAACACTTACAAAGTTGTCACCATAACGTAATACTTCTTTATAGCCGCAAAGGGTTATTTTTTCTTTAACGGCTTCTCCGTATTCGTTGACGCCGTAGCCTGTGACACCGTCTCCGTCTTCGGTGATTTCGGCATAGTATTTACCTTTCTCGTCATCCTGACCAATGGATCCGAAAACCATACCCTTTTCGTGCATATAGTCTCCGTCTATTAAAATTTTAATGTCGTCATCTTTTTTATAAACCCTTATTTTATGCTCAAACTTTGACATTTCAAAATTAAGTCTTCCCACACGAATTAAGTTGCATTTCACAAAAAGCATAAACCATTCTACGTAAATTCTCATTCCGCTTCGGCCAAAAATCCCGTAATAATCGTTGATTTCCGCATCAAAGCCCTGAAGTGTGTCAGAAATTATTTCAAAGGGAAGCCCTCTTTTTTCCATGCTTTCAATCATGTCTTCCAGCGAATAAAGCAAGGAAAACATGGGAGCAAAGTCCGTATCCATCCTCTCTCTGTCAGGCATTTTCATTTTGGTAAGAGGGGAATCTTTTTTAATCATGGTATGAAGTATATATGTAAAAAGCAGTAAATCTTCGTCTTCCTCCACCATTTTTGCAGCTTTTTTTACATCTTCGAACCATTTTCTGAAAAAATTATATTTATCGTTTAATCTTGTAAGTCTTTCTGTGTCGGTAATCCTTTTTCCATCCTTTTTATAAAGCGCCAATCCCTCTTCGTAGAAGGGCACAAAATCATCAGAAAACTCTATCTCTAATCTTTTGCAAAGCTCTTTTGCTTCATTTTTCATATAATCACCTACATAGTAAACATTTTCGCCAGTATTTTATTCATTTCCAAAAGTTCATCACACAAAACATGCTCGTCTGCCTGATGTGCTCCGCCATATTCAAAGAACTTTCTGCCTACGCCGAAGCAAAATGCTCTGGGACTTCCGTATTTTAAGAATATAGAAAGGTCGGACTGACACATACCACAGGTTTTCATTTCTCTTCCCGAGGTCAATTTTCCTGCCTCTATGAGCTTTTCTATAAGCGGATTTATCTTGTCCGCTTTCATAAAGTGAAAAAACCTTGTGGTCTTTTCAAATCGGTCAAAGGTAAGGCCCAAAGGCTCTAATTTTTCGTCTATTTTTTTTGCCATAACGTCAAATTCTTCATTTATTTCTTCTTTTGTAGCTGCCGCATAGTAGCAAAGTTCTATATAGGCTTTATCAAGGTTTGTTCCTGCATTTCCCGCTTTAATTTCTAAAAATCTCACAGAGTCATCGGGAATGTTGGTTATCCTATATTCTTCATGTGCATTTAATTCTGCCACTCGTTTTTCACGGAATTTATCTAGTTCTTCCTTTAAGATTTTGAGTCCTTCGAGCATTTCTCCACAGTCATCAATAGGCCCTTTAGCTTTTATGTGGGCTCTCATCTCTTCGCCGCCTACGGCGCAGTCGGCAATTTCAAATACCTCTCCGTCTAAGTTTATAATGTCGTCAGACGGATACTTAAGGCAAGCCGCCAAAGCCCCGTGACTTCCGCCGTATTCCTCATCACAGTAAGCTGTAAAGACTATATCACAGGGGAATTTTAAGCCCTCTTCTTTAAATACTTTTATTAAAAAGAGAGCAGTTGCTATTCCGCACTTGTTATCGCAGGCGCCTCTGCCCCATATTTTTCCGTCTTTTATAAGTCCGCCCAAAGGAGGCACTGTCCAGTCAGCATCTTCGCCGATTGCCACGGTATCAATATGTGCTGCCAACATAATTCTTTTAGATGAGTCAATACCGGGAATTACGGCACTTACGTTAAAACGTGTTTCCAAGTTATGCCCCGGCCAGTAATCGGGGTGATTTTCCATGCCCTCTATAGATAAGGGTGAATATACATCGGGAGTATAGCCAAGCTTTTCAAGAAAGCTCTTAAGATACTCTGTTATATTGGCTTCTTTTCCGGTGTTTCCAAAGCTTTGAGTATCTATTTTTATAAGGTCGGAAAGTATATTAAAAAGGTCTTCTTTTCTCTCTTCAATTCTACTTAAAACGTCCATTTTCTATCCCCTCTCGTCAAACATAATCCAACAAATTTATTATATCACTAAAGGAAAATAAAAGCAACATAAAACGCCTTATTTTTTCAAAAAAAAATAGTGCAAATTTTGAAAATTTGCACTATTTTTTTTAAGTTAAATTATTCAGAGATTTCGGAAACAACGCCGGATCCAACTGTTCTACCACCTTCACGGATAGCGAAACGAAGACCCTTTTCAATAGCGATGGGCTTAAGAAGCTCAACGTCGATTGTTACGTTATCACCAGGCATGCACATTTCTTTGTCAGCGGGAAGCTGAATTACGCCTGTAACGTCAGTTGTTCTGAAATAGAACTGAGGTCTGTAGTTGGAGAAGAAGGGCTTATGACGGCCACCTTCATCCTGCTTAAGAACGTAAACTTCGCCCTTAAACTTTGTGTGAGGATTAATAGAACCGGGCTTTGCAAGAACCTGACCTCTTTCGATGTCTTTTCTGTCAACACCACGGAGAAGTGCACCGATGTTATCGCCTGCTTCAGCGCTGTCAAGGAGCTTTCTGAACATTTCGATACCGGTTACAACAACAGTTCTGCTTTCGTCGGTAAGACCAACGATTTCAACTTCGTCAGAAACCTTAAGAGTACCTCTTTCAACTCTACCTGTTGCAACTGTACCACGGCCTGTGATTGTGAATACGTCTTCAACGGGCATGATGAAGGGAAGGTCATTAGCTCTTTCAGGAGCAGGAATGTAGGAGTCAACTGCTGCCATGAGCTCAAGGATAGGAGCATATTCAGGAGCGTTGATGTCTGTAGAAGCACATTCAAGTGCTGCAAGTGCAGAACCCTTAACGATCGGAATGTCATCTCCGGGGAATTCGTAGTCAGAAAGAAGTTCTCTGATTTCCATTTCAACGAGTTCGAGAAGTTCTTCGTCGTCAACCTGGTCAACTTTGTTCATAAATACTACGATGTAGGGAACTCCAACCTGTCTGGAAAGAAGGATGTGTTCTCTTGTCTGAGGCATGGGTCCGTCAGCAGAAGATACAACCAAGATTGCTCCGTCCATCTGAGCAGCACCGGTGATCATGTTCTTAACGTAGTCAGCATGTCCCGGGCAGTCAACGTGAGCATAGTGACGAGTTTCTGTCTGATACTCAACGTGAGAGGTGTTGATTGTGATACCTCTTTCTCTTTCTTCGGGAGCCTTGTCGATGTTAGCGTAATCTGTGAATTCTGCGCCACCGTTCATAGAAAGAACCTTTGTGATTGCAGCGGTAAGAGTTGTCTTACCATGGTCAACGTGACCGATTGTACCAATGTTTACATGGGGTTTTGTACGTTCGAATTTAGCCTTTGCCATAATATTTGTCCTCCTTTAATATAACAATTTTATTTTTTATTATTTTACTACATTACGGAATAAAAATCAAGAGTTAATCGTTCTTTTTAGCTCTCTGGTCGATAATTTTTTCCATAATGCTCTTGGGAACCACTTCATAATGACTGGGTTCCATTGAATAGTTACCACGACCCTGGGTCTTGGAACGAAGGTCTGTTGCGTAACCGAACATTTCAGAAAGCGGAACGTGTGATGTGATTGTTACAACACCGTTTCTTGAGTCGCTTCCCTGAATCATACCACGACGTGAGCTGATATCGCCCATAACGTCGCCCATGTATTCTTCAGGAACTGTTACGTCAACCTTCATGATGGGTTCCTTAAGCTGAGCGTCAGCTTTTCTCATACCTTCCTTGAACGCCATAGATCCGGCAATCTTAAATGCCATTTCTGAGGAGTCAACTTCGTGATAGGATCCGTCATAAAGTGTTACCTTTACGTCAACAACCTGATATCCTGCAAGGATACCGGATTCCATAGCACCCTGAATACCCGCATCAACTGCAGGAATGTATTCCTTGGGAATAGCACCGCCGACAACCTGGTTAATAAATTCATAACCCTTGCCTGCTTCCTGGGGTTCCATGATAAGTTTAACGTGACCGTACTGACCACGACCACCGGACTGACGGGCATACTTGTGGTCAACTTCAACTCTCTTACTGATTGTTTCTTTGTAGGAAACCTGAGGATTACCAACGTTTGCTTCAACTTTGAATTCACGTAAAAGTCTGTCTACGATGATTTCAAGGTGAAGCTCACCCATACCTGCGATAATGGTCTGGCCTGTTTCTTCGTCTGTGTAAGCCTTGAATGTAGGATCTTCTTCAGCCAATCTTGCAAGAGCGATACCCATCTTTTCCTGACCTGCTTTGGTCTTGGGTTCGATGGCAACTCTTATAACGGGCTCAGGGAATTCCATGGATTCAAGAATTACGGGAGAATTCTCTGCACAGAGAGTGTCACCTGTTGTGGTGTTCTTAAGACCAACGGCTGCAGCGATGTCGCCGGCATATACCATATCAAGGTCTTCTCTCTTGTCAGCATGCATACGAAGGATACGTCCGATTCTTTCCTTGTTATCCTTTGTGGAGTTAAGCACATAGCTACCTGTTGCCAGAGTACCTGAATATACTCTGAAGAAGCAAAGCTTACCAACAAAGGGATCTGCAATAATCTTGAACGCAAGAGCTGAGAAGGGCTCGTTGTCGTCTGCATGTCTTTCAACTTCATCACCATCTAAGGTTGTACCCTTGATAGCGGGAATGTCTGTGGGAGCGGGCATATAGTCAACAACCGCGTCAAGGAGGGGCTGAACGCCCTTGTTTCTGTAAGCTGTTCCGCAAAATACTGGAACAATTTCGTTTGCAATTGTTGCTTTTCTTATAGCCTGTTTAAGTTCGGAAATTTCAGGTTCTTCTCCCTCTAAAACCTTCATCATAAGATCATCATCGTGTGAAGCGATCTCTTCAATAGCTTCATCATGATATTTCTGAGCAATTTCCTTCATATCTTCGGGAATTTCCTCAATTCTTACGTCAGTTCCGTCATCGTTGTAGTAAACTGTTGATTTCATGGTAAGAAGGTCGATTATACCCTTAAAGGTATCTTCCTTACCGATGGGAAGCTGAAGGGGAACAGCCTTACACTGAAGCCTGTCCTTCATCATTCCTACAACGTTGTAGAAGTCAGCGCCCATGATATCCATCTTGTTAATGAATGCCATTCTGGGAACGCCATATTTATCAGCCTGTCTCCAAACAGTTTCAGACTGAGGTTCAACACCGCCCTTTGCACAGAAAACTGTTACGCTTCCGTCAAGTACACGAAGTGAACGTTCAACCTCAACGGTGAAGTCAACGTGTCCGGGGGTATCGATGATATTGATTCTGTGTCTAACGCCATCTTTTGTCCAATAGGCTGTGGTAGCAGCAGAAGTAATTGTAATACCTCTCTCCTGTTCCTGCTCCATGTAGTCCATTGTAGCATTTCCGTCGTGAGTATCACCAATCTTGTGAATTTTACCGCAATAGTACAAAATTCTTTCAGTAGTGGTGGTTTTTCCGGCGTCAATGTGGGCCATAATGCCTATATTTCTGGTTCTTTCAAGTGAAACTTCTCTTGCCAAAAATATCTCTCCTTTCGTCGGTTACTACCTTGGTAATACTACCATCTGTAATGTGCAAACGCCTTGTTAGCTTCAGCCATCTTATGAGTATCTTCTCTCTTCTTAACTGCTCCGCCAAGGCCGTTTGTAGCGTCAATGATTTCGTTTGCCAGTCTCTCGCACATATGTCTTTCGTTACGAGCTCTGGAATATACTGTGAGCCATCTAAGACCCAATGTACGACGTCTTTCAGGACGTACTTCCATGGGAACCTGATAGGTGGCACCGCCGACTCTTCTTGCTTTTACTTCAAGCACGGGCATAATGCTTTCCATTGCCTGAGTGAAAACTTCGAGGGGCTCCTTTCCTGTCTTCTCACGTACAATATCAAATGCGTCATAAACTATCTTCTGAGCAACACCTTTTTTGCCGTCAAGCATGATGTTGTTGATAAGTCTTGTAACAGTTGTATCATTGTACATGGGATCCGGTAAAACATCTCTTTTGGGAACAAATCCTCTTCTGGGCACTGTTCTTCCCTCCTTCATAAATTTTTGTTAATGAATTCATAGGTACTCAAGAAATCCTTTCTTGTAAGTGCAATCTATATAAATCCGTAGACCGCACAACCTAATTTTGTTATTCCATCTACGGAACAACATACTTAAATTTCGGCTATATCTTATTTTTTAGCCTTTGCTTTCTTAGCGCCGTACTTACTTCTGGACTGCATTCTGTTTGCAACACCGGAAGCATCAAGGGCACCTCTGATAATGTGGTAACGTACACCGGGAAGGTCTCTAACCCTTCCTCCGCGGATAAGAACAACGCTGTGTTCCTGAAGGTTGTGACCTTCACCGGGGATATAGCTTGTTACTTCATTACCGTTAGTAAGTCTTACTCTGGCAATTTTACGAAGAGCTGAGTTAGGCTTCTTGGGAGTCTTTGTCTTAACGTAGGTACAAACACCTCTCTTCTGGGGAGAGCTCTGATCTGTAGCCTTGTTCTTCAAAGAGTCAAATCCCTTCTGAAGTGCAGGAGCTGTAGACTTAGTCACCTTTGTAGATCTGCCGGCCTTGACTAACTGGTTAAATGTAGGCATTATTTTTTCACCTCCTATGTAATTTTTATATCAACAGGCATTGCCCGTTAATAAACGACAACAACAGCAGCACCCACATCAATTCCTGCGGCTCTGCCAAGTTCTTTCATTCCCGAAACCTCAACTGTCGGGATTTCGGTTTCCTTTAACTCTCCCTTTATTTCATTTATTAGTGTGGGAGCTGCGTCAAGAGCGATAAAGACTTTTTTCGCTTCACCGCTTCTTATCTTCTTTATAGACTGTTTAAGACCTACCGTCTTATTATCCGTCTTTAATTCGCTGAGCATTTTTAATCACCTTTTCCTGAACATACCCATACGAATATACATTCTAACATCCTTTTTTAAGTTTGTCAAGCATTTTTTATCTTTTAAGGAAAATGATGCTCATGGGATTTATGGTGAATTTTTTATTTCTTTCGCCTGTCTCTCTGTTTTCCCATTCGTCCTTAAGGTCTAAAACATAGGGCTCTGTTCCAAAGTTTGAAACAACAAGATATTTATTTTCATTTACAAACATGGATGCGCACATTTTATCATGTATGGGAGATAAAATATCGTCGCATTCGGAAAGTTCTATATAAGCAATACTGTTCTCTTCAACCATGGGCTTATAAAGCTTCATAAAACGGCACCATCTGGGATATTCGTCCACGTCATCAGGAACCGAAGACCAGAGGCTGTATGTATAGGGTCCTTCAGGATGGTCCTTCATATATTCCTTTACCTTCTTGTGGTGAACATAGTCGCCTGCAGGAATGTATGTTACGCCCTCTTCTTCAATTCCTGTTCCCATTAAAGGACGTCCTCTCTTAAGCAAGGGGAACTGCATAAAGGGTATGGTCTTTACATAATAAGCATCGGGGTGGTTGACATCCGCATACATAGCATGCTCACAGGGAACTACATAAGGCTCGTGCTCTTTTCCTGCACCGATATCATCTGAATTTACGCACTCTCCAATCCATATATAGTCATAAACCTTATCTTTTACCGGAGGCTTGTTGTTTTTATCGCAATGGATTTTTACATAACCGCCTCTTTTCTTGAGTTCAATATATATTGTGCTGAGTAAATCCTCAAGATAAGGATCATAGGGCATATTAAGTGCCTTTAATTTATGTCCGTCTATACCCTTTTCCTTAAGTCTTGCTCTTTCAAGGTCGGCTCCGTCATAGCCCCAGTCGTTGAACATTCCGTCAAAGCCGTAGGTATCTATAGCGTTAAAAAGCTTTCTTAAAAGATACTCTTTCCATTCGGGATGTGCAGCATTACATTTCTTATAATGAAGATGCTCCCCGAAATATCCACCATCGCATATTGAATATTCTTCTTTATAATCAGGGTCTCTTGAATCAAAAAATCCCGTTGACGCATAAGCCAGAACCTTAAATCCCAAATCGTGAGCCAGCTTAACGAAATTTATAAGCCCCTGATGGTCATGTGATGAAAACTTATCTGCCCCAAGATGGCGGATTGCATCGTTCCACTCCTCGTGAAGCTGTATAAGCTCAACTCCGTTTTCTTTCATGCTTTTTAAAAGGTTGTAGTCATACTCCGTAGGCTCAATAGAAAAACGCTTGGGATAGTCCCCAAGGTTATATACAGCCTGGCCGGGAAGATACTCTCCGATTCTGTGGCGGCGGAGATATTTTCTGTTACCTTCTTCAGATTCTTTAATGTTGTCAATTCTCTTTTTTGTTTCTTCAACCGTTAAAAATCTCATAGTATATCCCCCCTTAAATTAAACCCCTTTTTATTCTAATGCAAAGCTTTCGTCGTAGTTTACATATCTGAATTCCACATCAAAATTATCCGTAAGCTTCACAGAAGAAGCACCAACATCACTTAACTCGCCCTCATAATATAAGAGCCATCCCTCATCCATAGTTGATGCTATTCCTTCGAAATTGTCAAACATTCCGTTTTCAAAGGTATAGGGAATTCTGAATTCGGCACATCCGGTTATAACAGCATCAGCCGCAGTGGCATTTTTCTTTGACACAAAAACCTCAGAGTCTAAAATAATTTCTCCGGAAGGTCCCGTTATTAAAACCACTCCGAACAAGGGCTCGGATTTAAATACGCAACCCGAAAAACACAAAGCAAGTAAAGCAGCCACCATTAAAACGGAAATAATCTTTTTAACCATTACGAAAACTCCCTTCCGAAATTCATGTAGTCAAACATAAATATTTTACCACAAATAAGTAATAAAGTCAATTATTTCATTGTATTATTTAAAAATAAGTTTTCTTAAAACCCAGCGTTCCAAAACCCTTGAAAGGAGCCTTTTTTTCTTATGAAAAAATCATTTACCTATAACACATTTTTTATGATGGCAGCCAACATAATGACCAGGTTTTTAGGTTTTTTATACAGAATATTTCTGAGCAGATTTATAGGTGCCGAGGGTCTTGGACTTTTCGCCCTTATCTCCCCCATTTACGCCATATGCTGCTCTATAGTGGCTTCAGGTCTTCCGGTGGCTTCCATGAAAGACGTATCGGAGCATCTGGCAGAGAAAAACCGCTCTTCGGCTAAGGCCTCCACCTTATCTGCCCTTTTGCTGGTTTTAATAATTTCAGTTGTCCTTTGTGCCTTTATTTTACTTTTCGCTCCCTTTATAGCCTCCTTGCTCGGAGACGTGCGAACCCTCCCCTCTTTGTATATCCTGGCCTTTGCTGTTCTCATAACAGGCTTTGAAAACATATTGAAAAGCAGTTTCTACTCTGAAAACTCCGTGAAGATTCCTGCCGTAACCGAAATAGCAGAACAGCTTTTCAGAATTTCTCTGGTTGTGCTCCTTTTAATTTACTATGCAGGAAACGATTTTACAAAGGGTGCTTTTATACTTACTTTCGGTATTTTTGCAGGTGAGGCACTGAGTCTTGTGATTTTACTCTCCTCTTATCTTAAAAGGACAAAAAATATCAAAGCAGGCAGTATAAAAAAGAGCTTTTCCCCCATTTTAAGCACCGCCGTTCCAGTTACCGCTTCAAAAACTTTGGAAACCCTTATTTCCTCGGCCTCGAACATTTTAATTCCCGCAATGTTTACCCTCTACGGCTTTTCCAAAACCGAGTCCCTTGAAATTTTAGGCGTCATATCAGGAATGGTTATGCCCCTTTTATTCTTACCTTCGGTTTTTTCAAACGCCCTTTCTGTTAATTTAGTTCCCTTTATTTCATCAAACCTTGCCAATGGAAACATAGGTGCCGTCAAAAGGAAAACCGAAAAGATTTTATTTGCCACTTCTCTTTTTTCATTTCCTGCTTTTTTCGCTCTGGGTTCTTTTGCAAAGCCTATATCGGAAGTGTTTTTCAGAGACTCCAGAGTGGCACTATTTCTGCCGCTCATGTCATTAGGTGCAATTCTTGCCACTTTCAGACATATATTAACCTCAATAATGAACGCTGCATCTTTGGCAAAAAAAGCTTCCCTTTATTCTTTTACGGGTAATGTAATTTTCCTTCTGCTATCTTTGGTTTCAATTCCTTTTTCCGGAGCTTCAGGATATATTTTCTCTTATATCTTTTCCAATTTACTCCTTTTTATCCCATCTGTAAGGGCAGTATTTTCCGTTATTCCTCAAGATGCCGATATACTTAAAAATCTCACATTACCCATATTGCCCTCTTTAATTTCTTTCGTACCTGCCTTTTTCTTTTACGAAAGACTGTCTTTCTTCATTCCGCCCATTGTAAGCCTTTTAGTTTCCGCTTTTCTGGGCCTGTTTATTTACGTTTTCATGACTTTCTTTTTGCTCAGAAATAAAAAAATAATATTTTTCGCCAAAATAACTTGACTTAATAAAAAAAATAGGGTATAATCTTTCTATCACTTTGTGAATCCCGCACATTTTCGTAGCAGATTTAAGTCTGCTGATCCAAATTGCGGAGGGAGGGATATATACTATGTCAGAAATCAGAGTTAAAGAAAACGAGTCATTGGATAGTGCGCTTCGTCGTTTTAAGCGTTCTTGCGCTAAGGCAGGAGTTATTTCCGAGGTTAGAAAGAGAGAACATTACGAAAAACCCAGTGTTAAACGTAAAAAGAAGTCCGAGGCTGCTCGCAAAAGAAAGTTTATGTAAGAGCAAATCACCTTCGCTTTAATAACGCGGGTTTTACGAAAGCGATAATGACAAAAATTAAACTCGGGTGCAAAGCACCTGAGTTTTTTTCTTAGGAGTGTTTATTATGGTAAAGCTTGGCAACGACTGGGACAATATAATCGGGAATGAATTTAACAAGGAATATTACTTAAAGCTCAGGGAATTTCTTAAAGAAGAATATGCAAAGGGCCCCGTATATCCCGATATGCATAACATTTTTTCCGCCCTTAAAACCACAAGCTATAAGGACGTTAAAATTGTTATTATCGGTCAGGACCCTTACCACGAACCGGGGCAAGCTCACGGTATGAGCTTTTCGGTGCTTCCCGGCGTGCCTGCTCCCCCGTCCCTTGGCAATATCTATAAGGAGCTTCGTGACGACCTGGGCTGCTATATTCCCAATAACGGCTATTTAATGGACTGGGCAAAGCAGGGCGTTTTATTACTTAACACTCTTTTAACCGTCCGTGAAGCTGCGCCTATGAGCCATAAGGGCAAGGGCTGGGAGATTTTTACCGACCGCATCATTTCCGCCCTGTCTGAAAGGGACGACCCCATAATTTTCCTCTTATGGGGCAAGCACGCCGAGTCCAAGGCAGAGCTTATTGATAAAAACAAGCACTATATCTTAACTGCGGCGCATCCTTCTCCCCTTTCTGCTTCCCGTGGCTTTATGGGCTGCAAGCACTTTTCCAAGGCAAACGAAATTTTAATTTCCCTGGTAAAGTCCCCCATTGACTGGCAGATAAAGAATATATGAAAAACACGGAAGGCAAATGTCTTCCGTGTTTTTTATCGGGTAAAATTATTTTACTAATTCGTATGTGTCTCTTGCAATCATAAGCTCTTCGTTTGTGGGGATAACCAGCATCTTAACGGTAGCTCCGTCTGCTGAGATGTCATTTTCGTCAGAGGTTCTGAATGCTTTCTTATTCTTCTCTTCGTCAACCTTTACGCCCATAAACTCAAGGTTCTTACCAACTCTCGCTCTGTACTGAGGATTGTTTTCACCGATACCGCCGGTAAATACGATAGCGTCAACGCCGCCCATTGCTGCAGCATAGCCGCCAACATACTTTGTAATCTGGTGGCAGAGCATGCTTTCGATAAGCTTATAACGTTCGTTTCCGTTTCTTGCGCCCTCTTCAATGTCACGGTTGTCGCTGGTTGTCTGAGATACACCCAGGATACCTGACTTCTTATTTAAGATAGTGTCAACTTCCTTAGCTGTAAGGCCTTCCTTTTCCATAATGAAAGGAATGATAGCAGGGTCGATAGAGCCGGAACGTGTACCCATCATAAGACCGTCAAGAGGTGTAACACCCATGGTTGTATCAAAGGACTTACCGCCCTTTACAGCTGTGATGGAAGAACCGTTGCCCAAGTGACAGGTTACGATGTTAATCTCTTCAGGCTTCTTTCCAAGCATCTCGGCAGCACGAGCTGTTACATAACGGTGGCTTGTGCCGTGGAAGCCGTAGCGACGAAGCTTATACTTTTCATAGTATTCGTAGGGAATTGCATAAAGATATGCAAAGTCGGGCATTGTCTGGTGGAAGCCTGTATCAAATACACCAACCTGAGGAACGTCCTCGCCCATAATCTCTGTGCAAGCCTTGATACCTGTAAGGTTTGCAGGATTGTGTAAGGGGCTTAATTCCGAGCACTCCTTAAGAGCATCGATAATTTCGTCGTTTATGATAACGGAGCCGGAGAACTTCTCACCGCCGTGAACAACTCTGTGTCCTACTGCGTTGATTTCGCTCATAGAGGAAATTACGCCGTGGTCAGCATTGGTTAAAGCTTCGATAATAAGCTTTATACCGTCTCCGTGGTTAGCCATCTGAACGTCTACCTTATAGGTAATGTCCTTTGCGATGTTAACGTGTTTGAAGTTTCCTCCCTCGATACCGATTCTGTCGCACTGTCCTTTTGCAAGGAGTGTCTCATCTGTCATATCAATAAGCTGATATTTAATGGATGAGCTTCCTGCATTGATAACTAATACTTTCATTCTTATAAATTCCTTTCTCTATATTAAATTTGTTTAATATACTTGCCGAAAAAACGCTTATTTGCGTTTTTCTTTTGTTTCAGCTTCGCTAAAATCCTTTTCGGATTTTTTAACGCTCCGCCGAATCCCGGCACAAAATTTCTTTGTTGTTTTCAAAAAACGCTTATTCGCGTTTTTCTTATCTGTTCATCCGTTCTAAAATCCTTTTCGGATTTTTTCACGAACGGACGAATTCGAAATAAAATTTCTTTGTTGAAATTTTATTTCTGAGCCTGTGCCTGAACACAGGTAATAGCGATAACGCCTACGATGTCGTCGGCGCTGCAGCCACGGGACAGGTCATTTATAGGCATTGCGATACCCTGAGTGATGGGGCCGTAAGCCTCTGCCTTTGCAAGTCTCTGTACCAGTTTATAGCCGATGTTACCTGCATCTAAGTCAGGGAATACAAGTACGTTTGCCTTTCCTGCAACTTTAGAGCCGGGAGCCTTGGATTCACCAACGGAGGGAACGATTGCAGCGTCTAACTGAAGTTCGCCGTCAACGTTTAATTCCGGATGCTGTTCTTTAACGATTCTTGTTGCTTCAACTACCTTGTCAACGTCAGCGTGCTTTGCGCTTCCCTTTGTGGAGTGAGAAAGCATTGCAACTCTCGCTTCCTCCTCTACAAGAAGTTCAAAGGATTCAGCGGAGCAGGCAGCGATTGCTGCAAGCTTTTCGGGGTCGGGATTCTGCTCAAGACCGGAGTCAGCAAAAACGAATGCTCCGTCTGCACCGTATTCGCAGTTAGGAACAACCATTAAGAAAAATGCGGATACAAGCTTTACGCCGGGCTTTGTCTTTATAATCTGAAGTGAGGGACGAAGAGTGTTTGCAGTTGAGTGGCAGGCGCCGGATACAACACCGTCAGCATCGCCGGCCTTTACCATAAGGCAGGCATAATACATATAGTCGGAAAGAACTGTTTCTTTTGCTTCTTCGTAGGTTACGCCCTTGGATTTACGAAGTTCAACAAAAAGGTTTAAGTACTCCTCTGTTTTTTCATAAGTAAAAGGATTGATAATAGTTGCCTTTGACATATCAAGACCCTTGCTGTTTGCCTCAACTTCCTCGGGAGTACCGATAATGATAATATTGGCAATATCCTGCTTCAATACCTTTTCGGCTGCTTCAAAGGTTCTTCTGTCCATGGACTCGGGCAAAACGATTGTCTTTTTGTCTTTTTTCGCCCTTTCGATTGTTTTTTCAAGAAATGTGCTCATTTTTTCTCCTTCTTTCAGAAAAATATTGATTTTTAAAATATATTATATTAAAATAATAAGCAACTTAACTACCACGAAAGGAGCTTTTGTTATGCGCGTTGCTGCCATTATCGCAGAATATAACCCGTTTCATACAGGTCACAAATTTCATATTGCCGAAACCAAAAAGATGGCAGATGCCGTAATTGTCCTTATGTCGGGAAGCTTTGTCCAGCGTGGTGACGGAGCAATTTTTTCCAAGTTTTCCCGTGCCAAAGCCGCTGTTTTAGGGGGTGCGGATTTAGTTCTGGAGCTCCCCTTTATCTATTCCACCGCTTCAAGCCGTGATTTTTCTTTCGGTGCGGTTAACATCTTAAATTTCCTTAATGTCATAGACTTTCTTTCTTTTGGCTCAGAATGTGCCGACCTTTCCCTTTTAAAAGAGGTTGCCTCATTAGGCGAAAGTGACCAATTCAAGGAACTTCTTAAGGATAATTTAAAAGCCGGGCTTTCATATCCAAGAGCAAAAGAAGAGGCTTTCAATGCGTTATCCTTGCCTTATCTGGGCGAGCCCAATGATACTCTGGCAGTTCATTATTTAGAAAGTCTTTCAACCCTTAACTCAAAAATCGAACCCTTTTGCATAAAGCGTACCGTGGAGCATGATTCAACCTTTGACTCCGGCGGATTTTTAAGCGCCAGTGCCATAAGGGAAAAGATTATAAAAAACGAAGATGTATCTTCCTATCTTCCCTGTCCCTTTGATGAAAAGCCCCTTTCAGAAGATGCCTTATATCCACTTATCTCCTATGCCGTAATGAATCTTGACAAGGAAAACTATCCTGTTCGTTCCAAGGCAGATTATGACCTTGTATCCACAATAAAGGGCACTCCTTCTGCCGGAGACTTTGACTCTTATCTATATAATATTAAATCAAAAAGGTATACAATGTCAAGAGTAAAAAGAACTTTATTACACATTTTGTTAAATTCAGGAGAAAAAATCACGGAATTCAATCCCTATGCCAGAGTTCTGGCGTTAAATTCTACGGGCGGAGAATTACTTAAGAAGATAAAAAAAGAGTCAGGCATAAAAGTTATAACCAAGTTAAGGAAGGAAGATTTAAAAGACAATTACTCCCTGGCGTTGGACGTCCGTGCTACGGATTTAAGAAATTTAGCTCTGGCGGGACAGAGCGGTGAGGATTTTATAAAAAGTCCCTTTGTTCTTAAGTGAAAATATTTTTTGTTTTTTATAAAAAACTCTTGCTTTTTTCATTTTCATAGTGTATAATAATAATTCGAACGCCGGTGTGTTGGAATTGGCAGACGAGGTGGACTCAAAATCCATTGATAGCGATATCGTGCGGGTTCAAGTCCCGCCACCGGCACCAAATAAAAGACCGTATACCAAAGGTATGCGGTTTTTTATTTGCGTTTCAATCAAAGGGACTGGAACCCTAAGAGGGTTTTTGAGTTAAGAAAACGATTGATTATCGTTTTTAGCAAAAAACTGCGAAGGTTGGTACCGAAACCGCAGGTTTGGGTAACCGAGCAGGGCAGATTGCGAAGCAATATGCGTCCCGCCACCGGCACCTCGTCGAAGCACAGTTCACTTTGCTTCGACTTTTTTGTGCAAAAAAGTCATCCGCCCGTTTCCTTGCTTCTCCTTTTCCCCAAAAGTCATAGACTTTCGGGGTGCCCCTTTCCGTATACCAAAGGTATGCGGTTTTTTATTTACGTTTCAATCAAAGGGACTGGAACCCTAAGAGGGTTTTTGAGTTAAGAAAACGATTGATTATCGTTTTTAGGCATTTTTATATTCTTTCCTATGTAACAGTTTATTTATTTTTCTTGATTTTTTATTTTCGCTATGGTATAATATTGTTATTATTGCCTACTTTGTTTTACATACTTCAATTTTTTTGAGACGAATAGTTGAAATGAAAAACTTAATCAGATTTACTAAAAATAAGTATCTTCTGTGTTATGACTTCCTTTTAGCAGGCTTGGGTTTAATTTTTACCAAAATATTTTTAAATGCAAAAATCCATTCTTTTACTGACGTTTTCACTGTAAAAACCCATTTTGATTCAGATGACGTATATTACCTTTTATGCACTGTATTTATTTATTTTGCTGCAATTTACATATCTAAAAGCCATCAGGTTATGTGGATTCACGCAGGAACAAAAAATTATTTGACTTTAATTTGTGCTCTCATCTTCTCAACTGCATTAAACGTTGTTATGAGCCGCATTTTCTTTACAGGCGAACGTTTTGCAATTTTATTCAATTTATTCTTCTTTTTATGGGTTGTATGCTCTCGTATGGCAGTAAGAGGCACCAATAAAATATTAAAAGCCAAAAAGCATTTGAAAAAAGCAACACTTTCTAAAAACATTTTGATTATCGGTGCCGGAGACGGCGGAACAATTTTGCTTCACGACCTTACCACCAATACAACTTCAAATATACATTATAATGTAGTAGGTTTTTTAGACCACAACATTTCAAAAAAGAACTCCTATATAGAAGACGTAAAGGTGTTGGGGTCTCTTGATATAATAGACAGGGTTTGTAAGGAATATCTTGTGGATGAAATCCATCTTGCCATCCCTTCCCTTTCTGCAAAGCAGAGAACGGAAATATTGAACAAATGTAACAAGACAGGTTGCAGGCTTAAGATAATGGTAAGCCCCGAAAACGCTCTGGTTGACGGCTCTGAAAACAAATTTATCTCAAGAGATGTTCAGATTGAGGACTTACTTGACCGAGGACCTATAACCCTTGATAACAGTGCCATAGAAATGGACATTAAGGGTAAGGTCATCATGGTAACAGGCGGTGGCGGTTCTATCGGAAGCGAGCTTTGCAGACAGATAGCAAAATACTCTCCTTCCCACCTTGTTGTTTTTGATATATATGAAAACAACGCCTACGACTTACAGATGCAGCTTAAAGACCTTTTCCCTGAACTTAATTTATCTGTTATTATCGGTTCTGTAAGAGATTATCTTAGACTTGACAAAATTCTTTCAGAGATTAAACCTCATATAATTTTCCATGCAGCAGCTCACAAGCACGTTCCTCTCATGGAGGTTTCACCCTCCGAGGCCATTAAAAACAACTGCTTTGGAACCTACAATTTAGTCAGATTAGCATCTTTACATAAAGTTTCAAAATTTGTTATGATTTCCACTGACAAGGCTGTTAACCCCACTAATGTAATGGGAGCTACAAAGCGTATGTGCGAAATGATTGTTCAGGCAATGGACAAAGAAAGCGAAACAAAGTTTGTGGCAGTACGATTCGGAAACGTGCTGGGCTCAAACGGAAGCGTTATTCCTCTTTTCAAGCGTCAGATTGCAAATGGAGGTCCAGTAACTGTTACTCACAAGGATATAACAAGATTTTTCATGACAATTCCCGAGGCCTCACAGCTCGTAATTCAGGCTGCATCCCACGCCAAGGGCGGGGAAATCTTTGTCCTGGATATGGGAAGTCCCGTAAAAATATACGACTTAGCAGAAAACCTCATCCGCCTCTCAGGCTACAACCCCAACGTTGATATTCCTATTAAAATAACAGGCTTAAGACCAGGCGAAAAACTTTACGAAGAGCTTTTAATGTCAGAAGAAGGTCTTACAGATACCCCTTACAAGAGTATATTTGTTGGAAAGCCTTCTGATATAACTCTTAACGAAGTCAATGAAAAGCTGGAATTTCTTAAATCTGCCATAGAATCAGACAACCCCGAAATCATAAAGGAATCGCTTAAAAAGGTAATTCCCACTTACAATCCCACAAACTGATAAAACAAAAAAAAATGCAGCCTTAGAAGGCTGCATTTTTTGAAGCAGGACTGTAAGCCGGGTTCTGTATCAGACAATCATCTATCTATGCCATATATCTCTATATGGCTAAAGCCGCCGGCCAGAAAGGAGACGGGCCATCTTTTTCCCTTTCTGCCATTACCGACGTTGCTCCGGGTGGGGTTTACAAGGCCTTCGGATTACCCCGAAGCCGGTGAGCTCTTACCTCGCCATTTCGCCCTTACCCAAGGCGGACTTTCGTCCGCATCGGGCGGTATATTTTCTGTTGCACTTTCCTTAAAGTTACCTTCACCGGGAGTTACCCGGCACCCTTTGCCCTGGAGCCCGGACTTTCCTCATTACAGGATTGCTCCTGTCCCGCGATTGTCTGTCCTGCATCTTTATCATTATATCACAAAAAAGAAATTTTGCAATAGTCAAAAAAGAGGACGTAGAAAGTTTACGTCCTCTTTTTTTAATCTCTGCTTATTACAAGGAGAGCCAATCCTTCTTTTATGCTTACGTTAGCAACGTCATTTATCACCACATTGCTGACCGTAAGAGTTGAGCCCAATTCAACATCCGTAGCTGAAAGAGGATAATAAAATCCGTCCAAGGAAAGACCTTTTATTTTATCCCCCAGTGGAAGCACAGAAACGGTTTTCCCTTTATAGCCCTTAAGCGTAAAAACGCCGGTAAAAGCAAAAATCTCATTATGGCTGTCTGTTATTTTTATGTTTATTCCCTTTTTAAGATATTTTGAGAGCAGGTTTACATTGGCCAAAGAATGGTCAAAGCGAGTGCCTATTGCCCCGATTAAATGGATTTCGCCAAAACCTAATTCAATCGCTTTTTCTATGGCCGCCTCGGTATCCGTAAAGTCCTTTTCCACTTCCAGCTTTAAGATGGGTACATCTATAACATTGTCCTTTACGGAGTCCATATCGCCGATGAACAGATCAACCTTAATCCCCAGTTTTTTTGCCTTATCAAAACCGCCGTCTGCCGCAATTACCAGATTATACTTTTCTTTCAGAAGTATGCCTTCGGTATTTCCTGCCGCCACAATCAGTGCTTTTTTCATTTTGCCCCACAGCTTTTCATTTTTAAAATTTCGTCCTTAGGGTTTATTGCATTAAATATGGCTGATCCTGATACCAAAACATTTGCTCCTGCCTCTATTACAACTGCCGCATTTTCTGCGCTTATCCCCCCGTCTACCTGTATATCTATATCTCTGTCTTTAATCAATTCTTTTGCTTCTTTAATTTTTTCTACTGTTTCTGGAATAAATTTCTGTCCTCCAAACCCCGGATTAACTGTCATGACTAAAATCATATCCATATGGTCAAGAACATACTTAAGACAAGACACATCTGTTCCAGGATTTAATGCCACTCCCGATTTCAATCCTAAAGCTTTTATTGCCTGCAGCGTTCTGTGAAGATGCTTTGTTGCTTCCGCATGAACTGTTATAATATCTGCCCCTGCCTTTTTGAAATCCTCAAGATATCTTTCAGGAGAATCTATCATAAGATGTACGTCAAAGGGTTTTTTTGTGCATTTTCTTATAGAAGAAATTACCGGAAGTCCAAAAGAAATATTTGGAACAAAGCTTCCATCCATTACATCTATGTGTATAAGGTCACAGCCCGCCTCATCAATTTTCTTTATTTCTTTTTCAAGATTTGCAAAATCTGATGCCAGAATGGAAGGTGATATTTTAATCATTAGCTTAATCCTTTCTTAATTAAAAGCGATGCTTTTCTTTTTCTTTCTTTTCTTTTATCATTTTAAGATAATTTTCGTAGCGGCTCTGGTGTATTTCCCCGTTTGAAACAGCTTCTTTCACCATACACCCGGGCTCATTTTCATGAGTACAGTCGGAAAATCTGCAGTTTTCTGAGTGTTTTTGAAATTCAGGGAAACAAGAAGATACATTATAATCCATGACTTCGAAGGAACTGAATCCCGGGGTGTCCAGGACAAAACCTCCGTAGGAAAGAGTTAAAAGTTCCGCATGACGCGTGGTATGCTTTCCTCTCTCTATTTTCTCACTTACCTTTCCTGTCTTTAATATAAATTCCTCTCCAAAAGCGTTCAGAAGAGATGATTTTCCAACTCCGGATGCTCCTGCAAATGCGGTTATTTTTCCCTTAGTAAGTTCTTTAAGTCTGTCAATTCCGCTTCTGTCAGAAAGCCCTGTGGATATTACAGGAAAGCCCGCCTTTTCATATATTTCCTCATAAAGAGAGCTATCCTTAAGGTCATTTTTGGTTATGCATATTATAACCCCGATATTTTCGGAAACCGCTGTAGCCGTAAGCTTGTCCACCAAAAGCAAGTCAGGCTTGGGGCTTGCCACCGCAAAGGTTATAAGTAAATTATCAATATTAGCAACATTAGGGCGTATAAGCATATTTTTACGCTCATATATTTCATTTATGGCATAAAGAGCGTCATCAACCTTCTCTATTTCAACTCTGTCTCCAACCAAAGGAGACAAATAGTTTTTCTGCCTGAATTTTCCCCTGGGGGAACATTCAAATATTCCCCCATCACAGTTTACGCTATAAAGTCCACCGACTCCTTTAGTAATAATACCCTGCATCAACCCTGCACGCTCTTTTCTTCGTAGAATGCATTATCTATATAAATTTCGTAGGTAACAGTTCCCGAAATTTTCACCTTTACCGATACATCGTCTCCGGGATTATGATTCTTTTTATAAACCACGTCTCCGTTATCCTTCCTTATTACCTTGACGTTTACTTTTTCAGCTCCGTCGGGTACTTTGAAAGAAAGCAATGCATCCTTTACCCCCTTGCTCTCCCCCGTTGCCACAAATAAGGTTATTACTTCCTCTTCATTTAATCTTTCTGTTGCTTCAGGATTTTGCTTTACTACCGTATCTTTTTCGCTTTCGCTTTCAACATATTCTATTTCGATATTGAAATAGCCTTTCCCGTTTAAGCGTTCTCTTGCCGAGGTCAATTTCATTCCTGTAACAAAAGGCACTTCAGGGTCAACATTTTCTCCACCAAGGCTTCTGAAAATGGTTACAAGACTTCCATTTTTAATTGTTTCACCGGCTTCGGGCTCCTGCTTTGTAACCCTTCCCTCGTCATACTTTTCGTTTAAATCATCGTCTTTTTCGTCTTCAATTATACATCTCAAGCCTAAGCCTTCGATTTTCTCCTTAACTTCCTCCGCCTTATCTCCCACAAAGCTGTCAAGTTTTATTTTCTCCTCGCCGAGACCTATTGTAACATAAATCTCCTTTGAACCGGAAAGCTTTCTGCCATCAGGAGGCTCCTGAACTATAATTTTTTCACGTTCTTCTCTAAGACTGTAATCCTCTTTCTTTATAATCACAGAGATTTCGGGGTCTATTTCCAAAACCTTTTCTTCCGCCTCTTCCAAAGTAAGTCCTTTAAGGTTTGGAACTTCTATATTCTTCTGTCTTCCCATCAAAATCAAAGAAAGAATACCACCCGCAACAATAAACGCCAGAGCTATTATAAGACCGCTTATTAAGGCTTTTTTCCTTTTCTTTGCCCCGTTTTCCCTGTTGGTCTTTTCTATAAGCTCGTCATCAATAACATCAATCTGCTTTGTGGAATAAAAACCTTCCTTTTCGTCATCGCTCAAAACAACCGACGGGTCTGCCAGAACTCTCAATATATCAGAATTCATGGAAAGTGCAGAAGCATATCTCTGAGCTTGCTCCTTACGCATGGCTTTGAGAATTATGTATTCTACCGATTCTGGAAGATTTTCCGTAAGTAGAGTTGGGCTTTTAGGTTCCTTTTGCAAATGTTGCATAGCAACTGCCACGGTTGTATCTGCATCAAAGGGTACTTTTCCCGTTATCATTTCATAAAGGCATACGCCAAGAGAATAAAGGTCACTTCTCTCATCAGTAAAACCGCCTCTTGCCTGCTCGGGAGACAGATAGTGAGCAGAGCCTAAAACCTTTGAACCGATGGTCATGGTTGAGGCAGAGGTTGCCCTTGCAATACCGAAATCCATGACTTTTAATGTTCCGTCACCCGTCACCATAATATTATGAGGTTTTATATCCCTGTGTATAACCTTTTTTGAGTGTGCCTGGGAAAGCGCACCAAGAATCTGGGATGCAAATTTAAGGGCTTTTCTGAAAGGAAGCTTCCCCTCTTTTGTAATAAGTTCCTTTAATGTTTCACCCTCTATATATTCCATTACAATGTAATGAAGATTTTCATGTATTCCAACGTCGTAAATAGAAACTATATTAGGGTGGTTAAGTGCCGCAGCTGATTTAGCCTCGGCATCAAAGCGTTTTATAAACTCCTCGTCCTCTTTGAACTCGGGTCGCAAAACCTTTATCGCCACACTTCGGTTGAGCATTTTATCATTGGCTTTATATACAATGGCCATGCCACCTTGTCCTATTTCTCGTTCTATTATATATCTTCCTCCGAGAATTATTTCTCCCATGTCAATTCATTCCTTTCTGAAGATAAGGTTTAATCAAAATCGTATGCAACAATGCAGGTTATATTGTCAAGTCCACCGGCATCATTGGCCTTTTTAACCAGTTTGGAAGCCGCCCTTTCAGGGTTTTCTTCACGGCTTATTATGTAGGCAATTTCAGAATCTGTTACCATGTTGGTAAGCCCATCGGTGCAAAGAAGAATTTTATCTCCTTTTTCTATTTTGAGTTCATAGAAATCCACTTCGCAATTTTCTGCCACCCCCACAGCTCTTGTAATCATGTTTTTCATGGGGTAGTTTTGGGCTTCTTCTTTTGTGATTTCACCCTTTTGCACCAACATCTCCACATAGGAATGGTCTTTTGTAAGGCATTTAGCCTCTTTATCTCTTATGACATAAACACGGCTGTCTCCCACATGGCCTATATTAAGGACTCCGTTTTTATACAAGCATATATCCATTGTGGTTCCCATTCCGCTTTTCTCTTCTGTCGCCATGGAAAAGACCTTTTTATTTGCTTCAGAAATACTTTCTCCTATAAGGTCTTTTACATTATCTGTTTCTTTACCAAGAAGGATTTCTGATGCGGTTTCCACAGCCTCACGGCTTGCAATTTCTCCTGCATTATGACCGCCCATACCGTCGGCAACAATAAGTATATTATCCCTGCCAAAAGCATAGTCTTCGTTATTGTCTCTTACTTTTCCCTTGTTACTTTTAATTGAAAACTGCATTTTAACCCTCCTTTACAAAAGATTTTTTAAGCTGGCCGCATGATGCACTTATATCTTTTCCCAGCTCACGTCTGACTGTGGCATTTACGCCGTATTTATCTAAAATTTTTACAAATTCGTATTTGTTTTTACCTCTTTTGAATTCCTTTCCGGAAACGGGATTGACTTCTATAAGATTAACGTGGCAAAGCTGTCCTTTTAAAAGCTTTCCGAGTTTTTCCGCCTCACTAAGACTGTCATTAACCCCTGATATCAGGGAATATTCATAGCTTACACGTCTTTTTGTTTTCTTTGCATATTCATCCATTAAAGAAGTAAGCTCAGAAATGGTTGTATTTTTTGATGAGGGCATGATTTTCCTTCTTGCTTCATCATCCGTTGCGTGCAAGGAAAGTGCCAAAGTTATAGGTATATCCTCTTCCATCAGCCTTTTTATGCCTTTGGTAAGTCCGCAGGTTGACAATGTTATATGGCGAAAACCAATAGAAAGACCATCCGGATTATTTATAGCATGAAGTGCAGTTAAAACATTGTCGTAATTATCCAGTGGCTCTCCTATACCCATCATAACCACATTTGATACCCTTACATCGGCATCAGCTGATACTGCTCTTATCTGCCCCTCAATTTCCGATGGGGTAAGGTTTCTTATAAGCCCGTCTACGGTAGAAGCACAAAAGGCACATCCCATTCTGCATCCCACCTGAGTTGATACACAAACGCTATATCCGTGCTCATAGCTCATTAAAACGGTTTCCACGATATTGCCGTCATGAAGCTTTATCAAATACTTTTTTGTGTCATCTATTTCAGACTCAAACTTCATATATACAGAGGGGTAGTAAATTTCGTATTCTTTTTTTATCTTTTCCCTTAATGAAAGCGGAATGTCTGTCATGGCTGAAGCATCGGTAACCCCCCGCCTTATCCATTTATAAATCTGTTTTGCCTGAAACGGCTTTAATGAAAATTCCTTTTCAATTTCCAAATGAGTCATATCAGCTAAGTTCATTCCGCTCACCTTCTTTCATTTTTTCATTCTGCAGATAAATGCCCCGTCAGTTTTATCAAAATTGGGATAGTAGGTTTTATAGCCTTCCTCTCCACCGCTGAAAGGATAAAGAGAAAATTCGGGGTGTTTTTTTAAAAACTTTTTAATTACTTCTTCGTTTTCTCTTTTATCAATTGAACAGGTGGAATAAATTAAAATACCCCCATCTTTCAAGGCCTTGCTCCCTTCTTCCAGAATTTTTTCCTGGAGAACGGAAAAGTCCTCATCTTCTTTTCTGTTCCACTTAATATCAGGACGGCGGCGTATTATACCAAGTCCCGAACAGGGTACGTCTAAAAGAACTCTGTCACACTTTCCTGAAAGCTCCTTATTTTCCTTTGATGCATCGTGAATCCCTGTCTTTATTATATGAATTCCCAGTCTTTCAGATGCCTCGTTAATAAGCTTAAGTTTATGTGAATATATGTCAAAAGCAAAAATTTCTCCCTTATCCTCCATAAGCTCAGCAATATAGGTTGTTTTTCCGCCGGGTGCGGCGCAGCCGTCCATAACGGTCATCCCGGGCTTTAAGCACAGAAGCTCTGCTGTTTTATTAAAGGGTGTTGCCTGAACACTGAAAAGTCCTTCCTTAAATCCGTCAATATTATAAACTGCACCGTTCGAATTTAATGTGAGCATATTTCCGTCACGACTTTTTACCAAATCCCCAAGTTTTTTCTCTAAATCCCCGGCGCTTATCTTAAGGGTATTAGCTCTTATTATCATATCCGCTTTTTCGTTTCCTGCTTTAAGTATTTCCTCTGCCCGCTCTTCCCCGAAATCCTCTATAAATCTTAAAACCATCCATAAAGGGTAGGAATATTTTATCGAAAGTTCCTCTTTTTTATCCTTGGGAAGTGGCGGTATTCCGTTTTTGGACGCATTTCTTAAAAGCGCATTAACAAAACCTGCCGAAGCGGAATGTCCGTATCTTCTTGCCAGCTTTACACTTTCGTTTACCGCTGCAGAGTCAGGAACTTTATCCATGAAAAAAAGCTGATAAAGACCTGTTCTTAAAATGTTTTTTATACTTACTGATATTTTCTTTAATTTTACTTTTGAATAGGCTGAAATTATATAATCGAGGTAAAGTCTGTTCCTTACAACCCCTCTTACAATTTCACTTAAAAACGACGCATCCTTTCCCGTAAAGCCGTCTTTTCTGCACACTTCGTCAAGTAAAATATTCATATAAGCGCCTTTTTCTTCTATGTCCCTTAAGATTAAAACGGCACTCTCTCTTACTTTATCCATATCCTATCTCCGGAATTATTCTTCTACATAATCGTCAAAGGAAAGACCTTTTTCCATAGCGTGGCCTCTTAAGTAGTCCTCTGCCGCCATTTCTTTTCCGCCGTCTGCTTTTAATCTCTTTATCCTTATTGCATCATTACCACAGGCAACTATGAGCCCTTCTTTGGGGTCTGAAACTAAAATTTCTCCGGGATTGCCTTTAATTTTCTCTATCTTAGTTTCAAGGATTTTAATTTTAAGTCCCTTAAAAAATGCATATGCCGAGGGCCAGGGATAAGTTCCCCTTACAAGGTCATGAACGGCTCTCGCATCCTTTGAAAAATCAATCTGTCCCATCTTGGATGTAAGAGGTGCTGCGTAGGTGCTTTTTTCATGATCCTGGGGGATTCTTTCCGCTTTACCCGAACAGATAAGGGAAATACCCTCCAAAAGAGTTTCAATGCCCACTTCTTCAAGCTTTGAAAAAAGAGTTTCGGAGTTATCATCTATATCTATAGGACAGCTCTTTTTAAGTATCATATCCCCTGTGTCGAGACCTTTATCCATATACATAAGAGTTATACCCGTTTCTTCCTTGCCGTCAATTATTGCGCTCTGAACCGGGGATGCCCCTCTGTACTCAGGCAAAAGGGAGCCGTGAACATTTATACATCCGTATTTGGGATAGTCAAGCACATAAGAAGGCAGGATTTTCCCGTAGGCAACAACCACAATAAGCTCGGGGTCATACTTTTTAAGAATGTCCTCAATTGCCCCGTCCTTAAGGCTCTCGGGCTGAAAAACGGGAATATTCAGATTTTCTGCACTCACCTTTACAGGAGGTGCTGTTAAAATCTTTTTTCTTCCCACAGGTTTATCTGCACGGCAAAGTACAAAACTCACCTCGTGACCGCTTTTTACCAGAGCTTCAAGATGTACCCTGGCAAAATCTGGTGTTCCCATAAAACCAATTCTCATTGAAAATCCCTTTCTTAATCTTGTTCTAAAAATCTTTCTACTTTTTCAGTGAAAGCGTGTCCGGAAAGATGCTCTATTTCATGGCAGAACGCCCTTGCCAAAAGCTCTTTCCCCTCAAACGTACATTCGTTTCCATAGCGGTCTTTAGCCTTTACCTTTACATAGTTGGGACGGGTTACTTCTCCCCATTTGCCCGGAAAACTCAAACAACCTTCGGTTCCTGTCTGCTTTCCCGATTCTTTTACGATTTCGGGATTTACAAGTTCAATCAACCCTTCACCCGTATCTATAACTGCAACTTTTTTAAGCACGCCCACCTGTACTGCCGCTAGGCCTACACCGTTGGCGGCATACATTGTTTCCGCCATGTCGTCTAAAAGTGTATGAAGTCTTTCGTCAAAGCTCGTTACTTCTCTTGAATTTTTATATAAAATTTCATCAGGTGCCTTCCTGATTTCTCTTATTGCCATAAATATTTCCTCCTTAAAGCATGCTGCCGGGATTGATTTCTAAAGTAAATCTTACATCCTTATGCTTTTTTTCCAAAGATATTTCAAAAAGTCTTTTTCTCAACTCATCATTTACTTTACTTTTTATCCAGAATCTGTATCTGTAATTCCCTTTTATTTTTGATACGGGACAAGGCATTGTTGAATATTTTGTGTATTCAATTCCCGAAAGCATTTCCTCTGCCATTTTTTCGGTTTCCTCACATACACTTTTTGCCAGAAGCTCATTCTCCGATGAAAATACAAAGCTTACTATATCCATAAATGGCGGATAGCCGAAAATTTTTCTGTAAGCTATTTCACTTTCGTAAAACGCTTCATAATCCTGATCCTTTGCCATGTTTATAACCTGGTTTTCAGGATTATAGGTCTGTATAATTGCCCTGCCTTTTTTCTCTCCTCTGCCCGCTCTTCCGGACACCTGGGTTATTAAGTCAAAGGTCCTTTCCGAAGCCCTGTAATCGTCTATATTTAGGGACATATCTGCCGCTATGACACCGACTAATGATATATTGGGAAAGTCCAGCCCTTTTGACACCATCTGTGTGCCCAAAAGTATATCCGTCTTTTCTTTGCTGAAGGTATCAAGAATCTTTTCGTGGCTTCCCTTTTTGGTTGTGGTATCAACGTCCATTCTTATAATCGATGCTGTTGGGAATGTTTTTTTAATTTCGTCTTCCAGCTTCTGTGTTCCTGCCCCGAAATACTTAACGTGATGCCCCCTGCATTCGGGACATTCTTTCAAAACCTTGGTTTCATATCCGCAGTAATGACAGTTTAAGGTTTCCTTCGATTTGTGATAAGTAAGGGCAATACTGCACTGGGGGCAGCTTGCCACATATCCGCAGTCTCTGCAGGAGACGAAGGTGGAAAATCCCCTTCTGTTAAGAAAGAGTACCGTCTGCTCTTTCCTTTCAAGATTTTTTCTTATCTCCTCCGTCAGAGCCCTTGAAAGCATACTTCTGTTTCCTTCTTTAAGCTCTTTTCTCATGTCTGCAACTTTAACATCAGGAAGATTTACTTCGTTATACCTTTTTGTCATTTTAAGAAGCTTGTATTCTCCCTCTTTTGCCCTGTAGTAGCTTTTGATGTCCGGAGTTGCGGAGGCCAAAAGGAGCGGTGCATTATTCATCTCACACCTTTTTTTCGCCACTTCCCTTGCATCGTATCTGGGCGACTGCTCGGAGCGGTAGGTGTTTTCATGCTCCTCGTCTATTATTATAATCCCGATATTTTTAAGCGGAGCAAAAACTGCGGAGCGTGCGCCTATAACAACCTTTGCTTCTCCCTTTTTTATTCTGTTCCACTCGTCAAGACGCTCACCCTGGGAAAGCACACTGTGTAAAATTGCAATTTCATCCCCGAATCTGCCCAAAAATCTATCCGTCATCTGAGGCGTCAGAGAAATTTCGGGCACAAGAACAATGGCGGTTTTACCTTTTTTTATTACCTTGTCTATTATCTGCATGAAAACCTCGGTTTTTCCGCTCCCTGTAATTCCGTGAAGTAAAAAGGTATCACTTTCATTCCCGTCTATTGCCAAAGTCAGAGCTTTAAGTGCTTCCTTCTGCTCTTCTGTTGGAACGAGATTTTCACTTTTTTTGATTTCTTTACCCGAAAAAGGGTTTCGCCTTTTATTTTCAAAATAGGTCTCAACAATTCCTTTTTCAGAAAGTGCCTTTATCACAGCATTTGAGCAAAAAGGTTTTTCGCATATTTCACTTAATGAAACGGGCCCACTAAGTAAAAACCTTGCGGTTTCCACCTGCATTTTACTTTTGCTTTTCTCAAGAATTTTTTCAAATTCTTCCTGACTTTTTATAAGTCTTACATATTTTCTCTTAAGCTCAGATACCCTTTCTTCCTCTTTCATAAAGGTATAAGGAGGGCACATAAGCTTAAGACAGTCACAAAAAGGCGCCACATATATATTTCTCATATATGCAGCCACTTTAATATCATCTTCCGTAACAACAGGTTCATCACCTATTATTCTGGATATTTCCTTTAGGGTAAAAGGTGAGTCTTCATTGGAAAAACCCACAACTATTCCTTTTTTCTTTCCTCTTCCAAAAGGAACTTCAACCAGATGTCCTAAAGAAAGCTTTTCTTTAATCTCTTTCGGAAAAAGATAGTCAAAGGGTTTATCGAGACTTTTAAGTCCCGTATCGACAGACACCTTTACCAGCTTGAAAGATGAATCCGTCATAATTATTTTGAAAAGTCAATTTTGCCTTCGTAAATTTCTTCTACGGCTATTGTAACGGGCTTTGCAGAGTTTGTTTCAATCAAAGGCTCTGTAGGATTTTCTTTATCTTCAAGCTCTCTCGCTCTTTTAGCTGCCGCAATTACTACGCTGTAACGGCTGTCATATTTCTTCATAAGTTCATCAACTGAGGGATAAATCATCATAATTAAAACTTCCTTTCACACTCTTTTTATATTTTCTATTGTATCTTCGTTATTCTTCACCATTAAGGTACATGAGTCTATAATTTTTTCAAGGTCTGAAATGGCCTTTTCAAGTTCATTATTGACTATTATATAATCATAGTCTTTAATTTTCTCGTATTCCAAAAGAGCCCTTTCCATTCTTTTCTCAATGGCACTTACTGCCACGGGGTTTCCTTCATCCCTTTTTAAAAGTCTTCTTTTAAGTTCACCGTATGTGGGAGGAACAACGAAAACCAACACCGCATCCGGAAAAATCTGTTTCGCCTGAAACGCCCCGCCCACTTCAATTTCAAGCAGGGTATTCTTTCCATTTTTCATAGCTTCCTCAATGGGTTTTTTGGGTGTTCCGTAATAGTTTCCCACGTAGTTTTCCCATTCTAAAAAGTAGTCTTCGCCAATTCTTTTTTCAAACTCTTCCTTGGAAATATAGTGATAGTTAACACCATCTTCTTCCCCGTCTCTGGGAGCTCTTGTAGTGCAGGATACAGATAAAAACATATCTTCTCTTTTATCTATAATGCTTTTTACAATGGTTCCTTTCCCAACGCCTGAGGGTCCTGACACTATAAATACGCTGCCCTTAGCCATCTGTCTCTTCCTCCTCGCTTAAGTCAAATCTATGTCCTATGGTGTCAGGCTGAAGAGAGCTTGTTACCACATGGTCAGAGTCGGTTACGATAACCGCTCTTGTTCTTCTTCCGTAAGTGGCATCTATGAGCTTTCCTCTGTCCCTTGCATCCTGTACCAGTCTTTTTACAGGAGCAGATTCAGGAGATACCACGCATACCACATGTTCAGCACTTACAATATTTCCAAAGCCTATATTTATGACTTTCATAATAAAACTCCTATTCGATATTCTGAATTTGCTCTCTCATCTTTTCAATTTCCGTCTTCATTTCGACAACCATTTTGGTTGTAGCGACGTCATTGGATTTTGAGCCTGTGGTATTTACCTCGCGGTTAATTTCCTGTACCAGAAAGTCGAGCTTTCTGCCTGCAGGAGCGTCAGAATCTATTATTAAAGAAAGTTCCTTTACATGGCTTTTAAGTCTTACCATTTCCTCGTCAACATTTACCCTGTCTGTAAAAATGGCAACTTCATTCAATAATCTTCCTTCGTCAACGGGGACATTTTTAAGGATTTCTTCCATTCCGTTTTTCAATCTTTCAGAATATTCTGCTACTATCATAGGAGCTCTTTCCCTGATTTTATCCACATATGAGGATATAATTTCGCCCTTTTCCAGAAGGTCACTCCCCAATCTTGCCCCCTCTTCCTTTCTCATATTATCATATGTCTCCAAAGCCTTGCTGAAAACGGAAAGAACGTCCGCCTTAAGCTCGTCTTCGTCAACCGGGGGCTTATCTACCTTGAACATATCGGGGAATCTGGCTATATCGGTTATATTTATTTCTCCCGGAATTTCAAGAGTTTCAGAAAGAGCTTTAAGCTCCTTAAGATAGCTCTGTGCCAACTGGGTGTTGGCACTTACCATAATGCTGTCCTCGTTATAGTCCACAATGCTTAAGTAAATATCAACCTTTCCTCTTTTTACGAAAAGAGAAGCTTCCTTTCTTAAGACATCCTCCAAAAAGCCGAACTGTCTCGGCACTTTAACTGAAAAATCAGTATATCTGTGGTTTACAGAGCGAATTTCTGCGCTTATTTTTCTGTTGTTAAGCGTCTCTTCGAAATGCCCGTAACCGGTCATACTCTTAATCATAACTTCCTCCGCCTTATCTTAAAAAACGTATTTTAGTGGCTTAAGCCGAGGGGCGGGTGTCCCCGTAAGGCTTAAAGGGGCGTTTTTAAGCGCCCCCTTTTTATTACTTAATGTTTGTGAGCTTGATGCCCTTTATTTTGGATTCCTTTTTAGAAACTTCTGCTGCTGCCAAAAGTTCATCTGCATAAATACCAAAGGTATCAGAAGAAAGAATATTCTTCACAGTATCCTTTATAGAATCGGTATTATCGTCAAAATAGGTTTCGGGTATTTCATATCTCTTTATAATGTGGTAACCGGAATAGCTTCCCTCCACCTTCACGGCTTCCTTTGTATATTCTCCGATATTTAAGGCAGCTGACGCATCTTCAAAAGCGGGATTTCCGAAATCTCCTGCCTTGAATACATATCCCATATCTCCGCCGTTTACATTTCCCTCCTGATCCTTATCGCCTGAAAATTCTTCTATCAGTTCTTCAAAGGAAGCTCCGTCATTGAGAGACGCTAAAACTTCGTCAGCCTTAGCCTTTGCAACTTCCATATCGGGAATATCTGCACCATCAACCATAATGAGAATGTGTTTAACTCTCATGTAGTTTTCGTCAAAATATGCTTTCAAATCCTCGTCTGAAATTTCATTTTCCTTTGCAAATTCAGCACTGAGCTTTGAAGAAAGAGCCGCCTTTTCCCAGAGAGAAGAAAGTTCATTTTCTGTAAGATTTATTTCTTTCAACGCTTCATTAAATGCAGTTCTTGAGCCCGTCATTTCAATAAGGCTGTTTTTGAAGTTTTTAATACTCTCACTTTCCTCTAAAGTAAGAGAAATTTCCTTCGCAAACGCTTCATCTTCAAGTGCATAAATCTTTGCAAGACCTGTAAATACTGAATCTTTAACTAAATCACCTACTGTTTCGCCATCTATTTCCTTATCCCAGATGCTCTTACCTTCTTCAGGAGCGCCTGCCTTTGCCATAATGTCACTAACGGCATCATAAGCAACAGAGCTTGCCAGAGAATCGTACATAGCAATCATGGAAAGCTTATCTTCATAATCCACAACGCCCATATACATTTCTGCAATACGAAGAACATACTTATAAACTCCGAGAGGAATATCTTTTCCATTTACCTCTCCTGCCTTTGCAACGTTCACAACTGTGCAGCCTGCAAACATGCAAAGAGCCAGTGTAAGAGCCAGAATCATTTTAAGTGTTTTTTTCATTTTGATACATCCCTTTCTTAAGTGCTTTTTATTCAATGCTTATTTAATTATTATACTATATCAGCCTCTGTTTTTCAAGTTTTGTAATATTTTCTTAACAAACTCTATGGTTTCTTCCGTATTGAGTTCCCCGCACCTTACATAGATGCATGGTCTTCCCGTTGCCCCGAACATAACCTTGCCCTTGAATGCCCCGTTAAGGGATGCTATGGCAGTAGGAATATCTGAGAATTTATCTGACGGATAAATCTGAATCCTCTCGTTCTTCTTGCCTATTTCAGCTATCCCCATTTTTCTTGCTTCCGAACGAATCATAGCAACATCTATGAGCTTTCTGGTTACATCAGGAATGTCACCGAATCTGTCTTCAAGTTCCTCTTCTACAAGATAGCTGTCCGCCAGATCCAAAATGCCGGCAATTTTTTTATACATTTGTATTCTCGTATTGCCGTCGGATACATAGCTTTCGGGAATATATGCGGAGATATCAAGATCCACCAGGCATTCACATTTTTCTTCTACGGGTTCGCCCTTTGCCTCTGATACCGCATCTGATAAAAGATTACAGTACACCTCATAGCCCACACTTACCATAAAGCCCGACTGCTCGGGGCCTAAGATATTTCCTGCTCCGCGAAGCTCCAAGTCCCTCATGGCAATACGAAAGCCTGAGCCAAACTCAGTAAATTCCTTTATGGCTTTAAGTCTTTTTTCTGATATTTCAGACAAAACCTTGTCTTTTCTGTAAGTAAGATAAGCATAGGCAAGGCGGTTGGACCTTCCCACTCTTCCCCTTAGCTGATAAAGCTGGGAAAGTCCCATTCTGTCAGCATCTTCAATTATGATTGTATTTACATTGGGAATATCAAGCCCCGTCTCTATAATTGTGGTGCAGACAAGGATATCTATTTCTCCCTCCACCATCCGCATCATTATATCTTCGAGCTCCGTTTCGTTCATCTGCCCGTGTGCTACCGCTACATTTGCATCAGAAAATCTTTCTTTTATTCTTTCTGCCACCTTGTATATTCCTGACACTCTATTATAGAGATAGAAAATTTGTCCTCCTCTTGCCATTTCTCTTTCGATAGCCTCATAGATAACAGCCTCGTTATATTCCATGGCGAAGGTCTGCACCGGAAGTCTGTCCTCAGGCGGCATGGTAAGAACGCTCATATCCCTTATCCCTATCATTGCCATATTAAGGCTTCTGGGTATGGGAGTTGCCGAAAGAGACAGAACGTCTATATTTTTCTTAAGCTCCTTTATAGCTTCCTTGTGCGCCACACCGAACCGCTGTTCCTCGTCGATTATTAAAAGTCCAAGGTCTTTAAATCCCACATCCTTAGACAAGAGTCTGTGTGTGCCGATTAAAATATCAACCTCTCCGCGCTTTGTTCTTCTTATTATATCTTCCTGGGCTTTCTTGCTCTTGAAACGGCTGAGCATTTCAACCTTTACCGGGAAATTTTTCATTCTTTCCGTGAATGTGGCATATTGCTGTGCCGCAAGAACGGTGGTGGGAACCAGATATGCCACCTGCTTACTGTCGGCCACACATTTAAACGCCCCACGCATTGCAACCTCGGTTTTACCGAATCCCACATCTCCTAAAAGCAGTCTGTCCATGCACTTATCAGATTCCATGTCCTCTTTCATTTCCAATATCGAACGCTTCTGATCCTCGGTTTCTTCGTAAATAAATTCGCCCTCAAATTCTCTTTGCCAGCTGTCATCTTCAGGGAAAGAGTGTCCCTTTAAGGCACTTCTTTCCGAATAAAGCTTAACCAGTTTTTCTGCCAGGAGAGCCACGTTTTTCTTTACATTGGATTTTGTGTTCTTCCACTCGGCTCCGCCCAGCTTATTTAACCTTACCCCTTTATTTTCCGCATCTCCGTCAGAAAGAGAGCTTCTGTATTTATGAAGCATATCAAGCTGACCTGTAGGAACATATAAAACGTCGTCGCCTCTATAGGAAATTTTAAGATATTCCTTTACACAGCCTAAAGCAGTTATTTTCTGCATTCCCCGGTAAACTCCGATTCCGTGTATCTCGTGAACCACATAATCACCCACGGAAAGCTCTGTAAAGCTTGTTATATCACTTGCATTTTTAATATGTTTTTTATATTTTTTCTTCTCTACGGAAAGCATTTGTCGGTCGCTTATTACCACCGTGTGTATAAGGGGATATTCATATCCTCCGGAGAAGCTTCCGTGTAAAATCAGAACCACTCCACGCTCAGGCACCTTGTCTTCATCGGTGCTTACACTTATTCCCTTTTCAAAAAGCAAAGAGGATATGGCTTTTATTCTCTCATTGCTTCCCGCCATAAGAATAATTCTGTATTTTTTCTCTTTATAGTAAGATATATCCTCTGTTAAAAGCTCTGTATTTCCGTTATAGCTCTGCATGGATTTTACCGTGAGGCTCAAAAGCTCCTTGGGCTTAAAATCAGGGGTGGAGGGTGATATTGCCGCCAGCGAAATTATCTGTCTTTTTGTAATTTCCGTTAAAAGTGATGAATATTCATTTATATACTTTTCTTTTTTCTCTGCCAAAAGGTCATTTTCCATTAAAGTTCTGACTCTTTCAGCCATATTTTCCGAAAGTGCCTTTGCCTGCTCTGATATTCTGACAGGCTCGTCAAAGACAAATAGCCAGTCAGAAGGGATATAGCTTAAAAGTGACCCTGTTTCATCAATTTCCCCTGCCGGAATTATGCTTGCTTCATTTGTCTTTTCCGTTGAAAGCTGGCTTTCAGGGTCAAAAAATCTTATAGAATCAATTTCGTCACCGAAAAATTCCATTCTTATAGGATAATCAGACTCCGGAGAAAAGATATCAAGTATTCCGCCACGAAGAGCAAAGCTCCCTTTTCCTTCAACTGTATCGCATCTTACATATCCTATGGAAACCAACTTTTCGCAAAGAGCTGTAAGGTCCTTTTCCTCTCCTACTTTGAAGGAAATCATTCCATCGTAAAAAGCCTCTTTAGGAGTAACCAACTGAAGCAAGGTCCCCACAGAGGCAATTAAAACTTCCGCATCTTTTGACTTATTAAGGCTTCTGAGCTTTTCATACAAGGCGTCGTGCCCCATGGCGTCATACTTCCTTAAGGTAAGCTCTTTTTCCTTTATGTGCAGCGAAGAATAAATAAAAGGCTTTATATCATTTTCAATTCTTTTGGCCGAGCGGTCGTTTGCTGTGAGTACAAAAATCTTCTTTCCCGTGTGAGAGTAAAGACTATATAAAAGATGAGCCTTCTCTGCTTCCGTAACGCCCGTTATATGCAAAGGCAAATTTTCTTCCTTAACGCCTTTTAATATTTTCTTATATTCTTCCGATTCAGCTAATATATCAGCAAAAACCTTCATTACTTAACACCTTCTGCACGGTTATAAATATTCATGGCTTCATCTGCTTTCCCCTTTATAATAAGCTCTACTATATCGGGCATCTTTTTCACTGCTTCTATCATCAAAGAGGTTTCTTCTTTAGAAAAACGGCCCAGTACATGGTCTGCCATATCCCCTTTTGCAGCTCCTATACCGAAGCGTATTCTTAAAAATTCATCGCTTCCCAGATGATATAAAATGGACTTCATCCCGTTGTGTCCCCCTGCACTTCCTGATGGTCTTATTCTTATTCTTCCCACAGGAAGTGAAGCCTCATCAAATATAATAATACAGTTTGAAAGAGGGATTTTATAATAGTCCGTAATCTCCCTTATGCTTTCCCCGCTTAAATTCATAAAGGTCTGGGGCTGCGCCAGGATAACCTGCTCTCCCATTATTTTACCCTCACCGATTAAAGCCTTATGCTTAATTTTCTTTAAGGGAATATCATAAAAAGATGACAAAACATTTATGGCTTCGAAACCCACGTTGTGTCTTGTATTCACATAATCACGCCCGGGGTTTCCAAGTCCTGCTATCAAGTACATAATTTCTACCTCTTTATCTTCCAAATCTCGGTAATATATTATACATCAGAAACAAAAAAAATGCAAGCAGAAGCTGCTTGCATTTTCACTTACTTATTCTTCTGCGGGCTCCTCTTTGAGATATTCTTCATATCTCTCAATTATAGCCTTGTGAAGTTCTTCTCTTGCCTCCTGAGTTATGGGATGAACTATATCCTTAAACTCGCCTGTAGGAGTCTTTCTTGACGGCATCGCAACAAACATTCTCTCATTTCCGTCAATTATCTTTATGTCATGCACTACAAAAGCGTCATCAAATGTAACCGAAACTACTGCCCTCATCTTTCCCTCTGTACTTGTTTTTCTAATTCTTATGTCAGTAATCTTCATAATGTCTAATCCCCTTTCATTACAAAAATCATTTGCCAATCTTAATTTTATCACTATTATATAAAATTGTCAACACAGTAACCAAAATTTTTGGCATTTTGACTACATTTTTTACTGTTTTTTGTTGAAAAATACCTAAAAAATTTTAAGAAAGACTTGATATAAGCGAATTTTGTGCTATACTATATAGTATACCTACCGAAAGGATTGATATTTTTGCCAAGTAAAATCAAGGATATAAAAAAAGGCGGTCACATACATTTTATCGGTATCGGCGGTGTTTCCATGAGCGCACTGGCGTCTATTCTTTTGTCCAAAGGCTATAAGATTACAGGAAGCGATTCGGGAAACAACGTTTATATAGAAAGGTTAAAAGCTAAAGGTGTTGAAGTTTTCTCCTGTCATGAGGAAAAAAACGCAGTTGGTGCTGATGCTATAATTTATTCTGCTGCCATAAAGGAAGATAATCCCGAAAGACTTTACGCTGCAAAAAACGGCATTCTTTCTTTGGAGAGAAGCGCTCTTTTAGGCGAAATCGAGGATATGTTCCCCTGTCCTATTGACATTTCGGGAACTCACGGAAAGACAAGTACCACAGGGATGCTTGCTCATATATATACCGAAGCTGAAACAGACCCCACTGTTTTAATCGGCGGTGACCTTTCCATCCTAAACGGCAATATGCGTATAGGAAACGGTGACTTTTTTATTTCAGAAGCCTGCGAATATCACAGAAGTTTTCTGGATTTTCACCCTGCAATCGCCATTATACTGGATATTGAAGAAGACCATCTTGATTACTACAAGGACATAGATGATATAAAATCTGCCTTTCATGATTTCGCCCTTCTGGCAAAAAAAGCAGTGGTTATAAATGCTGATGACAAAAACACCCTTGATGCTGTTTCGGGCATAAAAAACATTATCACAACATCCAAAACCCAAAAGGCTGATTTCTATGCCGAAAATATCGAAAAAGGACCTTACGGAGAATACAGCTTCGATGTATTTCATAAGGATAAATTCTTAACAAGAGTTTCTTTATCGGTGCCCGGTCTTCATCATGTAAGTAACGCTCTTTGTTCCTTTGCAGCTGCATTTATATCGGGAATCGAACCAGAAAAAATCGCAAAGGGACTCAACTCTTTTAAGGGTGCCAAAAGGCGTTTTGAACTAAAAGGTGAGGAAAAAGGAATAAGGGTTTATGATGACTATGCACATCACCCCACGGAAATCAAAGCTACATTTGATGCTCTTTCGGGATTTTCAGGAAACAAATTTATAATTTTCCAGCCACACACATATACTCGCACAAAAACTCTCTTTGATGATTTCTGCCGTGTTTTATCTGAAGCTGACAATTTAACACTTCTTCCAATTTATGCCGCCAGAGAAAAAGACCCGGGAGATATTTCCTCTTCTATGATAAAAGACAGAATTGAAGATTCTTTCATGGCAAAGGATTTTTCCGATGCTAAAAATCATGTTTTATCTCTTGTTAAAGAGGGCGATATAGTAATGACCGTAGGTGCAGGAGATGTCTTTAAAATAGGCGAAGATATCCTTTCCGAGCTCAAAGAAAAATAAAAAAGGGTGAGACCTAAGTCTCACCCTTTTTTATTTTAATTCTTCTATTGCACGTTTTAACTGCGCATCTTCATCTTCGATTATAATATCGGGAGCTATGCCCACTTCGTTTATATAGTTTCCCTCTGATGTATAATACTTTTCTACAGTGAGCTTAAGCACACTTCCGTCAGGAAAAGGAATTATCCCCTGAACCAGACCTTTTCCGTAGGTAGTAGTTCCTATAACAAGACCCCTTCCCTTCTCTTTAACAGCCGAGGTAAGAACCTCCGATGCGCTGGCAGTCCCCTCATTCACCAGTAAAACCAGGGGAAGGTCCATATATTCATCATCCTTAATTTCATATACCGTTTTATCTCCATTAGCATCAAGGCTGTAAAATAAGGTTCCCTCAGGCAATATACATTCCGCTATATCCAAAAGCGCAGTTACACTTCCTCCGCCGTTATTTCTTAAATCCAGTATAATACCTTTTTCATCTTTTATATTTTTTATAACTTCCCGAAATTCCTTGGCACTTTCGGTTGAAAATTCAGAAAGACTTATATATAAAATATCAGGATTATTTTCTATTTTTTCTGCCTTTACGGGATTTCCCGTAAATTCTTCACGCTTCATTCTGATATTTAAGGTTTCTTCTCCCCTTTTGAATATAAATTCCATTTCCGTTTCATCATCAGGGGATTCTTCATCCAGTCCTTTTATATAATATATAATTCTTTCGTAGCTTTCTATAGTCATTTCTATTCCGTCAACCGAAAGTAAAATGTCCCCCTTTTTTAACCCTGCTCTGTCTGCAGGCGTATCAGGGAGTATATCATTTATTACAGCATTTTCATTTTCGCTGTCGTACTTTATGGTTACGCCGATACCTTTATAGCTTCCCTCAATCTCCTCTAAAAAGTACTTTCCTTCTTTCTTGTCAAAGTAAGAAGAATAGGGGTCGTTCAAAGCCATAACCATGCATTTTGCCGCCACATCATCTATATATTCCCCATCGTATTCCAAAGGGAAATTGTTTTCTATAACATATCTTATTAAAGAAAGCTTGTTATCTAATCTGCCAACTCTTACCCCCAAGGCAAATATAACAAAGGCAAGAACTATAGATACCAATATAATGATAATTTTTTTCTTTTTTATTTTCAATCATCTCACCACTTATATTATATTCAAAAGCTGTGCGTCACATTCGACACACAGCTTTTTATCAGTTAACGTAATCTCTGGGATTTACTCTCGATCCGTTTACGGACACTTCAAAATGAAGATGCGGTCCGCTGGATATTCCTGTAGAGCCTACCTTGGCGATAACCTGTCCCTTGGTAACGGTTGCTCCCGCTTTTACCAAAAGCTGACTGCAATGAGCATAAAGCGTTGTTATTCCGCCACCATGAGTTATAACAATATACTTTCCGTAAGACGAACTGTTTCCTGAAAAAAGTATTGTTCCGGAATCTGCTGCCACAATATCAGCTCCCATGGCTGCACCAATATCCAAACCTTTATGGTTAGTAGATGCTCCTGCCACAGGCTGACTTCTTGACCCGAATTCGCTTGTTACATACTTTGTAGAGGGGCATGGCCACTGCATAACACCGGTTCCCGTGGTTGTTATTGTGCTTACAGTAGTTGTGTTCTGAGCTGCCAGAGCCTGATTTATCAGCCTCTGAATTCTTGCCTCTTCTGCCTGCTGTTCGGCAATCCTTGCCCTTATGGTAGCCTCCTGGTCAGAGAGTCTTGTAATAACGGCACTCTGAGCCTGCTGCTTTGCAGAAAGTGTTCCTTTCATTTCAGAAAGAGTCTGCTTTCTTGTTTCCTGCTCTTTCTTTATGGCTTCAATTTCATTTTTCTGCAGAGCAATCTGCTCTCTTACTGCCTTTCTTTCGTTGAGCACTTTGTTATCATACTCTAAAATGCTTCTCATTATTTCTATATTTGATAAAAACTCTGAAAAGCTTCCTGATGAAAACAAAATTTCTATATAGGTCGAAGGGCCGTTTTCATACATTATTCTCGCCCTGGTCTTAAAGGATTCAAACTGCTTTTCGCAGGCAACTTCCGCCGCGTAAAGTTCTGCCTCTTTTTCAGAAAGCTTTCTTGCCGTAGCATCTATCTCCGCCTGTACTGCTGCAATTTTACTGTTAAGCCCCGCTATCTCTGCATCTAATTTTGCTTTATCATCCTCTGCAATCTTTTTCTGACTTTTTATGTTGGAAAGCTCCTGTTCTGCCGCCTTTCTCTGATTTTTCGCCTGATTCAACTGACTGGTCAGATCGGCTCTTGCAGGAAAAACAGAGGCCACAAAGGTGAGTACAAAAACCAGTGCCATGATAACCGCTGTAACAGAAATTAAAACTTTTCTTTTCTTCACAAGGCACCTCCATTAAACTTTAAGGTGTCTTGTAGTTGACCAGGTGCTGGCAAAAGCACCCATAAGACAACCAAAGGCAATCACCAGCAAAATGAGTATTCCTGAGATATCAGATGGGGCGCAAAGCTTCATAATCGGGAAAGTTTCTGTCACAGAGCTGTATAAGGGGATATATCCCGAAAACGTTACTGCAAGAGCCAGTATACTTCCTATAAAGCCTATTATAATACCCTCGATAATAAAGGGCCAGCGGATAAACCAGTTGGTGGCACCTACAAATTTCATTATATGGATTTCTCCTGAACGGGATGCAACCGAAAGCTTTATGGTATTTGAAATAATGAAAAGCGACACTATCATTAAAATGAGCATTATAATAAAGCTTGCATTTTTAACATACGATGTGATGCTTATTACATTATCAACCGTATCCTGATGGTTTATAACCTCGGCTATTCCGGGGATTTTCTCCACTTCTTTTGCAGTTTCGCTCGCAAGCGAAAGGTCTTCCAGCGTGATTTTTACACTGTTTCTCAAAAAGTCTTCACCCTCTAACCCCTCAAGAGCTATAGAATTGCCCTGAAGTCTTTCGGAGTAGTTACTGAACGCCTGTGCCTTTGTTTCATAGGCAGTGTCCGCCACATTGGGAACATCCTTTACCCTGTCCGCTATGGCAAGGGCATCTTCCCCGTCAATGGAAATATCAATATACGCCTGAATTTCACACTGGGATTTAATCTGCTCACTTATATAATTTATATTAAGCGAAAAAAGTGTAAATACGCTGAACAAAAACAAGCAGCATCCAATAGTCAAAATCGAGGATATGGACATAAGCTTGTTATGTACTATACTTAAAATTGCTGTCTTTGTGTAATATCTGGAATTATTCATCAAGGTTATACAATCCTCCCTCTTCGTCACGGGTGAGTTTTCCGTCATCCACCACCAAAAGACGCTTCGGACGGGCATTTACAATCTCAGATGCATGTGTTGCCATAAGAATTGTAGTTCCGCTTTTATTTATAGATTCCAATGTGTCCATGATGTCCATTGCAACAATCCTGTCAAGATTTCCTGTAGGCTCGTCTGCTAAAATAACAGTGGGACGGTTAACCAACGCACGTGCGATGGAAACTCTCTGCTGTTCACCGCCTGAAAGCTCAGATATATCGCATCTTGCTTTACCGGAAAGTCTTACCTGATCCAACACTTCGGGAACTCTTTTTCTTATAGCTTTACTGCTTGCACCTACAACCTGCATAGCAAAAGCAACATTGTCATACACCGTGGTTTTTGGAAGCAACTTAAAGTCCTGATAAACCATGCCGAGACTTCTTCGTAAATAAGGAATTTCTTTCCTTGAAAGACCCGAAATCTCAACTCTGTCAACGAAAATCTGACCGTCTGTCAGATTTTCCTCACGCATTAAAAGTTTCATTATAGAGGATTTTCCCGCACCGCTTCTGCCGGTTAAGTACACAAATTCTCCTCTTTCAATTTTGAAAGACAAATCATCCAAGGCTTTTGTGCCGTTAGGATAAGTCAGGGTAACATTTACAAATTCTATCAAGTTTTACACCTCAAATCTTATTAGGATTAGATTCAAGATACTTTTTAACCATCATTGCTACTTTAAATACAATGGCGTCATCGAAAACTCTCAAATCAAGGCCTGTAAGCTTCTGCACCTTGTCAAGTCTGTATACAAGGGTATTTCTGTGAACATAAAGCTGACGTGAAGTTTCCGACACGTTAAGATTCTTTTCAAAGAATTTCTGAATTGTAACAACTGTTTCATGGTCTAAGGTATCTAAAGAGCCTTTTTCAAAAACTTCGTCTAAGAAAAGCTTGCACAAGGTTGTGGGAAGCTGATAGATAAGACGGCCGATACCTAAATTGTTATAGCTCATTATAGGCTTGTCCGTATCCATAACCTTTCCTACCTCGAGTGCCACATGGCTTTCACGATAGCTCTTTGCAATATCCTTCATGTCGGTAACAATTGTTCCGATACCGATAAATGCATTTATCATAAGCTCAGAATTTATGGTGTCAAGCAGAGATTTTGCAATCTTCTTAACGTCCTTGTCTGCGGAATTTGCCTTGATTTCCTTGACAATTGCAATATCTTTGGAATCAATTCTTATAATAAAATCCTTTTCCTTATCGGGAAAAATGTTTGAAAGGATATCCATCGCTGCATTATCATGCTCCGAATCAACTCTTACAGTCATAACAACTCTTGTTACATCAGTTGCTATATGAAGTTCCTTTGTCTTTGCAGTAAGGTCTCCGGGCAGAATGTTATCCAAAAGTACATTCTTCACAAAGTTGAGCTTGTCAAACTTCTCATCGTAGAACTGCTTTATGCTTAAAATTGAAACAGAAAGGATGCTTACGTCTTTTTTTGCCTCTTCATCTTCGCCCTCAACAAACGCGATAAAGTCAGTCTTTCCTCTCATTCCGCCACCGATAAATGTATATCCGCCTGCTACATAAACCCTGCCAGGTTCAGAGCACTGTCTTTGTACCTCGTCTAAAATTTCTTCTATGCCTTTTATGTCCGTAAATGAGCTTATGGTGTCGTTATCCAAAATCACGCCGGAAGGACGGCCGAAAGCCTCCTTGAGCTGATATACCACGCTCTGAAAAAATTTATTTGACATAACAATCATTCCTTTCCAAGCTTTCACCTATACTTAGATACAAAAATACTATCATATAGTATATAATACTCTTTTTTTGTCAATTTTGCAAGAAAAATCTTTAATATTTTTGTGATTTTTTTATTTTTTTACCTTTTAGTGTCTTAAAATCTTCCTGTGCATAAAATATTTAGGGGTAATGAAAGGAGTGAACCCTATGCTTATCTTATTAAATTCAGGAACAAGCGCCCAAAGGCTCAAAAAAATCCTGACAAATTCTTCTATTCCCTCCGAAATTATCCAGACTCCGAAATCCATTTCCGAAGGTGGCTGCACCTACTCCTTAAGAGTGAAAAGCGAAAATAAAGAGAAAATACTTTCCAGCGCAAAAGATGCCCGTATAAATATAAGGGCAATCTATGAAGAAGACAACATGGGAAACTTTTCTCACTCATGATAAAAATAAATTCAACGGAAAGGGGCATTTTTTTTGATTTATCTTGACAATGCTGCCACTTCATTTTTGAAGCCTGACTCAGTAAAAAAGGCAGTTAATTTTTCCCTTAACAATTTTTCAAGCCCCGGAAGAGGCTCCTACCGTAATGCCTACTGTGCAAGCGAAATTATTTTTTCTGCCAGAGAAGCTCTGGCAAAGCTTTTTAATATAGATTCAAGCGAAAATATAATATTCACCGATAACGCCACCACCGCTATAAATACTGCCCTTAAAGGTCTTATTAAAGAGGGTGATTCCTTTTTAATTTCCACCATGGAGCATAACGCTGTGGCAAGGCCCTCTAACCTTCTCAACGAAAAAGGAGCCACTCTCTATTATGTCAAAGGCGATGAAAAGGGTTTTGTAAAAAAAGAGGCTTTATTGTCCTCCTTAAATCCCGATATAAAACTGGTATGTTTAATTCATTCATCCAATGTAACCGGAAGTATAAATGACCTTACAGAAATAGGTAAAGAGCTTAAAGAAAGAGATATCTTATTCATGGTAGATGCATCCCAGAGTGCCGGTTCGGTACCGATCGATGTAGAAAAATCATGTATTGATATTTTAGCTTTTCCCGGTCACAAGGGTCTTTTAGGTCCTCAGGGAACAGGCGGTCTTTATATAAGAGAGGGCATACTGCCCGATTCATTGACCGAAGGCGGAACAGGCAGCTTTTCAGAATCCCTTACCCAACCTTTAGTTCTTCCCGACCGTTTTGAAAGCGGAACTCCCAACGTCCCCGGAATTTCCGGTCTTCTTTCCGGAGTTAATTTCATTTTAAGACACAAGGTTGAAAACATTCATGCTTACGAAACGGAGTTAATCAGAATTCTGGCGGAGGATTTCAGCGTGATTCCATCCGTTAAAATAATGGGAACTCCGGGAGAAAATTCAACCTCAGTTATGTCCATCGTAACAAAAGAAGATTCCTCCGTCTTAGCCGAAAAGCTTTATAAAAATCACGGCATTTGCGTAAGGGCCGGGCTTCACTGTGCACCACTTGCCCACGAAACCATAGGAACCTTTGATACCGGTACTGTACGCTTTTCCCCGGGCTTTTTCAATACAAGAGAAGAAATGAAAAAAACAGCACTTGCACTTTGCAAGTGTCTTAAATAAAAAAGAGGGTGTATTACACCCTCTTTTTAAATTTCATTTATAATCTTCTCCATTGAAGAAAGCTTCGTTTCAATGTCATAAACAAGCTTAAACTGATTTCTTGCCCTGTCTAAATTATGATTTTCATTATTAATCTTAAAATATACATCGCCCATTATATAATCGGTTAAGAAACGAATTCCGCATTCTAAGGTTAAAAGCTTTGCAGAAAAGGGCAAAAGCTTTCTTTCAGCGTCTTTCAATATAGCCCCTGTTTCCTCTAAATAGCCTGAAACAAACGCCTTATATAAATCCATATCAAACCATACCTTTGAAAGGTCAGTTTCATCCTCAACTGCGGAGGATGCCCCGAATCTTAGGGCATCTCCGAAGTCATAAAGCAATGAGCCGGGCATAACCGTATCCAGGTCCAGAACACAGACTCCGCATCCCGTTTTATCATCCAACAATACGTTGTTGAGCTTGGTGTCGTTGTGGGTTACCCTTAAGGGGACTTCCCCACTTTTAATAGCGTCAGTAATCATTGATGCTTCACTTCTTCTTGCCATGGCAAAAGCAATTTCGTTCCCTACAAGCTTTGCTCTTCCAAAAGGGTCATTTTTTATAGCTTCATCAAGCTGTAAATAACGGTTGGGAGTGTTGTGAAAATCCTTTATGGTTTCATGCAAACTTTCAGCAGGGTACTTATCAAGATACATGGCAAAACGTCCGAAAGCCCTTGCCGCTTCGTAAAACTGCTTGGGACTTTCTGCAAGATTATAGCTTTTTGCCCCGGATATAAATTTATAGATACGATAGGCTTCCCCTGATTCAGACTTATAATAATTTTTACCGTCCCTGGTTTTTATCAAGGTAAGGGTTTCTCTGTCAGGATTTCCTCCATCTTTTAATATCTCATTTCTTAAGTATTCCGTTACTCCCGAAATATTTTCCATAAGACCGTGTACATCTAAAAATATATCCGTATTTATCTTTTGGAGAATGTAATTTTTATTGCCTAATATATAAGTGTCATTTATATGCCCGTCACCATAGGAAGCTATTTCTCCATCCAAGTTATAGGCTTTTAATATTTCACTTATTAAGACCATCGTAAAGACCTTTCTTCTGAAGGTCCTGAAGTGCGCATCTTACTCCCTCGGCATCTTCTTTATATGTAACTCCGTACCACTTATCGTCGGTTTCGTAAACCTTGACTTTTGTAAGACCTTCATTTACAGCTCTGCTGATTGCAAGAGGAATATAAAATTCACTCTTGGGAGTATTTATTTCCTTTTCAAGAAATTCGTCAAAGTAAGGTGTGATATAATCGAAAAGTTCAGGTGTAAGACCCCACATATTCATGGACACTAAAGTATCTTCAGGATAGCCTGAATTCTTATCGACGCTTGTCTCGTCAATATCATAAAGGTATCCGTCAGCTACCTTACAAACACCTCTTGTTACTGCTCCTGTTTCCGATAATGTATTGTAGAGTTTATATCCTGCCAGAGCAAAGCCCTCCTCGTTATCCAGATGCTCCTTTAACTTTTTAAGGCCTTCTTTTCCGTAGTAATCGTCTGCATTTATTATTACAAAAGGTGAATCAATAAGCTCCTTCGCACACAAAACGGCGTGACCTGTTCCCCAGGGCTTTACGCGTCCTTCAGGTACAGTATAGCCGGAAGGCAATTTATCAAGCTCCTGATAGGCGTATTTAACAGGAATTTTAGCTTCTGTTCTCTTTCCCACGGTTTCCTTAAAATCCTTTTCGATTTCCTTTTTTATTATAAAAATAACCTCACTATATCCCGCTTCGATAGCATCGTTTACGGAAAAGTCCAGAATTGCCTCTCCGTTAAGACCAAAAGGTTCCATTTGCTTAAGTCCGCCGAAACGGCTTCCCATACCTGCTGCCAAAACTACCAATGCTGTTTTTTTCATAATAGCACTTCCTTTACACTTCTTCTTTTTTATCTCTTATCATCAAATCCAGTACCGCGGATTTAGGGTTCTTATTTTCATATAAAACAGAGTATGCCTCGTTTACAATTGGCATTTCAACTCCTGCCTTTTTAGAAAGCTCATAGGCCGCGGAGCAGGTCGTTATACCCTCTGTAACCATTTTTATTTCATCCAATGTTTCTTCTAAGCTCTTTCCCTGACCGAGAAGTATTCCTGCACGTCTGTTTCTGCTATGCATACTGGTACATGTCACGATTAAATCCCCTATTCCGGTAAGCCCCATAAAGGTCTCACGCCTTGCTCCCATGGCTATTCCCAGTCTTGTAATTTCCGCAAGTCCTCTGGTCATTAAAGCCGCCTTGGTATTATCTCCATAGCCAAGGCCGTCAATCATGCCTGCACAAAGAGCGATAACGTTCTTAAGTGCACCGCCGATTTCTATTCCCTTTAAATCAGAATTTGTATAAACCCTGAACGATTCGCACATAAATAATTCCCTTGCAATCTCGGCATCTTCCATATTTTCGGCTGACGCCACAACTGCCGTGGGTATAAATCGCGCAACTTCCTCCGCATGAGAGGGACCTGTCAAAACAGCAACCCGGGCATCTTTAATTTCTTCCTTTATGCACTCCGACATAGTTTTATATGTACCTTGTTCCAAGCCCTTGGTGCAGTTTATTATAAGTCTGTCTCCTATATAGGGAGCCATCTTTTTAGCATAATCTCTTAATTTATGGCTGGGAAGAACAGTTACAACCGCTTCCGCTTTTTTCACTGCTTCTTCAAGATCCGAAGTAAATTCTATTCCATCCGGAATTTTAACACCAGGAAGAAATGCTTTATTTTCCCTGTCCTTTTTAAGCTTTTCGCTTTCTTCTTCCTGCCATGACCACAAGATTACTTCATGAGAGTTTTTGGATAAAAGAATAGCAAGGGCTGTTCCCCATCCGCCTGATCCTATTACAGAAATTTTCATATTTTTCTCCTATTTCTTACTGAATGTAGTTTTGGATTCTTCACCCTTTATAAGTCTCTTTATGTTGGTTCGGTGTCTTATAATGGTGAGTATTGCCGCAAAGGCTATGAATAAAAATACATATGTATCAGACATAAACGACGAAAACATAACCGCTATGCATGAAGATAAAATCGAACCCAAAGACACATATTTACTTATGCCAAAGACAACGATAAATGTTAAAATTGCAATGAATCCTATTTTGTAATCCAGCATAAAAAGTGCCGTAGCTGAAACTAAAACTCCCTTACCTCCCTTAAATGCAAAGTAAAGGGGGAAATTGTGTCCCATGATGCAGCCGACAGCTGCAGCTATTTTTCCGTAGAGCACAAATCCGGGTTCTATAGTTTTTGCGATAAGTCCCGCAATCAAAAGGGAAATTATGCACTTTAATATATCGCACAAGGTAACAATTAACGCGGCACCTTTTCCGAAATTTCTTAAGGTATTGGTAGCTCCTGCATTTCCGCTGCCTAATTTTCTTATGTCTTTTCCCTTTAATCTGGAAAATATTATTGCAGGGTTAATACTTCCGAGTAAGTAGCCTAATATGAGTCCTGAAATTATTATATATATCATAAAACTACCTCTTTTCTTCCTCGTTACGCTCTCTTATTATAAATTCCACCGGAGTTCCTGTTAAATCAAATGCCTTCCTTATCTGATTTTCAAGATAACGAAGATACGAAAAATGCATAAGCTCCTTATCGTTTACAAATAAAACAAATGTAGGAGGCGCTCCCTTCGCCTGGGTTGCATAATAAATCTTAAGGCGCTTTCCCTTGTCCGAGGGAGCCTGATTTTTATTTACCGCCTCGTTTATAATATCATTTAATGCACCCGTTGAAATGTGGGTATTATGAGCTTTATGGACAAAATTAACGGTCTCCAAAAGCTTATCTGTTCTCTGTCCCGTTTTGGCACTTATATAAACTTGGGGGGCATAGTGCATGAAAGGAAGCTTTTCCTCTATGCTCTTTTTGAATTCCGACATGGTTTTATCATCTTTTTCGATTAAATCCCATTTATTTACAGCGATTATGCTTGCTCTTCCGTTATCGTGAGCGTAGCCTGCAATTTTGGAATCCTGCTCGCTTATCCCCTCCGATGCATCTATCATCAAAATGGAAACGTCGCTTTTTTCAATGGCGGCTAAGCTTCTTACCACGCTGTAACGTTCCACATTATCGTCAATTTTCCCTCTTTTTCTCATTCCTGCCGTATCTACAATAAGATACTTCTGACCGTCCTTTTCAAGGTAGGAATCGATTGCATCTCTGGTGGTTCCGGGAATATCCGATACTATAACCCTTTCCTCGCCTAAAAGATGATTAAAGAGTGTAGATTTTCCTGCATTGGGTTTACCTGTCACAGCAACCTTTATAACATCTTCCTCTATTTCCTCGTAATCTTCATCCTTGAAATAGGAGCATACTTCGTCCAAAAGCTCACCAAGACCCATACCGTGAGTTGAGCTTATTGCAACAGGTTCTCCTATTCCGAGGTTATAAAATTCGTAAAATTCCATAGGGGGATTTCCGGGAGAATCACTTTTATTAACCGCCAGTACCACGGGCTTTCCTGATTTCTGGAGCATTGAAGCAACCTCGGCATCAGATGCAGTCATGGAGGATTTGATATCTGTCATAAAAATAATTACATCTGCCTGCTCTATGGCAAGATTTGCCTGCCGCTTCATCTGGGAAAGTATTATATCGTCGCTCTTAGGCTCAATTCCGCCTGTATCAATCAATGTAAAGGCCTTTCCGCACCATTCCGCATCCTTATAAATTCTGTCTCTGGTTATGCCCGGAGTGTCTTCAACAATAGCGGTTCTCCCACCTGTCAATCTGTTAAAGAGTGTGGATTTGCCCACATTTGGTCTTCCTACTATAGCAACACAAGGTTTCGGCATAATGAGCCTCCTTTCATTATTTCTCGCATATAGCATTGACGGTGGAAATTCCGTCAGTTTTTATCTTGGTTATTTTTACATTAAGTTCTTTTTCCAAAGTTTCTATGTCTATATCATCAAGCATAATATCCGTATCAGCACGAAACATTACTTCGGGCATTAAAAGCTCTTCCGGAAGGCTCTTTCCTTTAAGCTGACTTATCACATCTTTTCCTGTAACAAGTCCCGCAACCGTAACACTTTCCCCGAAAAAGTCGTTTCTTATAGGATAGATTTCTATCTTTATGTTTTCGTATTTTTTCTCTATCTTTTCTTTAGTTTCTCTTAAAAGTTCACTTGCCGCAAAGCCCGTTATCAACCCGACTTTTCTTTCGGGCAAAGATTCCGGAAGCTCGCTTAGGGCAAAATCCGCTTCTTCCTTAAAAGAAGTAATCATTCCCACGCCGTTTTCTATCTGGGGATATCCGTCATATTCCCATTCTTCGGGAAGGGGCTTTTCAGCCTTTAAGTAAAATTCATCCGAAGCATAAACAAAGCCCGTTTTATGCTTTTTTCTTGCCTTTTTCTGAAACTTTTCAATCTGATTTATTACTTCAATCGAATCCTCTTTTTCGAAGGCTTCAAGTTGCGGAAGATTATCTCTGTACTTTGTAAGCCCTACCGGCACAACACTTAAGCTATTTACATAAGGATAAAGGCTCAAGAGCTTTTTAATTGTTAAAGAAAGCTCCTTTTTGTCATTTACGCCCTTTACCAAAACCACCTGACAGTTCATGACAATTTTATTTCTGGCAAGCTTTTTCATTATTTTGAAAACTTTTCCTGCATCCTTATTTTTAAGCATTTCCACCCTTAAGGCAGGATTTACTGTGTGAACAGACACGTTAACAGGGCTTATGTGCTGAGTTATTATACGATTTATATCCGTATCCGAAAGGTTTGTAAGAGTAATATAGCTTCCTGTAAGGAAAGAAAGTCTTACATCGTCATCCTTAAGATAAAGACTTTCTCGCATACCCTTAGGCATCTGGTCGATAAAGCAGAAAATGCACTTATTCTTACATCTTTTTGTCTTATCCGCATCACCAAAACACAAGGTAAGTCCTATATCTTCACCCGAATCATTTTCCAAGGCAAAAGAAAATTCCTCATTATCCCTCAATGCTTCAATTTCAAGATAGGGGTCGGATGTGAAAAAACGGTAGTCCAGTATATCTGTGATTTTCTCACCGTTTACAGTCTTTATCCTGTCCCCTTTTTTTATTCCTGCTTTATCTGAAAGACTTTCAGCTAAAACCTCCGTTACAGTTGGATAGTTCATCAAACAAGCTCCTTGATTAAACTCATTATTTTTTCAACATATTTTTTTTGAATTGTAAATTCCATTTTTCCGTTTCTTAAAACCCCGTAATTCATAGCGTCGTAGGAAACGTAGTCAGTTACATCCGTTTTGTTCTTTGTTTCAAAGACAATTCTCACTTCGCTCTTTGGAGAAGCAATCTCATTTTCGGCTGTTCCGTCATAACAAAGGCCGATTAAATTTTTGAAAAATTCCTGTGCTGTTTCAGCCTCTATTTCTTTTCCGTTAAGGAAAACCTTGTCTTTTATCAAAAGCTCATAGTTTTCGCTTCCGCTTTCAATTCTAACCTTTGCCGTTTCATCGAAATAGTAAAGGGCTATATGTTTGTCAACAAGGTCAAAAGCCTCGGTATTCATAAATGACAAAGCAGAATTATCAACGATATAAGCGCCTTTTACCCCCTGTTTTTTAACATAGGTAAATCCTTCTTTAGGGGAATCGCCCAATAGGAAATATCCTTTGTCCTTGGTAGTTTCGTAAGCGAAATATCTGTTTATTTCATCAAAACCGCAGTCCTTGTCCTTGGCATAAGGGTCGTAGCCTTCTGCGCTTATAGCAGCAAATGTTTCAAAAAATTTCTGTGCCTCTGTGGGTGATGCATTTTCGTTTACCGGCTTTCTTAAAGCGTAGGTAAAAAGTGCACTTGCCCCCTCTTCCATAAGCTCTGTTTCACTCTTTTTGGCAATTTCAATGGTGCTGCCGTAATTATAAAGAGTGACATTTTTAACCTCTTCTATATTCAATCTTACTAAAGTTAAATCCGAGAACGCCTTCATTCCCGCCATGAAAAGCCCTGCCTCGTTTGAAGCCATTGTATAAACAGTTTTATTGTCCAAAGTGAAATAGTACTTTGCTCCAAGCACGGCGTTTCCTATTTTAAGAGTCCCTTTTTCTCCCTCTGCCGTTTCAAAGGTAGCGGTAACTATAGGCTTATCCAGTCCGTATTTTCCTATCGAAGCTACATTTTCTTCGATGGTATCCAAAGCCAGAGGCTTTCCTAAAATACTTTCTATGGCGTAAATTGTATTTCCGTTTGTTTCAACCTTTTCGGTGAAAATGTTATACCATACACCGTTCTCTTTGGTAAAGCCAAAAACGCCGGAGGTGTTAACAAGGTTTATTTCCTTAATTTCACCTTTAAGTTCCCTTACATAAAACCCTTTCTCTTCGTTTTCATCAGAATTAACGACTTTACCGTCTTCCTTAGTAAGCATAAAGGCAAAAATTCCCAGGGCAATAACAACTAAAAGGAGAAGAACAAGCTTTAAGCTTTTTTTCACAGACGACTCCTCCTTATATACACATAAATTCCAAAGGCGAATAAAATAAGAGGAATTACTGCCACAAGCAAGGCTATGCAAAATACCAATGCACTTTGCTTTAACACTTCCATTTTTTCCTTGACAACATTTTTAGCTGCCACGGAAACAGGAGCATCTTCAATTCCTGACATATAATTTATACTCTTTACTATAAGATCCTTATCCCCATAGCTAGAGGAAGCATCAACCATTCTGTCAAAAAGCATATAGTGTGAGCCGGAAACTAAAAGTCTTGCTGTGGTCTCATTATTATTAAGAGGATTTTTTCTTAAATATACGGTTATATTATAATTTCCCTCTTCGCTGGTTTTGTGTTCTTCCCTTTCAAGCTTTTTATTCCAATCTTCTCTTGACATGGTGACACCGGAAATACTAGTGGTAACAAGAGGTGTAGCTTCAATATCGTTTCTTTCCTCTATTGTGACAGAGTTGGTTTCACCATCAGCAGTTCTGAGTCTTGTGTTTACAGAAAGTAAATACTGGGTCATTGCATGCTCCGCCAAAACTGGAATCAAGAAATTCCCTCCGGAACTTTTTGCAATATAACTGGAATTATTGTCTGAAACGCAGTTATTTTCAATTTTCACGCCCCAGTTTTTCTGGAAATATCCGTTTATATTAGGCAAACTGAAGGCAGGATTTGAGTAAAACTGCATTCTTCCGCCCTTTTCAAGATAGTCATCTACCTTTTTAATTTCATCATCGGTAAAATCTATTGTCGGACCTGCGAAAAGAAGCATATCGGTATCCCCGGGTATATTATCCGTAGTTAAATCCAGAACCTTTACCGTCATAGCTTCGGAATAAAGCATATTCATAAGATGGTCCAAAAATGCAGTATTTTCAGTAACTTCCCCGTGTCCCATTGTAATATATACAGAAAGAGGGTCATCGCTTGTTACATAACGAAGTGCCGCAGAAATATAACCCTCAAGATAGTTAACCCTTGAGCTTTCCATTCCGTTATCGTTGGCAGAGCTATTTTCTATAATGGAGTTATCTATAACTCTCTTCTTGCCCGTTTCCTCGCTTTCAACCACTACGCTGTTATAGTTTCTTATCTGGTATCTTCTGGCAAATCCGGGATCGGTATCTATGTTTATTTCCTCAACTTTAATAAAGGGAGATTCATTTTTAAATTCTTCCATTATCTCCTGATAGCGGACATTTCTGCTGTCGGCATTAGTTGCATAATATAAAGTAATCTCTTTATCCAAAGAGGATAATACTTCTTTTGTCTCGGGAGCCAGAGTATAAACCCCTCCACCGGTCAAGTCCAGTTTAAGGTCGTATCTTTCACCCAAAACCCCGAAAATGATGTTAACAAAAACAACCAAAAGTAAAACCAAAGCGGCAAAAGATAAGCCCTCTAATCTGAATTTAATTTTATTTTTCATAAAAGGCACCTCCTACCATCTTCTTCTCTCAATGCTTAAAACCGTAAAGTAGTTAAACATAAGAGCAATACTTATATAATAAACTAAAGATGATAAATTCAATATTCCAAGAGAAAAGTCGGTGTATCTTGATGCAAAGGAAATTCCTGAAAGAATTTTATAGGTAAAGGGATTCTGAATTGCAGGAACAACCAAAATTTCCAGTGCAAGCATAGCTATAAAGGTGGCAAAGGTCAAAACTGCAGAAATCACCTGATTTTCTGTTAAAGAAGAAATGAAAAGACCGATTGATGCATAAACCGAGGAATAAAGCAAAAATCCGAGGTATGCAAGGAGTGTAGTGGAAAAATCGGGATTTCCTCTTAAAATCAGCACCACAAGGTGAGGGATTGTAAAGCAGAGAGCAAGAATAACCAGGCTCATTACCGCAAAGAATTTTCCCATTACCACGTCTTTTGAAGAAATGGGGCTGCAAAGCAAAAGCTGATCAGTTTTTGCTGCTTTTTCTTCAGCCAGAAGCCTCATGGTTAAAAGAGGCATAAGACAAAGCATAACGTAAATCATCCAGGTGAAGGTGTAGGAAATATTTGAACTTGTAAGTCCGTAAAGATTTATATAGCAGAAAATCCCCGAAAACATTAAAATGAAAATTCCCAAAAATACGTACCCCATGGGATTATTCAAATAGTTGTCAATTTCTCTTTTAAATATTGCTTTCATCTTCTTCACCTCCTACATATTTAAGGAAAATATCCTCTAAGCTGAGTGAATCAAGCCCGAAAAATTTAACAGGTACATTTTTTTCGGTAAGACGGCTCATTATGCTAAGTCTTATATCCTTTGATGTTTTTATCGTAATTTCTGTAACAGAGGGGTCACCTGTAGGAATCTCTTCGATACCTTCAATTCCAAAGGTCTGGCTGAAGATTTTTTTAATGCTTTCCGCATCACTTTCTACCCTTAATCTTAAGCGTGTTACGTCTTCAAACTCTTTCATAAGCCTGTCGGTAAAAGCAGCTGCTGCAATTTGGCCCTTATTTATGATAATAATTTTTTCACATACCGCAGAAACCTCACTTAAAATGTGAGAGCTTAAAATAACTGTATGGTCACGGCCAAGATCCTTTATCAGGTTTCTTATTTCTATAATCTGCACAGGGTCAAGACCAACCGTAGGCTCGTCAAGAATTAAAATCTCGGGGTCACCGATTAAAGCCTGGGCAAGTCCCACTCTCTGGCAGTAGCCCTTGGACAAATTCCTTATGAGTCTTCCCTTTACGTCAAGTATACCGCATCTATTACATATATCGTATATATGCTTTTCTTTTTCGGAAGTTTCTCCCTTTTCCGCTTTGGAAGAAAGCTTGACTCCCTTTAATTCAAATGCAAAATCAAGGTACTCTTTAACAGTCATATTAGGATAAAGCGGAGGCTTTTCGGGAAGATAGCCTATATGTTTTTTTGCCTCTTTAGGTTTTTTTGATATATCGATACCGTTAATCAAAACCGTTCCTGAGTTTGACGAAAGGTATCCTGTCAAAATGTTCATAGTGGTGCTTTTGCCTGCGCCGTTAGCACCCAAAAATCCCATTACCTCTCCTTTTTCCACACGAAAAGTTATGTTATCCAAAACTTTGTGTGCACCAAAACTTTTACATAGTCCCTTAACTTCTATCATGACTTTTTAGTCCTCCGAAATCTGATTCTTTTATTCTGTAACCTTTATATGAAGTTCCTTAAGCTGAGCTTCATCCACAACATCGGGAGCATTTGACATAAGCTCCGATGCATTCTGTACCTTGGGAAACGCCACTACGTCACGAAGAGAATCGGCATTGCACATAATCATCGCTATTCTGTCAAGTCCTATTCCCATTCCGCCGTGAGGTGCCGCTCCGTACTTATACGCATCTACCAGGAAACCGAACTTAGCCTTGATTTCCTCTTCGGTAAGTCCTAAAGCTTCAAACATCCTCTTCTGAAGCTCTGCGTCTGTTATACGAATAGAACCGCTGGATAACTCTGTTCCGTTTAATACAAGGTCATATGCCTTTGCTCTTACCTTGCCGGGGTCGGTATCAAGATAAGGAATACATTCATCCATAGGCATTGTGAAAGGATGATGCATAGCATCCCAATGATTCGTTTCTTCGTTGTACTCAAAGAACGGGAACTCTGTAATCCAGAGGAAATTGAATTCACCCTCGGGAATTATATCAAGCTTTTTGGCTACTGTGAGACGAAGTGAGCCAAGTACCGACAAAACAGTTGACTTTTTATCCGCGATAAATAAAACTGTGTCACCCTTTTTAGCCCCTACTTTTTCTATAATTGCATTAAGCTCTCCGTCTTTTAAGAACTTGGAGAATGAGCATGTAGGCTCGTCCTCAACCCATCTTATATAGGCAAGACCCTTTGCTCCTATTCCCTTTACATATTCTGTAAGCTTGTCTATTTCCTTACGGCTCAAGGTATCTGCACTGTTTTCAGCAACGATTGCACCCACAGCTCCGCCATTTTCTACTGCAGAAGAAAATACAGAGAAACCTGATTCTTTTGCAAGGTCTGATATGTCACAAAGCTCCATGCCGAATCTTGTGTCGGGCTTATCTGATCCATAACGCTCCATAGCCTCTTTATAGGTCATTCTTTTAAGAGGCATGGGAATTTTTATATCAAGAACATCAAGGAAAAGTCTTTCAACAAAGCCTTCAATCATTTTAAGAATGTCATCAACATCAACAAAGGACATCTCAAGGTCTATCTGTGTAAATTCAGGCTGTCTGTCAGCTCTTAAATCCTCGTCTCTGAAACAACGTGCAAGCTGGATATAACGGTCAAAGCCGGAAATCATTAAAAGCTGCTTGTAAATCTGAGGCGACTGAGGAAGAGCGTAGAACTTGCCCTCATGAATTCTGGAAGGAACGATATAATCTCTTGCTCCCTCGGGAGTTGATTTAATCATCATGGGTGTTTCTATTTCGATAAAGCCGTTTTCATAGAAATAGTCTCTTGCTGTTTTTGCAATTTTACTTCTTGTTATAATGTTTTTCTGAAGCACGTTTCTTCTTAAATCAAGATAACGGTACTTTAAGCGAAGCTCCTCGTTTACGTTGGTGTCATCGGTAATTTCAAAGGGTGTTGTTTCAGCCTTTGCCAGAATTCTTAAATCATCAACATAAATTTCTATATTACCCGTCTTTATATCGGGGTTTTTGCTTTCTCTTTCTCTTACCTGTCCTTTAGCCATGAGTACATATTCTGTATGGCACTTAGCAGCCTTTTCAAAAACTTCTCTATTTGAGTTTTCGTCGAAAGCCAGCTGAACAATACCTGTTCTGTCTCTTAAATCAATGAATATGAGCGTTCCCATGTTACGGATTTTCTGAACATAACCTCCGACAACAGCAACGCTTCCTATTTCTTCAACATCACCACAATAGCTTGTACGGGTGAGACCTTTCATTGTATCCATAAAACTACCTCTTTTCTCTTATTTGAAAAATGTGGAGATTTCAGAAAGGTTTACTTCTTTCTGCTCGCCTGTTTTCATGTCTTTTACGTTTGCTTTTCCTGTTTCAATTTCATTGTCTCCCAAAACCATGGAGTAGTGGGCTTCTATTTTGTCGGCATATTTCATCTGAGCCTTTACGCTTCTTCCCAAAAGCTCCGATGAAACAGAAATCCCTTTCTTTCTGAGTTCATAAGTAATTTTGGCAGCTTCGGCACCCGCCTTATCACCCATGTGTGCAATAAAGATGTCAGGCCCCTTGTCTTCAGGCATTTCTATCCCCTCGGCTTCCATTTCCATCAAAAGTCTTTCTACACCGAGAGCAAATCCTATTCCGGGTGTGGGATCGCCGCCTATTATTTCAACCAGACCGTCGTATCTTCCGCCGCCGCAAATCGTTTTCTGGGCTCCGATATCCATGCCTGATTTAATTTCAAAAACAGTTTTTGTATAGTAGTCAAGTCCTCGTACAATAGAAGGGTCTATATTGTAGCTTATCCCCAAATCTTCAAGATGACCTTTTACGCCTTCAAAATGCTCGCTGCATTCTGTGCAGATATAGTCAATGAGCTTTGGAGCCTTTTTGCCGATTTCCCCGCAAATAGGACTCTTACAGTCAAGCACTCTCAAAGGATTTTTTTCCATTCTCTCAAGGCAAGTGGGACAAAGCTCTTCTTTATAGTTTGAAAGATATTCTCTTAAATGAGCATTGTATTCCTTTCTGCAGGTGGGACAGCCTATGGAATTTATATTTATGGTTATGTTCTTTATGGAAAGTTCCTCTAAAAACAATGCTGCGAGGCTTATTATTTCCGCATCAATGGAAGGCCCCTTTGCACCGTATGCTTCTATACCAAGCTGATGGAATTCCCTGAGTCTACCTGCCTGGGGTTTTTCGTGGCGGTAGCAGGTGATATCATAAAAAAGCTTGTTTATAGGGCTTTTTGCATAGATGCCGTTTTCCAGATAAGCTCTGGCTGCTCCTGCGGTTCCCTCGGGTCTTAAGGTAATGCTTCTGTCACCTTTGTCAGCAAAGGTGTACATCTCTTTCTGTACAACGTCTGTTGTATCACCCACACCTCGCTGGAAAAGTTCGGTATATTCAAAAACGGGAGTTCTTATCTCCTTATAATCAAAACGGCGGCATATATCACGGAATTTTCCCTGAACAAAGCGCCATCTTTCCACTTCCTCAGGCAATATATCAAGTGTTCCCTTGGGTCTTTTTATCATTTATAATCATCCTTTCAGACCTTTTGTGTTATCTTTTGTCAATGGTCATAATCCAAGCATTTTACTATCGTATTATTTTATTCTTTTTTTCCCTTTTTGTCAAGTGAATAAGCCTAAAATAAGGTAAAAAAAGGAGAGGTTTTAACCTCTCCTTAAAAATTTTATATTTATTATTTATTTGTGATTGTGATTTCCTGAGTTTCTCCGTTCCAAGCTACCTTATAGCCAAGATTTTCAGATACAAATCTCAAGGGAATAAAGGTTCTGGAATCCTTAATCATAGGAGCAACGGGAGTTGAATATCTTACATCGTTTATATAAACTCTGTTGTTCTCAATCTGGAATACCATGAAGTCCTGAATTGCAGAAAATACCTCTATCTTCTGGTCGTATGCAACCCAGTTGATATCAGCGCCCATTTCCTCCAAAAGTCCTCTTAAGGGAATCATGGTAGAGCCTGATGCGATGAAGGGAGCAACGTCCATAGTCACAGTCTTGCTCACTCCGCCCTTTTCAACCTTTATTTCGTTAGAACCGATTTTAAGTACATACTTTTCCAGATCCAGAGCTGTTTCCTTTTCGTAATCAGCTTCTGTTGTAAGGAAGTATATTTCTGCGCCGGAAACATAGTTTCCTTCAGAATCTACTACTCTTATCTTCATCTGCTTATGGCAGAAAGGCTCTTCAAAGCTTACGGTCTTCGTAAGCTTATCGCAGGAGTCAAAGGTATATGTTCCGTAAAGGTCATAATCCATTGCATTATCGGATGAATATATTTCAATTTTCTTGAAGTGACCTACTGTATTGCTCTGCTTTGGAACATATCTTATACCTGTGATGGTATAAGGATAAGCGAAGTAATAGTCTATGTCAATAAATTTATCGTCATACTGTGCCTGCCAGTAAGAGTTTATTATATTATCTGACATATTTGTAACTACTTCTCTCATATTTGCATTGGGATCACCCATTTTACCTGTTGCCTTTACGGTCATTCCTTCAAACTGAGCTTCTACCAAATTAAATCCGCCCATATTTGCAGTATATTCAGCATAAGTAACAGTTTTTCTGTCTTCCTTCTCCTTAAGAAGTCTTATTTCAGCAGCACTACCAAACCCTACACTACCCTTGTTTATAACAAGCTTGACTGCCTTAACCTTGATGTTTACGGGGAATTCCAGTTCCTTTGTGGAAACGTCGTCTTTCCAGTTGCCTCTTGCAACGTTGGTAAAGTTAACACCGTCTTCTGAAATGTGAATTTCATAATCAAGAGCGATACCAACACCATAGTCAGCTCTGGGATAGTAACGATATCCAGAAATTGCTGTAACCTCAGGCATTATAACAGTAATGTGATGAGGATAGGGAGCCTTGGGGTTAATCATTGTCTGCCAGTGAGTGTTGAGTTTTCCGTCAACAACAAGTTCAGGTATTTCGCAGGGCACGCCGTTATTTGCATTTACGCTTGATGCATCAAAGGTCCAGCCATATACGGATACTTCGTCTTCTGCCACCTTTGAAAGTTCACTCATAGGAATTCTTTCACCTGATACAACTCCTATGGGGAATTCTTTAAGAGCAAGAGTCTTCTTGGATCTTGATGCAGAAAGCAGTCTGATTTCTGCTGCAGAACCAAATCCAATAGACCCCTTATATATAACAAACTTAACGTATTGAGCTTTTACGTTATACAAAAATTCTGCATTTTTTGTTTCTATATTATTTCCCCATGTACCTTCTACAAGCTTGTAGAAGGTCACACCGTCATTGGATGCGTGGATTTCGTATTCCAAAGCGATACCTACACCGTAGTCAGGTCTGGGATAATAACGTAAGCCTGAAAATTCCTGCACAGAGGGAAGGGTTATTGTAAAGGTGTGAGGGGGTTCAGCCTTGGGATTAATCATGGTTTGCCAGTAAGTATTGAGTTTGCCGTCAAAAGCATACTCGGGAATTTCGCAAGGAACACCGCCGTTGGCATTTACTGATGAAGCAACTGCAGTCCAGCCCTTGGTGGAAAGCTCGGTAAGACCTTTTCCTTCACCTTCAGGGTTAACAGCCACATTTTTAGGATCACCCGTATCTTCTACCGGTGCAGTTGTTGTAGGCGCCGTGGGTGCTGTGGGTGTTGTGGTCTGAGCAGGTTTTGTTTCAGCGGGCTTTGTTTCCGCTGGTTTTGCTGCATCTGCGCTGGTTGTGGTTTCTGCCTTTATGGTCTCACCTGTAAGAGCACTTACTGTAACTGTCTTATTTCCTGCTATAGGCTTAAGAAGTCCGATTTCAGCAGCACTTCCAAAGCCGATTGAGCCTTTGTTTATAACAAGCTTAACAAACTTTGTCTTTATGTTCTGGGAGAATGTCACTGTTTTTGTTTCCGTATCGTCTCCCCATTTACCCTCGGTTACCTTTTTGAATGTGGTACCGTCGTCAGAGACGTGAATTTCATATTCAAGAGCAACACCTACACCGTGGTCAGGTCTGGGATAATATCTGTATCCGCCAATTTCGGTAACGGAAGGCAGCTCTATTGTAATAAAGTGAGGAGCCTCAGCCTTGGGGTTAATCATTGTCTGCCAATGGGTATTAAGGTTGCCGTCAAAAGCAAGCTCTGCCTTTTCGCAGGGAACACCGCCGTTGGCATTAACAGATGAAGCTGTTGCTTTCCAGCCTTTTGTAGAAATTTCATCATCGGCTGCAAAAACCGCAAGAGTGCTCATGGCAAGAATCAAAGAAAGAATTATCGCAATTATTTTTTTCATCTTAATTTCCCCCTTTCATTAAAAGCTGAGTGCCTTTACGATAGAAGCATTTATGCCCTTACCGAATGCAGCCTTATTGTCCTGTGTATAAGTTTCAATGCCGAATACTTCCTTTAATGTTGTAACGGCTATGTAGATTGTGCCGTCAATAAATGTAACGGGATTTGTGATAGTCATATCTCTGCCGTTTTTCTTTATTGCATTAGCACCCAAATTACAATAGAAGAAGTCTTTTCCTGTATCTAACTTATAGACTCCTCTTTCGTAATCATAGGTTGTTCTGTAATTCAAAGATTCCTCAAGAATGTATGAGGGGATATACATAACACCGTTTATCATTTTTGCAGTTACTCTTGTATCAGGCTCGTAGATGTGCATCTTCTTGCCGTTTACATAAACCTTATTAGAACCGTCCTGTACAACGGTTATACCCTTAAGGGCAGCTCTCTGTGCTTCAGAAAGATAGGTTTCAGCAATCTGGGTATATACATAGTTAAATCTTCCCATAGGAGCCGAGTTACCGTCAATGTAGAAGTTCATTATATCGCCTTCTGCATTGTCAACCCACTTAAATTCAAAATTAAGTGTTCCTGTAAGACCAAGTGTAGCTCTAGGGATTTTAACTATTAAGGTCTTGCCGGAAAGGCTGTATTCAACTGTTCCTATCTTTACTGCAGTTCCTGTTGCAAGAGATGAAATGTCGCCTGCAGCGGGGCAGTTTACTACAAAGTCGTAGCCTTCCCAGCCTGTTGCATGGTTTCTGTCAGCATCAATATAGAGCTTCATCCACTTGCTTCCTTCGGGAGCTGTGATATTTTCATTTGTTTCTGCATAGAAGTAAAGGTTAGCTGCATCTCTTGAAACTTTAGAGATTATAACGTTGTTTCTTGCGGTGTAGTTTTCATAATGACGGTCACCAAAACCTGCATGGTCTCTGTTGTATACGCCCTTATCGTTATAAAATACGGGAGTTACATCGCTGAAAGACGCGGGATTTTTAATGTCAATAGTCTTTTCAGCACCTGCAACGGGAGTGGGTTCTACACCCTTGAATTTTCTTATAGCGTCAACCAAGAGACAATAGTAAATGTCCTTAAGTGCGCCCTTTGTAGGTTCAGCATCACGGCTTGATTCAGTATCATATACGTCGGGGCTTGCATTAAGCACGCCTGCCCAGTTATCAACACGTCCTGCTTTCCATTCGTTCCAGCCTGTGATAAACATCAACTCAGGATCCATTTCGAGAACATAGTTAAGCTGTTCTGTGAAGAAATAGCCCTTTTTGCTTGCTCCTGCGGAGTTATCGTCACCAAAAGCGTTGGTATAGCTTCTTCCCATTGAGTAGTTGTCGTTCATTGCAGTAATTTCGTCATCCACATAGGAATGGTTTACTGCAACACCAACTGTCATTTCTTCGAATGTTCCGTCTTCATTCTTAACAAACTGCTTCTGAGGATAGGTCTGAAGCCATGCCCACTGTCCCGTTATAACCTCGCCAACCTTATGTGAAGGCTGGGGGCCGCGGAAAGTAAAGAAGTTTTTGATTTCTTCCATTAAAGCGGCATCATCAGGATCGTCTGCTCTGCCTACAAGGGTAGTTGTATACGCCATAATTAACGGCTTGCCTTCCCAGTAGAACCAGAGGTCAGAATTTTTACCATCCTTATAATAGTTCATATAAGTTCTGGTAATGTTGTTTTTACCAGTTGACGCACTGGGATTGAAGTTTGACATAAATGCAATTTTAGGAACATTGAGTCCGTCTTCTCTTGCATCGTGGAAAGCATTCGTCATAGCATCAACAGTTCTTCTGAAAGTAAACTGGTTATTTGTGCAGTCGAAGAAAAGCACGTCAACACCTGCATTTGCAAACATCTGAGCATGCTTACGAAGCACCCAGTAGTCAGCGCCTGCATAGAAACCGAATAAAGGTTCATCCCAGTACCAAGTTGTATTTTGGGGCCAAGCAGGATTATCGTAGTCGTACTTAAGTTCAGGATGTGCTGCTGCAAAGTTGGTCATGCTCATAGCATCTGAAGTTTCCCAGTTTGAATGCCATGTCCAGTAGAAAAGAGCAACGCTCTTTCCTTCTCTTTTAGGGCCTGCCTCTTCAAATGAAGCGACTTTTCTTCCCAGATCGTCGGTAAGAGCCCATGTTGTATAATGGGTATCAACGATTTTTTCTTCGGGAACAGGCACATACTTGGGAGCTGAATATTTATCGGGGCTAAGCTTAATGCCCTGAATGTAGCATGTGTCAGCTGCATAACCCATGGTACTTACAAAGTAGAGCTTATGAATACCCTGTGTAGGGGTAATTGCTCCCTTGAATACCAAGGATTCCTCGGGTGCATGCTTATTAAAATCAACATAGCCCAAAAGCTTACCTTTTGGAGAACCCAGTCTCACCTGAATTACGTCACCGTCATTATAATTACGATGGCTTACCATTGCTGTGATTTCAACAGAATTCATTCCTGTTAAATCAACATTGTCAAAACCTATGTAGGAGTACATATTGCCAAGATAATAAGCTTTTCTTGCCTCATTATAAGCTGCTGCTCCTACATCTGCCACATTCTGTATGTCCAGCACTACATTTGCAGATGCGGGCATAATGCAGAAAAGTGACACGACCATTATCATGGTCAAAATTGTTGCCAGAAGTTTTCTCATATTTTTTTCCTTTCTTTCTCTTAATTTTCCATATCTCTTACACCAAAAACGGTGAAATCCCTGACACCGATTTTGATATTAGCTGGCTTGTCTTTAATTGTGAGCCTTACCTTTAAGCAGGTCTTAGGCTCGAAGGTTCTGTAGTCAATATTAAAATCTCTGTCGTCATCTAAATTGTCGCAAAGAGGAAACCACTCTCCCTCTTTAAAGCTTCCTTCCAATGTAAACTTAACAACTCCGGGAACTCTGCCCTCGGACTCGCAGATGCCTATTTCCTGCCAGAAAAGTCTTACCGCTCCCACATAATAGGGAACTTTAAGATTAACTATAATATTGGGGTTTTCGTCATCTTCTTTAGGCTCCCACCAGGTTATGGTGCTTCCGTCGCAAGCGTAAATAGCCTCTCTTCCGTATACAAAAGAGGAAACTTGCGGACGGTACTGAATATTCAATGGCAGATAGCCAGGTGAGTTACATTCTACGGGGTTTTCCATAACACCCGGAGCGTACTGAGGAGTATCTGTTACTCCGTGGGGACAATAAAGCTCTCCGTTTTCGTCTATTGCAACAAGGTCCATGCCTATTCTTCTTTCATTTGGATGAGAGAAGTTTGTAGCAATAGTGTAAAATGCCCAGAGTGTATTATTAGGCCCCTTCTCCACACAGCCATGACCTGCTCCGTTTACGATTCCGTACTTATTGGCTGTTAAAGGATTCTTTTTCTGAAGCTTGAAGCCTGAAAGAGGACCTTCGTCAGAATAGTAAACCGCCATAACATAGCTTCCCTCCTGTGTTCCGGGAGTTGCATATATATTGTAGTAACGGCTTCCCACCTTAAGGGCATGAACACCCTCAATCCAGCCGAAACGTGTGTCCTGATTGTTATAACCAAATCTTTCCCAGGGGTTATTCTCAGGATCCATTTTATAAAGGGTAATGGGCCCTCTTATAATCTTTGTAGGGTCTTCTCTGTCCAGCTCATAGCCTGTGGTTCCGCCCATATGCATACCCTCTCCGCCATAGGACTGGTCGAAAAGATGAGCATACATATAAATTCTCCCGTCGTCGTCTGTGAAAAGTGCAGGGTCGCACTCCAAAAATTCTCTTCCGTCGGGCATTTTGAACTTTCCTAAAAGCTTAAAGGGTCCTAAAGGAGAGTCTCCCACATATAAAGGACACATCCAGGATGTCAGAAGGAACTTATCCCCCCACTTTGTAATGGTGGGAGAATATTTTGTGAAGTAGGGGTCCATTTTGTGATTTTTCCATGTTTTAAAATCTTCAGTGTACCATACTCCGCCGTATGAGGGGTATAAATACCAAATACCGTCATGATATAATACCGTCGGGTCAGAAATAGAACGATAGGTGGGGTCTGGACCCAAGGTTCTATCTATTTCGTTATACATTGCGGGCATTCTGATCATTCTGTTGTCATCACCAATGGAAATGTTAGGAAGTGCCATGGGGTTACAATAGGTGTCTTTCGCAGGTTTTACAATCTGTTTTGTCATATCAATCTCTCCTTAAAAAATCTTTTATTTTTCCATATCTCTTACGCCGAATACGGTAAAGTCACGAAGACCGATATTAAGTCCCTTAGGCTTTTTGGTTATGGTAAGTCTTACCTTATCGCAGCTTACGGGCTCAAATGTTCTGTAATCAATATTGTAGTCAATGTCGCCGTCTTTATTGTCTATAAGGGTAAACCACTGTCCGTTTAAGTGTCCCTCTAAAATATAGCCGATGGGAGCAGGTAATCTGCCTTCCGCTTCGTTAAGTCCGATTTCCTGCCAGAAAAGTCTTACTGCTCCAACGTAGAAGGGAACCTGAATTGAGCTTGTAATTACGGGAGTTTCATCTGTTTCTTCCGGTTCCCACCAGGTGAGTGCGGAGTTATCAGATGCGTAAAGAGGTTCTCTTCCCGGTTTTGCGCTTGTAGCGGTGGGTCTTAAGAAGTATGTAAGGGGCAAATAGCCGGGTGAGTTACATTCAATGGGGTTTTCTGCATATCCCGGAGCGTACTGAGGAGTATCTGTTACGCCGTGGGGGCAGTACATTTCGCCGTTTTCATCAATAGCAACAAGGTCCATACCTATTCGTCTTTCGAATACAAAGGTGGGGTTTGCCGCCATAGTGTAAAACGCCCAGAGTGTATCATTGGGACCCTTTTCCACGCAGCCGTGGCCTGCGCCTGCGCAGATGCCGTAACGGTGTTCTGTAAGGGGATTTCTCTTCTGAAGTTTGAATCCGTCAAGAGGACCTTCGTCAGAATAGTATACTGCCATTACATAGCTTCCGTAGTTTGTTCCGGGAGAAGAATATATGCTGTAATGACGCTTGCCAACCTTTATGTGGTGAACACCCTCTACCCAACCGAAGCGGGGATCCTGATTGTGAAATCCGCGTCTTTCCCATACGTTGGTTTCAGGATGCATTCTGTAAAGCTCAACGGGGCCTCTTACAACCTGAGTAGGATCATCTCTGTCAAGCTCGTAGCCGATTGTCTTTGCAATATGTATTCCTGCTCCCTCGCATTTTTCCTGTCCGTAAGCGTATAAATAAATTCTTCCGTCGTCATCTGTGAAAATAGCAGGGTCGCAGGGAACAAATTCTGTTCCGTTTATATTTTTAAATTTGCCCAGTAACTTAAAGGGACCCAAGGGAGAATCACCTACATAAAGGGGGTTGTTCCAAGATGTAAAGAGGAACTTATCGCCCCATTTGGTTATGCAGGGAGAATATTTTGTAAAATAGGGATCCATCTTGTGGTGGTTCCACTTCTTAAAGTCAGTTGTATACCATACTCCTCCATAGCTGGGGTATAAGTACCATACACCTTCGTGATAAAATACCGTGGGGTCGGAAATTGAACGGTGTGTGGGTTCAGGACCCAAGGTCCTGTCAATTTCGTTATACATAGCAGGCATCTTAATCATTCTGTTGTCATCGCCGAAGTTTAAGTTAGGAATGTTAAGCGGATTACAATAAGTATTTTCCGCTGTGGGAATTTTTATATTCTCACTCATCTTAATACACCCTTTCAAAACTTAATTTATCTTTCCATATCTCTTATGCCAAAGACAGTAAATTCTCTTATTCCAATAATAATGTCCTTGGGCTTTTTTGTGATTGTAAGCTTAACCTGGTCGCAGCTTTTAGGCTCGAAGGTCTTATAGTCAATGTTATAATCGGTTTCCTCATTGGTGTTATCCAACAAAGTAAACCATTCGCCTTTCCAGTGTCCCTCAAGTTTATAGCCTACGGGACCGGGAAGTCTTCCCTCAGATTCTGAAAGTCCTCTCTCGCTCCAGAACACTCTGGAAGCGGAAACATAATAAGGAACCTTGAGTTTAGTTATGATGCTGGGAGCCTCATCGTCATCTAAAGGTTCCCAACGGGAAAGGTTATTTCCGTCGCAGGCATAAAGGCTTTCCATTCCAAGCTTTTCACTTGATGCGAAAACTCTTTCGCAGACATTTAAGGGGTAAAGACCGGGTGAGTTGCACTGGGTGGGGTTTTCTGCATATCCCGGAGCGTACTGAGGAGTATCTGTTACTCCGTGAGGACAGTACATTTCGCCGTTTTCATCAATGGCAACAAGGTCCATTCCTATTCTTCTCTCAAACTGATGGGAAAGTCCTGTTGAAATGGTATAAAATGCCCAGAGTGTATCATTGGGACCCTTTTCCACACAACCATGACCTGCACCTGATACAATTCCGTACTTACTTACCGTAAGAGGATTTCTCTTCTGGCACACGTATCCGTCAAGGGGACCTTCGTCAGAATAGTAAACTGCCATAACATAATTTCCGTTAGCTGTGTCGGGAGTTGCATATATATTATAGTAACGCTTGCCCACCTTTATCTGGTGAGTTCCCTCTATCCAGCCAAAGCGAAGGTCCTGACCGTCAAAGCCGTTTCTCTCCCAGGGATGGTTTTCGGGGTCCATTCTGTATAATTCAACAGGGCCTCTTATAACCTTTGTGGGGTCATTTCTGTCAAGTTCATAGCCTATTGTTTTGGGAATATGTATTCCTGAGCCCTCGCAATCCTCTTTTCCGTAGGCATACATATAAATTCTACCATCATCATCTGTGAAAATCGCAGGGTCGCAGGGAACGAATTCTGAACCGTCGATATTTTTAAATTTACCCATTAAAGTAAAGGGACCTAAAGGTGTATCTCCAACATAAAGAGGACAGCACCAGGAGGTGAAAAGGAACTTATCTCCCCATTTGGTTATACAGGGAGAATATTTTGTAAAGTTAGGACTTAATTTGTGATATTCCCAGGTCTTAAAGTCTTCTGTTGTCCAGGCAGAGCCGTAGCTGGGATAAAGATACCATTTATTATCGTAATAATAAACTGTGGGGTCGGATATTGAACGGTGAGTCGGGTCGGGACCTAAGGTCCTGTCAATCTCATCGTACATTGCCGGCATACGAATCATTCTGTTGTCCTCACCGAAGTTTAAATTAGGTATCGGAAGCGGGTTACAATATGTGTTTTCTGCGTTTTTTATACATGTCTTTTTATCCATACAAACCAACCTTTCTGCATAATGCAGCTATGATATTTCATTATACATAAATTTGCAAAAAAAGTCAATGCAAAAAAACAACATTTTAGATATAGAAATACGTATATATTTACTTGTACGTCTATGAAAGACAAGCAAAAAAGAGCCTTTCGGCTCTTTTTTACTTCATAACTATTTTATTTTCTTTGAGATTGTATTCTCGCTTGGTTGCAATGTCGTGGTGATAGCCTGTGTTTTCCTTATAAAAGCTCATAACTTCAGTAAGCTTTTTGCCGTCAGTTTCCACTGTAATTTCATAGTCTCCGTAGAAGCCTTCAAAGGCAACTCTTCCGTTAGCGGCGGACTTTTCACAGATTTCGGTTTTCCACTCTTCGTTGATAAGCTTATTTAATGCATCAAATGAGGGCTTTCTTGAAAGGTCGTTTCTGAGTAGACCTCCATGGAAACCGTTTTCATAGGGATCCATAGCAGTACCATCCACCATGTTCCACCACACAATGGAGTCAACCTTTTCCTGACTGAACCAAAGCTTATACATTCTTTTTGTGAGTTCTGCCTGAATTTCTTCATCTTCCGGCTCGTTGGAATATGAAGGAATTGTGATTTCTGATATATGTATGGGAAGATTAAACTCAGAATATACCTTCATAAGCTCCATGGTGCGGAGAGGATTATATACACAAAGGTTATCCTTAAGCCCTGCCTCTCCCTTTCTGAACACGTGGAACTGCATACCGATGCCTTCGATAGGTGCTCCCATTTCAATCCATTTTTTAAGCATGAGATAATATCTGCTCTTATTTCCCTTGAAGTCTTCAAATCCGAAAGTTTCGTAGCAGCCCTCGTTCCAGAAAAGACGAGAATGGGGGAAGTATTTTTTCGCAACGTCGAAGCACCATTTTTCGTGGTCGTCTTCGTCAGTAATGGAGTAATTTCTGGGCCAGCCTTCGCCATAGGCATTTTTATAAACAAGATACTGCTCATTTATAACGTCCAGATCAACATAATCCTTGCCGTATCTTTCAGCAATCTTTCTGCTTCTTTCCTCCACGGCAATTTTCAATTCTCTGTTGGTTTTTGGAATCCAACCGGGCTGGAAGGAGTTATACATAAGGCAATGGCCTTTAACTCTCAAATTATTTTCTTTCGCCCATTCGTGAACCGCATCAAGGGCGGGACGTCGATATACATTTTCCGAATCCTTGGAAAATCTGGGTTCGCCCTCCTTAGGTTCAAGTCCAAGCCAATATAAAGGAGCCACGGTGTAGTTAAAAAGCTTCAAATACTCCTCTTCCCACTTTTTGTTCTTTTCTTCCTCTTTGAACTGTCCCAGCATAAAGGAAGTGCAACCAAACTTGAATTCGTGAGAAATCTGCTTTGCGGTTACCTTCGCATTTTCTACGGGATTCCCTTTTTCATCCACCACTTTTATCATGAAAAGGCCTTGTCTGTGCTCTTCAATCCCACGGTTGATTTTCTTTTCAATATGGCTTGAAAGCTTGTCAAACTCGTTTACAAAAATCCACTTTTCCTTATCCATAAAAAATACCCCTTTCGTGTTATCATCTAAATGATAGCACGAAAGGGGTATGTAGTAAACCCAAAAAACGATTATTTAAATATCTTATTTTCGCTACTTTAAGTTTTTCAAAACCGCCTTAAAGTTAAGTCCTTTTAATTAAGAGTCTTAATTTCGCCTGTTTTTAACTCCTGAAATTTATATTCTCCGGCACCTACTTCAAAGGTCTTATCCCCTATTATAATTTTAGCTTCCTTGGGCACAGAAATTTCATATATTACTCCATCTTTTTCATACTTCCAGTATGACGAAATTACGCCCTCTTTTATTTTGTGAGTAGCCTTTACAAAGCCCAGTCTTTCATCAGGAACGGGCTTTACGATAACCTTGGAAAATCCGGGGTTTTCTTCTCCTGCCACAATACCGCCTGCAACCTCATACATCCAGGAGGCAACGGCACCGTATGCATAATGGTTAAAGGAGTTCATATCAACGCTCCAGAATTCGCCCTCTTCATTCATGGAGTCCCAGTGTTCCCAAACGGTGGTCGCGCCCCTTAAAACAGAATATAACCAGGACGGTGCTTCCTTTTGTAAAAGCAGAGAGTATGCCACATCTGCCTGTCCATTATCGGAAAGGGCATACATTATGTAAGGAGTTCCAACAAAGCCTGTGGTAAGCTTGTTGCCGTTGTCCTTTATCATTTTAGCCAAAGATTCAGCAGTTTTTTTCTTATCCTCCGCAAGATCAAAGTTAAGGGCTAAAACATGCTCTGTCTGTGTCTTGTAGTCAGGGAATTCATTTCTGAAAGCTTTAACTATATTTTTATAAAGTTCTTCGTACTCGGTAGCGTCTTCACCCAAAACCTTAAGGCTCTTGGCTACCAACGATGTGGAGTAAGCATAAAAGGCAGTATTTATAAAATCCTTTCTGCTGGCACCTAAATATGATCCGGGAGGTGCATCCATAGCCAGCCAGTCACCGTGATGACTGCCTGTATTCCACAAAAATTCATTGTCGCCTGATTTTCTTATAAAGGAAATCCAGGCCTTCATAGACTCCATCTGGTCTTTTAATATTTCCTTGTTGCCGTACATTATGTAAATTATCCAGGGGCAGATAACTGCAGCATCTCCCCAGGCGGAGCTTCCCTTCATTCCGCCGCCTCGACGGAATACATTGGGAACAACGTGAGGTATGCAGCCCTCTTCGTCCTGGTCTGCCGCCACGTCGCCCAGCCACTTTTTGAAAAATGCCTCTACATCGTAGTTATAAGCACCGGTTTTTGTGAAAACCTGAGTATCAGCAGTCCAGCCAAGTCTTTCGTCTCTCTGGGGGCAGTCTGTGGGAACGTCAAGATAGTTACCTCTGTGACCCCATATAATATTTTCATAGAGCTTGTTTACCAGTTTATCTCCGCACTCGAAGGTTCCCCTTCTTTCCATATCGGAATATACTGCTATTGCCGTAAAGTTATTAAGGTCGATCTCGGCAGGATAATCGTCAAGTCTTATATATCTGAAGCCCATAAAGGTAAGCTTGGGCTTATAAACTTGCTCTCCGTCACAGCAGATGTATTCAAGTCTCTGACGTGCAGTTCGAAGGTTCGCAGTATAGAAGTTTCCGTCTTTGTCCAGAACCTCGGCGTGAGAAATAGTAACTCTTTCATTTTTCTTGGCGTTTATCTTAAATTCCACATAGCCTGTTATTTCCTGACCGAAGTCAATAACTCTCTCGCCTCTGGGAGTTATAATAAGCTCCTTGGCCTTTAATCTTTCGTGTTCGGTTACAAAGGGGCCTATCTGGGGCACCAGATTGAATTTAAGGTCAGAGGCAACAACTGCCTTAGCCTGTCTTCCAAGTCTTCCTCTTCCGTCATACATCTCGCCGTGATAAAGCTCGGAGTACATAACTCTTCCGGGAGCAACCACCCAGGAATCGTCCGTTACAATAACTTCTTTATTACCATCTTCGTATGTGATTTCAATTTTCGCAATTATTGCACTTACCTCTGCATAAAGGTTAATTTCCGCAAAGGAAAGCTGACTTCTGAACCACCCCTTACCTACATCCACTGAAAGCTTGTTGTTTTCTCCGAGTAAATCCGTAATGTCGTAAGTCTGATACTGCACTCTTTCCTGATATGCAGTCCAGCCGGGTGCCATTATAAAATCCCCAACTCTTTTTCCGTTTAATATAGCTTCATATGTACCAGTTGCAGTAATATGAATTACGGCGTTTTTCACTTTTCCCTGACACGCAAATGTCTTTTCATATTCAGGACATCTGTCGTTAAAATCAAAGGAAGGCTTAATCCATAAAGCATCTTTTAATACACATTTTGTCATATTTAATCCCCCTTAAAATAAAGTTCTCTTAGATTATATATTAGCAGGATTTTTTTGTCAACATCAAAAATGTATTTTAAATATGGGTTGGCAATAAGAAAATCCATAAAGAATATAAGAAAACGACTTTTTTCTCTGAAGTGTCGTTTTTTTATTATTGACAAACGAAATCATTAGTCGTAAAATCAATATGTAACATTATCAAGGAGGATTTATATGAAAAAAATACTTGCTATCATTCTGGCACTCACTTTATGTTTGAGTGTATCGGCAGTCTTTGCTGAAAAGGTTACATCGCCAATTCAGAAAGATGTGCCCACAAATGATGGTAACATTCAGGTTTTTGTAAACGGAAGCTTCATAAAATCTGATGTTCCCGCACAGATTGTAGACGGAAGAACACTTCTTCCGGTACGAGCAATCTTTGAGGCCTTCGGTCTTTCCGTTTCCTGGAATCCCGAAAGTCAGACAGTAAAGGGCATAAGCTACGACAGCACCATCACCATGAGAATAGGTGAAAATTCCATAAAATATTTTGATACCACTTATGTGACAGGATCTACGGAATTCACCGAATTCACCGCAGATGTTCCTGCACAGATAATTGACGGCAGAACCCTGGTTCCCGTTCGTGCCCTGGCAGAAACATTAAATTCGGATGTACAATGGATTGCAGAGGAGAGAAAAGTTGTGATTGAAGAAAAAATTAACACAGTGAAAACTGCTGACGGCGGAATAAAGCTTGACGGAAACTCAATGCGTCTTATCGGCAGATACTATGAGAAAATGGGCGTTATGCAGTCATCTTTCACTGCATCAGGAATTGAGCTTCGTTTCAGAGGAACAGAAGCTAAGATAAAGCTTAAGGTAGAAGGTCAGGAGGATGCCTACTTCCATGTATTTATAGACGGAGATGAAACAGTTTACACCGACCATACCGAAGACAACCGTATGAAGGCTGCTCCCGGAGAATCTACTGTAACTTTAGCTGAAAATCTTCCGGACGGAATACATACAATCAAAATATTAAAGTCAAATGAAGAATTGAGAAATAAGATTGGTTGGGTTGCTTTCTATACCGATGGTGAGCTTTTAGCTCCTCCTGCAAAAAGGGAAAGACAGATTCAGGTACACGGCGACTCAATTACCTGTGCATATAACAATATGAACTTTGCGGATAACGACGACAAAAAATACTATGGTTCTCTCTATCAGGACGGTGTTATGTCCTACGCCGCTTTCTTAGCAAGAGACTATAATGCCGATTTAGAGGTTTTCGCACAGTCAGGCTATTCTGTAAATGCATCTATCGGCAAAGGAACAGTTGCCTATGACAAGGTTTCCATTACAAATCCAGGTATGGGCGACTGGGACCACAACATAAACCATCCGGATTTAATCATTCAGTTTAACTGGATTAATGACTACCACGGCGTTTATAAAGCAGGAAACACAACAATGGATAAGATGGAGGAAAATTACTATAATTTAGTGTGGCATATGCTGAGCGTTCATCCCTCTGCAAAGCTTATTATAATTTCTCACGAAACAATTCCCGACTTTAATGAAATGCTCGACAAAGTTCTTGAAAAATATGCAACAGTAGGCGATGCATCAAGAATCAGAGTATTAAAATCCACAAAATCTTATGCCCGCCACCCCTTCGCTTCCTACCAGAAGGAAATTGCAGAAGAATTAAAACCCCTTGTTTCCGAACTTATGGGTTGGTAAAAGGTGAAAAAATAAAGCCTGAAAGCTTAACTTTCGGGCTTTATTTTTTCACCTTTTTTCCTTTTTTCCATACAATATATTAGATTTGGAAAAGGAGTGTTTTTATGAAAAATATGAAATTCACTTTCATTGGCGGCGACATGCGCCTTGCAGCAGCTCATTTATACATAAAGAAAATGGGATTTGATTCTTCCACTTTCCTTTTGGAAAAAGCAGAGGGATTATACCCGGATGAAAAGTGTATTGTTTTCCCTGCATCTGATGTTTATGTTCTTCCGCTCCCTGTAACAAGCGACGGAATCCATATAAATTCACCACTCAGTGATTTAACTTTATCCTTTGAAGAATTTTTCTCACTTATAGATCAAAGAGCCCTTATTTTTGGTGGTCTTTTTCCTGATGAAATAAAGCTTATGGCAAAAAATAAAAATATATCTCTTTTGGACTATTATAATTTCGAAGAATTTCAGATAAGAAATTCTATTCCCACAGCTGAGGGGGCACTGGAAATTGCCCTTCGTGAAATGCCCATAACTTTATACGGTACAAAATCACTTGTTTTAGGCTACGGAAGAATATCAAAAGTCTTATCTCCAATGCTTAAAGCCATGGGAAGTGAAGTTTTCTTAAGTTCACGAAAAAAAGAATCCATGCTATGGAGTGAAATTTCAGGTTTCAACTCCATAAACACCTCCTCAATTTCCGAATCTTTGGGGGATTTTGATTTAATCATAAATACAGTCCCCTCACTTTTATTAACAGGCGACCTTCTTAAAAAGCTTAATCCGGATTGCCTTATAATAGACCTTGCCTCCCGCCCCGGCGGCGTGGATATCAAAAGTGCCTCCGAACTTGGTATACGCGTAATATGGGCTTTAGGGCTTCCCGGCAAATGCGCTCCGGTTTCTGCCGGTCATATAATAGGCAATACAATCTTAAGTATGTTATCTTATGACTGATAAAAAGTTTACCCAAGGAGGTGATTTTACGGAAAACGATGACAAATTACGGGTTGGTTTTGCGCTTACAGGCTCATTTTGTACATTCTCACGGGTTATCCCCCAGATAGAAAAGCTGGTATCTTCAGGGATTGATGTTCTTCCCATCATGAGTGAAAAATCCTATACAACAGACACTCGGTTCGGAACCTCCGAGGAGTTCGTTAAAAGAATACGGGCTATAACAGGCAAGAACGTTCTCCATACCATAGAGGAGGTTGAACCGCTGGGCCCAAAAAAAATGGTAGATGCTTTAATCATTGCTCCCTGTACAGGGGCTACCCTCTGCCGTCTGGCATTGGGGCTTCACGATACCACCGTATCTCTGGCGGCAAAATCTGTTTTAAGAAATTCTTTTCCCATAATAATAGCCGTTTCCACAAACGATGGGCTTTCCATGAGTGCTAAAAATTTGGGAGTTTTATTAAATTCAAAGAATATATATTTTGTCCCCTTCGGTCAGGACGACCCAGAAAAAAAGCCCAGGTCATTGGTTGCCAATATGGATAAAATTCTTCCCACCTTATCTTCAGCCATGGCAGGAAGGCAAATTCAACCCATATTATTATAGAAAACAGCGGATATCTCAAAGATATCCGCTGTCTTTTATTTTAAGTACTCGTCGATAGCCTCCGCACTCATCTTTCCTGCTCCCATTGCAAGAATAACTGTTGCAGCACCTGTTACCGCATCCCCACCTGCATATACGCCGGGAAGTGATGTGGCACCGGTTTCGTCAATCACCTTTATGCCTCCCCACTTTTCGGTATCTAAGCCTTCTGTGGTGGATTTTATAAGAGGATTCGGTGAAGTTCCTATTGACATTATAACCGCCTGACATTCAATTAAAAAGTCAGAACCCTCTATAACAACAGGACGTCTTCTTCCAGATTCATCAGGCTCGGAAAGTTCCATAGAAACACATCTGATGCCCGATACATAACCCTTTTCATCCCCTATAATTTCTGTAGGATTTGTAAGGAGCTTAAATTCAATTCCCTCTTCCATGGCATGTTCTACTTCCTCACGTCTTGCAGGAAGCTCGTCTAATGACCTTCTGTAAACGATATATACCTTTTCAGCTCCCATACGAAGAGCACATCTTGCAGCATCCATAGCAACGTTTCCGCCTCCTACAACCGCTACATGGGAGCTTCTCATTACGGGAGTAGAAGAAGAATCTTTATATGCTTCCATAAGATTTATTCTTGTAAGAAATTCGTTGGCAGAATAAACGCCGTTTAAGTTTTCACCGGGGATATTCATGAATTTAGGAAGTCCTGCTCCCGAACCGATAAATACAGCATCAAACTCTTCCTTAAGCTCTGCCACGGTGAGAGTTTTACCTACAATTACGTTGGTTTCAATTTTTACCCCCAGATCACGAAGTCCGTCAATTTCCTTTCTCACTATATCCTTGGGAAGACGGAATTCGGGAATACCGTAAACCAAAACACCGCCCGGTGTATGTAAAGCTTCAAAAATCGTTACATCATAGCCTTTTTTCGCCAGATCTCCCGCACAGGTAAGGCTGGCAGGGCCCGAGCCCACAACAGCAACTGTTTTTCCGTTTTTGGTAATTTCTCTTTTTATGCTTTTGCCGTTTACGCTGTACCAGTCGGAAACAAATCTTTCAAGTCTTCCGATGGCAACGCTTTCTCCCTTTATTCCCCTTATACATTTACCCTCACATTGATTTTCCTGAGGGCAGACTCTTCCGCATATTCTGGGAAGCGAACTGGATTCTTCAATTATTTCATAGGCCTTTTCAAAGTTTCCCTCTGCCACTTCTTTTATAAATTCAGGAATGTGGATTTTAACGGGACAGCCCCCTACACAAGGCTTGTTTTTGCAGGCAAGACATCTTTTAGCCTCACTTATTGCTTGCTCTTCAGTGTAACCCAGTGCTACTTCTGAAAAGGTTTTACCTCTTTCTATGGGATCTAAAACGGGCATTTCATTTCTTTTAATTGTCATGTCAGCCATTTATATCACCGCCTTTTAAGAGGTTACAGGTTTCTTCATGACGTTTTCTCTCAAACTCTTTGTATATTGAGCCTCTTTTTAAGGCTTCATCAAAATCAATTAAGTGTCCGTCAAATTCTGGGCCGTCAACACAGGCAAATTTGGTTTCTCCACCAACAGTGAGACGGCAACCACCGCACATTCCCGTTCCGTCAATCATAATTGGATTCATGCTGGCAATGGTCTTTATTCCGTACTCTTTTGTGAGAGCGCATACAAACTTCATCATTATAAGAGGACCTATAGTTATAACCAAATCGTATTTATTTCCCGCATCTATAAGCTTTTTGAGAGCATCAGTAACAAGACCTTTTTCTCCCTTTGAACCATCATCGGTCATTAAGTTAAAGGAATTTGAAGCTTTCTTAAATTCATCTTCCAAAATAACCAGTTCTTCATTTCTGAATCCTGCTATAACATGAACTTCTGTACCCTTATTAAAAAATTCCTTTGCCACGGGGTATGCAATAGCACAGCCCACACCGCCTGCAACAACAGCAACCTTTGAAAATCCGTCTGTTTTTGTTGCCTTTCCTAAGGGGCCTGCAAAGTCTAATATAAAGTCTCCCTCGCTTAACGCATTAAGCTTCTTTGTGGTTGCACCCACCACCTGAAAAATTATGGTGATGCTTCCTTTTTCTCTTGAATAATCTGCGATTGTCAGCGGAATTCTTTCTCCACCGTTTTCAACCCTTAAAATGATGAACTGTCCGGGCAGCGCCTTTTTAGCAATCAAAGGTGCTTCCACTTCCATCAAGGTTACCTGGGGATTTAAGATTTCCTTTCTTAAAATTCTATTCATTGTCTCATCCTCTTATTTTTTTATAATCTTAACAAAAAAGAACGATAAAGTCAAGGGCTAATCCATAACGATTAGCCCCTCTATTTATCTTACAATTATATTATACACAACCCTGAGCCTTCATAGCTTCAGCAACCTTTAAGAAACCTGCAATGTTTGCACCTGCTACAAGATCGTCGCCCAGTCCGTATTCGTTGGCAGCTTTGATGGAGTTGTCAAAAATATTCTTCATAATACCCTTAAGCTTTTCATCAACTTCTTCTGCAGTCCAGGAATAACGCATGGAGTTCTGGGACATTTCAAGACCTGATACAGATACACCACCGGCATTAACAGCCTTGGAGGGAGCGATTATTACTCCATTTTCCTTAAGATATGCAACAGCTTCGGCTGTAGTGGGCATATTGGAAACTTCAACATAATATTTAATTCCGTTTGCCACGATTTTCTTTGCATCTTCTATTCTTACTTCGTTCTGGGTAGCACAGGGCATTATGATGTCAACCTTTGTTCCCCAAGGCTTTTCGCCTTTAAAGAAAGGAACACCGAACTTATCTGCATAATCCTCTACTCGGTTTCTGCAGGAATCTCTCATTTCAAGCATATAGTTGATTTTTTCATCGGTAGATACACCATCTTCATCATATATGTAACCATCGGGACCTGATATTGTTACAACCTTACCGCCAAGCTGGTTTATTTTCTTTACTGTACCCCATGCAACGTTACCGAAGCCGGATACTGCAAAGGTCTTACCCTTAATGTCATCACCGAAGTGCTTGAGTAATTCTACTGTATAGTAAACTGCACCATAGCCAGTTGCCTCGGGACGGATTAAAGAACCGCCGTAGGTTGCCCCCTTACCGGTAAGAACGCCCATAAACTCATTTTTAAGTCTCTTGTACTGACCGAAAAGATAACCGATTTCTCTTGCACCTACACCTATGTCACCGGCGGGAACGTCAATGTCAGCACCGATGTGTCTGAAAAGCTCTGCCATAAAGCTCTGGCAGAAGCGCATTACTTCTGCGTCGGACTTGCCCTGAGGGTCAAAGTCAGCACCACCTTTACCGCCACCCATAGGAAGCGATGTCAAGCTGTTTTTGAAGGTCTGCTCAAAGCCTAAGAATTTGATGATACCGGAATATACGTTGGGGGCAAAACGGAGTCCGCCCTTGTAAGGACCGATGGCAGAATTGAACTGTACACGAAAACCTCTGTTAACCTGTACTTTTCCGTTATCGTCAACCCAGGGAACACGGAAAGTAATCTGACGCTCAGGCTCTACCATTCTTTCAATTACGCCTGCATCAATTAAATCCTGTCTTTTCTCTATTACGGGCTCGATGGTTTCAAAAACCTCGGTTACAGCCTGAATAAATTCGTCTTCTCCTGCATTTCTCTTTTTAACCTGCTCCAAAACATCAATTAAGTACTGATTTTTCAAGCTCATCACTATCACTCCTATAAAAAATGTATTCATTGAAAGTATATAGCAAGCAAAAAAAAGTGTCAACAAAATCGCCTTTTATTCCACTCACTGGAATAATTATTTTAGTATTTTGTCTAAAGAGCTAACACCAAAACTCAATCTTTTGTGAGTTTTTTCTACAAATCAAGCATGTTTTCGAAGGTAAAGTAAAAAAACAGCCGAAACATTGAGTTTCGGCTACTATTATTTTATGATGCTAAAAGCTTTGTCCATGCATCGGACCAGAGCTTTTCTGCCACTGGAGTGAGCTCCAAGAAAATTTCGCATCTTGAAAGCTCTTCATCCGTGGGATAGTAATTTTTATTATTTGCAATATCCTCACTTAAAAGCTCTACTGCCGCCGTGTTGGGAGAGGTATAACCTGTCTCTTCGGCATTACGAAGTGCAATATCGGGTCTTAACATGAAGTTTACGAAAGCTTCCGCAAGCTCTATATGCTTGCTGTCTTTAAGAATTACCATTGCATCTATTGCAAGATTGCTTCCCTCCAAAGGTACAGCTGTCATTGCAAGGTTTTCACTTTCAGCTAAAGCCTTGTTTCCCTCTCCCGAAAATACCAAAGCCAAAGCAGCCTCACCGTTTACCATTTTATCACGTACTTCATCGCCTACATAAGCTAAAACTCCGGGCTTTTGCTTTATCAAAAGCTCCTTTGCTTCATTTATTTCATCAGCATTTTCCGTGTTCATGGAATAGCCCAGATATTTTAATGTCATACCCAAAGTATCTCTCATTCCGTCAAGCATTAAAATGTTACCACTATACTTTTCATCAAACAAAATTCCTATGCTTGAAACATCTTCGGTTACCATTTCCTTATTATATAAAATACCGAGAGTGTTCATCATGTACGGAACAGAATATGCACCTTCTACATCATAGCTTAAGCCCTTATAAGCATCGCTTATATTGGAGGCATTGGGAATATTATCAAAATTAAGTTTATGAAGCATATCAAGGCCTATCATTTTGGACACGGTATAATCCGAGGGGAACACCACATCATAGCTGGATGAGCCTGAATTTTGCACCTTAGCCATCATTGCTTCATTGCTGTCAAATTCTTCATAAATAACACGGCAGTTATATTCTTTTTCAAATTCCTCTATAACTCCCTCGGCGATATATTCGCCCCAGTTAAACACCTTAAGTGTTTCCTTTTTCTCTCCGCAACCTGAAAACATAGTAATAATCAATGCGAGAGACACCGCCAAAACCAAAATCTTTTTCACCTTGACCAATCGTTCCTTTCGTCTTTTATTTTTATGTCAGCACATTTCACCAAGTGCATTCATAACTATTGCTATAACCGTACTTCCTGCCGTCTCGGTACGAAGTATCCTTTTTCCCAGGGTAATTATTTTCGCACCCTGCTTTGCCCCTTTTTCCACTTCTTCGGGCGCAAATCCGCCCTCAGGTCCTATTATAATTCCGACAGTCTTCGCCTCGGGTAAATCCTTTAATGAGCCGTCCCTTGCTTCCTCATAAGGGAAAAGTGCCAGTTCCTTTTTGCATAGCTCCGATACAGCTTCATTAAAGTCTATGGCAGGGTGCACTTTGGGAATAATCCCTCTTCCGCACTGCTTTGCCGCTTCCGCTGCGATTTTTTGCCATCTGTCACTTTTCTCACCCTTGGCAACACATCTTTTTGAAAGAACAGGAATTATTTCATAAACGCCAAGTTCCACAGCTTTTTGTATGATGGAATCCATCTTCCCCTGCTTCGGGATACACTGAAAAAGAGTGACCTTTGTTGAAGGCTCCGCCTGGCATTTTTCCATGCCTTTAATAGAGCATATAACTTCTTCTTTTCCGATACTTTCGATTTCACAAAAGTAGTCCATTCCATCTTTGTCGCAGATTTTAATCGGATCGCCCACATTCATTCTTAAAACCCTTGATATATGATTCACGTCTGTTCCCGTAATAGTAATATTATCTACAAAAACCGACGATTTGTCAACAAAAAATTTCGACATTTTTTATTTTCCTCTCTTTATTTAGTTCCCTCTGCTTCTTTAAGTAAAATTTCTTTAAGTTCTTCATATTCCTTAAGCTCTGTCTTTCCTTTTTCCGTCAGGAAAAAGTTTGATTTATTCTTTTCAAACCAGCCATAATAATTATTGTCAATTATTCCTTTTGCTTTTGGATTTCCCGTCATATGAGGAATGTCTGAAATTTTTATCTCTCCGTATTTTTCAGAAAGTGCCGCAATCAAAATTGACCTTTCCCTGTAAAGCGTAGTGATTTTCCCATTGCTTCCCCCTAAGTTGTTATCCCCGTGTCTGCCTGAAAACTCCTCCATGAGCTTTTCTTTGTTTTTCTTGTTTCTTGCCAGAGCCTTTGCTCTGTCCAGCTCTTTAGGGGGAAATGTAATTTTCGCACCCTCAGGCTTCACGGTGATAAGTCCGATTTCAAGCCGCCTTAAAACGTGGGAAATATTTTGTCTTTTTTTAAGTTCGGTTCTCTTGGGTGACGGAACGGCAATATAAACTTTATCGCAGATTTTCTGCCTTAATGCCGCTTGAACTAAAACATCTAAATTAAGTCTCAGTTTGAGTTCAACTCCTACAGTTTCTTCTCCTTTTACACAAAGGACATCGAAATCTTTAACTTCTGCTTTAACTTCATAACCAAGGCTTTCAAAAAGAGCCTTAACCGGCAGGTAAAGATCTGTTTCAGGCACTTTTATCACTCCTTTTTTAATTGACTTAATTCATGGTATAGTGTATAATATTTTCGAGGTGATGTCAATGAAAAAATTTGTTTCATGGAATGTAAACGGCCTTAGGGCAGTATATCAAAAAGGCTTTATGGATATATTCAATGATTTTGATGCGGATATATTCTGTCTTCAGGAAACCAAGATGCAGGAAGGTCAGATTGAGCTTGACACTCCCCTTTATCATCAGTACTTTAATTATGCCGAAAAAAAAGGCTATTCCGGAACTGCGGTTTTTTCAAAGGAAGAGCCCCTTTCTGTTACCTACGGTATTGGAATAGAAGAACACGATAAGGAAGGAAGAGTTATTACCCTTGAATTTGATAACTTCTTTTTCGTGTGCGTTTATACACCCAACTCCCAGGAGGAGCTTCGCCGTCTTTCATACAGAATGGAATGGGAAGATGCCTTCCGTTCATACCTTTGTTCTTTAAAAGAGAAAAAGCATGTGGTTGTAACAGGAGACCTTAACGTTGCTCATAACGAAATTGACCTCAAAAATCCCAAGACCAATCAGAAAAATGCCGGCTTTACCAAAGAGGAACGGGAAAAGTTTGGAGTCCTTTTGAAATCAGGCTTTTACGACACTTTCCGTGAGCTTTATCCTGATACTCAGACCTTTTCCTGGTGGAGCTATCGTTTTTCCGCCAGAGCAAAAAATGCAGGTTGGAGAATAGACTATTTTTTGACCGACTCCATGGATTTTGTTTCCGACAGTAAAATTCATACAGAAATTTTCGGTTCTGACCACTGCCCAGTTGAACTTCTGGCAGATCTTTAATCCAAGAGGTGTTTTTATGGAAAGTCTTATAAATTTTGAAATTCATCCTGCCTTTAAGGATTCAAGACCCTATTTTTTCCGTAATGTAGGGGAACATATTCCCTACCATAACTGGCATGAAAATGTGGAATTTATGTATTGCACAGAGGGAAGCGGAATACTTCACTATGACTCAGTTGACTATAAAATCAAAAAGGGAGATATTGCCGTTATCAATTCCTTTGCCATTCACTACACGGAGACGGACGATGGACTGGTTTTCAAAGACCTTATTCCCTTTTCCGAGTTTTTCAGTCTAAACGGACTTGACCTTCCTAAGATGCACTTTGCTCCTATTATAAGGGATTTATCGGCAAATGAAAAATTTGATGCCATAGTGAAAAATTCCGAATCGAAAGACCCACTTTCCGGAGCAAAAATGCTCCATTCCATACTGGATTTTTTAATTTACATGGCTGAGCATCACTTGGAAGAAGCGAATATAAGTGCAAAGAAAATTGATATATCCATAAGGCAGGCCTTAAGTCATATAAATTCCGAGTTTGATAAAAAGCTATCTGCAGACCGGATTTCAAAAAAAGTAGGCTTTTCAAAATATCACTTTTTAAGAGAATTCAAAAAGGCAACCGGTCAGACTTTTTCTGATTATCTTGCAAAAGTACGAATTGAAAATGCAAAAAAACTCCTTTTGACCACCACCCTTCCGGTAAAAGAAATATGCTATAAGTCAGGCTTTGATTCTGAAGCTTATTTTTCAAAGGTTTTTAAGCTCTCAGAAAAAGAAACCCCGTCTTCATTCAGAAAAAAATAAAAAAACGGCTTTAATTTTCATTAAAGCCGTTTTTTAATAATTATTTCAATCTTTCTTTCCGCTTACTTTGCTTAATACTACGGTTACAAGGGCAATTATTCCTATTACAATGAAAATACCCAGCATGCCCTGTCCCATATAATTAAGGTTTTTTACAAAATTTTCAGGGTGGAATTCTATCTTGGCTTCTGTACTTACTTCTTCGGTTACTAAAGCCTCTCCCTCTATTTCTAAGGGCAAGGTTTCAGTATTCATAACTTCATTCATATTTTCGTTCATTATAAATCCCCCTTACATAAAGAAATTAAGGATAAGACCGCCTGCTATAACCGATGCAATCTGTCCCGATACGTTTACGCCGATGGAGTGCATCAAAAGGAAGTTCTGAGGATCTTCCGCAAGACCCATCTTATGCACAATTCTTCCAGACATGGGGAATGCAGAAATACCTGCAGCACCAATCATGGGATTGATTTTCTTTTTAAGGAAAAGATTTAAGAATTTAGCAAAAAGCACACCGCCTGCAGTATCAACTATAAACGCTATAAGACCGAGACCCAAAATAAGAAGTGTCTGAGGCTGCAGGAATTTATCTGCCTGCATCTGGGTTGCGATTGTGATACCCAGGAAAATGGTAATCAAGTTTGCTAAAACTTTCTGGGCAGTTTCAGATAAGGAATCTAAAACTCCGCACTCACGGATTAAGTTACCGAACATTAAAAATCCGATAAGACTCGCAGCTGATGGTGCAATTAAAGATGCAATAAGTGTTATTATTATGGGAAAAAGAATCCTTGTAAGCTTGGACACGCTCTTTTGCTGATATTCCATGCGGATAAGTCTTTCTTTTTTAGTTGTTAAAAGCTTGATTACGGGTGGCTGAATTATTGGAACCAGCGCCATATAAGAATATGCTGCTACCATTATGGCTCCCTGATAAGCGGAATTTAATTTTTCCGCCACAACAATGGATGTGGGTCCGTCTGCCGCACCGATAATGGCAATGGACGCCGCATCGTTGATGCCGAAAAACATAGATGCCATGCAAAGGGTAAAGAAAATACCAAACTGTGCTGCGGCACCGAAAATCATAAGCTTGGGATTTGATAAAAGTGGCCCGAAATCTATCATGGCACCTATACCTATAAATAAAATCAAGGGGAAAAGCTCATTTGCTATACCTGCATCATATAAGGTGTTAAGAGCACCTATTTCTCCTCCCTGTGTAATAGCACCTGAATTCGGGATGTTTACCAAAATTGTGCCAAAGCCCATAGGAAGTAAAAGAGTAGGCTCCATGTCTTTTTTAATGGCAAGATATATAAGAATACCACCGATTATCCACATCACAATCATGCGCCAGTCGGTAAGCTCAAGTACATTACCAAAAATAGGCTTTAAAAATTCTGCCAAGAAAATTCCTCCTCATTTGTTAATTGATACCGGATAATTATACTATGACCGTATATAAAAGTCAACCGCTTTCGACTTTTTAATTGATTTTTCGGGTGTTTTTTCCTAAAAAAACTTGACTTGCTTTTATTTTCCATTTATAATTTTTTAAGACACAAAGGAAAGGAGAATGTCTATGACTGAAAAACAACTAAAAAACTTATGTTGTGAAAGACCTTACAACGTAGAAAGGATAAAAGGACTCAAAATCCATTCTGACGCTGTTCCCGTTCCCCTTTCTTTTATTACATGATTTAATGCTGATTATTTAATTTTTATTTTTTAGAACGGAGTGAAATTTATGTGGTTTATTTATGCCCTCCTCACAACTATTCTGTGGGGTACAGCAGATTTGTTTTATAAAAAAGGTGCTAATGAGGAAGATAAATACTCTCATCTTAAAATAACAATATTTGTAGGTTTGGTTTTTGGTCTCCATGCAATCTTTACCCTTTTGGTAAAGGGTGTTGACTATGACTTTAAGAATCTTTTAATCTATCTACCCGTTTCCCTGATGTATATTCTTTCCATGGTTTTCGGCTATTTCGGCTTAAGATACTTAGAGCTTTCAATTTCATCGCCCATTCAGAATTCATCAGGAGCGGTTTCTGCAATTTTACTTTTCCTGCTTTTCAGAGAAATCCCCGATACTCTCACACTCATTGCCATCATCACAATTTCCGTTGGTGTTTTCCTTTTGGGCTACTTTGAGAAAAAGGAAATGGATTTATACCAAAAGGAATATAACAAGAAGTATAAAATCGGCTTTGTTGCCTTTATGATGCCCATTTTGTACTGTATAATTGATTCTTTAGGAACATTTTTGGACGGTTACTATCTTGATGATTTTGCTACCACTCCCCTTGTTAACGTAACAAAAGCAAACTTTGAAGATGTGGCAAACATCTCCTACGAGCTTACTTTCTTATTTGTAGGAATTTTAGCTTTCCTTTACATAACCTTAATAAAGAAAGAAAAATTCGGCTTTAAGGATTTCAAAAACCGCGACAGACTTTTTGCGGCAGTTTTTGAAACGGCAGGTCAGGCGTTTTACGTTTACGCCATGAGCGACGGAAACGCAATGGTTGCCGCTCCCTTAATCGGTTCATACTGCATCGTGTCTTTAATTCTTTCAAGATTTGTCTTAAAGGAAAAGCTTTCGGGCAAAAAGTACATTTCCGTATTTTTAGTTCTTTTGGGTATCGTTCTTATGGGTATTCTTGAAGGTCTTGCTGAATAAAGCCAAAAAATTAAAAAGCCTTGAAACCGTGAGTTTCAAGGCTTTTTGATTTTTTTGTTGCTATAAATTAGCCTAACGGATTTTCTACATTCCCATCTTCGTCAAATATGACTTTTTTTCCGGTTTTGCTATGATAAAAATTCTTGCTTCCATCTTTATCTTCAACGAAAGTCAATTCCGTTCCGACAGGCATATCAAATATAGATAAAACAGCCGGCTCGATTTCAAATATTGTTCCAAAATCGCATACGGTCATATTTTTAGGATTGCTTAAAAAATCATTTGTGTCTATATCTGATAAAAATACCCAGCCATTGTCAACCTCATGCTTGCTTTTTTCTCTTATACACCATCGTAGCTTTCCTTTCCCGCTTAAAAGATTGTTAGAGAGCACTGAACCTCCCATTCTCATACTTGCCATTTTAATATCTTTCTTTTTACCTATACTTATGACTTCAATTATTTTTTGTTATTTCGTGGATAAAAAACGGAGTATTTTCTTTAACCAATTAGTTTTCTCGCAAGGACTTGCACTTTCATTATCATCGTAAAGCATACCTAAAAATTCTGTGAATGATTTTGCGACCTCATAAGTAACAGGGGCAAATTCATCTGACTCTTCACTATCCCAGATGCACACCGTAGGAGCATCGGGAGTTTTGCGAAAGTCAAGACAAATCATATCTCCACCATATAACTCAGCTATAGGCAAAACTTCTATTCCTATGAGGTCCTCGTTTTCTGTCAGCCTTTCGCCAATTTCGCCCTCTACAACACTTATGTCATATTCTCCAACTTCTGAGTTTTCAACATCTTCCAATATGCATAAAAATCTTTCAATGTTGTACTCATATTTATTATGAATAAATGCATCCTGATCCGGTTCTCCACCATTATATTTCATAATAAAATCCATATAATCTTTTGGTAGTTTTATACGCCAAAACTTCTCTTCCTCTTTTATAAGGTTAACATCAGGCAAAGGATATACTATACTTTCTTTTCTTATGTTCATATTTTCCTCCTTATCTTTTTCCTCTATATGCCCACATACCAGGACTTCTTCCACCATTATGCGGTGTTATACGGTGAATGCCTGTCGGCACAAGTTGCATTACTCCATAACAACAAAAGGGGTACGTTCTCTTTTGTCAACGTCCCCTTTTGTCAAAATACGCTACTTACTCTGCAAGACCGTCATAGAGCATACCTAAAAATTCTGTGAATGATTTTGCCACAGTAGATGTTACTGGTGCAAAATCTTCAGATTCTTCATGATACCAGATGCATACTGTAGGAGCATCAGGAGTTTTGCGAAAGTCAAGACACAATAAATCTCCGGCAAACAACTCCGCAATAGGCAATATTTCCACGCCGATTAAATCTTCATTTTCTGTTAATCTTTCTCCTATCTGAGATTCTGTTACTTCGATATCATACCACCCAAGCTCTCCTGCAGCATCGGGATCATCCAATAGGCATAAAAAGCGGATAATAGCATAGTCGTGTCCTTTGTGAATAAACGATTGTTCTATTGGTTCCCCTCCGCCAAAATTCATAATAAACTCCTTATAATCTTTTGGCAAACTCAACTCTCCATACTCTTCAAGTTCTCCAATCAATTTTTCGTCTGGCAAAGGATATATTATTGTATCCGGTTTTATATTCATACCATAACCTCCTTATCTTTTTTCTATATATGCCCACATACCAGGACTTCGCCCTCCATTGTGGGTTGTAATATTATGTATTCCGAATGGCACAAGTTGCATTACTCCAGGCATTTCCGAATGATGCCATGTATAGCCTTTTTTTGCTCCACCTATCTGTTTGTTAAGCCATGCAAATTGTTTAGCATTAGATTCTTTCCACAAATATTGGGGTAATTCCAGTTCCATATTTACCAAATCAGCCTCAGAAAAATTAACGGTCCCGTAATGCATATAAGACTGCTTTCTTACTGTCAGTTTTGGAAACAACCCTAAGTGCTCAGCCCTTTTCTTTAGCAAAGTTTTTTCTTTTTTGCTAATTTTTTTATAACCTGGAACAGCTTCTCTCCATTTCCATCTCTTATTGCTATTTACCAAATCTGCATATAAATAGGCATAAGCATCTTGAACTTCATCAAAGGTTTTTTCACCGTTTACGAAAGACTGAATATCGGCATCTCTTTGCTCCTTAGTATACTCTTTATTTATGTCCTTGTCAATATCTGTATCTTCGGCAGAATCTGACAAGATTTCATTGTCCTTAATTTGGTCAAGAAATTCTGTGGCATCTACTAAGAGTTCCGTTGCTTGCCCGTTGCCCTTTTCAAACTCCGTATTGCCCTTTTCCCATGCTTCCCAGGCACTTCTCTGGTCTATATCAAGCCCTTTGGCACGTACACTTGCTTCCGTGGGACTTAAGCCCTGTGCTCCTGCCATGAAGTATATTTTTTCTGCCGGGGTCATTGCTTTAACCATTTGAACGGTTGAATTATCGAAATTTTGGACTACAGTTTTGTATATCTCCCCTACGTCCGTTGCTTTTCCGCTTTTGATTAAATTTTCAATGGCTTCGGAATAGCTCTTTGGATTTGCCTTTACAGAAGTATTTCCTTCGCTTTTCAGATAGGTATCTATAAACTGCTGTGTAGTTCCGCCAATCACTACGGGTGCTCCGCCCATAATGACAGAAGATTTTATGGCTCCCGCCACGTTTTCCCCTATTTCCTTAAAATCTTCCTTTGTGTACTTATGATTGAAAACCTCTTCTGCAAGGGTAAGTACATTTATATCCTCGGGATTAAGTTCTCCTTTCATAACTTTTTCCGCCAGACGGTTTCTTGCCATAGCAATACTTGCCTGCAATCCCTCTTCCACACCTTCGCCTCCGACATTACCAACATAAGCTTTCAGAGCTTTCAATGCAGTCTTCACGGCACTTTCTCCGCCTTTTACCGCAGCTTTTCCTGCACCGATGCCGAAAACATCTAAGGCTGAATCTCCCATTTCTATCAGGCTTCCTAAAATAGCCTCCGAAGAAGCAAGCTCTTTCGCTGCTTCCTCATCAAGTCCCATGTTAATTAACTCATAGAACGCCGAACCCATTGTCTGCTCATAACCGTGCTTGGCTCCTGCGAAAACATGTGCTACCTCTAATCCGGGTAATCCTGCAATCTTTGCTACTCCTCCAAGTATATAAATTTCCAGGTTTTCACCTATCTGATGCTTATACTGCGGAAGCTGTGATGCTGTTGATGCAAGAATATCCTCAAACCAACTGTCGGGAGCTATAATATCTTTATTGTTTTCCGCCATTTCGTTGGCTGTATCAAGATAAGTCTGTGCAGCCTCCATATATCTTTTGTCTCCGGTTGTTGCATAATCATAAAGGCTTTTATTTGCCTTTTGATGAAGGTCTGATATTCTGTAATTTATGGCTATTGTAGAGTCATAATCCGCCTCTTTATATTTGGCGGAATCTTTGTATGCATCTGCTTGTTCGTACAGCGACTCAGCTTTCTCCTTGTCTTGATTCAACCGTTTAAGCCACGGTGATACAGCTTCGCTTGCTTCTTTTATTTCTGTTTTGGTTTCATCGCTTTCATTTATTTTCGATGCATCAACCATTATTCCCGTTATATTGTTTTTTTCGTCGGTTTCAAAGCTGAATGCTTCGGGATATATGCCTATCCAATACTCTAGATAATCGTACTGTCCGGCTAATTCTCCGTCACCGTAAAGGGTGTTATATGCAGTTTTATAACTCTTTTCGGCATATTCTGCCTCTTTTTGTGCATATTCTCCCTTTACCCCCACAGGTGAATTTGCTCTCGACTCTTTTTTAAGCCAAGTGATTTCGTCATAGTCTATTTCGTCTCTTTCGCCGATTAAAAATTCCGCTTCTATCCTTGCCGCCTCGTTGCCAAGATCGGCATAATTCATTCCTGCATACTTTTCCGCATAGCGAGCCTCCTTTTCGGGATTTCCATGTTCCGTTTCCTCATATTCAGTATATTCGTATTCAGGCTCCTCAGACTCTGTGGATACGGACGGGGAATTTGTCAGTCTCCTT
>JBGVKY010000002.1:0-3577 GCA_045123995.1 Clostridia bacterium
TTATCCTCCTTTATTTTTCTTTTTAAGTCAAAGGTGTCGACTCCCTATGACTTAGTTTCAAGCTTAAAGCGGCCGCATTTAACCTTGCAGTTTATATTATAACCTATACAGTTACAAAAGTCAAGGATTATTTTTGCTTTACGGGTTATTTTTGCTTTTTTGGTTAATTTTCTGTCAAGGTAGTCTGTGGCTTCTACGAGTAGTTACACCTCTTTTCCTTTCCCTGTTTTTCCCAAACAAAAAAGGACGCTTAAAGCGTCCTTTTTGCAGATATATTTCACTTTTCCATTTTTGTGTTTCCCATAACCTTACCGTCCTTTACCCACGTTCCATCCGGCAGTACATAATCAAGCATTGTTGCTTCTCCCGTTTCCATATTCACTTTTACAGTTGCGTAAACGGTCCAACCCAGATGGTCAGGTTTCAAATCCGGTCTTTCCTTGCTTCCTTGAAATAAGTAAGACATAGTAAGGTATCCGTCATAAACACTTCGGCATATTGCAGAGTCTCTGTGTTCCTTTACATACTCAAACCCAAATACATCTGCTATTTTCCGTATTCCTTTAATTACAGCTGCCCATTCATTTAACATAATATCACTCCTCAAAAAGTTCTTTATAAAAGTCTAAATCTTCATTCTCTATTAGCCTTGGTACTGCTCTTACTTCAATTATACCATTTTTATTGTATACCGCATATCTTCCGTCAGGGGATATAACATAGAACTCATCTTGCCAGTACATTTCTTTTGCCAATTTCAAATCAGTTTCAGATACTTTCAAATCTCCGACATAAGGATGCGAATGACAATTTAATGTCCCTCCGTTCGCTCGCATATCTTCAAGTAATTTTTCTGATATAGGAGTTCCTTTTTCATCGCCTTTTATCAAATAATGTTTGTCTCCTATTGTAACAGAAGCAAACTCTGTTCCTGTTTGTCTTGACATAAGGCTTATATCGTAAAAATCCAATTCTTCATTTACTTCAATATAACTTCCGTAATCCGGCATTCGGTTTATATAGTTGTTTATTTCTGCGGGTATTAATTCTGAAGAATAGGGCTTCGCCAATTCCCCTGAACCATATTCTGTATTTATTATACCACTATCCTCAAATTCGTCAAGGAATTCTGTAGCATCTATGAGTAGTTCTAGGTCTTTTCCTTTCCCTGCTTTTCGTTGCCTAAGTCCGTATTCATAGGCTTCCAATTCCTTTCGCCCGTCATATTCATGTCCCGCGGCTCGTCCTGCAGCAACGGATATTTCCTCTGCATTTGCCCCTGCTTTGGCATAAATTCTTTCTGTTTCAGTCATATTTCGGATTCTTTCTAAAGCTTTGGCATCATAAGGATTTCTTATAACATTGTTGTATATAACCCATTAAGGGGCAAGGGGGATTGCGATTTCCCCCTTATGCCCCCTAACACCCCTGTATCCCCTTAAATCGCTGAAGTTAGTTTGTGTTGGGGCAAAATTTAAGGACGTGCCTGTTTAGCACGTCCTTATACAATTATTATTTTGATTCTGTCCAAAAAGCTGACAAAACAGGTACACGTCCCTTTTTGTCTTTTTACCGCTCCTCAATCATTTACTATTTCAAAAAGATGGGGGGGGAATAGATATGTTTCTTCTAATTCCGTCTTTATTCTATACCAGCCTTTTTCAATAGATAAAACTTCATATATCTTATCTTTTTCCATTGCCACAATATCTTCTCCAATATATTTAACTTTCAATCCAACCACTCCTTTATAAAAAATTCATATTTTCCTATTCCTTCGCACTGAACCCAATGTACTTCTACTTTTCTCTCCCCTTCGTCGGTTTCTATAATGCCAAATCCTTTTGCGTGTTGCCAACTTTCGATTTTTCCTCCATATCTTTCTGCATATTTTTCTGCTTTTTCAAATACTTTCTTCACACCTTTGCCAGCAAAAACTTCGACATCCTGTAACCGTGTGCCTTCCACAAACTTAAATATCTCGCCAGTTTCTAAATCTTTTACATCATAATTGCCTGCCTTTGCTCCAACAGAACGTCCAATAATGATATCTTCCATCTCCATTATACCACTATCCTCAAATTCGTCAAGGAATTCTGTAGCATCTATGAGTAGTTCTAGGTCTTTTCCTTTCCCTGCTTTTCGTTGCCTAAGTCCGTATGCATAGGCTTCCAATTCCTTTCGCCCGTCATATTCATGTCCCGCGGCTCGTCCTGCAGCAACGGATATTTCCTCTGCATTTGCACCTGCTTTGGCATATATTCTTTCTGTTTCAGTCATATTTCGGACTCTTTCTAATGCTTTGGCATCATAAGGATTTCTTATAACATTGTTGTATATATCTCTAACTGTCATTTTTGAGTTATAGATGTTTGTGATGCCGTCTCCTGCTCCACCCAGAAGCATAAGTGCTGCAAAGGTCGATTCTGCAGTATCTCCCAGTCTGTCTCTCATTTCCTTCCAACCATACACGCTCTCACCTTTATCTATCTTTCCTCCAAGGTTTACTCCGCCCATGGTTACACCTTCCTGTGCCATCTCTACTACAGTTTCTGCAGTTGCATTACCGAATCGTTTCGCAATATAGCTATATAGCTTTTTTACAAACGGCTTGGTTATATCTGATGCATCAAGTATCTTAAATGATTTCACCAAATCATTTATCTGCACAGCTTCAAGCAATCCGTTTATTCCACCTACGCCAAGAGCTATATTACGTGCTATGTTATCATCAATTCCATTTTCCAGCATCTCACGGTATGCAAGTCCTGCCTCTACCTCAAATGCCGATTTTGTCTGAAAAGCAAAATTAGCTGCAAGATATGCCGCCGGAGCAGTTAGTATTTCTTCAGGTAGTGCCGCCTGGGGACCTGCCTGTCCTGCAAGAATTGTCCCACCTGCTGCACCAAGACCTGCTCCCACTGCGTCAGGATCCGTCCATTGATGTGCTTGTCCTCCCAAAAACTCTGAGGCGTTGGATACGGTTTTTTCGAGCCAGTTTCCCGGTTGAAAATTATAATCATCGCCGCCTAACAGTTCCTCATAATAGGGATAACTGTTGTTCTTCCCTACCATATCCTTATAACTCTCTTTCCCTAGCTTTCCTGTGTTATACCCTTTCTTGAAGCTGTTTACCGTTATATCCTTAAGTGTTGCTTCCCTAAGAAAGTTTTGAGCGACTCCTCTATCCTCCAATATGTTCTGATACATATCTCCTTCCTCTTGCGGAGAATAGCTTATTTTATTATTATCTTCTGCTTCTTGCTCTGCCTTATCTGCCCTTTCATATGCTTTATCCCTATGGTAGGCAATTACCGCATCCGGGGCATTTGCTCTCGACTCTTTTTTAAGCCAGGTGATTTCGTCATAGTCTATTTCGTCTCTTTCTCCGATTAAAAATTCCGATTCTATCCTTGCCGCCTCGTTGCCAAGCTCTGCATAATTCATTCCTGCATACTTTTCCGCATAGCGAGCCTCCTTTTCGGGATTTCCATGTTCCGTTTCCTCATATTCAGTATATTCGTATTCAGGCTCCTCAGACTCTGTGGATACGGACGGGGAATTTGTCAGTCTCCTT
>JBGVKY010000003.1:0-2407 GCA_045123995.1 Clostridia bacterium
AAAGACGGAAGAATGTTCTTCCGAGGCTTCTACGGAGACTATGACATCGAGGTTTCAACTGACGGCAAGCACTATAAGGCAGTTCACCCCATGGGTAAGGAAGAGACAGGCTATCACCACGAAAAGGTTGAATATCGTCCCATATGCTTAAGAGAAACTAAGGTTATTGTTAAATAATAAAAAGGATTGCAGGCATCTTCCTGCAATCCTTTTTTGTTGAAAATAGGCTCGACTTAAAATAAAGACTGTTTTAATAGGTGTTTTTAAATTTTCAAAATGGCGTTTTTAGGAAGCTCTGTGGCGAAAAAAGTCATTGACTTTCCAATTGTAGCAGAGTATATTAAACCTACAGGGTGAAAACACCCCAAAAAGGAGGTTTTATAATGGGAGAATTATTACAGCTTGAAAAACAAAGACGTGAATTTATTGATGAATTTGACAAACTTTCCCCTTACACCGACAGGATGATTGAACGAGGCATCGAAGAGCACAGAAAAGGACTTTTCTGTATAAGGGTAGTTGATGAAAAGGGACAGCCTGTGGAAAATGCAATCGTACATGCAAAACTTAAAAGACACGAATTCAAATTCGGTTCCACGCCTTTCATGGTTGGCATGTATAAAGACCCCGATATGCAGAAAAAATGGGAAGAAGAATATGCAAATATATTCAACTATACCGTTTGCCCCATTTTCTGGATGGACTACGAGCCTGAAGAAGGAAAATATCGTTTTGACAAGGGTGCACCCCCCTATCTTTATCGCCGTCCTCCGTTAGATGAGATTATGGAGTTTGCGGACAAATATGACCTTAAGGTAAAGGCACATTGCCTTGTTTATCATACAGATACACCTTCTTGGGCTCCTGTTGACAGACGAGAATATAAGATTAAGCTTGAAAATTATGCAAAAGCCCTGTCAGACCGCTATGGAGACAGATTCGTTGATATGGACGTTATAAACGAGCTTTGCTGGATTTCCAAAAACCACTATCCCGAATCTTACAGCCCCTCCTGGCCCAGAAATATGTCAATCTGCGACGAGGAGGACCATATAGCATGGGCATTTGAGCTGGCAAAGAAATACTTCCCCAAAGCAAAGCACTACTGGAACGAGGCAAACTGGCACACATTTGGATTTAAAGGTTTCCACGGAAGAAGAAGTCCCAGATACTTGGAGCTTAAAAATGCTCTTTTGGAAGGTGTAAAGGTAGAGGGTATCGGCATTCAGTGCCATCTCTGGGAAGAGGTTGGAAAACCCGAGGATATGCTCTGTGCATTTAATCCCTTAAGACTTATGGAAGTGTTCCGTGTTTATTCTGATTTCAAGCTTCCTATGCAGATTTCTGAAATTTCACTTCCCACCTATTCTCTTGACCCCGAATCAGAAGAAATTCAGGCGGAGCTTGCAAAGAGACTTTATAAGCTCTGGTTCTCAACGGAAATGATGGAAGGTATCGTATGGTGGAACCTGGCTGACGGAACAAGTCCTTATGCCTGGGGCAATATTAAAAAGAGCAATCTCTTAAGAGAAGACCTTTCCAGAAAGCCCTCTTATACAATGGTTGAAAAGCTCATTAAAGAAGAATGGCATACAGACGAAGAAAAGAAAACCGCTAAAGACGGAAGAATTTTCTTTGAAGGCTTCTACGGAGATTATGAAATCGAAGTATCAACCGACGGCAAGCACTACAAGGAAGTTCGCCCCATGGGCAAAAACGAAACAGGCTATCATCATGAAACAGTTGGCTACCGCGACTATAATTTAAGAGAAACAAAGGTTGTGCTTAAATAATAAAAAACAAACCTACTTTCCCAGAAAGTAGGTTTGTTTTTTTGTGTAAATTCACCCTGCGCGAGGGAAATAACACCAAAAGCAAAAAACTCTTGATGTATTTAACTTTATATATTGTGGTATAGCCTGCAATGTTGCTCGAGTAAAAACAATTGCAAAATTAACGAAAGGATGATAAAATGAATAAAAACAACGAAATTGAATTTGAAGACTTAAAAGATGAGGGTAGCACGCTATCTGTCCATACAGGAGACCCAATCGCCATACGCGAAATGCAAAAAAGCTTAAACGACTGGGGCTATACCGATGCCTGGGGAAGGAAGCTTTCAGAGGACGGAGATTTCGGCAAAAACACATTCAATGCCGTCATAAAATACCAAGAGGATAACGGCCTTTTTCCCGACGGTGTTGTGGGCGACAAAACCTGGAACTCTATGGTGGATAAAAAGAAAAAGGAAGAAGAGGAAAGTTATACTAACCTCTCCAACACAGACAGCGGAGCAGTCTCTCCGCAAAATGATGTGGAAGCCAGTGATAATGTTAATAATCCGCGAAAACACGGAGCTTTTGCCACTATAGACAAGGCCTTTGAAACTTCCCCTGCCCGTACCGGG
>JBGVKY010000004.1:0-16424 GCA_045123995.1 Clostridia bacterium
AAAGATAAAGTGGATTTAACTGAAAAAACCAGAGTATAAACCGCGATACCAAACTAGCGAAAAAATTAGGATTTGTATTTTGATTAAATAGAGGAGCATTATTAAATAAGAAAATAAACAAAGCCGTAGGAATACAGCATAAAAAAATCCAAATCAAGCCCTTTAAAAATGCTTTTCCGAAATTCCGTAAATAATTTCCCATTATATATTACCTCCTTGAGTTTTTATTACCGGAATATCGCTTCTGGTTTCGGATGGTAATAAAAAACTGTTTGAACAATCAATAGCCTTTAGGACGCCTGAAAACTGTGGTAAATACTTTGCTGAAAGACACTTCTCTTTTTCAAGCATTACATATTCAGAATTTTCATGTATTCAAAAAAAGAGGTAAACACTTTCCTGAAAGGCACTTCTTTTTTTGATTTAATTCTTATGACGCTGACCCTTTCATCTGAAAGAACCACATCGGGCAAAACCGTATCTTCATAAAGGTAAAAAGTGGCCTTATTTCCCTTTTCGAGCATTACATATCCTTCTTCTGACCAGATGTATAGATTGTACTTTTTTAAGCTCGAGTCTCTGCTGTTAATTATGCTTGGAAATATGGTTACAAGCTCATCATCAACTACATAGTCAAAGCTATATCTGCCGCTGTGATAATTTATCCTGTATGTTCCGTCACGGTAGAACACACGCGTAAAGTCATGCCCTACTTCCAGTTCCCTTTCATAGTCCATACTGCGATGAAACCAATCAAGTCCCTTTGAAAGTAAATTATCTCCGAACAAAAACATAATACATAAAAGAACTATAAAAACAGTTAGAACCTTATGTCGTTTTATGAACTTCATAAAATCACCTTACCTTACTGTGTTAAAGTATACTCTTATTTCATATGGATTTATTGCACCTGACATTTGAGATATTTTGGCCACATCATTCGCTACTGTTCCTTTACTTATATTTATGATCCATTTGCCGTCTTCGTCCTTGCTTAATGTCATCCATTCTGTAAAATCGTATGTATCTTCCAGCATTGCAGTTATAATCCAATTTCCTTCTTTATTCTTATAACCTTTTACATGAATTGTAGCTTTATGTATCGAATAATATAAGTCCGGAGTATCAAAAGCAATGCCTTCTAAGTCCGTATCTATAGTCTCTCCATCAGAATTTGCTATAGCTTTGTCCAATGCATTGAGATATACAGGGTCTTGTACGATCAATTTAGCAATATCTGACTCATTTCCCATCACCATTGTTGTAGGGTTATCCTGCAAAGAATGTTCAAGCATAAATTTTGAAACAGGGCAGTCTTTTAAGGCGACCTTTGAACCTTGTTTCCAAATTTCTCGTTGAACCTCTTTTTGAAGGGCATCTATGGTTTCATCTTTTGTTTTAGCCGCTTCCTCTTCAATTCTAAAAGCTTCTTGTAGCCAATTGATCTCTTCATCCTGGGTTTCGTTCTTTAATTTCACCGGTGTTTTCCTTGATTCCGTAGTTGAAAAATACTCTCCTCTAGTCTCATTATCCATCAAAGTATAGGATACATCCTTGTTTTCTTCGCTTTTGCCTATTTTTCTCGGGTCATTAACTTCGTCAGGCTCATAAATCCCCCGGGGGTCCTGCTTGGTTTCGGGAACATATGCTCCCCTTGGCTTTATCTGCTCTTCTTTTTTCTTCTTTTTGTTGTAAATGGAATCCCAGGTTTCGTCGCCCACAATTCCGTCAACGGATAAGCCGTTTTCTCTTTGGTAGTCCATTACCGCATTGGCTGTTTTGGCTCCGTATCTGCCGTCAACAAATAGCTTTTCTCCCTTTTTGTCTTTATATCCTTCTTCGTTTAAGAAGCTTTGCACCCCTTTCACGGCATCGGAATTAAAGGTAGCAGGATAAAGAGCCTCTTTTTCTTTTTTTAGCTTTTTAAAATCATCACTTTTAAGCTCATCTGCTTCTATACTGTCTTTATACATTTTATTCCTCCTTTGATTATATCATATTTTTACTGTCATGACAATGTTATTTTATCCTGTTGCTCTCTTGAGACGCAAAAAAAGAACAAGCACATTGCTTGTTCTTTTTCGTATTATTCTAGATAGAGCGTGATTTTTTCCGCAATATTCAGCTATTTTTCTCTGTGTCTTCTGTCTTCACTTCCACCAGTGCTTTTTTCCTAGCCATGCCATTATCTGTGTCTATATAAAATCTCGTGTTTACGACGCCTCACTTATTCAACGTCAAATTCAAATTTTATAAGTCTTACTCCGAAAATTTCTTCTGCTTTATCAGGAGTAATATAATGACCTCCGCTCCCTATTCCTCCTGTAGACTGGAAATGCAACTCAGTATCGACAGACAAATCCAAATTATATATTGCGTTGTGCCCCTTTGCTTTTTTCATATACCAACGAGCAGAACCGGCGCTAAAACTAAGCCCCGTTATCTTTTCAATATCTAAAACATCTATATACTGTCTTAAATTTTCAGATTCTTCTTTCCCTCTTAAATTTAATACAGTAATTCCAAGGCTGGTGCTTTTAGCTTCCTCCTGCCCTTTTAAATAGATACAATATCTGGGTTTGAATCCGTCATTTGTCGAAAAGCCTATACAATCAAATTCGCAAAATGCCGTACCGGATAGTGTTTTTTCTTCCCCGTAAAGAGTATATGTTAATGTATATGAAATTTCTTTCCTTGTAATTTCAGTCATAACCGAAACCACCAATTGAGCTATTAATATGAACACCAACACTCCTGCTATGATTAAGATATTTTCCTTCCTTTTCATGCTTATTACTCCTGTTCTTGAATTGCCTTATTTACCGCTTTCATTTTATGATTTTCAACCCCACCGAAAATTGCCACTGTTGCGCCAATTATCCCGGTTTTCGGGAAATATCTTGCCCAGTATGCATATTTGTTTTGGTCAGGCAAATAGGTTACATCTATATGTTCATTTACTTTCCCTTGTACATCGTGTAAAATCTCATTTTCCACAATATAGGATTTAATGTTTCCTTTATAGCCTTCCGCGCTCAACCCATAGTCTTCAAGGTTTGCCCAAGCCGGATTAAATACTACTGCATCACAGTTTGTTGCCGTTGCAGCAGCAATAGCTTCAGCTCCGCCCTTAGAATGTCCTACAAAAGTAACTTTCTGCCCGTCATGTTTTTTCACAAACTCATTTGCATATTCAATAGCTTCTTGCATATCAACGGAATTTGGACCAAATGCTTGTTCTGCATTATTTTTCCAGTCATCCCAATTCCACGTCGAACCTTCAAAGACTAACACATATTCCGTTGGTTCGATTCCCCATTCGCTTCGTTTTACATATATTCCAACTTTCAAGCCTTCCGTTCCTTCATGGCTGTCTTCCATATACCATCCGTCAGTTAGTCGTTTTCCCAGCGGTGAATTTTTATCATAGCTATATACATGCTCCGCCATTGCTGCAGCCTGTATATCAAACTCACTTATTTCCTCATGCGTATTATTTACGGGTTTATCCATTGTTTTTTTCTCTTCTGTATTTAATGCAAATTTCTCAGAAGTCCTATCGTCTGCGAAGACATCGAATTCCCTTTCTGCTTTTTCAGGTATATCCCCTGTTTTGTTATGAGTATATGTAGGAATTCCCCACACAGCATTCCTCGTTATTTCAAGTATTTCTCTTTCCATATCTTTTCCCGGTTTATGGGTTGAAAATTTCGGCAGATTTATACTTTCATAGTTTTCTGTTTTGCGGTTATTTTTTATTGCCTCTTTAAAATACGACTCATTTTCCTTTTTCTTCTTTTTTCTGTAAATGGAGTCCCAGGTTTCGTCGCCCACAATTCCGTCCACGGATAATCCGTTTTCTCTTTGGTAGTCCATTACCGCATTGGCAGTGTTGGCTCCGTATCTTCCGTCAACAAAAAGCTTTTCGCCGCTTTTATCGGTGTAACCCTCTTCATTCAAGAAGCTCTGCACGCCCTTTACGGCGTCAAAGTTAAAGGTTTGAGGATAAAGCTCTTCATTTTCCTTTTTAAGCTTTTTAAAATCATCGCTTTTAAGCTCTGATGCTTCTATACTGTTTTCTCTGTACATTTTGTACCTCCTTAATTATAACATAGTCCGTTGCCTTTAGCAACAAATTTTTCCGGGGACGGATAAAACCGTCACACCTGCAAAGTTAACCTCACAGTTAATATTATAACATAAAAAGTTATGCTTGTCAAGAGGCATTTTACTTTTTACGTTATTTTTGGTTGTTTATATTGCAAAAAAGAACAGGCTAAATGCCTGTTCTTTTTGTTTCATTCAAGATAGAGCGTGATTTCGCCCGATTCTCTTGTTTTATTTAAATCTATTACCCTCTGGTTTTCCGAGCCTCTGAACTTTAATCTTATATTATAAAGCTCCTCTATAAATTCTCCGTCAACCAAAATGTCTATAAGGGATAAAAGCTTTTCGGTATCTTCGGTATATACTCGTCCTCCGGGGATTAAATCCCTGTCGTAGGTATATCCCGTATAACACCAGATATTTTTATCGGGATAGGTCTTCTTCACTTTTTCTATAAAGGGAAGTAGACCCTTTTGATTTACCTTTTCCATGGGCTCACCGCCAAGGAGGGAAAGACCTTTTATATAGCTTGGACTGAGCATTTTCAAAATTTGCTCCTCCACCTCTTTTGTAAATGGCTCTCCTGAATTAAAATCCCAGGTTTCTTTATTGAAGCAGTTTTTACATCTGTGAGTGCAACCCGATACGAAAAGAGAAATTCTTACGCCCTCGCCGTTGGCTATATCGCAGTTTTTTATGGCAGAATAATTCATTATAAGTGAAGTACCCTTTCCTTGATTTCCTGGGTTCTGCCCTGATTCCAGTACTGTGAGCCGATGTATCCGCAGGTACGGCGCGCCACATTCATCTTGCTCTGGTCACGGTTTTTACAGTTGGGGCATTCCCATACCAATTTTCCGTCATCGTCCTTAATCTGGATTTCTCCGTCGTAGCCGCAAACCTGACAGTAGTCGGATTTTGTATTAAGCTCCGCATACATTATGTTGTCATAGATAAACTTCATAACGTCAAGTACCGCAGGAATGTTGTCCTGCATGTTGGGAACTTCCACATAGCTTATGGCTCCGCCGGGAGAAAGTGCCTGGAACTTGGATTCAAGTGCAAGCTTTGAAAATGCATCTATGTCCTCTGTTACATGAACATGGTAGGAATTTGTGATATAGTTTTTATCGGTTACACCGGAAATCTTACCAAATCTCTTCTGCAGGCACTTAGCAAACTTGTAGGTTGTGGATTCCAAGGGTGTTCCGTAAAGAGAATAGTCGATGTTTTCAGCTTCTTTCCATCTTCTGCAAGCGGCATTTAATGCTTCAAGCACCTTTAAGCCAAATTCTTCGCCCTCTTTTTCCGTGAGCTTCTTTCCTGTTATGGCATATACACACTCCCAGAGACCTGCAAAGCCTAAAGAAATGGTGGAATAGCCTCCGTGTAAAAGCTCAGTTATGGGCTGACCCTTGGGAAGACGGGAAATTGCACCGTACTGCCACAAAATGGGAGCCGCATCGGATAAGGTTCCCTCCAAACGCTCGTGACGGCACTGGAGTGCTCTGTGGCAAAGCTCAAGTCTTTCTTCCAAAATCTCCCAGAATCTCTGCTCGTCTTTATTTTCAGCTCGTGCAGAGCAGGCAACGTCAACTAAGTTTATTGTTACAACGCCCTGATTGAATCTTCCGTAATACTTGGGGTTTCCGTCTTTATCCACATAAGGAGTCAAAAAGCTTCTGCAGCCCATGCATGTATAGCAATGACCTTCACCGTTTTTGTCCTTTTTAAGGTCAAGCATGATTTTTTCGGAAATATAATCGGGAACCATTCTCTTGGCGGTACATTTAGCCGCCAGCTCAGTAAGATACCAATAGGGAGCGTCCTCGGTTATATTATCCTCTTCTAAAACGTATATAAGCTTGGGGAATGCAGGTGTAACCAAAATTCCCGCTTCGTTCTTTACGCCATCGCATCTCTGACGGAGAACTTCTTCGATAATCAAAGCAAGGTCTCTCTTTAATACGGGGTCTTTAGCTTCGTTTAAGTACATAAATACCGTTACGAAAGGAGCCTGACCATTGGTGGTAAGAAGTGTAACCACCTGATACTGAATGGTCTGTACGCCTCTTTTAATTTCGTCTAAAAGACGGCTTTCAACTATTTTAGAAATCTTCTCGTCAGAAAGTGCAATATCTGCTTCCTCGAATTCCTTTTCTACCTGACGGCGGATTTTTTCTCTTGAAATCTGCACGAAAGGCGCAAGGTGTGTAAGGCTTATGCTCTGTCCGCCGTACTGATTACTTGCAACCTGAGCGATAATCTGTGTTGCAATGTTACAAGCGGTTGAAAAGCTGTGAGGCTTTTCAATCATAGTTCCCGAAATAACAGTTCCGTTCTGGAGCATATCCTCTAAGTTTACAAGGTCGCAGTTATGCATATGCTGTGCGAAATAGTCCGCATCGTGGAAATGAATCAAACCGTCCTCGTGGGCCTGGACAATGTCTTGAGGAAGGAGTATTCTCTTTGTGATATCCTTACTAACCTCTCCTGCCATATAGTCACGCTGAACGCTGTTGACTGTGGGATTTTTGTTGGAGTTTTCCTGCTTAACCTCTTCGTTGTTGCACTCTATAAGGGAAAGAATCTGGTTGTCGGTGGTGTTTGCAACTCTGGCTAAGTTTCTTGTAAAACGGTAGCGGATATATCTTTTTGCTGTCTCAGGTGCACCCTGCAGGATTATGTGGGTTTCAACAAGCTCCTGAATTTCTTCCACGCTCATGGCACGGCCGATGTCTCTGCAGTAGTCCTCGATAACTAAAGATATATAATCAATCTGTCTGTCAGTGAGCTCCTTGGTGCCTGTTGTGGCAGCATTTGCCCCTTCTATAGCCTTTTTGATTTTTATCCTGTTAAACTCTTCTTCTGCTCCGTTTCTTTTAATAATTTTCATTTTTATTTCCCCTTTTATCTTAAGCTTTTTAAATCATTCTACCAGCAAAATCAATTATAATATAAAGCCCCTATATAAGTAAAATCTTTTTTGTTGCATTTGCAACAATTTTATGATATAATTCTATATATAGTAGTTTTTTATTTTAAAAGCAACAATATATAGGGGGTAAAAAATTTATGCCTTTCAGTGAAAAAAATGTGGTAAGAAGCCTTTCTACGCCATTTTTCGGTGCTCTTACCAAGGAACAGTTTGAGCTTTTTAAAAAAAATTCGTCCCTTTCCATAAACTACTATATGCAGGGGGAAGAAATTATAAAATATTCACGTCTCCGCCTCTCCTTTACCGCCATGATAGCCGACGGAAAGGTGAGTCTTAAAGCAATAGATGAGTCGGGAAACTTTTTGGATGAAGAAACTTTAAAAAAGGGTGATGTAGTTGGCGAGCTTTTCGGTATGCCTCCCGTGGGAGTGAATTACGTTTTGAGTGCGAAAAGTGACTGCAATTTATATTTTTTCAACCCCTCTGAGCTTTTTTCTCCCTGGAACGATAAATCATCGGGAAAACAGATGGAATTTATAAGCTATATGTTTTCCAAGGTTTCTTCAAGACTTCAGAAAAGAGAAGAGCGTCTTCTTATATTAAAAAAATCCACTACCAGGGAAAAACTGCTGGCTTTTCTTAAAATAGAATCAAAGAAATCAAACTCCCCAAGACTGAAGCTTAAAATGAGTCAAACGGAGCTTTCGGAATATCTTTTAACCAACAGAAGTGCCCTTGCCCGTGAAATATCACGCCTCAATAAAGAAGGGGTAATCAAGTCCAAAGGCAAATCCTTTGAACTTTTATAAATCCCATAAAAACCCCTTGACATACTTTTCAGTTTATGGTATAATTCATAAGGTCATAAATAGAGGGGTATAGCTCAGTTGGTAGAGCAGTGGTCTCCAAAGCCGTGTCCCTATGTTGCAAATACTGCATAATAAAACTTAATATGGCGCTCTTTAGGGGTATGATGTAATGGTAACATGCCGGTCTCCAAAACCGTTCTTGAGGGTTCGAGTCCTTCTACCCCTGCCAATATATTTGGCTCAAACACTGGGTTTGAGCCATTTTTTATTGCCAATTTTCAAGAGCAGTAATCTTCACTTTTTCGAGCATCAATTTTGATTTTTGGTAATTTACGAGTATATTTCTGATGACGGCGCATGGTCTTCTGAGTTAAATATTTATGCCTGAAATGAGCATCAATTTCGCATACGGTCGCATCCGTTTCTAACGATTCCGTCTGCTACATCATCATTTTAGCATCACAACGCTAATTATATATGTATATCTACCATCATATAGTTGTGTTTTGTAATTTTTCAATTATTTGTAGGTTTATAGGTTTTACTTCTCCTATGAATTTTTTCATTACTTTATCAAAAGAAATTAAATATGATGTTGTATCTTTTAGTATGCAAGCATCTGAACTTGGTTCTATTACATCCATACAACCCACACAAAACATATCAAATATATCATTTTTTTGTAATTTTTGTTCCCTATTATACCACGCTGTAAACATTACATCTTGTAAATACTTTATTTGGGAATTTGTATATTTCCCTTTTCTGAACATCCCTGCTATTTTGGCTTTTGCCATAGTTAAAAATCCTTCATCTGCGGAAAATGCACTATTTATATATTTCATTGTTGTATTTTTACCATCAAGACCAGAGTTTATGGAAGTTTGATAAATGTTTTTTATATGTTCAATTATATCTACATTTTGGTCTTCACACACACGACAACCTTCAACAATAATATCGCTTATTAAACAAGCCTCATTTAATTCTTTAATATAACAATCTTTTATAGTTTTTTTCTCATTATTTTGTTCATAACCTGATTTTAATTCATCAATGAATTTTTGCTTTATATTTTCATCAAACCCCTTGCGTCCAATATATGTCATAATTGAGTGTTTTTGTATTTTAGATAAATTCGGTATGGATTCTATCTTGTAATGAGTATATAGATCTCTTGTAATCTCGTAAAATGTAAATACAAATTTAGCTTCAATATCTATTTTTTTACACATCATGTTATTTGCATAATTAGACAAGCTTACATCATCCATTATACTAACGCAGGTCAACTCGTCAGGAGAAATACAATAATCAGGAATATTATTAAATAAACGCAATTTGTTTTTTGTAATAAAGGTTATAAGTTCCTTTAACAGTTGCGAATTATTTCTAAAATGTGTTAATATTTCAATAAAAACAGATGTCGGTAAGCTCTTATTAGTAATTTTGTTTAGGTAATCTTCTAATACATTCTCATCAACAGGAGAAGAAGACATACCAAGTTTGCTTCTACCAAAATATGAATAAAATGCATTTGCATCTAAAAAATACATTATTCCGACTCCTTTTTGTAAGTAGTATAAAAATTATATCATAAAAATATAAATTTAACAATTCCTTGAGCATTTTTCTTTGTTTAAGGCATATCAAAATTTGATACACCCTGAGTTTCAATTTTCAGGGTGTATTTTGGTGTTTAGGATTCTTTTATATCTCGAATCCGTCTGTGATTCCGGTCAGCCTTGAGGTATCCTTTTTAACATAGTACCTTTCGGTTATCTCGGTAGTGGTGTGTCCGAGGATGTCGGCTACCGCTTTTATGTTTAGTGTTTTTATGCTTCCGTCAGCACACTTTGTTCCGTTGATTAGCTTGGTGGCGAAGGTGTGTCTGAATGCATGGAGCCCTTTTGTTTCTATTCCTGCAGCATCTTCTATCCTGTATAGTCGCTTTCGCAGGTTAGTTGGGTTTGCATAGTCGCCGTTTGCATCGCATACCAGCGGAGAGTCTTCGCCGAAGTAGTACTCTTTTCGCAGGTCGAGTATCATTTCTATTGCTGTGCTGTTCAGTGGCACGACTCGTTTGCTTGTGGTGGTTTTGGTTTTACCTACTTTTTTAACTTTACCGCCTATGAGCTTGGTTCCGTCTCTTTGGTCGACTAATTTTACCGCCTGTCTTATTGTCATTGTTTTATTCTCAAGGTCTATGTCACTGTTTAGTAACCCCAGAAGTTCGCCTATTCGCAGTCCTGTGTTGAGCATCAGGATGTAGGCTCCTGCCTGCTGATATACCCTACTGCCTGTGGAGTGTGTTCGGAAGGCTTCGGCTTTGAATTTTTCAAGCTCCTCATCTGTGAAGACTTCGATGGTTTCGCATTCCGGCAGGTCTTCCTTTCCTTGTGCTGACAGGAAGTTTGCTTTTTTCATCATCTCCACATTGTCCATGGGATTCTTATGTATCCGTTCTTCTACATATAGGTTTCTATAGTATTCGTTTAGGAGTACATATGCTTTCTTTACCAGTGAGTATGATCTTCCGAGGTACATCCAGTGATTGAGCATCGCCTTGACATCGGCTGGGGTTATGTCACCGACCACCTTATCGCCGAGCAGTGGGTAGATTTGGCATCTTGCAGTTCCTTCGAGTCTGTCGTAGCTTGTTTGCTCGACCGATGGGAACTTTACTATTTCCAGCCAATTTTGCAGGCTATCTCTTAGCAGTTTCTTGCTCTCATCTGTGTCCTCGATAGCTTTTTCGAATTCTGCTATGTAGGCGGTTATCTTCTTGTTAGCTTCTTGCTTGGTAGTTCCTGAGAAGGATTTTCTTTTGCGTTCGCCTTGCTCGTCCATGTACCACACGACACCGCCCCAACGACCGTCTGTTCTTTTGAACACATTTCCGTTTGTAAGTAGCTTCTTACGCATTATCTCACTTCCTTTATTACGTATTACCTTTTTGGCAACACAAACAATACCGTAAAGCTCGGCACAAGTCAAGCGTTTTTGCGAATAAAAAGCATCAATTTTCCAAAAGACATATAACAGTAATTTTATTGACACAAACCCTATAGAAAAGAGGTTAAGCATAAAATGCATGCTTAACCTCCGGTTATATAGATTCTATTCCATTGTTCCTACCATTTTGTTTATATCACCATCTGAGTCTACGATGATGGTTTTTGTTTTACTCGGTGCCACATATCCAAATCCATCTATGTAGGCTTTATTTTTCTTTTCAATGATTTCGTTTCGTATTTTTGTCTCCTCATCAGTGAGGTAACAGGTGTCTTTTGCCATAATTTCATCATTCGGATTTATGGGTTCTTCCGGATTCTTTTCCCATTTCGCATAAAGTACATCCGGTTTGGTGAATTTAAATGTTGTTACCTGATTCTGCTTTGTTCTTGGATCGGTAAACCATCCTTTGAATGTGTAACCGTATTTTGTTGGGACATAACTCTCTAATCTGACGCTCTCGCCGTATCTTTTGGTTATTGGCCTAATAAAGCTACCGCCATCTGATGCGAAGGTTAAGGTTACATTTCCTACGATACCAAGTTCATTGTCGAAGGTCACTCGATACTTACTGAGCCACCAAGGTGCCGCCGATGCCGTCTGTGTTAGCAGTATAGTTACTGCCAGTGCCGTACATAATACTTTCTTCTTCATAAAATTTCATCTCCTAAATTTGTATTTACCTTTTCGGCAACACAAACATACCACAGAAGATGGCATAAGTCCACGAAGTTTTTTCAAAAGTCCTTTTCTTTGTTTAAGGTGTATCATAATTTGATATGGGTATCTTTAAATGTCATAATATATCGTTAGACACACCAAAGGCACTCCGATTGGAGTGCCTTTGATAGTTTTTATTACTTTCCATTGATAAAATCATAAACCAAATGACTTTTTAACCACAATTTCAACATTCTTTCCGCGAACACCTACGATAATATCGTCTGCAAGCTTTGCAACGATAGAACGCTCAAGTTCTGCATATTCGTCTTCTTTATCTTCAACAGCTGTTTTATAATTAAACAACGACCATGTGTATATGCATCCCAATTCAGCCTCCATCTCGGGCGCAATATATCCAAAGCCCATATTATATCCATGATAGTCGTAAAACTCTCCGGGGGCAGCCATTGGTGCAAGGTCAGGATCAAAAGCTGCAAGAAGCATCGTTTCCGCAACTGCTCTGATTTTACCCATAATACCTTTTGCTGCAGCATTTTTGCCTGATTTTGAAACAGAGATAAGTTCATCTCTTAAATCAATGCTCATATCATCTGCCTTAAGCTCTACATGAAGCTCGTAATTATCGCCTTCATTTTCTGCCCAGAACTCTCCGCTGAAGTTTTCAATAAGTCCGGGAAGCATTCCGCAAAGCTCTTCTGCCAAAAGACGAAGCCTTAGTGCTTTTTTATCTTCAAGAGCGTTGTATGTAGTTACTTTTTCTACCTCGGCAAGAACTGCTTCGAGGCAGGTTAAATCTTTGTTTAATTTACAAATATTTGATTTCAATTAAAATCTCCTCCTAACTTAGTGAGATGACAAGAGTAAGTACATTTTTATCATCCGTGTATTCATATTCCATACTTTCCGTCATTTTCTTAACCATAAATATTCCAAGACCGCCGATTTCTCTTTCTTCTGCAGAAAGGGTTACATCAGGCTCAGTTGCCTTGAGAGGATTGTACGGAATACCATTGTCAGTAAACGAAATATGGAGTTTTCCGTTTTCTATGCTGTAGAAAATCGTAGCAAGGTTTGCCTTGCTGTAATTTACAATGTTCGTATAAATTTCATCAAACACTATATTGATTTTGCTTGCAATTTTCGGTACGATTTCAAGTTTTGCAGAAAGCAAATCTGCAAATGCCCCAACAGCTATATGAGAATTGCTATCCGGTACAATCGAAATACTTTCATCACCGATTATAGCATCAAAATTGAGTGCAAGCATTGTGATATCGTCAAACTGCGGCGCAGTTCCCACAAACTTATCAACATCTTTCTTTATAAGTTTGCAAAGGCTTTCTGGTTCTGTTTTTTCAAGTGAATTTACAAAATCAAGCAGCCTTTGTTCACCGTAAAGTTCAGTGTTGTTATCCGTAGCTTCCGTAACACCGTCTGTGTACAGATAAAGAGTATCGCCCGGAGTAAGCTGGAGTTCATTTTTGCGATATTTAATGCCCTCCATACCAGCAAGGAGCATTCCGCTTCGTGCTTTCATATACTCAAAGTTTTCGCCATTTCTTTTAAAGAGTGGCGGATTATGCCCTGCATTAGCAAACTTTAAAAGTCCTGTTTTGGTATCTAAAATACCAAGCCAAGCAGTTACGAACATTCCTGCATCGTTATTTTCACAAAGCTTTTCGTTTGCAATTGTAAATATTTCGTCAGGTTCAAGTCCACGTTCTGCCAAATCTCTTATAACTGTTTTTGCTCTCATCATAAACATAGCCGCAGGAATACCTTTACCCGACACATCCGCAACAAGAAAAGCAATGGTTGAATCATTCAGCATATAAAAGTCGTAAAAATCTCCACCGACTTCCTTTGCAGTTATCATTTCGGCATAAAGTCTGAAAGAATTACTTTTCGGGAAAACTGTCGGAAGTGAAGAATACTGAATCTGCTTTGCAAATTCAAGTTCCTTGTCTATTCTTGCTGCAGCTTCCTTGATATACCTTTTTAGCGTGCCAACCGTCTGATTGATGTCATCGGAAAGCGATGCAAATTCTTCATTGGAACGAACATCAACGGTAACATTAAGATTTCCGTTTGTTATCTCGGCAAGTCCTCTGTTTATTTTCCTTAAGTTGTCGATGATAATTTTCTTTATCAGGAAATAAATAAGAACAAACAAAGCAGCAAATATGAGGATTTCCATGAATGTATTTACATACACCGAAACCTCTTTCATAAACATTGCTTCGAACTTCGGCATAGCGCCAACAATGTAGTATCCTTCTACAAATCGATATGAGCAAAGGTATTCTTTGTCGTAGACTAATGACTCAAAAATTTCACCTTCCGAGACAGTTTCAGGATCAAATGTTATACCGATTTTCTGCAGCCCTGCTCCTTCAAAATCGCTTCTGTATGTTACAAGATTGAAGTTTTCATCACAGATTGCAACAAATCCTGAGTTGCCCACATGTCGATTTTTTGATACTGTTTTCACATACTTGTCAATATCGGCTCTGAACTGCGTACTGTCGTAACCAACTTGAATAAATCCACCGTCAGGCAATGCAATTGCTCCATATTTTCTGAAAGTAATATCATCATAAGAGGTAGGTCTGTAGTCCTGAATATACTGTGACTCGCTGCCTTTTAAAAGTGCTGTTACAAATTCATTTGACTGCTCTCCGCTTGTCATATCATAGCCGATATACTCTTCCACATTGGAATCAATAATTATACCGTTTTCATCAATGATATTGACTTCAATGACATTATATTTTGAAGCAAGTGATAAAAGGGTTGCGCCACCTAAGTATTCTTCTTTTATGCTTTCAGTCTTTTTTAGCAGATTACTGTTTGACTCATCTAAGATGTCCTGATAAACATCAGAAAGGCTCATTTCAATGGTTTTATTTGTCTGAACCTCACTCATACCTGTCTGCAATACAGAAGAAAATGAGCTTGTGGCAACAAAAGCAATTACTATACAGATTAAAAGCCAGCTTTGAAATGTCTGCGAAATCTGCTTTTGTTCTTGTTTTGAGCTAAGTATTTCTCTGCCAATTAAAGATACTACAAAAACCGCAATTCCAACAGCCAATCCGTTACCGATTACCATAGGCAATGTACATATCTTTACAAACTCAAACGCATTTACCGCATCATCCATATTGGTAAAGAATATCATCAGCATATGGAGAACTTCCGTTACCATACCTATACCCAAGCCATACAACCAAGTTGGTTTTTTATTGTCAAACATATAATTTCTTAAGATTGCAGCAATAAATCCGGCAAGGATTGTTGATACTGAGCAGGCAATCTGCGTATATGTTCCGGCAAGTTCAAAATACACTGCCACAAAGCGGTATATACCGCCTATGAGACCTGCAATGATACCTGCCGGAGCACCAAAGATAAGACCTGCACAAAGGGGCGCGGCATCTCTCACGTTCATTATAGTTCCATCGCCAATATCAAAACCGCCAATGGTAGTTGTTGCAAAAATCGCCATAAGACCGAAGAGAACACCTATAATAAACTGCTTGAGCTTATAAGGCGTTTTTGAAAACGCTGTTTTTTTGTCAAGTATGTAGAGAAGAATGGCAAGAAGTGCATTATATGATGCAGACATTATTAAATTCAGTGCCATATTTTCATCTCCTTATAAGATTGTCTTCGTTCTTATTCGATTGTAAGAATATCGAGGAAACCTGTAATATCAAAAACTTCCATAATACTGTCATTAACACCTGTGAGCTTCATGCTGCCCTGTGCGTTCATTGCTTTCTGAGCTTTTAAAATTACACGAAGTCCTGCAGATGAAACATACTCAAGGTTTGCAAAATCAAAGGTGAGTTCCTTGATATCTGCAAGAACGCTGTCAAGTTCTTTTTCAAGCTCCGGTGCTGTCTGTGTATCAAGTCTTCCTGATACGATAAGGGTTAATGCTTCTCCGTTAATTTTCTTTTCAATAGTCATTGTAATAATCTCCTTTTAAATATTTTTAGTTATTTTTTAATTCTACATAAAATTCTGCAGTTGCAGCATTTACATACGGAATAAGGAAGAATGTTCCTATACCAAGTGTTAAAACACAAAGAAGTGTCCAACCGATAAATGAGAATTCAAGCTTAAAGAGTCTCCATTTGTTGCCATTCATCATCTGCTTTGCTTTCTTGAAAGCATCTTTTGAAGAAATTTCAGGTTCATCTGCAAGGATGTATGGAATGATAGCATATTCAAAGCTTTTTATAATTCCCGGAATGATGAACAAAAGAGTCCATAAAACTGTTTTGATACCTACACGCAACAATGTTCCGATGTTTCTTCCGTACTTAACCTTGAAGCCTGAAAAAGCATCTGCAAATGAAGGCTTTGAATCAGTATTCTTGATAAAGTAATTGTTAACACCTACGGTTAACGCATCTGTAACAAAAATACTGTATAAACCACCGATAATTGCTGAAATTATCACTACACCGTTAAGAACTAACGCACCTAATGCCATAGTAGAATCCATTTCAGCCGGATCTACCAAACCTAATACCTCACTCAAATTCTGTCCAAACGATATGAAAGCACTACCAACAGAACCTATAAGTCCTGTAACGAGGACGACAGCAAACGCCATCCAATACTTTCCTTTGAGCGATTGCCACGCTCTCTTCCTTAATTCTTTTGAATTTGACATAACAAAAATCCTCCTTGTTTAATATTTTGATTACTGTTTCCATGATTCTATTGGCTCGTAGAGGAATGACAATTCCGCCATCGGAGTTTCAAGGCTCTCCGCAAGCCTTTTTACAGCCTTTCGGATATCAATCGAAAAATCAAGATACCAGTCAACGGTTTCTAATATGTATTTACGCTTGAAT
>JBGVKY010000005.1:0-88916 GCA_045123995.1 Clostridia bacterium
AGCACTAAGGCCATTGCAAGGAAGAGTGCACATTGAACTAAAATTTTTGTTGATTTGTTTTTGGACATAAAAATAACCCCTTTCACGAGTTCAGGGGCTGTTACAAGAATTATAATAAAGATTTTGATGTAACAGCGGATGAAATATTTTGTCACGGAAAAACCGTGGCTCGAAGCCTCTACTCCCATGCTCCGACGCTCAGGAACCAACAAAAATTCCTGATTAAATATCTGCTCTGATAAATTATAATATACTACTTTTTTCTTGAAAAGCAAAGAATTTTTAAAAAAATGTCTCCTTTTTTTCAATTTTTATGAAAACTATATAGGCAGAGAGTTTTATCTCCCTGCCTATATATGCAAAATTAAAATTAATAGTTTTCTGCGTGAACTTCAAAATAGCTCTGAGGATGTGCACAAGTCGGACATACATCCGGTGCTTCTGTACCAACAACGATATGACCGCAGTTTCTGCATTCCCAAACCTTAACTTTGCTCTTCTTGAATACTTCTGCAGTTTCAACATTCTTCAAAAGTGCACGATAGCGTTCTTCATGATGCTTTTCGATTGCTGCAACAAGACGGAACTTTTCAGCAAGCTCATGGAATCCTTCTTTTTCAGAAGTTTCTGCAAATCCACTGTACATGTCGGTCCATTCATAATTCTCTCCGTTGGCCGCATCTTCAAGGTTGTGAGCTGTATCCCCTATACCGTTAAGCTCCTTATACCACATTTTTGCGTGTTCTTTTTCGTTGTCAGCTGTCTTTAAGAACAATGCTGCAATCTGCTCAAATCCTTCTTTTTTTGCCTTTGAAGCATAGTATGTATATTTGTTTCTTGCCATTGATTCACCGGCAAATGCAGCTTCAAGATTTTTTTCTGTCTGAGTACCCGCATACTTATTTGCAGATTCTGCTGTAACAGCTTTAATCTTATCCCCTGTTGCCTTGCATAATGGACAGATAATTTCTGCTCCTTCTGCTAGTTCAAATTCTTTTCCGCACAATAGACATTTGTACTTGTTCATGGTAGTTACATCCGTTTATATAAAATTATATTTAAAAGCCTTTGCTGCTTTTACAGTATTATAAAAAATAGTATAAAAAGGAAATGCAGCACACTTCCAATGATGCAAAATACATGGAAAACTGAGTGCATCCATTTCTTCTTCGTAAGTCCGTAGCATACAGCTCCTATGGTGTATGCTATTCCGCCTGATAACAGATACCAGAATCCTGTCATTCCAACTGCGTCTATTAAAGTTCCCATTTTAACAACAATAAGCCATCCCATAACAAGATAGCATATCATAGAAAATTTTTTGTATTTTTTCAGGTCAATCGAGTTGAATATTATTCCGATTATTGCAAATCCCCAAATAACACCAAATAAAGTCCATCCAACCGCTGTATTCACTTCCCTTATAGCACACAGGGCTATCGGAGTATATGTTCCCGCTATCAGAATAAATATTGTACAGTGATCAATTACTTGAAAAACTCTTTTTGAAAATGTTTTCGGTTTTAAGCCATGGTATATACTGGATGATGTATATAAAACAAGCATTGTCGCACCGAATATACAGCCCGAAACAACGCCGTAAACGTCACCATTAAGCCCTGCAAAAACTGCACAAAGAACAATGGCAAGGATACCCATAGCTCCGCCTACAATATGTGATACCATATTAAATATTTCTTCACCTTTTGTATAAACAGGCATTTGTCTGTCTGCAAGTTTTGTCCTTTTCATTTTTATTCGCTTCCTTAGATGTTTTGCCTATTTTACTGAATAATCAGCTTTTTCTTTTATTGCTTCAGATTCTTCATCTGATATGTACTCAAGTTCCACCATACATTCCAGAACTTTGCTTTGTCTCTTGTGAGCAAGGTCGGGATTGACCTTTAACGAATATATCGACGGCGCATTTGGTATGCCTACAAGGAGTGTACATTCATAGTCATTCATTTCTGACGGTGCTTTTCCGAAATATCCCATCGATGCATCATATATATTATAATATCCGCTGCCATAGTATATTCCGTTCACATAGAATTCAAGCACATCCTCCTTCTCATACTCCCTTTCTATTTCAAGCGCCATAAATATTTCAGCGATTTTTCTTTCAAGTGTATGGTCATTTGGAAAATAGAGGTTCTTTGCGAGCTGTTGTGCAATGGTACTTCCTCCCTCAAGGAGTTCCCACGCTTTAATATCATTATACACAGCTCTGCATGAGCCTATAAAGTCAAACCCGTTATGCTTATAAAATCTTCGATCTTCGACAGCAACAAGAGCGTCAAAGTATATTTTGGGTATATCTTCATACTTCGTATAGTTCTCTTCGCCCTTTAGCTCATCAATTACCGTCTCGAGTGGTTTCTCTTCAAGGGCGGATTTGTATCTGTCATACCCGCCCTTTACTTGAAAACCAGTAACTACAAGAAGTATGATTACAAAAATTATTAATACACGTTTAATTAATTTCACGAACCATCCCTCTTTTTTAAATTATTTAACTATAACTAATTAATTAAGTTGTCATCATAGTTTGCTCTTGAACCACCGATAAATTTCGGTCTTGTTCTTGCAGCCGTAACAGGAGCTTCACCTATGGTTTTAACTTCAAGTCTAACCGGTACTGCGACCTTTTTAAGATGCATACCGATTAACGTCGAACCAATATCTATTCCGGCATCGGCTTTAATCTCTTCTACTGCTACAGGAGAATTAAAATGTGCATATGCCTGTGTTGCAAAAGAACCGCCTGCCTTTGGAACAGGAACAACATTTACATACTCAGCAAATGGTACCGTTTCTTTCTCTATGATTATCGCACGATTCAGATGCTCGCAGCACTGCGCCGCAAGATATATTCCCTTTTCATTTAGCACATTGTATATGCTTTCAAAAAGAATTTTTGCAGTATCAGGACTTGAGTTTGTCCCGATTTTACTACCAAGTACCTCACTGGTAGAACATCCTACAACAACTATATCACCCTTTTTCAAATGGGCTTTTTCTATCAAATCTTCAATTGCAGTTATACATTCCTTTGCAATATCCATTGTTAGTCACCTCTTTTCTATTTTACTACAAATATCTCATTTTTTCAATATTTTATGCTAAATATCATCTTTTAAATTAATATTTTTTGAACTTTATAACCGCCTTAAACAAATCGCCATCAAGAACGATATCAAGTGTACCGTAATATCTTCTTTCGGAAGTCCATTTCCGACCATGTTATACAGAACCGTGCTGAGATATGGTGTATAGACTTCAATTGCATGATTTATTGAATTTTTCTGCCGTTTTTGTAGCTGCACAAGCAGCTTTGACTCATCTACCATTTTGAACCTGCCTTTTCGTGTAAAGTTAAAAGCTTTTAGTCTTTACACTCTTATATATCCTCAGAAATCCAAAAAAGTTTCACATTAGTTGTAGTTTTTTAAAATTTTTATTTCAGCACCAACAAAGTAAAAAGTAGATTAAAACATCTTTGTTTTCTCAAAAACCTTAACAAGAACAATTCCTATTATTAGTCCTGCAACACCCTGGACAGCATTTGCCGGGATATTTACAACAGATGGCGCAAATCCATACATAAATCCCTCGAATACAAAATATCCGAGAATCATTTCAATTTCAGCAAGAGTACCACCGATAATTCGTGAGAAGGTATTACCAAGCTTATTATGCATACCCTTAAAGCAGAAATGAGCGATAATTGCCATAAGTCCTTTGATAATAAAGGTTGCGGGTGCATATACTACATAGCCTGAAAAGACATCAGCAAGAGCAGAACCGATACCAGCTGCCGCAAATCCGTATGCCGGTCCTAATAACCAACCGGAAAGAAGAACAACACAGTCACCTAAGTTAAGATAACCTTTAAGCGGTGAAGGTATTTTAATAATCATCGTTGCTACACAGCAAAGGGCTGCAAGCATTGATGCCGTTACAATTTTTTGTGTTTTCGTTTTCATTTTGAAAAACCCCTTTACAAATTTTTTTATTTATTATATAATAAATCTGAACATATCGCAATTACCAATTAAGGAGATTTTAATATAACCAGATGAAATACTCAATTGATACTAAATCAACCAAAAAGGCATACATGCAATTGTACGAACAGATTAGAAATGACATAATAAATTCAATATATAAATATGGAGACAAACTCCCTTCAAAGCGTATTCTCGCCGAGGAAACACTAACAAGTGTTATTACTGTTGAACACGCATACGGAATACTTTGTGATGAAGGATATATCGAATCCAGAGAGCGATGCGGATATTTTGTTACATACCGCAAAAATGATTTTGTTCCTATTGCGGAAAATGAGAATCATGATATATCTTTAAGCAATCATCACTATCACACAAATGAGTTCCCATTCTCTGTTCTTGCAAAAACAATGCGAAATGTAATCTCAAAATACGGCGAAAACATATTAGTTAAATCCCCAAACGCAGGTTGTACTGAGCTTAGAAAAGCAATTTCAGATTACCTTGCAAGAGGAAAAGGAATCAATGTTTCATATAATCAGATTGTAATTGGTTCCGGTGCAGAGTATCTCTACGGACTTATCGTACAGTTTCTGGGACGTGATAAGATATATGCTCTTGAAAATCCATCTTACGAAAAAATTCATTCCGTTTACAGAGCAAACGGTGCAAAGTGTGATTTGCTTAAATTAGGAAGAGATGGAATTCTTACCTCTCAGCTTACAAAAACAAAGGCATCCGTTCTACACATAACACCTTTTAGAAGTTTTCCAAGTGGAATTACTGCAAGTGCATCGAAGCGCAACGAGTACATCAAGTGGGCTAATGACCGAAAAGCCGTAATCATCGAAGATGATTTCAATTCTGAATTCACCGTTTCTACCAAAAACGAAGATACTGTTTTTTCCCTCGAACCTGTCCGCAGTGTTATCTATGTAAATACCTTTACTAAAACAATTGCACCTTCAATGAGAATCGGATACATGGTCTTACCTGAAGAACTTGTTAAACCATTCTTTGACAAGATGGGATTTTACTCCTGTACCGTTCCAATATTTGATCAGTATGTTCTTGCAGAATTTATTTCAAATGGTGACTTTGAAAGACATATAAACCGAACACGAAGGAAACTCCGTCAAATACATAAAAATAAGTAAAGTGCAGAACTAATCTGCACTTTCTTTATTTTATAAAATATCAATATGTTCGTTGTTCAAAGCCTTGTTCATACTTCTTACTGCACAGAACTTTCCGCACATTGAACAGCTTTCCTCAAGTTCAGGCTTTCTGTCATCTCTGATTTTCTTTGCAGTTTCAGGATCTATTGAGCACTCCCACTGCGTATCCCAATCAAAGGTTCTTCTGGCATCTGCCATTTTATCATCTATATCTCTTGCATGAGGTATTTTCTTTGCAATGTCTGCAGCGTGTGCAGCAATTTTAGATGCAATAATTCCCTGTTTTACATCATCAACATTTGGAAGAGCAAGATGTTCTGCAGGTGTAACGTAGCATAAAAACGCCGCTCCGGCACTGGCTGCAATTGCACCGCCGATAGCTGAAGTTATGTGGTCATATCCGGGAGCAATATCTGTTACGATAGGTCCTAATACATAGAACGGTGCACCCATACAGATTGTCTGCTGTAATTTCATATTTGCTTCAATCTGGTCAAGAGGCATATGTCCGGGGCCTTCAACCATAACCTGAACATCCTTTGCCCATGCACGTTTTGTAAGTTCTCCAAGGCGAACAAGCTCCTCTATCTGACAAACATCACTTGCATCCGCTAAGCAACCGGGACGACAAGCATCTCCAAGAGAGATGGTTACATCATATTCACGACAGATGTCAAGAATTTCGTCATAGTATTCATAGAACGGATTTTCTTCGCCTGTCATACTCATCCAGGCAAACACAAGCGAACCACCACGGGATACGATATTCATTTTTCTGTTATGATTCTTTATCTGGTCAATTGTTTTTCTTGTAATTCCGCAATGGATAGTAACAAAGTCAACACCATCCTGTGCATGAAGTCTTATTACATCAATAAAATCCTTTGCTGTTAATGTATTTAAGTCTCTCTGATAGTGAATTACGCTGTCATATACAGGAACGGTTCCTATCATTGCAGGGCATTCTTTTACAAGCTTTTGTCTGAATGGCTGTGTATTTCCGTGAGATGACAAATCCATGATAGCCTCAGCACCCATATTGACCGCTGCCATTACCTTTTCCATCTCTATATCATAATCCTTGCAATCTCTCGAAACACCCAAATTAACATTAATTTTAGTTCTAAGCATGGAGCCTACACCATTTGGATCTATGCTGTTATGTAACTTGTTTGCACAAATCGTAACCTGTCCTTTGGCTACAAGGTCTCTGATTTCTTCTTCGGTTCTGTATTCTTTTTTTGCAACAGCCTTCATTTCAGGTGTTATAATTCCTCTTTTAGCTGCATCCATTTGTGTCGTATAATCTCTCATTTTTTCTCTTCCTTTCAAACAGATATTTCTTCAAAATATTTTTCTTTCAAATCAAAGTTGTGCATAAGCGGTCCTGATCCTTGTCCTAAGTCTAGTCCTGCAGCAAGTGCATCTGATATGTATTCTTTTGCTTTTCTTACTGAATCCGGTACATTAAATCCTTTTGCAAGATTTGCAGCAATTGCACTTGATAATGTGCATCCGGTTCCGTGAGTATTAGGGTTATCTATACGCTTACCATAAAACCACTTAAATTCACCATTAGCATACAACAAATCATTAGCATCATTTATGCTATGACCGCCTTTCAAAAGGACGGCACAACTATATTTATCGCCTATGGTTTTTGCAGCCGTTTGCATATCCTCTTTATTTTCAATAGAAAGTCCCGATAGAACTTCCGCTTCAGGAATGTTTGGTGTGATGAGTGTCGCAATCGGCAGAAGAACATCTATCAATGTCTTAACTGCATCTGTTTTCATAAGAGATGAACCACTCGTAGCAACCATCACGGGATCTACAACAATGTTTTTCGCCTTATGATATTTTAGTCTGTCTGCAATTACGCAAACAATCTCACTTGAAGATACCATACCGATTTTTACAGCATCCGGAAAAATGTCCTCAAATACTGCGTCAATTTGTTGTTCCAAAAATTCAGGCGTTGATTCCTGAATTTTTCTTACGCCGGTTGTGTTTTGCGCCGTCAGTGCAGTAATTGCACTCATCGCGTAAACACCATTCATTGTCATTGTTTTAATATCTGCTTGAATACCGGCGCCTCCACTGCAGTCGCTTCCTGCAATGGTCAATGCTGTTTTCATTTTCATTTCGATTACTCCTTTCATTTTTCAGCATCGTTTTATATAGCGACATAAGGTGGTGCCCCCAATCTGCCGCTGATTTGCTATATTGTATATAATCTGGTGTCAGTATAATCGGAAATATAGATATCCGATATTGACTCCAGTTCTTTTTGCAACGGTTCGTATTTATCAAAAACTGCAACTGTCGGAAAGCCGTCATTCTTTGCAGTTTTCAGTGCATACAAAGCGTCTTCGAATACGTAAGTTTCATCTTTTTGGGTACCAAGTTGATTAAGAGCTGTATTGTACAGTTCAGGGGTGTTTTTTCCGTTTGGGTATTCATTACAGTCAAACACTTCTGAAAAATGTTTCATTACCCCAAGCCTTTCTAACGTTTCTTTTACAATTTCTCGGTCTGTTAATGTAGCAATACAAATTCTAGTTCCTCGCCCTCCAAGATACGAAAGATAGTTTTCTATACCCTTTTTCAACGTTACTTTTTTTCTGTAGAATTCTTTAATCATTTCGTTCACACCGGATATAATCTCGTTTACAGACAGTGACACTTTGTAATTATCCCGATAATACTTTGCTGCCTGTTCAAGAGAAAAGTTTGCAAATACTTCATTCAGATTTTCTCTTGGCTCAATACCTAAAGAACGAAGATAATCCATGCTGATGTTATCCCATATGTACATAGAATCAACTATTGTCCCGTCAAAATCAAAAATTGCTCCTTTTAACATAGTCCCAATTCCTTTGCTCTGGCTTGTAATTCAATTGCTGCATGTTTAGGATCATCTGCTTTCATAATTGCAGATACAACACAGATACCTGCAATCGGAATACCTTTAAGCACATCAATATTGTCTTTATTAAGTCCGCCGATTGCATTTACCGGAATCGGCACTGCACTACAGATATTACCAAGGGTTTCAGTTGAGGTAAGAACAGTTTTTACTTTAGTTGTAGTTGGATATATCGCTCCAACACCAAGATAATCCGCTCCCTGAGCGTATGCCTCAACTGCCTGTTCAACTGTTTTTGTAGTTGCTCCTACAATTTTATCATCACCCATAAGCTTTCTTGCTATAGATACCGGCATGTCACTTTGACCGACATGCACACCTTCGGCATCTATTGCCAATGCCACATCTACCCTATCATCAATGATAAGCGGAACATTATATTTCTTTGTAAGTGTATTGTTATCACTAAAATCAGTATTATTATTTTTATTATTATTAAAATCATTATTATTTACTTCGGTTATTACGAAGTTTGGACTTCGGTTTTCCAGAAGTGCTGAGTTCTGTATTTCCGGAAGTCCTGACTTCGGTTTTTCAGAAGTCTTGACTTCGGCATTTTCAGAAGTCTTGACTTCGGTTGTTTCATAAAACTCCGATTCATCATTATCGGAAGGATCAAAATCATTGTTTTCGGGACACTCTATATTAGAAACAAAATTCATTACATAAATTAGCGTAGGCTTCCCAAGTCCCTGTTTCTTTTTCTTGATAAGTCCGCAGCCTTTTTCATCATCAAGTTCAGCAAAAAGCTTTACGCCTTTATCCTTTCCTATACGCATATACTCCATTACTTCCTCTAAAGTGAAATAAATATATACATGATTCTTTTCATCTATCCAACCATTCTTAACTGACAATCCCATCCTGTCGAGCATAAGGCCATACAAAATTTTTGCATCAGAAGATAACCCAATAAATCTTTCATCTAAAAAAAGTAATTTGGGTATTCTAAAAAAAGTAAATTGATTTGCTTCGTGTCCGTAAAAATAATCCATTTGGTAATTCATGAAAATAATCCCTCCTCATCTGTTATTAGGTAAAAAAAGCAGACTATAGAAATCTATAGTCTGCCAAAAAAACATACATGTTTTTTATTTTATTGCAAGCGTATAACATTCATATCACTCACAATTAGTATTTACGATAAATACCTACCACCTTTCGAAATCGAGTTGTTTCGTGCTTTTTTCAAAGCATTGAAGAGCGAACTACAACTCCGCAAACCCGCATAAATACTGAGGTTTCGTTAGTAGGTCCTAATGAACAGTGTTCAGGGACAAAAAAATTAAAGTTTATCGGCACTTTTTATCGGCATTTTTAAAAGTGCCGATAAACTCAAACGATTAAAATACCTTCCTAAAGGCTTCCCCACGAGGGGAAGCTGTCACGAAGTGACTGATAAGGTGTTAATATAATTCAGTATATCCTCACAAACACCCTCAAATCTTTGATTAACATCAAGATATGTCATTTGTAAAAAATGCAGAAAAGCATACTGTGTTAAAACAGCTTATCATTGATCATATATATAGGTTCCGCCATTCTTCCGGTTGAATCTAAATTGTATTTAGATTCAAAATATTTAATAATCTCTTCTTCGGATGGGAATTCGATCCATTGATATGGTTCCTGGAACGCTAATTTTTCCAAAAGATATACAGAGCCATTTTTTTCATATATCACTCCTGCATGCTCCATAAACAGAAACGGATCAGATTCATCTACAGTATCGTGCCCAACCATACCTATAAACTTCAAATTGGAATTTTTAAATTGAATTCCTCTCACCTTAAGAGCTTGCTCCAAAACCTTTTTTTGAACCCCTTTATCAGTTGATGTGCTTGTAGGTATTGGTGCATAAAAGTTTTCAAACGCCTTCAAATTTTCATCTGTCATATATTTAGTGGGCATCTTTTCAAACGAATAATTATCAAAAGCCAATGACTGCATAGATGTTTTTTGAAAATCAGTGCTGTTTACCAGGATATCATCTCTCAACAATGTAAATGCTGCCATTCTGCAACAAACACCAACAAAATCAGGATATTTTTGCACCCATACTTCATTTATCTCATAAGGGTCGTAATTTACTTTATCCAAAGTGTTCCAACCATCCAAAACGGATTCAGGCGCAGTTTCATTGTATAGATTAACGTAGTTAATATAATCTTTAATGTAAGATTCCTTTATTCCCGCTTTTCCTAAATCCTTGCTAAGCTCTGATTGATCTTCTTTGGAAGTCAAGTTACTGAATTTCACCTCAGGATTTACATAGGGATCTGTAATCCCACTGGTTCTCAAATCTCCGCTTTGGTTTTTATCAGAGATGTTCTCCTCCAAATGATCTGAACCGTCAGAAGATAATTTTGTCACCATAAACTTACCCATAAAAGGATCAATCTCTGATAGAGTACCTGTATAAGTTACAAGCACCCTATCCCCGACAGCTATCTTATCAAGACTTTCCGGCTTCTCTTCAAAAGTAAATGCATAACTAACATTATCATCATCCGTTAAGGTAAACATAAAATCTTTTATTTCTTCTACTTTTCCTATTACTTCCGACGCATCTTGATCTACTACATCCTTATCACTGTCCGACGGTATCGGTTTACCCTCCATAACTTCACTCTGCATTATGCTCACAGAAGTTTCTGAGTCCTCTTTTCTGGTTACTTTCGAACATCCAACAATAACACTTACACTTACAGTTAAAATAACTAACAGCATTAATATTTTTTTATTCATACTTTACCTCTTTCCGGAAAGCACTTTTCCTATTTTCTTAACAAATTCTTATTTATCCTTTCCACAAAATTAGATACATCTATATTGCGACACATAGGTTTAGATGCAACCTTTCAAAGGCTTCTCCTTGAGGAGAGTCTCTGCCGCAGGCGGTGGTTAGGTGTAGACTCTTAAGCAATCGTTATTCTTTTTCCACCTCATCCACCGCAAGCGGTCCCCCTTCCCCTTGGTGGGGAAGGCTATTTTATCCCTTGTATATCAAACTTTATAAAGACTGTATAATCTAGATGCCATTCAGCAAAGCCTCCCTTGCCTAAAGGGAGGTGGCAGCCATAGGCTGACGGAGGGATTCTTTTACAACAACATTAATATATTGGCAAACTCCCTCAAAATTTTTGTTTACTTCATTATTAGGTATCCTTATAACAGTTAGATTTCGTTGCTCTATTCTTTCTGTTCTGATTTTATCTTTCAATAATCCGTTTTCTTCATAATGTTGTGAGCCGTCAATCTCAATTATCAACCTTGCACTATGACAGTAAAAATCAACAATGTAATTATCTATTACTTTTTGTCTTAAAAATCTAACAGGATAACTTTTCAAGAAATCATACCAAAGATGTCTTTCTTCTTCTGTCATATTCTTACGCAAAGTTCTTGCGTTACTTGTTAAATCTGTGTTATGTTTTCTTTCCATATATCCCTCCACCATCTTCGATGGTCCCCCTCCCTTTAGGCAAGGGAGGCTTTTTGTTTTCACCAATATTCGACACTCTTACTATAAAGACTGTATAATCTAGATGCCTATGTTTTTAGCATCAGACTCGTGTCAAATTGAACAGGAAAATCACGCATTAACTGAATAGTCCTTTTTAAATCCATGCGCCCCATAAATTTGCCATTTCCCCACACCAAGTCTTTGCATGATTGCCCTTCGTTCTTCTGCGCAAAGCTCAGGGTTGGTATCAACAGATGTCATAAGTATAGGAGCATATTGGTTGTATTCTGCCTGCTCCTGTGTTAATCCGTGGACATTAATATAAATATCCCCGGTAATTGCAATATGATTTCGATAGTCAATAAGAACTATTTCTCCGGGAAGATGTCCGCCCTGACCCTCATATACCTCAAAATGGAGTTCTCCAAAATCAAAAAAACCAATTTGAGTAAGAGGTTCTGTAGGCTTTTCTACATCATCCCACAATGCAGTAACCTTATTGGGATTTACCGTTTTATACGAAGTAAGTAATTTACAAATATTAATATACGGTTTGTGCAGGGGATTTTCCTCCCTATACCCGTTTTTTCCATTATATTCTTTGTTTAAGCACATTGCAGTTTTATGGCTGGCCATAACCTCGTCAAATACAGGCAACAGTCCACAATGGTCAACATCAGCGTGCGTTATAAGTATTGTTTTTTTAATCTCATTAAATTCAGGTATAATCTCTTTAAATACGCTTAGCATTTCTTCTGTATAACAGGCATATCCGCTGTCTATAAACAAATATTTTCTGTCACTATTTATAATGATTGTGTTACTTCCGCAAGGAGGTTCTATCAGTATTATTTCGGTTTTTTCGGTGATTTTGTGTTTAGTTATACGCGGAGAAAAATTCGTTCCTTTTGAAGCACCGAGCAACTCTGCAAATTTGCTAATACTGTCAAATGTACGATATGGAGACAAACCCTGTTCGTCCAATGTCTGCATAGCAAGATTTACATGTACTAAAAGTTCTTTGCTTATATCGGTGGTTAAACCCATAATCTGAGACAGACCCATAACATATGTATTGTAAAAAATACCGTTATCATAAACCTTCTCTGAGCTGTTATAGTCTATCATCCTAACTTTGCATATTTTTTCGACTTCCTTCAAAAACTCAGATATTTTTTGCGAATCATCAACATACAAACCCATCTTAAAATACTGATAATTTGTTCCATTCTCTTGCGAACTTATATATGAGATATTAAAATTAAATCTGTCAATAAGGGTCAAAACATCCGTAACACTTCCCGGAACATCTTTAAGACAGAACTCCAATAAAACAATGCTTGTTTTTGAGTTATTATTTTGAAGATAACCAATCTTTTCAAGTTCGCTATCTGCTTTTTTCAGTTGTTCCTCAGTTCCTTCTGCATCTATAAATAACATATGCGAATCTACAGCTTTATTGTAACTTACACGAGTAATGTTAATTCCTAATGCCGAAAAGCACTTACTCGCTTTTAAAAATGCACCAATACGATTTGGCATTGATGTTATATATGTTTTTTTCATTCATCTTCCTCGCTTTCGTCAAATTTCGACAATCCTTATAGACTCACATTAAGTCAGGACTAAAAAATCTTAAGCTTATTTTTCTCCCCGGAAATTAAAATTTCAACGTCGGGGAAATTTTCTCTGATAATATCCAAAAAAATTTCCGTAACGATTACTTCCGAGTCAAAATGAGTCACCTCAATATAGCTTATATTGTTATCCAAAAGATCATTTATATCAGAATGATGAAGCTCGCCCGTTATATAGAGATCGCACTTTTTTCTGATACATTCTGAAACAAGGCTTCTTCCGCTTCCTGTACAGATGGCTATTTTTTTAATTTCCCCATCTTCCCCCGCATATCTTACCACGGGCAGATTAAAGCCTTCCTTAACCCTTTTTATCATTTCAAAAAGTGTGGTATCGCAAAGGCTGATTCTTCCAATTCCGTCCTCCGAGCCGTCACCCTCTAAATTTTCAGAAAAAGGAAGAGAAAGCTTTTCCAAGAACAAATCATTAAGTCCGCCCTTGGCTTTGTCAAGATTTGTGTGGGCAGAGTAAACCGAAATATCATTTTTACCCAGCATAAGAAGGCTTCTCCCCAAGGCATCCTCACTTGTTATGGAATATACGGGATTAAAAATCAAAGGATGGTGACAAATTATTAAATCTACCCCTTTTTCCACCGCCTCTTTCACCGTTTCTTCTGTGGCGTCCAACGAAAGAAGCACTTTTTTAACCTCTTTATCGCATCTTCCGAATAAAAGCCCCACGTTGTCAAAATCTTCTTTAAGGCAAGTGGGAGCCAAAGCTTCAATTTTTTCTTTTATATCAAAAACCTTTACCATAAAAACACCTCTTTTATAAAAGTCATTTCCGCAAAATGCGGAAATGACTTTTTTACATTCACTTTAGTTTAATCTGCCATGTAGAAAGCTAACGGCGAAACATCGTTTCTGTTATCGGTAAAATCTCCGAAATACACCCATCCTGATTTTCCGCCCTTTTTCTCTATATACAAAAATCCGTCAGTTGATTCTTTTGTTATTTTGAATATTTCTCCTTTTAAAAGCTTTACGCTCTCGCCGTGAGGGCAATTTACATCTTTTCCGTTAAAGTCGCTGTGAGCTAAAACCAATCCCTCTTTAAGCAAATCAATTTCAGCTTTATCCGAAATCATGCCGTAGTTTATTAAATCCTCGCCCATTTCCTCGGCTACTTTTTCATCTTCATAGTAAGCATAAGAAGAGCGCACAACATCTCTTACGTCCCTTTCCTCTTTAACGAACTTTTCTCCGTCAAATGTATATTCCGCTTCCACGGACCACATTCCAAAGCTTCCTCTTTCAGATGTTTTTATCTTGTTTTTCTCAAGGATTTCAATTTCTGCATCATATCCTATATATGCTTCATCAGAAACATATTCACCATTTTGAAACTCAAGGGCATAAAAACCATCTTCGTTTAATCTTATAACCCTTAAGAAAACATCGCTGCTTACCTCATCGGTTATAACGGCAAGTTCCCTATATCCATCTTTCGTGTCCAAATCAATGCCGTAAATTTTATAAAGGTAATAAACCTCGCCAAATCCAAAGCTTATTTCCTTATCCATCGAGGAAATCAATAGATTGTCATCGTCGGTAATTGAAACTTTTATTTCTTCCTCTTTTCCGTCGCCGGTCATATCATAACAAACCAAAGTGCTTTTTGAATCTTCACTGTTTCCAAACAAAAGTTCATACTTAAAATCCCTATTCCCGCAGGCAGTAAATGCGATTAAGCCAATAAGTACCAAAAGCATAGAAAATATTTTTTTCATAAAAACACTCCTTTATAAATTATTTTTCATCCTTATGAAGTTCTATAAAGTCCATATAGCGGTTCCAGTCATATCTGGATAAAAAGTGAAGTCCGTATCTTTTATGATACCCCACTCTTCCCTTGTTATAAACTTCTCCTTCCTTTGGAAGTCTGTCCTCGTGAATAAGACCTGAAAGACCCATTCCCTCGTAGGTTTCCGTTGCCTTGACGCAACCTAAAAACTCCGAATCAGGGTCTGCCCACTGATCCATGGATGCAGATGCCACATACAAAAATCTGGGTGCAATGGTTGAAAGAAGATAGTGCTGGTCAAATCCTTCGGGATAGTTTTCTTCTCTGTATTTAAGATAGTTTTCACAAAACCAGTAAGGGAAGTTTTTGGTAATTGCCCTTATGCTTTCTCCGGGCTGATATTCACCTACTATTCCAAGGTGTCCCATTCCGCCTTTCGTTATAGCAGCACCGCTGCAGCCTGAGTTGTTGGAAAACACAAACTTAAATCTCTCATCCAACATTCCCGTAACCAAGGCTGTTTTACCAAGTCTTGAATGACCAAGTACTCCGGCATTCTCCAAATCAAGCTCAGGAATCGTCTGGGCGTAGTCTAAAATTTTCTGAAGTGCAAAGGACCACAGCATTATTTTTCCTGCAGAATCAGGCTTTCTTTCGCCGTTTTCAAAAAACACCTTGGCAAGTCCGTTTGTAAAGTCTTTATCATCGCTTGTTATATCTTGATATCCCACAGAAAGCACCGAAAAACCACGGTCGGCAATTTCCTCTAAGGGGTAATATCTGTTTGGAACTTCCGTAAAATTACTTAAAAGTACGAAAAAGGGATGTTTTTTGCCGTCAGAGTGTATCATTCTGTCAACCTTGAAGGTATGAGAGCCGAATTTAGTTGTTACAGTAAAATCCACCTTGGAGTGACAGGCAGTGCCCGCCACATATCTTTTTTCTATAATTTCAGGCTCCGACACCTTTACTTCATAGGGTATCTCTGGCAAATGTCCGTATTCCTCATCAAGGAGAATGTTTATCATTTCCTCTCTGCCCCTAAATTCCGGCAGATTTCTTTTTTCAAGCATTTCTTTAAGCATAAAAATTTCTCCCTTCGATTCTACTTTCATTATACAATAAAAGGTTTTTTATTGCAATAAGTTTTTGAGTTTTTCAGCCATTTCCGAATGCTCTTTTCCGGCATCTCCCTTAGCCTTACTCTCTTCGTATCTTAAAATTTTCTCTATGTATTCTATAAACAGTTCTCCCCTGTATTTTAATATGACGGGGCCTACCTTTATTTCCAAAGGTGAATACTCTTCTTTTCCGAAAGATGCCTTAATTACTGAGTAGATTTTACCTGCATCTTTAACCAGAACTTCCTTATCTATTTTAAGTCCCAGTAAAACTAAAGTTTCCCTTAGTTTATCTGCCCTTGACATAGGCTGAAGAATAAAGGTCTTTATATTTTTTATATCATCTTTTTTAAGTATTTCCGAGATAACTTCTCCGCCGAGACCTGCAATTAAAACGGTTTGAGCTTTATCATGAGCAAAAGAAAGTCCGTCTGCCAGAATGGGGATTACTTTTTCGGAAAGTCCGTTTTTTTCAATGTTTCCTTTAGCCTTTTCCAAGGGAAGAGAATTTACGTCGCAGGCGTAGATTTTTTTCGCCAGATTGTTTTTTGCAATATGAATGGACATAAGTCCGTGGTCAGCTCCAATGTCTGCCAGAGTTTCACAAGGGTCTATCAGGCTCAGTATGGCTTTCATTCTCTCTGTAAAATGGATTTTCATATACAACCTCACAAAAGAAGGGAGAAGTTTCCTCCTCCCCCTTATGTTTAAGCCGAGGGGAGCCTGTCCCCATAAGGCTTAAAATCATAAATTTTGCGTAATACTGCAGAAAAACCTGCAAATATACGCCAGTATTATTTTTGTATTTTCTTTGTCTTCCATCAAAATTTAAAGGTTTTAAGCTCTTCGACCTTAAACTTGAATAAATTTAGTGCAATTTCAATGCGGAGGACGAAGACAGGCTGACGCCTTTCGAGGACGACAAATTGGAAGTGTGCAAATTTAACAAGTTTAAGGCTTATGGGGTCAGGCTCCCCTTGGCTTATTATTATGCCAAAAAATCCTTAAGCTTTCTGCTTCTTGACGGATGTCTAAGTTTACGAAGAGCCTTTGCCTCTATCTGACGAATTCTCTCTCTTGTTACATTAAATACCTTTCCTACTTCTTCCAAAGTACGGCTTCTTCCGTCATCTAAGCCGAAGCGGAGACGGAGAACCCTTTCCTCTCTGGGAGTCAAGGTATCAAGCACATCCACAAGTTGCTCCTTTAAGAGCATGAAGGATGCAGCTTCGCTGGGAGCAGGAGCATCCTCGTCGGGAATGAATTCTCCGAGTCTTGTATCCTCTTCCTCACCAATGGGCATTTCAAGTGATACAGGCTCCTGAGCGATTTTCATAATCTCACGTACCTTTTCAATGGGCATATTCATTTCTCTTGCAATTTCTTCAGGAGTTGCATCTCTGCCGTATTCCTGCAAAAGCTGACGTGACACCCTTATAAGCTTGTTTATGGTTTCTACCATGTGAACAGGAACACGGATTGTTCTTGCCTGGTCCGCAATAGCTCTTGTTATAGACTGGCGAATCCACCAGGTGGAATAGGTTGAAAACTTATAGCCCTTGGAATAGTCAAACTTTTCAACAGCCTTTATAAGACCCAAGTTTCCTTCCTGAATCAAGTCAAGGAACAAAAGTCCTCTTCCCACATATTTTTTAGCAATACTTACAACAAGTCTTAAGTTAGTTTCGATAAGGCGCTGCTTTGCCTCTTCGTCACCTTCTGCCATCTTCCTTGCAAGCTCATGCTCTTCATCTGCAGTTAAAAGCGGAACCTTACCGATTTCCTTTAAGTACATTCTTACATGGTCATCCACATTTGTACCGTCAGGCAGATTCATATCAATTTCTTCTTCCACCTGAACAGGCTCAATCTGTTCCAGCTCTTTGTCAAGGTCACCTACAACCTCAATACCCTCTCTGTCTAAAGAGTCATAGACTTTTTCCATCTGCTCCTCTTCAAGCTCGAATTCAGCCAGAGCATCGGCAATTTCTTTATATGACAAAAGTCCTTTTTTCTTTCCTTTTTCAACAAGTTCTTTAATTGCAAGTTTTCTTGCGGACATGATATTTTCGCTCATATCACATACCCTCTTTCCGTTTCTTTTCTGCCTTTTTTCTTATTAACTCGTTAAGCTTTGCTATATTTTTCTCTTCGATGTATTTCTTACTCAAAACTTCAAACCGCTCGTCCTCTATGGTTTCATAGGCATCATGCGCCGCTTTCAGGTTATCGCCGTAGTCGTCATCGGAAAAAACCGATGCCGCTTCGCCCGAAAACTCCCCTGGAAGCATAGTTATAATCAAAGACACATCAATTTCTTTTTTACTTTCTGCCTCCTCATATATGGCCTTGGCAAGAATTCTTAATGCCTCTGTGGAAAACTCATCGTAGGGCATTTCTTTTGCGTATTTATCATATACCTTTTTGTCTTTTACCAAAAGATTAAGTAAGATTTTTTCAGCCTCGTAAAGTTTTCCCGAAACCACCTTGTTTTCCTCGGTTTTTCTTTCAAGAACCGGACGGGCGAAAATTTTCTTTTCTTCTCTCTTTTTATAAGAGCTGTCCCGTTTCATGATTTCCGCAATTATGGAATCTTCGGAAATCCCTGTCTCTTCGGAAACTTTTTTGATGTAGGCTTCCTTTTCTATAGGATTTTTTATTTTTAAAAGCACCTCAGAGGCTGCCTTTGTAAATTCAATTTTCTGTTCAATATCTTTTATATCAAAGGTGTTTTTAAGCTTGTCTATTCTGTAATCTGTAACGATTTTAGCTTTTTTCAAAACCGCCTCGAAGGCTTCTTTTCCCCTGAGCTTTATAAATTCATCCGGGTCTTTTCCCTCAGGAAGCGTTACTACCCTCACCTTTATGTCCAAAGGCTGCAGGATTTCTATTGCCGCCTCAGTTGCTTTCTGTCCGGGTCCGTCAGAGTCATAGCATAGGTAGACAGTGGAAGAATATTTTTTAATCATTCTTGCCTGCTCTCCTGTAAGTGCCGTTCCCATGGATGCAACAGCTCCCGTATAGCCTGCCTGATGAAGGCTTATTACGTCCATATATCCTTCACAAAGAATTATTCTCTGATCCTTTGAATTTTTAGCATAGTTAAGAGCGAAAAGCTCTCTTCCTTTTAAGAAAACCTGGCTTTCGGGAGAGTTCATATACTTTGCCTTTTCATCAGGTGATAAAGCTCTTCCACCAAAGCCTATTATATTTTTTCTCACGTCAATTATAGGAACCATTAAACGGTTTCTGAATCTGTCTATATAATTTCCACGTTCTGTGCGCATAATAAGACCAAGATTCAAAAGCACATCTTTGCCTATATTATTTTTCTCGGCAAAGCTTAAAAGTGCATTGCCGTCCGGAGCATAGCCTATACCAAAGTGAGCAACCGTAGCTTCCGAAAGTTGTCTTTTTTCCACATATTCTCTGGCAGATTTACCAACTTCTTCATGATACTTTTCTCTGAAAAAACGTGCCACAGAAAGATTGGCTTCATACATTTTTTTCTTCATTTCATGCTTTTGAGAATCCCTTGCAATCTCATTTGGCTCAGGTAATATTATTCCCGACTTATCTGCAAGATATTTAAGAGCTTCCACGAAATCAAGGTTTTCCGCAGCCATTACGAAATGAATGGCATTTCCGCCTACTCCGCAACCGAAGCAATGGTAAAGTTGCTTGTCTTCAGATACATGAAATGACGGGGATTTTTCACGGTGAAAGGGGCAAAGTCCCATATAGCCGCGACCTGAACGTTTAAGCTTTACATAGCTTCCCACAAGACCCACAATGTCAGTTGCGGACAAAACCTCAGATATAACTTCTTCGGGATATATAGCAGCCATAATTCACCATCCCTTCTTACAACTCTTATAGTATAATATTTCGACAAAACATCTTAAAATCCTTTTAAGAGATAAAATTTTCAATAAAGAAAATTTTTCTCGACATCGCCCGGAGCGTTGAAGCGCAGGGCGATACAATGAAAAATCCAAACAGGATTTTTTCGGCAAGCTCTATTTATTAAATAAGCATCCATAAGAGATAAATTTTCTTTGTTGAAAATTTATCTCTTATGCCACGACTCAGGAACGAAAAGCTCGTTATATTTATGTATGCAGAATATGTCTGTCATTCCCGAAATATAGTCGCAAACACTGATTTCCGGGTCATTTTCATCATATCCGGGCTCATTTTTCAAAAGCTCGTGGTTTTCCATAAAGTATTCGTATAAGGACTTTACTATTCCATATACCTTTTTTTCTTCCTTTTTAGCCTCAGAATCTATATAAACTGTGGAAAACATAAATTTCTCAAGGTCCATCATGGCTCCGTAAACCTCGGAGCTTAAAATAATGTCGCTTTCGCTGTTTTCAATACAGTCCCTTACTATTTTATCTATTCTTTTTCCGTGTGAATGTCCCAGTATCTTGGTGCACTCTTTCGGCAAATCTTCTTCCGTTAAGATTCCTGCTCTTTTTGCATCGTCAATATCATGATTTATATATGCAATTTTATCTGCCAGACGGCATACTCTACCCTCCAATGTAGAAGGATAGTCCTTTCCCACATGATTAAGAATCCCGTCTTCTACCTCGAAAGTCAGGTTTATACCGCTTCCGCCCTCTAATTCCCTTACAATTCTTAAACTCTGTATGTTATGTCTGAAGCCTTTTTCCGAAAGTGAATCCAGAGCTCTTTCCCCTGCATGACCAAAGGGTGTATGACCCAGGTCATGACCCATGGCAATAGCTTCTGTCAGATCCTCATTTAAGCAAAGAGCTCTGCTTATGCTTCTGGCAATCTGCGCCACTTCCAGAGTGTGAGTCAGTCTTGTCCTGTAATGGTCTCCCAGAGGTGCTATAAATACCTGGGTTTTATGCTTAAGACGTCTGAACGCCTTGGAATAGATAATTCTGTCTCTGTCCCTCTGAAACTCCGTTCTTAAATCGCAGGGAATAACTTCCTTTCTTCTCCCTTTGGAGTTTTCCGACAAGGCTGCGAAAGGTGACAGATTTTCTCTTTCTCTTTTTTCAAGCATTTCTCTTACTGTCAAGAAAAATCACTCCTTATAAAAACATAATAAGCGATATTGTAATTCCCAAAATCGAGCCCACTATAACCTCAAGCCAGGTATGTCCCAGAATTTCCTTTAAGTAGACGGGTGCTTCAAAAGAAAACATTTCCTGAATGCTGTTTATTACCTTCGCCTGGTCACCTGCCGCCTTTCTTACTCCCGATGCATCATACATAACTATAAAGGCAAGAACAAAGGACACTGCAAAAAGAGATGATGCAAATCCTTCTGTAAAGCCCACCGCTACTGCCATTGCACTTACAAAAGCACTGTGGGAGCTGGGCATTCCACCTGACTCTACGAATTTTTTTATATCAAATTTTTTCTGTGTAACAAGTATATATACTACCTTGAGTGCCTGGGCTATAAACCATCCTAAAAGTGCGGCTATAAGCACTTTATTTTCTGCTATTTCTTTCCAAAAATTCATTTTAATTCTTCCTCTTTAAAAGGTACAAGGCAAATTCTTCCAAAAATTCCTTACTTTGCGTTTTTTTGAGGGCTTCAATTGCCTTTTTCGTTGTTTCTTCAAGCATTTCTTCCGCTTTTTCAAGACCGTACAGGGTTATAAATGTGGTCTTTTTATTTTTCTCGTCACTGCCTACATTCTTGCCAAGTTCCTCATCCGACGAGGTTATATCCAAAATGTCATCCTTAAGCTGAAAGGCAAGGCCCAAATTATCAGCATAGTCATATAGATAATCCTTATCATAGCCCATTGCTATGCATCCGGCAGAAACGGCAGCTTTTATGAGTGCGCCCGTTTTTAAGCGGTGCATCTTAGTAAGCTCCTCTTCCGAAAGACTTCTTTTCTCTCCCTCAAGATCCAGAACCTGTCCACCTATCATCCCGAAAACTCCGGAAGATGCTGCCAGTTCCTTTACCATCTCCACCTTTTTTTCTAAAGGAAAATCAGCACTTAAGGCTGTTTCAAAAGCAAAATTCAAAAGAGCATCTCCGGCTAAAATGGCATTAGCCTCACCGAAAACCACGTGATTTGTGGGTTTTCCTCTTCTTAACTCATCATTATCCATAGAAGGCAAATCGTCGTGAATCAAGGAATAGGTGTGTATCATTTCAAGGGCTGCCGCAAAAGGAATTATCTTATCTTCCTCTCCGCCCAAGGCTTCCACCGTAGCCATTAAAAGCACCGGTCTTATCCTTTTTCCTCCTGCCAGAAGGCTGTAATCCATAGCCTTTTTAAGTTCCCCTGCCTTTTCGGGAATTATCTTTTCAAGGCAGGCATTTATCTTTTCTTGCTTCCTTAAAAGCTTTTCTGAAAAAGACATTATTCTTCCTCCACGCTGAAGGGAACTTCTTTTACGTTACCCTCTGCATCCTTCGTTATCTTTACAACCTTACCCTCTGCTTCCGATAATATTTCATTACACTTTTTTGTAAGGGTAACACCCTTTTCAAAAAGTTCAACAGATTCAGCCAAAGGAAGTTCTCCTCCCTCTAACTTTTCGGTGATAAGCGAAAGTTCTTCTATCATTTTTTCAAAATCTTTCATTCAGAAACCTCCTCAATACGTGCCTTTGCCTCTCCGTCGGCAAATTTAATTCCCACTCTCATTCCCTTATCCAGTTCAGACACGCTTTTTATTACCTTATCTCTGTAATCAGTCACTATTCCGTATCCCCTTGAAAGAACTTTCAAGGGAGACATGGAATCAAGCTTAGCGGCTAAAACCGCAAGGCCTTTTCCCTTTTGTGACAAAATGTTTTCCATAATTTTTACTCTGTGTTCACTCTTGGTATCGAGCATAATCATCATCTGGTTAAGCTTATCAGAAAATCTCTCTGCCGAGAGCATTTTACTTACATAAGTAAGTTTATCTTTCTTTCTCTTAAGGCTTGTTATAAGGGCGTTTTTCATTCTTGCCTCGCTTATTTTAAGGCTGTTAAATACTTCCTCGGCCGAAGGAACTGCCAGCTCCGCCGCTGCAGAAGGCGTGGGGGCCCTTAAATCTGCCACGAAATCAGCGATGGTAAAATCTATTTCATGGCCAACCGCGGAAATTATCGGAATTTCGCTTTTGAAAATTGCCCTTGCAGTAATTTCTTCGTTGAAAGCCCATAAATCCTCGATGGAGCCGCCGCCGCGGCCTGCAATTATAACATCAACTGATTTTGTTTCATTGAAATATTCTATTCCTCTTTTGACATTTTCCGCTGCTCCTTCTCCCTGAACCTTTGATGGATATAAAATTATATCAGCAAGAGGAAAACGTCTTGTCATTACGTTTATTATATCCCTTACGGCAGCACCGGTGTCACTTGTTATAACACCGACCCTTTTGGGATATTTAGGTATGGGCTTTTTCTTATCTTCATCAAAAAGCCCCTCGTTTTTCAGTTTTTCTTTAAGCTGATTAAAGGCTGCATAGAGCTCCCCGAGACCGTCTAAAACCAGCTCTTCTATGTAAAGCTGATATGTTCCTCCAGGCTCATACACCGTAACCCTGCCACGGGCAAGAACCTTCATGCCATCTTCAGGTCTGAACGCAAGGTTCATATTGGCTCCCTTGAACATACATGCTTTTAAAACACTTTTTTCATCCTTGAGAGTAAGATACATATGTCCAGATGTCATATTAAGTTTGAAGTTGGATATTTCACCCTGTATCCAGATATCCTTAAGTCCCGCCCTTGAATCCAGCAGTTTTTTCATGTTGGAATTAAGCTCGGAAACCGTCATTTTAAGCTGCTGCATAAAAACACCTTTATTCTGTGGTATTTAATTCTTTTCTTATATATTCGCCGAGAACACCGTTTACGAACTTAGAGTCCTCTTCTCCTGCATACTTTTTCACAATTTCAACAGTTTCGCTTACGCTGACCTTTACCGGAATGTCCTCCATATATAGGATTTCATAAATAGAAAGACGCAGCGCTGCAAGAGCAACCCTGTTAATTCTGTCAATGGTCCAGTTTTTAAGATATTTCTTTATAATTTCGTCTATCTCATTTTCCTTTTCAGAAACTCCGGGACAAACTTTTTCTATATAATCCTTATCATCTTTTCCCGCTTCTTTTCCTGTCCAGATTTCACCATCTGCCGCTTCTTCGTAAAAGCCTTCAGGAATGTGCTCATCACCCTTTGTTATCATGGCAAAAAGCATTTTGAATGCGTTTTCTCTGGCTGTTTTCCTGCTCATTTATATCCCCTCTTTACTTTATCAATTTCGAAATGTCAGACCACGTTATAAAAAGTGCAAAAAGCATGAAAAGTATAAATCCTGCACCGTGTACCAGGGCTTCAAACTTCTCGGGCACTTTCTTACCTGTAACCATTTCGATAAGTGTAAACAATATTCTTCCTCCATCCAATGCCGGCAGGGGCAAAAGGTTCATAACTCCCAGATTTGCACCTATAAGCGCCATCAGATTGGCAATATTCAAAAACATCAAAAGACTTCTGGTCTTTATATCTTCTTCCTTGTTTACTTCGTCCACCACATCATCAACCACCGAAGCAATCCCTATGGGACCCGATACCGCATCGACGCCCAAATTTCCGACAACTAAATTCTTAATTGTCCAGAAAACACTTTTCACGCTGAAAGCAGTTTCGTAAAATCCGTTTTTCAGTGCCAAAAGCGGATTGTTTTCCACAACTTTCGGGGTAAAACCGAATTTATAGCCTGCTTCTGTATTATAAGGTGTTACCGTCTTTGTTATCTTCTCTCCGTTTCTCTCTACGGTTATCTCTACGCTTTCCCCTTTATTATCATACATCTTAAGTGTGAGGTCAGAATAGATGTTGATTTTTGTATTATCCATTTTAACAATTCTGTCTCCAACTGAAAAAACGGAAATAGGAGCATTTTCATCGGGAATGTCCCCGATGGATGGTGTTATTACATACTTCTGGCTGAAGCTTATTACCATAAAAAGCAACAGTGCCAGTAAAATATTCATAAATGCCCCCGAAGCTAAAATTATAAATCTCTTCCAGGGTAAAAGTGCCGAAAAAGAGCCTTCCTCGTCTGTCTTTTCATCTTCACCAACCATAGCACAGTACCCGCCGATAGGAAAAATTCTCAAAGAATATAAGGTTTCTTTCCCCTGCTTTTTTATAATCGCAGGGCCCATACCAAGGGCAAATTCATTTACCTTTACACCGAAAATTCTGGCAGAGATAAAATGTCCCAGCTCGTGAATAAAAATCATCACGCCTAAAATCAATACAGTCCAAATTATGTTCATGGAAAAGTCCTTTCAAATTAGAATTTCGATTTCACAAACTCCCTTGCTTCCCCGTCTGCATCAAAAATCTCGGAAAGTGTGGGATTTTTCTTTACTTTGTGATTTTCCATTGCTCCCTCTACCGTATCTGCTATATCCAAAAATCCGATTTTTCCCGAAAGGAATAAATTAACCGCTTCCTCATTGGCTCCGTTCATAACCGCAGGCATTGTTCCGCCCGTATATGACGCCCTATACGCCAGAGCCAGAGATTTAAATGTATCCGTATCCGGTTTTTCAAAAGTAAGATTTCCCATGGAGAAAATATCCAGTTCTTTGCCTGAAACAGGACTTCTTTCCGGATAATTAAGTGCCACGCTTATGGGAGTTCTCATATCTGTTGAGCCCAGCTGTGCCAAAATTGCCCCGTCACAAAATTCCACCATAGAGTGAACTATACTTTGTCTGTGAACAGCAACCTCTATTTTATCTGCACTTACAGAAAAAAGATGTGTGGCTTCAATAACCTCAAGCCCCTTGTTTGCCAAGGTTGCACTATCTATTGTAACCTTTGCGCCCATTGACCAGGTAGGATGCTTTAACGCTTCCTTTGCCGTAACAGAAGAAAGATAATCCTTTGTCTTGCCAAAGAAAGGTCCGCCCGATGCCGTAAGATATATTTTCTTCATTTCACCATGCCCTTTAAGGCACTGGAAAATTGCACTGTGCTCCGAATCAACGGGCAGAATATTTACCCCGTTATCACGGGCTGCCGCCATAACAATATCCCCTGCTGTAACCAGAGTCTCCTTGTTGGCAAGAGCAATATCCTTTCCGGATGCTATGGCACATAAAACGGGCAAAAGACCCGCTATGCCCACAATCGCACCTACAGCCATATCGGCAGAGGGCACGGTTGACGCCACAGTGAGTCCTTCATTTCCCGAAAGCACCTTAATGGGTGTATCGGCTAATCTTAATTTAAGTTCTTTCGCCGCATCCTCAGATGCCATGGAAACGACCTCGGGCATAAATTCCCTTGCCTGTTTTTCCATCAAATCCACATTTTTGCCTGCAGTAAGGGAAGCCACCGAAAAATTTCCGCTGTCTCTTCTTACTATATCAAGTGTCTGTGTTCCTATTGAACCTGTGGAACCTAAAATACAGAGTCGTTTCATGTTTACCTCTTTCTAATCAGGCTATAATGGGCATATAAGAAAGGAAATAGTAAGTTACCGGTGCTACGAAAATTATACTGTCTATTCTGTCAAGTATTCCGCCGTGTCCCGGGATGAAGCTGCCGAAATCCTTTATGCCCGTCTCTCTTTTAATAAGGGACAGTGATAAATCGCCCATCTGGGCAAAAATCGCTGATAAAAATCCTAAAATCCCAAGATTAAGGTAGTTTATTTCAAGTCCGGGATTTATAAATCCTATTATAAGACCGTATATCAGCATTGAAATTATACCGCCAAAAAGTCCGCCAATAGCACCCTCAACCGTTTTATTGGGGCTGATTTTGGGAGCCAGATGCTTTTTCCCGAAAAATCTTCCCGTAAAATATGCAAATGTATCAGTAAGGCAAGCCCCTACCAAAACTGCCCAGAGAAGATATTTTCCGCCTTCTAACATAAATCTTATTCTTACCATGTAGCTTAAAAAATAAATAAGAACCGAGCTTATTATAAGTGCAGAAAACATTTCTGATACCTTTACTTTTCTGTTATACAAAAGTAAAATCAAAAATCCCAGGAGTATGTAAATACATGCAATAAGGGAAATCATGTCTTTCCCTGCTTCTTTAAGAAGATACAGTCCGGAAATGCAGATAGCCGGAATAAAAAGTATAATATAAAGGCATACAGGCCATTTTTCCCTGTTACATAATCCAAAGGCTCCGCTCACTTCATAAGCGGACATAAGAGCGATTATGCCCACAGCAGACAATATCACCGTTTCATTTGAACACAATATGAAAATTACCGCTATAATCATGAAAAAGGCGGCTATAATTCTTTGTTTCATAATTTATACCCCACCGAAGCGACGCTGTCGCTTTTGATAATCATAAATTGCCTTAAGCAAATCGTCTCCCGTAAAGTCGGGCCACAAAATGTCTGAAAACCAGAATTCAGAATAGGCACTGCCCCAGAGAAGGAAATTACTTAATCTGTATTCTCCGCTGGGTCTTATTATAAGGTCGGGATCGGGCACTTCCGGATTATACATTAAAGAAGACAATAAATCCTCGTTTATATCCTCCGCCTCTATTTTTCCTTCCTTTACCATCAGGGCCGCTTTTTTTGCAGCACTCACAATTTCCAGCCTGCCTCCGTAATTTAAGGCAATCTGAACCAGCATGCTCTTTCCGTTCTTGGTGCTTTCCTCTATGTGGCATATTCCCTCTTTAATTTTCTCGGGAAGACTTTCTATATCGCCTATTATCTTAACTCTGGTATCCTTGCCCTCAAGCTTTTTAAGACCGTTTTCAAGATAATCGGTTAAAAGTTCCATTAAAGCGTCAACCTCTTCCTTGGGTCTTGACCAGTTTTCCGTGGAAAAGGCATATACGGTAACAACTTTAATTCCGAAATTTCCTGCAAAGTCAATGATTTTATCAAAGGTTTTGGCTCCTGCGCTGTGGCCGAAAGAACGGGGCATCCCTCTCTTTTTAGCCCATCTGCCGTTCCCGTCCATAATAATACCTATATGACGGGGAAGCCTTTCCTTATCAATCAGAGACTCTATATTTTTTCTCTTACCGAACATTTTATATCGCCATTATGGATTTTTCTTTATTCTGTGCTATTGTTTCAATTTCCTTGATGCCGTCGTCAGTTGCCTTCTGAACGTCCTTTTCAACATTCTTCATGTCGTCCTCTGTTAAAATTCCGTCCTTTTTCTGCTTTTTGAAAACTTCCAGTGTGTCACGGCGGATGTTTCTTACCATAACCTTGGCATCTTCAGTTTTCTTATTTAATGTCTTTACAAGCTCTTTTCTTGATTCCTCTGTAAGAGAGGGGAAAACAAGGCGGATTATCTTGCCGTCGTTGGCAGGATTGATGCCAAGCTCAGACTTCTGAATTGCCTTTTCAATTTCCTTTAATGTAGAAGCGTCCCAGGGCTGAATTGTAAGGGTGTGAGCATCAGTTGCGGAAACAGTTGCCATCTGATTGATGGGAGTATCTGTTCCGTAATAACTTACCATAATTTTATCCAGTACACTGGGAGAAGCCTTTCCCACTCTTATTGTGTTCAAGTCCTCTTCAAAGTAGTTTATGCTCTTTTCGATTTTGTTTTTAAGTTCCATCATTGCGTCCATTTTCTTATCCTCCTTATTATTTATGTACTAAAGTACCTATTTCTTCTTCCATTATTGCTTTTTTGATATTTTCAGGGTCAGAAACTCCGAAAACCCTTAAAGGCATTGCATTATCCATGCAAAGTGTTGTTGCAGTAGAGTCCATAACACCAAGGCCTCTGTCCAAAACCTCCATATAAGTAAGGTCGGTAAATTTCTTTGCAGCGGGATTTTTTTCAGGGTCAGAATCGTAAACCGCATCTACCCTCTTTGCCAAAAGAATTATATCTGCGTCAATTTCCACGGCACGAAGTGCAGCCGCTGTATCAGTTGAGAAGAAGGGATTTCCCGTTCCGCAACCGAAGATAACAACTCTTCCTTTTTCAAGATGTCTCACTGCTCTTCCTCTTATATAGCTTTCCGCAATTTTATTCATTTCCAGAGCAGTCTGCACTCTTGTGGGTATTCCGTGTCTTTCAAAGGCATCCTGAAGTGCCAGGGCATTTATAACGGTTGCAAGCATTCCCATGTGGTCTGCTCTTGTTCTGTCCATCTTTTCACCGCTTCTGCCTCTCCAGAAATTGCCACCGCCTACAACAATGGCTATTTCAACGCCCATTTTCACACACTCGGCAATCACATTACCTATTTTCCCAACAATTTCTTCGTCTATACCTGTACCTTTTGCTCCTGCAAGCGCTTCACCGCTTATCTTAAGTAAAACTCGTTTGTACATAAAAGACAGTCCTTTCATACAGATTTATGCAAAATAACTTTCAAATAATCAAATTCGACGCAAAGTGCAAAAATCCTTTATATTTAATGTAAAAATAGATAAAAAAAGGATGAGCAGCTGCTCATCCTTTTTTTATCTATTTTCTGTTTTCAAGATATTCTTTTCTGCCAAGCTCATATAAGTTGTTGCCCTCCGAGTCGATAATTACAACCAGAGGCATATCTTCAACATAGAGCTTACGGAGAGCTTCCGCACCTAAATCCTCATAGGCGATAAGTTCGCACTTTTTAATGCACTTGGCTAAAAGTGCACCTGCACCGCCGATAGCACCGAAGTAAACGCCGGAATGTTCTTTCATGGCGTCTATTACTTCAGGAAGTCTTGCACCTTTTCCTATCATACCTCTTGCTCCGACCCTCATCATTGTAGGAGCATAAGCGTCCATTCGTCCGCTGGTGGTGGGACCTGCAGAGCCAATTACCTTTCCGGGCTTTGCCGGTGTGGGTCCTACATAATAGATTGTAGCATCCGTTGGGTCGAAAGGAAGGCACTCCCCTCTTTCCAATGCTTCGCACATTCTTTTATGGCCCGCATCACGAGAGGTATAAATTGTTCCTGTTAAGTAAACCTTATCTCCTGCTTTTAATGTTTTGGCAAGTTCCTTTGTTAAAGGAAGTGTAATGTGCTTTTCCATTATATCACCTCCGACTTATGACGGGTTACATGGCAGTTTATATTAACTGCGCAAGGCATACCCGCAATATGTGTGGGCAGGGTTTCGATATTAAGACCGATAGCAGTAGTCTTTCCGCCAAAGCCCTGGGGTCCTATACCAAGCTTGTTAACCTTTTCGAGCATTTCCTTTTCGAGGTCAGCATAGAAAGGATCGGGATTTTCAGAATCCAAGCTTCTCATTAAAGCCTTCTTTGCCAAAAGCGCACACTTATCAAATGTTCCACCGATACCTACACCGATTACCATGGGAGGACAGGGATTGGGACCTGCGGTTTCAACAACCTCCAAGATAAAGTCCTTTATACCCTGAAGTCCTGCTGAAGGCTTGAACATTCTTATCATGCTCATATTTTCACTGCCGAAGCCCTTGGGACCCACCGTAATTTTTACGTTTTCGCCGGGAACGATTTCCGTATATAACATAGCAGGAGTGTTATCCCCTGTGTTTCCGCGTCTTACGGGGTCTGCCACAACGGATTTTCTTAAATATCCCTTGTCGTAACCACGTCTTACACCCTCGTCAACGGCTTCCCTTAAGTCGCCGCCCACAAAGTGAACGTCCTGACCGATTTCTAAAAATACACAAGCCATACCTGTATCCTGACAAATAGGTACATCCTCTGCATCTGCTATGTCAAAATTTTCGATGATGTTATCCAAAATGCCCTTTGCAATTTCGCCGTCTTCCTCACTTCTGCACTTTTTAATAGCGCATTTTACATCCGAAGGAAGATGATTGTTAGCTTCTATGCAGAGTTTCTCAATAACATCTGTCAACTGACTTACATTTATTTCACGCATAATTTTATCTCCTTAAATCAATACGCCAATAAGCTGGCAGGCAAAAACAACAAGTATAAGAGCAATGGGGTAAGTTGACGCATAGGCAGATGCCACATCATCTGTTCCCGCAACACCGATTAAAGTTCCCAATGCAGGAGTTGATGTCATGCCTCCGGTTATGGACCCCAAGCTGTTAAGCAAAGGCAATTTGCACACCTTTCTTGCGAAGAAGTATGCAACCACCATGGGAATTAAAGTAATTAACATTCCTGCCAAAAATCCGTATACAACAATCATAGGTCCATAGGGATTACTTGCAATCTGAGATACAAGCTGAACTCCGCCGTCAACACCTGCACCGATTAAGAAAAGCATAAGACCAAACTCACGGAATACCTTAAGCGTCTTATCGTCAATTCTTAAACTGAGTTTTCCGATGTGTCCAAAGTGAGCCAATATAAGTGCCATTATAAGAGGTCCGCCGGTCATGCCCAAGGAGAAGCACGCTCCGTCAAAACCATTTTTAGTAAGAGGGATTTTGATTGAGCCTAAAAGAATTCCCAGTACAACTGCAATACCGAACGATGCAAGACCGAAAGAGTCTATATTCATATACTTTTTGCCGTCGTTAACAGAAACTTCGTCTGCATTCTTTACCGCCTCTTTCTTACCCGAAACAGCGATAAGAGCTCTTTCCTTATCCATATCTGCCTTTAAGAGTTTGGGAACAATCTGTACAAAAAGCACAACGCCCACTACCCCGAAAGGATAGGATACTGCCTGACCCAATGCAACCATTCCCGAATTATCCCCTGCCACGTCCTTAGCCGCAGAGAATGCAGGAGTAGATGTTAAAGCTCCTGATAAAACACCGTTGGCAAAATCTGCTCCTATGCCTGGAACGAGTGCAAAGCAAACTGCTGCCAGAGCACCCATTACTATAACCAGAACTCCCATAGGAACATAGGTTTTTGCATTTTTCTTTAAATTCCTGAAAAAGTTGGGACCAGCAATAGAGCCTACGGATGTCACAAAAAGCACAAGGCCTATGTCTCCCATAAAGTTATACAAATCAACGCTCTTAGCATCGGGGCCGGAAACAAAAAACTTTGATAAAATGGGAATTTCAGAAAGTCCGGGAAGAGTAAATAGGTAGCCTGCTAGAAGCGCCACCAAAAATACGCCTGCTGTTCCCAGGGAAACACCCTTTATTTCAATTCTTCCCAACAGGTAACCCAAAAAGCAGATTAAAAATGCGCCTGCTAAAATTACCGCAACGGAGCCGGGATTTATGAGCTTAGCTAAAAATTCCATTCTGAGGCCTCCCCTTATCTTTCATGTCTTGCGTAGGAAGGCAAAAGCATGGGAGAAGTCATACCTGTATCAATGCCTGCTTCTTTAAGTTCCTTTGCATAGTCGTCAATATGAGAAAGTGTAAGTTTTCCTAAATTTACTTCCTTGGATTTCTTCGCTGCTGCCTTACCGGCATTTCTGCCGAATACGATGATATCAAGAAGAGAGTTACCCATAAGTCTGTTTCTGCCGTGAATACCGCCTACTGCTTCACCTGCAACCAAAAGATTGGGAATTGCCTTTGTAAAGCCCTCGCCACCTATTTCAAGACCGCCATTCTGGTAGTGAAGAGTGGGATACACCAAAATAGGCTCTTTTCTCATGTCGATACCGTAATTTAAATACATTCTCATCATGGCAGGAATTCTCTTCTCGATTGTTCCCTCTCCGTGAAGAATTTCTATCATAGGAGTATCAAGCCATACGCCGCTTCCCAAGGGTGTGTCAACGCCTTTACCGTTTGCACATTCTCTTATAATTGCAGACGCTGAAACGTCTCTTGTTTCCAGAGGGTGAGCATAAGCTTCACCGTCTTTATTTACAAGCATAGCACCAAGTGACCTTACCTTTTCGGTTACCAGTGCTCCGAAAATCTGAGAGGGGTATGCAACACCTGTGGGATGATACTGAATGGTATCCTGATATAAAAGGGGTGCGCCTGCTCTGTAACCTAAAATAAGTCCGTCTGCAGTTGCTCCGTAATGGTTCGATGTAGGGAAATTCTGATAATGGAGTCTTCCCGCACCGCCTGTTGCTATAATTACGGTCTTTGCCTTAGCAACCAAAAGCTCGTCGGTTTCCATGTTAAGAAGTACTGCGCCTGCCACGAGACCGGCCTCGTCCTTTATAAGCTCTATAGCAGAGGTAAATTCCACTACAGGAATTTTTAAGTTTATAACTTCGTCACGAAGTGTTCTCATTATTTCAGCACCGGAATAGTCCTTTGCGGCATGCATTCTCTTTCTTGAAGTTCCGCCGCCATGGGTCGTAACCATGTTTCCGTCCTTATCCTTATCAAACATAACGCCAAGATCGCTGAGCCATTTAATGGCGTCGGGAGCTTCCATAACCAAACGGCGCAAAAGCTCGGGGCGTGCAGCAAAATGACCGCCGCCGAAAGCATCCAAATAGTGCTGAACGGGAGAGTCGTTTTCCTTGTCTGCCGCCTGAATTCCGCCCTCTGCCATCATGGTATTGGCATCACCTATTCTGAGTTTGGTAACTATCATTACGTCAGCGCCTGCTCTTTTAGCTTCGATTGCCGCAGAAGAACCTGCTCCGCCACCGCCTATTACCAAAACGTCAACGTCATAGTCAACCTTTGAAAGGTCTATGTCCTTTCCTAAAATACGGCTGTTGGAGGATAAAAGCTCGCAAAGTTCGCGGGGTGCTTTTTCTCCCTTATTGGGGCCGATTTTAATTTCTGAAAAACCATCCTCTCTGAAATCGGGATGATATGCTTTCAAAAGCTGGTCTTTTTCTTCTGCAGTCATACGTCTGGGTTCTGTCTGCATTCTCTGAGCTCTTGTAGCTTCAACTTTTTTGATTGATTCAAGCATTTTTTCTGTAAACATATTATCCCTCCTTATTTCTCAATTTCTCTTTCGTTGTAAAGCTCTTTCATTTCTGTTATGGGCTTTTGCATAATCTTTTCTATAAGTTCGTCATATGCTCCTTTATTTACCTCATCAACTCTTGACTCAAGATGCTCACATTCGGGAGCGATATATTTTCCTGTCAGTCTTCTTGCTAAAAGTCCTACCATGGGGTGGGAAATTCCCGCAGGACAACGAACAGAGCAGCATCCGCAGCCAACACAGTCAAAGGATTCCTCTGCGCACTTTTCAAAGTCGCCTCTTTGAGCGTATGCTATATACTGCATTACGTTAAGACTCTGTGTGCATGCCTTTGTGCAGGCATTACATCCGATACAGCTGTATATTTCAGGATAAAGCTCCATCATAACCTTTGCGTCGGGACGGATTTCATCTATGCTGTAAGTTCTCTTGTCTGTGGGGAAGAAAGGAATGCTTGCTATATACATTCCCTCCTGAACCTGTGTCTGGCAGGCAAGACAGGTTTTTAATTCATTTTGCCCTTTTATACGGTAAATGGTGGCACAAGCTCCGCAAAAACCGTGACGGCAGCCGCAGCCCCTCTTTAAGGTATATCCTGCATACTCCATAGCAGTCATGATTGTAAGGTCCGAAGGAACGGAGTATTTTTTGCCGTATAAATATATATTTACCATGTTATCCATTTTGTAACCTCCTTAAGCTGAGGGGGAATAAATCCCCACAAGCATCAATCAATATTCATCGGGTAACTCGTCAATTTCGTCACAACGAAATACGGGTCCATCTTTACAAACATACTTTGAACCAATGTTGCATCTTCCGCATTTTCCTACTCCGCATTTCATACGAAGTTCCAGAGTTGTATAAACCTGCTCCTTTGAAAAGCCCAGTTCAATTAAAGCCTGAAGAACAAATTTAATCATAATGGGAGGTCCGCAAACCAAAACTGTTTTATTGTTGTCAAAGCCTATTTCCTTAAGATAAGAGGGTACAAATCCTACATGCCCGTCCCAGTTTTCCTGTTCACGGTCGATTGTAAGATATACGTTTGTATCTTTCTGGTTTTTCCAGACGTTTTCTATTTCGTCAAGACCAACTAAATCCTCTTTACTTCTGGAACCGTATAAAATATCTACCTTGCCGTAGTCTTCTCTTTTATCAAAGACATAGTTTATAACAGAGCGGAGAGGCGCAAGGCCAATACCACCTGCTATGAAGAGTAAATCCTTTCCCTTTAACTCGCTATCCACGGGGAAATAGTTTCCGTAAGGTCCTCTCACGGCAATTTCACTTCCCACAGAAAGGGAGTGAAGATAATCGGTCAGTTTTCCGCATTTTTTAATGCTGAATTCCTGATATTCTTTATTTGTAGGAGAGCTTGTTATGGAAAACATACCCTCGCTTACACCGGGAGCGCAAACCATGGCGCACTGACCGGGCTTATGTTCGAAGAGTTTTCCTCCATCCGGAGCATTTACCCTGAAAGTTTTAACATCAGGAGTCTGTTCCTTAATGTCGGTTATAATACCAACTTTCGGAATTAAAACATCCTCATAATATTTATCATGGCAGTTACAATCACACATTACTTATTACCGTCCTTTCCGAAAGCTTTAATCACCTTAACTATATTAAGAGAGGAAGGACATCTGTCAACACATCTTCCGCAGCCTACGCAGGAATACATTCCGTCGTTGTTTTTGGGGAAGTACACCAACTTATGCATAAATCTCTGGCGGAAACGCTGCATCTGGCTTGTTCTGTTGTTTCCGTGAGCCATCATTGTAAAATCGGAATACATACAGGAGTCCCAACAGCGATAACGCATAACTCCCTTTCCTGTGTTATAGTCCTTTATGTCATAGCACTGACAGGTGGGGCAAGAAAAAGTACATGTACCGCAGGCAAGACAGCCCTTGTAAAGTTCTTCCCAAATAGGAGAATCAAACTTTTCATCTGTGGCATCCCCGTCCCATCCCTCTAAAGAAAGATTTGCATAGGGAAGCTTTTTCATTATTTCATGGATTTTTTCCTTTTCTTCCTCTACCTTGGCAGAATCTGTATCTTCCAAAAAGTCAGCTATCAAGGATAAAAGAGCCTCTCCCTTTTCAGTTTTTGCATCAAAGAAAACTTCATCTTCACTCATATAAGCTTCCACATCTCCTAAAGGAGCTGCTGCATCAATGCCGAAACATGAGCAAAAGCAGGATTCGGTAGGCTTTGCGCAAGCTAAAGTAACGATGGTTCCGTGCTTTCTTCTTGATGCATAGAAAGAGTCAACGGGTTCTGATAAAAAAACCCTGTCCAAAACTTCGATACCTTTAAGGTCGCAACCACGCATACCGAAAACCACGAAATCACGATCCTTAAGGTCCTCGGGAGTGATTTTCATTTTACCCTCTTCTTTGGTGCAGGAGTATAAATTTTCACACTGAGGGAAGAATATATCCTTAGGAGACTTAACTGTCTTAAGGGTGTCTAAGTCAACTGAAACTTCATCGGTAAAAAGTGCGAAATTAGTTCCGCTTCCGATTTTAGAAGGAACATAAAGCTCTTCTTTTTCGCTTATAAATGAGAAAATTTTGGAAAGATTACTTTTATTCGTCTTTTTCATAGCTTTATCTCCTTTCCCCCGGCTCCAAATCATCAAAGGTAAAGCTTGTTAAAGGAGCTTCATCTTCAATGTTTTCACCTGCGTTATATTCACCATAGTAGGTATCAATATCTTTAATAAACTTCTTGTTGAAAAGATATAATGGAATTCCCTGGGGGCATACACGACTGCATTCTCCGCAGTCTGTGCATCTTCCGGCCACATGGAAAGATCTTATTATATGGAACATCTTTTCTTCAAAGGAATCGGAATTTGCTTTCTGTGATGAATCAAACTTTTCAGAATCGAATACACACTTTCTGCAAGAGCAGGCAGGGCACACATTTCTGCAGGCGTTACAGCGGATACACTTAGAAAGCTCGCTTTTGAAAAACGCAAATCTTTCTTCGGGAGTCATGGCTTCGATTTTTTCAACTTCAGAAAATCTCTCTGAAGTCTTGGTATCCATGCTCTCTCCTATTACTTCGTCATAAATTCTGTGCTCTTTTCCTTTACACATATAGCATCTTCCCAAAAGGTTTTCTTTATAAGATGCTTTTTCCTCGCCGTAAAGAGTGGTGATTTTAAGTTCATCATTTTCCGAGAATTCTTCGCATCCCTCTACTTTAGTAATGCCTGTAATTCCCTTGGCTTTTATTTTTTCAATGTCGAGTTTTCCTTTGCAGCCTACACCTATGATATAAGCTTTTTCTCTTATAACTCTGTTTTCTTTTATAAGCTGATTGAAGCTATAAGTATCGCAGGGCTTTAAGAAAACTAATGTTTTGCCCTCTTCCTTTGATGCTTCTATCATAAACTTACTAAGGTTAGCACCAGAGAATCCGTCATATACAAAGTCATTTAAGTCTTCTTCAGATTTGAATACGAAAGGTTCGGGATTATAACCCAAATCTCCCATCTTCCAGCCGAGGACTCTTGTTACTTCACCGCTTTTAATGAGCTCTTTTGCTCTGTCTATCAGTCTTTGCATCTTAAGTCCTCCAATCTTTTGTTTTTACCCAGTGATTTAATGGTATCTACAAACTCTGTCATTGTCTGGGAGAATTTAACACCCTCTGCCGCAGAAACCCATTCCACTCTGGTTCTTCCTCTTTCAATGCCCAAAAAGTCAAGCATTGAGAATAAAAGTGTCATTCTGCGTCTTGCATAGTAGTTGCCTGTGGAGTAATGGCAGTCCCCGGGATGGCAACCACAGATAATTACACCGTCAGCACCTTTTTCAAAGGCACGGAGTATAAACATGGGATTAACACGGCAGGAGCAAGGCACTCTTATAATTTTTACGTCTGCACTGTAAGAAAGTCTGCTGCTTCCCGCCAGGTCTGCACCTGCATAAGAACACCAGTTGCAGCAAAATGCCACAATTTTAGGTCTGAATTCTTCATTTGTTATCGGCATATTGCATCCACCTCCGCTAAGATTTGTCTGTTAGAGAAGCCCTGAAGGTCCATAGAACCGGAAGGACAGGTTACAGTACAAGCACCACAGCCCTGACAAAGAGCGTTGTTTACGACTGCAATTCTTCTTTCTTCCTTGATTCCGTGGTCGTTTATAAGCTTTGTTTCGTAGGAAATAGCACCATAGGGACATACTTTAGCACAGTTTCCGCATCCGTTACACATAAGCTCATCAGCTTTTGCCGTACAGGGATTTGTAGTAAGCTTATCTTTTGCCAAAAGACCGATTGCCTTAACTGCCGCAGCACCTGCCTGGGCAACAGTTTCAGGAATATCTTTGGGACCCTGGCATACACCGGATAAAAATACTCCGGCTGTGGGTGATTCAACAGGGCGAAGCTTGGGATGTGCCTCTGTCAAGAAGTTATTGGTATCAATGCTTGCAGTAAGCATTGTAGCTATACCTCTTACAGATGCTTCGGGCTCAATTGCCGCCGCCAGCACAACCATATCCGCCTTGATTTTTATCTGCTCGTTACTTATTAAATCAACGCCGTTAACAAGTAAGCTTCCGTCAGGCTCGGGACAAACCTTGCCAACCTGACCCTTTATATAATTTACGCCGTATTCTTCAACTGCTCTTCTGTAAAACTCGTCAAAGTTTTTACCGGGAGTTCTTACATCTATATAGAAAACAGTTACATTTACGTCAGGATATTTATCCTTTATGAGCATAGCGTGTTTTGCTGTATACATACAGCAGATTTTAGAGCAGTAGCTCTTTCCCCTGTCGTCGGAGCATCTACTTCCCACGCACTGAATGAATACCATTTCCTTTGGAGCTTTTCCATCAGAAAGTCTCTCCAGATGACCCTTGGTAGGACCTGCTGCATTCATGATTCTTTCAAGTTCTAAAGAAGTTATAACATCCTTGCTTTCGTTATATGCGTATTCTCCGTACTTATCAAGCTTTATCATATCAAAACCGGTAGCCACAACGATAGCTCCGTACTTCTGTGTGATAATTTCATCTTTCTGGGTATAATCTATTGCCTTTGCCTGACAAACCTTTTCACAAATTCCGCACTTGCCTGTCTTGAACTTTATGCAAGAATCCCTGTCAATAACAGGAACATTGGGAATAGCCTGAGCAAAAGGAGTGTAGATGGCACTTCTTAAATTAAGACCTCTGTTAAACTCGCTGGGAGCCTTTTTAGAGGGGCATTTTTCCTGACAAACGCCACATCCTGTGCACTTTGTCATATCAACGCTTCTGGCTTTCTTCCTTATATCTACCGTAAAGTCTCCAACGAATCCTGAAACCTTATCCACTTCACTATATGTGTAGATTGTAATCTTTTCGTGAGCTGCCGCTTCCACCATTTTGGGTGTTAAAATACAAGCAGAACAGTCAAGTGTGGGGAAAGTTTTGTCAAGCTGAGACATTCTTCCGCCGATGGAGGGAGTCTTTTCTACTATATCCACCTCGTAGCCAGCATCTGCAATATCAAGGGCAGTCTGAATTCCGGCAATACCGCCGCCTATAACCAAAGCTCTCTTGGTAACAAGGCTTTCTCCGGGCTGCAAGGGAGTATTTAAGTTTACCTTGGCAATTGCCGCACGAGCTAAAATAACAGCCTTTTCGGTTGCTTCATCTATATCCTTATGAATCCATGAACAATGCTCTCTTATATTAGCGATTTCAACCATGTAGGGGTTTATTCCTGCACGAAGAGCCGCCTTTCTGAATGTAGCCTCATGCATTCTGGGCGAGCAGGAACAAACAACTATACCTGTAAGTCCCTTTTCTTCAATGGCCTTGGCAATTAAAGCCTGTCCTGCCTCGGAGCACATATATGCATAATCCTCGGCATGAACAACTCCGGGTTCTTCTTTAATTACTTCTACAACTTTTTTAACGTCAACCGTTGCAGCAATATTACTTCCGCAATGGCACACAAAAACACCGATTTTCTGCATAAATTCACCTCCTGAATCTTCTGAATGCACTTACCAAAAGCTGCTGAGGAGTATCTTCGTCAGCCAAAGCGGGTACTTCGTCTGCCTTAAAGTAGTCCATTCCTTTTTCTCTTATGATAAGCTGTCTTACTGCATCAATAACTTTTCCGGGTTCAACGCTTCTGGGGCAACGCTCAACACAGGCAAAGCATGAAAGACAACGGTATATTCCTTTACTTTCTAAAAGTGCCTTAACATTACCCTTTTCCACATAGGACACAAACATATGAGGCTTTATATCCATTTCGTCAAAGGCAGGACATGTAGCGGAGCATTTCCCGCACTTCATACACTTAGCAGTATTTATACCGCTTAATTCTCTTACTTTTTCCTTTACATTTTTATCCATTTATGTCTTCCTCCTTTACGCCCAGCGCTTCTGCCAAAAGCTCTGTAAAGTAGTAAACAGGAATATCTGTGCCTTTTTTTCTTAAGTTATACATACACAAAGGACAAGCTGTGATTAACATATCACAGGAAAAGCCCTTGGCACTTTCTGTAATTTTCTTGCACATTTTTTCACTTGTAGCATCGTCCTTCACAGGAATATATCCACCGCAGCATTCGTTTCTGTAGGGATAAACCACCGCTTCTGCTCCCAGTGCCTTTATAAAATCTTCAAAGATAGTGGGATTTTCGGGGTCATCAAAAGCCATAACCTTGCCGGGTCTCAATAAGAGACATCCGTAATATGCACCGATTTTCTTTCCTGTAAGAGGATTTTTAACCGCTTTTTTAAGGTTGTCAAAACCAACTTTGTCCCTTAAAACCTCAAGGTAATGAAAAACATTGGCTTCTCCATTATAAGGCTCGTCAAGACTTAAATAGTTATTTGCCTTTTTTGCTATATCAGCATCGTTTTTCATATCGTCGTTTACTCTTTTTATTACATGATGGCAGGCAGAACAAACGGTAACAAGATCCTCCCCATTTTCCTTTGCATAATTAAGGGCACGAACAGATGAAAGCTTTGTTGCAATCTCATCTTTACCCAAAGGATAAACCCCTCCGCAGCACTGCCAGTTATCCACTTCATTTAACATAAACCCAAGAACTTCAGCACACTTTTTTGCGTAAACATCAAGCTCTCTGGCCTTTGTTTTAAGGGTGCAGCCGGGATAATAACTGAAATTCATCTTTACACTTCCTTACATTTTAATATGTCTCATGGTTTCTCTTAACTTTTCTGCACTTGCATGAAGCTTGGCGAGTTCCTCATTGGTGAGGCGTACGGGCATCTTGCCCTTTACTCCCTCAGGGCCGATTATACTTAATGTACTTAAGCAGATATCGTCAAGACCATATTCCCCGTGCATCATTGAAGAAACTGTGTTAATGGAATCATATGCAGACATGAGCATTCTGCAAAGACGGCACACCGATATAGATACTGCATAGTAGGTTGCGCCCTTATATTTTATAATTTCACCGCCTGATGTATGAACATATTCTTCCATAGCATCTCTGTCTAAAGTTCCCGAATATTTTCCCGCTTCGGTCATTACTTCGATATATTCATCAAGCATGGCACCGGATATCTGTGTGCAGGACCAGGGAACGAAAGAAGAATCACCGTGCTCCCCGAAAACATAAGCATGAATGTTTTTCTGTGCTATATTAAAGTGATTTGAAAGACCGAAACGAAGTCTTGCTGTATCAAGCAATGTTCCTGAGCCTATAACCTGATTTTCAGGAAGTCCTGAAATTTTAGTGAACACATAGGTAATTATGTCAACAGGGTTGCTTACTATAACATAAAGCGCTTCAGGAGCAACACTTACGATTTTAGGCGTTATTTCCTTTATAATATCAACATTGGTCTGAGTAAGCTCAAGACGTGTCTGTCCGGGCTTTCTTGCAATTCCGGAAGTGATTATTACAATGTCGGAATTCTTGGCATCTTCATAGTCACCAGATATAACAGAAATGGGGTCACGGAAGCAGGTTCCCTGGATAATATCCATAACCTCTCCCTCTGCTTTCTGCCTGTTTACATCAATCAAAACAATTTCATTTGCCAAATCTTCCATGGAAAGTGTATAGGCTATTGTAGCACCTACACTTCCTGCTCCGATAACAGTAATTTTTCTGTTCATAATCAAATTCCTTTCATTATTTTTTCTCTTGTCATTTTCTCTTATTTTTCTCTGTTTTTTTACAAACTCATACCATTTTATTTTATCACATTGTTGTTTTTTTGTCAATCTTTTTATGTAAATTCTGCAACTTGTATAAAAAGTAAAAATATAGTTTTTAAATTTTTACAAAATACACAAAAAAGCCTGTTTCTTCCGAAACAGGCCTGTTTACATTCTACCCCCGCAAAAACCGTATTGTGCGTATATTCAAACCTGCCTAAAGCAGGTGGGCGTCTCTGTGTCTGCTCATGGGCTTCCTCCCCGTAGGAGGCTTGCACGCCACAGACATCTTCCGAAACTCCCTTTATAAATGTGTTGGTTTAAATAGTGCGCACGCTCTCGTGAACCGCAGGGAGAATTGCTTTATTAGTTTTCCCTTTTTTAATAAAAGAATTCTCTCTTATTCGAAATCGAATTCTTCTGCATTCGCTTCCTTAAAGAGTTCATAAATTTTTGCAAGCAAGTCCTGGTCTTCCACTCCTGCAAAAAGCCATGTTTCATCGTCATCCGAATCATCATCTGGAATCATTTCCATAATCATGACAGTTCCGTCATCATTATCCATAGGAAGCACCACTGCATAATGTCTGCCCTCGTATTCCACTTCGTCAAGCCATTCACACTTTATGTCCTTGTCTTCTTCCTGGTCGTAAAGAACAATTATTCTTTCTTCAAAATCTTCTTCTAAAATTTCATCTTTTTTATTCTCTGCCATAACAATACCTCTTTTCTTAAGTTAGTTTAATTTTATACCAAATAAGGCTTACTGTCAATATCTTTTTAGATTTTTACAACTAATTGTAGCATACTTTTCACATTTAAAATCGGCAACATTCTATTGACAATTACTACTAATTGTATTATTATATTGTACGAATATACTTATGCTATAAGAGGTGTTTTTATGTTAAAAAAAATATCTGATATCGGTATTGTACCGGTTATCAAAATCAACGACGTGGAAAAAGCGGTTCCTCTTGCAAAAGCTTTGATTGACGGCGGTCTTCCCATTGCGGAAATCACTTTCAGAACCGAAGCTGCAGAAGAGGCAATCAAAAGAGTTTCTTCCGCATTTCCCGAAATGTTAGTTGGTGCAGGTACTGTTTTGACCATCGATCAGGCTAAGCGTGCCAAAGAAGCAGGAGCTAAATTCATCGTTAGCCCCGGTTTTAATCCCAAGGTTGTTTCCTGGTGTATCGAAAACGATATTATTCCCACTCCCGGTTGCACATCTCCCTCAGAAATCGAGCAGGCTTTGGAACTGGGTCTTAAAGTTGTTAAATTCTTTCCTGCTGAACAAAGCGGAGGAATCGACAAAATCAAGGCTTTATCCGCTCCTTACGGAAACTTAAAATTCATTCCCACAGGCGGTATCGGTCTTGACAACTTAACCACATATATCACAAACAAGAAAATCTTAGCTTGCGGCGGAAGCTTCATGGTTAAGGAAGAATTTATCGAAAACGAAGAATGGGACAAGATTACAGAGCTTACAAAGAAGGCTGTTTCCGTTATGCTTGGATTCTCCATCGGTCACATCGGCGTTAATACCCCCGATGCCGCTACCTCAAAATCCGTGGCAGACCAGTTCTCCGTTCTTTTCGGCGGTCTTCCCACTAAAGAAGGAAACTCCAGCTTCTGGGCAGGAGATATTATGGAAATCATGAAATCTCAGGGCAAGGGTACTCATGGTCATATTGCAATTAAAACCAACTCTGTTGACAGGGCGGTTTACCATTTAAAGAGCCAGGGTGTTGAATTTGAAGAAGATACAGCCACATTCAATGCTGACGGTTCCATGAAGTTCATCTACATCAAAGGCGAATTTGGCGGTTTTGCAGTTCACCTTATCCAGAAATAAGAAAGGAAATTTATCATGAAAAAAGTTGTTACATTAGGTGAAATTATGTTAAGATTCAAATCTCCTGCTTTAGAGAGATTTATGCAGTCTCCCATGCTTGAGGCTACCTTTGGCGGCGGTGAAGCAAACGTTGCTGTTTCCCTTGCAAACTACGGAATGGATGTAAAATACGTTACCGCTATTCCCAAAAACGACATTACTTATGCTCTTACATGCCAGCTTCGCGGTTTCGGCATTGATATTTCAGATATAGTATATTCCGAGGGAAGACTTGGTACATACTACCTTGAAACGGGCTCTAACCAGAGACCCTCCAAGGTTATTTATGACAGAGAATATTCTTCCATTGCTTTGGCAACTCCCGAGCTTTTCGACTTTAAGAAAATCTTCGCTGATGCCGAGTGGTTCCACATCACCGGTATCACTCCCGCATTAAGCCAGAGTGCTGCAGATGTATCCTTGGCTGCAGTTAAAGCCGCAAAGGAAATGGGTCTTACAGTTTCCTGCGACCTTAACTACAGAAAGAACCTCTGGAAATACGGCAAAGAGGCTAAGGAAGTTATGGCTGAGCTTGTTAAATATGTTGATGTAATCATCGCAAACGAAGAAGACTGCCAGAAATCTTTAGGTATTGAAATTGGAAGCGATGTTACAGGCGGTAAGCTCGATACTTCAAAATATGAAGCTCTGGCAAAAGAAGTTCTTACAATCTATCCCAACGCTTCAAAGATTGCCATTACTCTTCGTGAGAGCAAGAGCGCAAACCACAATGACTGGTCTGCATGTATCTACGACAGAAACGAATTTTACGTTTCCAAGAAGTATGAAATCAAGGATATCGTTGACAGAGTTGGCGGCGGCGATAGCTTCGGCGGCGGTCTTATCTACGGACTTTTGAACTACGATGACCCCAAGAAAGCTTTGGAATATGCAGTTGCTGCAAGCTGCTTAAAGCACACAATTATTGGTGACTTCAACAGAGTTACTGTTAAGGAAGTTGAATCCTTAATGGGTGGCGATGGTTCCGGCAGAGTTCAGAGATAAATTAAAAGGGAGTGAAACAAAAGTTTCACTCCCTTTTTTATAGAATAAAACCCCGATATACATCGGGGTTTTATTTTTATTTATTTAAGTACTTTGCAACTTCCTGGGCAACTAGCTTTGTAAGGAGTTCTATGTTATCCAAAGAACCGCTGTTATGTTTTATATCAGCCTTTCCGTCGCTTCCGAAAAGCTTCATCTTATTTAAGGTTTCAAGCTTTACAGCTTCAACTGCTGCAGGAATAAGGTCGATTATACCCTTGTCCATGCTGTGGAATTTCTTGAATTCCGCTTCAACTGCTGCAACGTTTATATCTGTGAATATATTAACCTTGCTGATACCTTCTTTTATAGCCTGCTTGAAGTCGTTATCTGTAAGTCCTGAACCTCCGTGAAGAACCAGAGGAACATCAACAGTATTTGCTATTGTGCGGATTCTCTCAAAATCAAGCTTGGGAGGAAGCTTATATGCACCATGAGCGTTACCAACTGCGATTGCCAGAGCGTCAACCTTTGTCTTATCTACAAAATCCTTCGCCATGGAGGGATCTGTAAAGAATTTAGAGGGGTCCGCAAGGTGAGAGCTTCCCTCTGCAGAACCTTCATTATCTCCTACGTGACCAAGCTCACCTTCGATTGTTGCTCCGTAAGAATGGGCAATTTCTGCCATTTCCTTAACCTTTCTTACATTTTCTTCGTAAGAATCTGTGGAGCAGTCATACATTACAGAAGAGAAACCAAGCTCTAAAGCCTTGATACAAAGGTCATAGGAAAGGCCGTGGTCAAGATGTACAACAACGGGCACAGAAGCCTTTTTAGCCATGGGAATAAGATAGTACGAAACCTCTTCTAAGGGGCCGTAGGGAAGTAAAACCTCCGCTGTTCCCATGATTACCGGCGATCTTGAAGCTTCTGCAGCATTTATAATACCTCTTGCAAGCTCCAAGTTAACTGCATTGAAAAGACCAACTGCATATTTCCCCTGTTTGGCAGGTCTTAAAACCTCATTCATATTTACTAACATAACTCATCCTCCTAAGTTGTTATTTATTTTAATTTATGTCGCCCTGTTCTGTTCTGTTTATAATGTCATCCTGAAGTGACTTTGAAAGCGTTGTGAAAAGTGCACTGTAACCCGCAACTCGTACCACAAGGCTCTTATAGTTTTCAGGATGTGCCTGTGCATCACGAAGTGTTTCTCTGCTTACAACGTTAAACTGCATGTGCATACCCTTCTGGTCAAAGAAAGCACGGATTAAGGCAATAAAGCCTTCGATTCCGGAAGCTCCCTTTAATGCGGAGGGATGGAATTTCATGTTGAAAAGTGTTCCGTTGGATGCAATTCCATGGTCAAGCTTTGCAACGGAGTTAGCCGCCGCCGTGGGACCTTTCACGTCGCTTCCTGCAACGGGAGATACACCGTCGGCAATAGGAGTTCCCGCAAGTCTTGCATCAGGTGTTGCACCCGTCTGCGCACCCAGCGGTACATTTGCAGATACAGGATAAAGTCCTGCATGGTATGTTCCTCCTCTGGGATTTAAGTACTTTTCAACGGGCTTTGTATAAGTATAAGCAGCCTCTCTTCCGTATAAGTCAACTTCGTCTAAATCATTACCGAATTTAGGAAGCTCTTTTATTCTGTCATAGAGTGCCTGATACTTTCTCTTAAGAGAATCTTCTACCTTGTTTTCCTTTATCTGTCTGAATATTTCGGAAATCTCTTCATTTTTAAGCTCCACGCCCTTTTTAACGATTTCCTTTACAACTTCAACCGTAAGTCCTGTTGCATATTTATCGTCAAGAGGCATACCGAAGTTGTTTCTTAATGCATCTGCAAAGTCTTTTAAGGAAACTTCCTTATTCTTATATACAAGATAGTCTATTGCATAAAGACCGTCTGCTACATTGGCGATACCGAATCCCTGAGGGCCTGTAAAGTTATATACACATCCGCCCTCCTGTGCTGACTTTCCTCTCTTAATGCAGTCATCAAGCATTGAAGAAAGGTAAGGCAAAGGACATCTTTCTGCATGAGCCTTGTCTATGGCATTATCTGCATTTACCATGAGACGGATTGCATAATCCATCTGCTTTTTATAAGCGTCAAAGAATTTCTCATAGGTGTCGAGTTCTTCTATGCTGCCGGTTTTAGGTCCAACCTGAACACCCTTATCCACACCGTTTGAGAAAACAAGCTCCATGGGACGGCACATATTGAAAAATGCCGCATCGTGCCAACCATCTGTCTTTCCGCCCTTCTGGGGTTCAACACATCCGATTACGCAGTAATCTCTTGCGTCTTTAAGGCTTAATCCTCTTGAAATTAAAGCGGGGATAATTATTTCATCGTTATAGTAAGCAGGAAGTCCTATACCTGTCTTTGTAAGAGCTGCAGCCTTTACCATAAGCTCGTGAGGAGTTCCGTTCCACACTCTCATGGAAAGTGAGGGCTGAGGAAGATTTACATGCATTGATGCGCTTATGCACATGTAGGATAAATCGTTGGTTGCATCTCTTCCCTCTTGATCCTGTCCACCCACGATTAAGTTCTGGAACATGCTGTATCCTGCAAATCCCTCGGCAGAGAGTGCATCACGAACCTTGTTTAAGCTGTTGAGTTTTACCCATACACAGTCGATAAGTTCCTGAGCTTCTTCTCTTGTCATTACGCCCTTATCCAAATCATTTTTATAATAAGGATACATGTACTGGTCAAAACGACCGGGGGAAACAGAATGTCCGGAAGACTCTGTCTGTATAAGAAGCTGAACAAACCAGAAAGACTGGCATGCTTCATAAAAGCTTTCTGCTCCCTTGGAAGGAACTTTAGCGCAAACCTCTGCAATTTTTAAGAGCTCTTTCTTTCTCTCGGGGTTTGTTTCGCTTTCAGCCATTTTCTTAGCTTCGTCAGAGTAGCGCTTGGCAAAGAGCATAGCACCCTCGCAGCTTTCCATAACAGAAGTTAAGAAATTAAATCTTTCTGCATAGTCGCTGTCATATACGTTGCACTTATCTCTTTCCTCTTTAGCCTGGGCATAAATTCCCTCATAACCGATTTTAAGTACCTTTGCATAATCCACGTTAACATGGCCGATACCGTTGTAAAAATAGTTTCCCACGGTGAAGATATTATGCTCTATGGCTGAAATTGCCTCAGGAGCCATGTAGGATGTGGCAAGCTCGCTGGTAGTTCTTCCCTGCCAGTACTTGTGGATTTCCTTGAGCTTAGCCTTTGTTTCATCAGTTATATAAAAGGGATCTGCACTTCTTTTAGCAACTGTATCAAATTCGTCCTCAAGCCACTTATTTGAAAATTCGGGGAATGTAGGACAGCCTCTTCTTGCAAAGCAGTTACATCCTACAATAAGTTCATCATCACGGATAACCACGGGAAGTTTTTCGCAAAGAGCATAAAAAGCACGGGACTTCCTTATATGTAAAGGTTTATCCTCTGTAGCCTTAAAGCTTTCTGTGATAATTTCCGCACGGGTGGATTCAATGGTGGGAGTTCCCGAGTACAAATCGTCTATAAGTTTCTGTATACGATTGGATTTTGAAATTTCAGTAGTATAAATCGTCTTCATATTTAAACCTCCCGATTTTTTAACATTTATAATTATACTACATAGTTTTCAAAAAATCAATAGTTTTCAAAGAAAAAATAACAAAAACACAGAAAAATTTTGCATAAAACATAAAAAACAGATAGGAAAATAACATTTTCAGATATTTTACCGCAAAAAAAGACACCCGAAGGTGTCTTTTTCAACTTCTTTTACGCAATATCAACGGGATAAAGTATCTTAAGCTGATTGATTTTGCTCTGATAAGCTTTCTGCTGCTTATCTTTCATTGTCATTTCAAAGAGTTGTTCCTTTATTTCATCAAATTCGTAGGTCTTTGATTCGTTTTTAGCGCAAAGCTTTATAAGATGATAGCCGAACTGAGTTTTAACAGGACCTTCTATTTCCCCTACTGCCATAGAGAATACTGCTTCGTCGAATTCCTTAACCATCTGTCCCTTTGTAAATTCCCCGAGATTTCCTCCGTTTTCAGAAGAGGGGCATGAGCTAAATTCTCTTGCAGCATCTTCAAAGGAAACTTCGCCATTTTTTATTTTAGCTAAAATCTCATTTGCCTTATCTTCCGAATCAACCAAAATGTGACTTGCATTCACAGACTCTTCTTTTACAAATATTTCCTTGTTTTCTTCATAGAATTTTTTAACTTCATCTTCTGTAGCAGGCTTTATGGTCTCCATAGACTTACTCATGGCAAATTTCACAAGCATATCTTCCTTTATTCTCTGGAACTGTGCTTTGAATTCCGCATTGAATTCGTACATGTTTTTCTGGGCGTCAAGCAAAAATAATTTGTTTTCGATGAGCCTTTCTAAAATCATTTTTCTTCCCTCGGGATTGTCAAGATTCTGTCCTCTCTGCATGAAAGACATTATCATTTCATTTACTTCTCTGTCGGTTACGGTAAGAGTGCCTACTCTCGCCAAAATCTTTCCTTCCATTTATATCTTCCTTCCAATTTGTATTTTCAACAGAACATATACTACCACAAAACAATTCTTTTGTAAATAAGAAAGTGAAATAAAATTTGCTCTTCATATGAAACAAGATGTATCGCATCCTTAGAGCTTTTCACTTGCTTAGGCAAATTTCATAAAAAAAGCGACTTGTTTTGACAAGTCGCTTTTTCATCATCAATATATAAGGGACAAATCCTTTATTTTTTTGACAGCTTATCTGCATAAAGCATTTCATCTGCATACTTAAATGCTTTATCTATGTCTTCATCCTCTACCGAATATCCCTTTGATAAATTTATGCCATCTTTCACGAGATGTTGTTTTAATACAATCAATCGATTAATAATTTCTTCTTCTGAAACATTGTTGGTCAAAACTGAAAATTCATCTCCTCCTATTCGAAACACTCTGTATTCAGGTTCCGAAAAAATCTCCGAAAGAATTTTCGCCACTTTTTTAAAATTTCATCTCCCTCTAAATGCCCATTTGAATCATTATACTTCTTAAAATCGTCAACATCAAAAAGAATAATTCCTCTCCTCTCTTCATTTATGTTCTTTTTGATTTCTTTAATATATAAATTATAGGCATTTCTGTTATAAACTCCTGTTAAATCATCTGTAACAGCCAGTCTGTGCCACATATTAGCTTCATCAACATATTTAATTTTTTTGCCAAGAATACGAATTTTCAGCAAAAGCCTCATGATAATAACCATAAGCAATAATGTTATGGTTGTTGTCAATACTAATAATACTTTCATTTTTACACCTTTTATTTTGTATGATAATTCTGCAGTTATACGGGTATTCTTTAAAAGATGTCCGCTCAATGCTACTTGCTTAGTGGAATAATTATACTCAATTTTTTGAGTATTGTCAATACCTTAAGTATGATAAAATTTTACTGGTGATTAAAATGATTAGTTATGAACCGTTTTATGCTACTTTATTTAAAAAAGGATTAACCGAATACTATTTAATTTTCAAGCAAGGCTTCTCTGCAAACACACTGCACCGTATAAAAAAAGGAGAAGCTATAAGCACCAAAACACTTGATGCTCTTTGTTATGTTTTGGATTGCAAAGTAGAAGATATTATTAAATTTGAAAAAGAATAGACCTTATTTCTCATAAAGTAAGGTCTATTCTTTTTTATTTGCGAATTACTTTCCAAGTACCCCAAGAAGCCTTACAAATAACGTTGCAGCTTCAGCTCTTGTAGCATTATTCTTAGGTGCAAAACTTCCGTCTTCATTCCCAACGAGAATGCCAAGCTTATTCGCTATGTTTACAGCTTCTTTTGCATATTCTGCAATCTCATCAGCATCTGTATAAGTAATATCTTCTTTTTCTGCCATTTTTATCTTCTTATACTCTGCATATCTTGCAATCATTGTTGCCATCTGCTCTCGGGTTACCTCTGCATCAGGAGCAAACTCTGTTTCAGAAACACCCTTTACAATACCATTTGCATTTGCCCATTTTACTGCGTTTGCATAGTACTGATCAGCCGCAACGTCAACGAAGTCAGCTCCATTTTCTACTGCCACTTCACCTTCAACTCTGTGAAGAATCGTTACGAACATAGCTCTTGTAAGAGTTGCATTCGGGGCAAATTGTGTCTCAGAAATCCCTTTCATAAGACCCTTTTCAACAATTGTGCTCACATATTCATAATACCATGCCGTAGCATCTACATCAGCGAACTTAATAGCCCATTTTGCATAAAGTGTGAAGGACTTTGTTACAGGTGTTGAGAAGTCATACTTTGTTGTAAGAGCTTTATCTGTATACCAACCATCAAATATAAATCCGTCTTTTGTCGAGATTGCAGGTGATGCTAATAACTTACCTTTTTTTACAATTACGTTTGGAATCGGACTACCGCCATTTGTTTCAAACATAATTGTATATTGGGTTGTGGAGAAACCTCCACCATTTCGGCTGGGTGTAGGCGTGGGTGTGGGGTCGGGGTCGGGGTCGGGTGTAGGATCGGGATCAGGTGTAGGATCGGGATCAGGTACAACCACCTTTATATAGCCACACTTAGTACATGTGTCTTCATCATTAAAGCTATGTACTTCCTTCTTGTCAACAGCACCACAGATTGCACACTCAATCAAGTGATAATCTTCATCATATTGCTCATATACACAGTAGTCGCAAGTAAGTGCTTTAACAATCTGGTCTTTGATGTACACATGACCATTTGCGTTTGCATGCATAAGTACATCCGTATTTCTTAACAAGTTGATAAGAACAGTTGCAGCAGTCTCTGAATCAGAAATCATAACTGGTTCAACAAAACCATTTGCCTCTGCATCAGATACATCAACAAAAGCAAATTCTCCGTTTACTGCAGCATATGTATAGTAGAATGCGTTTGTAACATCAATCACATATTCAAAGATTTCACCAACGTTGTATGCTTCGCCTTCAGCAACAATCTCAAGATTCTTTAACGGATTGTACATACCAACTACAAGCAAAGCAGCGTCAGGCTTCTTAATTGCCTGAATTGTTTCTACCGTCTTAACAGTTTCAAGAGCGAAAGATACTATTGTGTATGCAATTTTTTCAGCAAAATCGATAACCATATCGTCAATACCGTTGATTTCTGCAACAACATTAGCGTATGCTTCGTCTTTCTCAGCGTTAATAAGGTCAATTGCATTTTTTACAGAAGAAATTCCTAAAGAAATAATTGAATCAATTTTTTCTTCGTCAATATCTATAGTAGCATATTCTGCAACTGCGTCCTGAGCCTTAGTAACATATTCAGCAACGGCTGTCTGAACTTCAGGAAGAACCTCAGCTAAAACATCGTCTATCTCTGCGTTAGCATAAGTAGCCCAGTCAGCTGTAAGTATTGCTGTTGCTTCTTCAATAACTGCGTTGAACAAATCACTTACTTCAGCATCAATATACTTGCTCCAATCAATATCTATATCTGAGAAAATTGTGTTGATAAATGCACTTGCATCCAACTGATATGTAATCAAATCAGCTGCAGCAACAGCCTGAGCATTGCTTGTTATTAAATCTGCAGCTTCTGTTGCTATCAATTTAGGTTTTTTAATAACAGAACCATCAGCAATTCCGAGCTCACTCTTAACAAGGTCAGAATATCTTGAAGCTGTTCCAGCAATTAAATCATCCAAATTAACGCCTGTTCCATGTAATGTGTCGCCACCAATTGCAAGGTAATAACTATCTGCATCAGCTTTATAATGTCTGTGACCAAGCTTAGTAAATTCTAATCCGAATTCATCTTTTATTCCTTCCAGATATGCATCAACAGCTGCCTTAACATCTTCTTTAGACGTGTTCTTTACGATATCAATTATGTCAGCGGCAAATGTAGCGAATTGAGCTATCTTTGCTTCATCTTCCGCTGTGATGCCAAGCTCGGCTTTAAGAATTTCAAAATAAGCCTTGATCACAGCTTCTTTTTCTTCGTATGTTCCGTTCTGAACAACATCAATAATATCTTTAATTTCATCAATGATCTCATTAGCAGCTTCTTCATCTTCTGCTGTAATACCAAATTCTTCCTTTAAGTCAGCGATAATATCTTTTACCAAAGCTTCTTTTTCTTCGTATGTAGCATTCTGCACAAAGTCAATGATTCTTCTTACTTCTGCTTCAATGTAGTTTACATAGTCAACTGCATCTTCATACTCTTCGGTAAGGTCTAATCTTTCGAGTAATGCATCTAATCCTGTAATATCGTTTTCCAATGTATCTATAATCGCTGTTGCAATTTCTGCATGGCCCGCACGGTTAGGATGACCATAGAAGCTGTTACCGATACCTGTACGGATACCAAGGGTAGCAACTGTATTTACAAGTTCTTCCGAAACACCTGCTACTGATGCGATATTTGCAAAGAATGCATCATCAATTGAATATTCATAATCAGGGTTAGCAATAACTCCCTCTATAGCAGTCATAACTTCAGCTTCAATTGCATTAAGCAAGTTGTCTTCAATTGAACCATAACCGCCTGCAATTACAGTAGCCAGATCAAGTACATTATTTTCTGCACCGAGCTGCATAATTTCTGCGACAACATCATAAGCAACATTTAACACCAGTGGCTTTAATATATTATAATCGGCAATTACATCTGCAAGGGCATCCGCCACAGAGGGTTCAGCCTCTTTTGCTATAGCAAAGTTATCTTCTTCGTCTTCAAAAATAGCATTGAGTAATGCGTCTGTCTCTGTCTCATTATAAATGGTTGAAAGAGTTGCAAAATATGGTGTCAAAAGAGATGCTAAATAGTTTCTGGCAATACCATCAACTCTTGCGCTTATCATAAGATCTTCATCATATACATCAAAACAATCCTTCATATCCTTGTCTAATGATTCGGGATTACCATTATAAGCAAGAAGCTGATCAAGGAAGAACTCTACGCGTCCGTTTTCAGCTACATCCGCAAACAAATAGTCATCGCTGTAGGGACTGCCTACTGCTATGTAAAGGTTTGCAGCATCAACCAATGCACCAAACAATTCACCAAAGGGAATTGTTCCTTCTACGCCAGGGATTGTTGCTTCTAAGCCTTCCATTAAGTTCTGGATGCTTACTGCTACAACTGTTGCATCAGGGTTTAATTCGTAAATCTTTTCCATTACTATATCATAGTTTACGCAAAAACCTGCAAGTGCATAAGCCATAGCATCAATAACAAAATCGAGACCGGAAACAGCTTCAGCATATTCACCGGCATGTTCATTGATCAATTCATATACATATGCTTTTGCACTATTATATACTTCAGCAAGTTCAGAATCAACCAATGCTAAATCATCATCATAGGCAGAACCTCCTGATGCAAGCTGATTGCTAAGATAAACGCCAAAGTTATTTACGCCAATGTCTACAGTAATCAAATCTGCATCTTCAATAGCAACGGCATAGTCAGCACGCAAAGCGTTAAGTCCGCCAGTTACAGCTGCGTTTTCAAACCATTTTCCAGGGCCTATAAAACGCCAGTTTGTATAAGTATCACCATTGTAACTCGGGTCAAGCAACACGCGCAATTCCTCAACTCGCATAGAGCTTATTGCAAGCTGGGATTTGTTTACAGCGTAACCTCTGCCTTCCAAATCATCGCAAACAAGATCCACATAGCTTCCCTCAGGACAGCGAAGATAACCAAACACGTTAGCTGTGTTTTTATTTTCAGCAGTTGTTCCTGCTGGCAAATAACCATCCAATCCGTAACCATTTACATTTGAAGCTCCAAGAGATACAACTTTGATTTCATTACCAGTAAACTTGTCCTCTACAGCTGCGAATGTTGTCGGGCATATGCTAAACAGCATAGAAATGACCAATACACACACCAAAAGTTGTCGTCCCAATTTGAATTTTTTCATAATTTTTCCTCCTAAAATATAATTTTTATTTTTCCTTAACATGCGACATATATTCATAATCTGTATACATCTTTTCCAGGGCACGATAATCGTTTTTGCCCATCCCTGTAAACGGAATATCGTCGACACTGACAATAGCTACCGGTTTCCCCCTCTCCTCAAGATGCGCATTGCAAATATCAAAAATTTCTTTGCACACAGCATTTTTATCACATTCGGAAAGGGTAACGAGCACCAACGGCACTTGCCCTTGTCCATGTATCCTGTCTGTTATGCCTATGGCACAACAATTCCTTACATTTGGATGTTCTGACACGAGGCTCTCGATATTTACAGGAAATACCTTATGACCATCAAATCTTGTAATCATACGCTTAATCCTACCGTTTACAAACAAGAAACCATCGCTGTCAATATATCCTATATCACCAGAATGAATCCAATACTTTCCATCCGGATGTTTACGCATAACAAATTCTGTTTCTTCTGAATTTTTGAAATACCCCTTCATCATAGACGGTCCGGTAATACAAATTTCTCCTTCTTGCATAACATCAAGTTCATCAAACGTGTCGGGCTTAAAAATACCCACCGTTGTCGTTAATGAAGGAATACCAACACTACCTGCCTTATATACATCCTCTGCACAAAACGATACTGCTGCAGAAAGTTCACTCATACCATAACCCTGAGCAAGCGGGTGATTCATGTTGTGTTCTTTCAAAAAATCATGCAGTTTACGTTCAAGACCATCATTCATGGTATCCCCGCCCGAGCCTAATGTAACAAGAAAAGAAAGGTCAAGATTGTTAAGCTCCTTACTTTCAAGCATAATTTCGTAAAAAGCCGGAACACTAATCATATGCTGAGGTCTAAATTTTTTAACTAATTTGCCCATTTTATGGGGTTGAAAATTTGGTATAAGTAACATTGTTAATCCTAGCGTCAATGGCATATGCAGGCCGCAAACCAAACCATATGAAGCAAACACAGGAATGATACCTAAGAATTTATCTTTTCGTTTTGTGCGAATGCTTGAGTGTTTAAAGTTAAAAGCAACCGCATTCATGCTGTCATTTGTAATCATTACACCCTTCGGGAACCCCGTTGTGCCACCCGTGTATGTTATAGCTACTGTTGCATCTCCTTTATAAGGAGCTTCCAAAGCCTCAACAGAGCTTCCTTTTTTTATAAAATCATCCCAAGTAATTACATTAGACTCATACTTTACCGGGATTCTATTGGTCAACTTTTTATAGATTTTTTTAACTGTTGGAAGAGATCTAAAAACCGGTTGAACAATAATATACTCTTGTGAAATATCTGATTTTATCCTAAGAACCTTGGAATACGCCAAATCTAATGTAATCAAAATTCGGGATTTTGATTCATTTACCATGCGTTGTATGCTACTAACGTCCATTCTCGGATCAATTGTATTCGCCGTTGCTCCAAGTTTGTTGAGTGCATAAATTGCAACAACAGTTTCAGGAATGGCTACAGAAAGCAAAGATACAATATCCCCCTCTTTAACTCCAAGCGAGTAAAAAGCATTTGCACAGTCATCAATTTGTTTAAAAAATTCTTTATACTTAATGTTCGTACCATAATAATAAAGAGCAATCTGATTAGGATATTTTTCGTTTATCTGCTTTAAATATCGGTAAGCAGAACATTTTGGCATTTCCTCTAAAAGAGCTGCTTTATTATAATGTTTTAACCACGGCTTTGAAGCAGAAGGTTTTGTAGCGGAATAAAGCATTGTTTACCTCATTTTTATTTAAGTGATAACATTATATACAAAAGCCCTTGGACACTCCCCCAAGAGCATGGTTGATTCAATGTCGTTCCTTATTTGTTTTATATGTAAAAAGACAACGATATCTAATCTTCCAGATTGTATAAATCTTCAATAGTACAACAGAGGACTCTCGCAATCTTTGGCAATCTGTCCGCTTTGGGAGCTGCCTCTCCCGTTTCCCATTTTGCAATTGTAGATCGGTCAACTTCGAGCTCCCTTGCCAAATCTTTTTGTCGAAAGCCTTTTTTTATCCGCAAGGCCTTTATGTTCATGCTTAGAGCCTCCTTTTATGAATGCTACTCATTCACTTTGCGCAAAATATGAATTATATTCATATTTTACTTCTATTTGCGAGTTTTGTCAATAGTTTTATGAATTTTATTCATCTTTTTTTGTCTCCCTTCCCTTTACTTGGTGAATTTTATTCACTATAATATATATGGAGGTTGATTGAATTGATAGGATCACGAATAAAAGAATTAAGAAAAATAAAAAAGCTAACTCAAAAACAGTTAGCTAAAAAAATTAATGTAGATTGTTCTACCGTTACAAAATGGGAAACAGGTAAGGCCAATCCGGATTTTGAAAAACAACTATTCCTTGCTGATTTTTTTAATGTTTCTGTGGATTATCTTCTCGGCAGAACGGAAAAAAATACAATATCCATTGAAAACGATACTCCTAAAGAAAATATAATTGTATATTGTAGAAAAGGAGAGACAACACAAGTTGAATTATCCCAAGATAAAATGAACCTTATTCTAAAAATGATAGACGCCATTAAAGATGATGATGTCAACCTATAATTTATTTGTTTTTATGTAATCGAAAAATTGATCATATACCTTTTTTTCTAAAGAAGACATCAAAAAGCATCCCATGCCCTTCTCTTTTATGAATCTTTGTTCTTTTTCATACAGTGCATTAAGCCGTTGCATTCGAAATTTTGCAGCAGCAATGCTTATATTGCATATTTTGCTTATTTCTTCTGCTGTTGTAACGCCAACTCCCCACAAAACGCAAGCAGGAGCAAGTATTCTACTGGCAAAAATATTCGCTTCTCGCTCTATGGACAGTTCATCGTTTGACGGTTCGCGATTATATTTGCTCTCAGTATGCATAATGATATGCCCTAATTCATGCGCAATGGTAAATCTTTGGCGTGCAGTGGTGCACTTTTGATCGTAAAATATAACTCCCTTAAAAGTTACGCCGTCGTTTTGAGAACATATTTTTTCAAGATTGGCGGCTTTTATTATTTTTTCACCTTTTTCATAGCTTATAATAGGAATATCAAGATTTTTACAGATGCTACTTACCTTAACGGGCAGACAAGTTATATTGTTATCAATCAATACCTGCCATGACAAATCTCTCGACTTTCTGTATTTTAAGTAATCCATAATACTAATATCTCCTTTTAATTGTCTCTCTTAATGTGCATATTATGCAATTAGTTTTATTTTACATGATTTGCACTACTTTGTATAGTTCCAAACGAATGTACTTAAAAATAAATAAGGCACTATAAACAAAAAACAAGCACCCTGTGAGGGTGCTTGTTTTTTTGGAGGCGCCACCCAGACTCGAACTGGGGATATAGGTGTTGCAGACCTTTGCCTTACCACTTGGCCATGGCGCCTTATAACAAAAGTGACGCACCAAACCTGACGCGTCTCTTTTGTGTTTTTGGAGCGGAAGACGAGATTCGAACTCGCGACGTTCACCTTGGCAAGGTGACGCTCTACCACTGAGCCACTCCCGCATTTAACTGGTGCCTCCGACTGGAATCGAACCAGTGACACAAGGATTTTCAGTCCTTTGCTCTACCAACTGAGCTACAGAGGCTTAAATGGCGACCTGGATGGGACTCGAACCCACGACCTCTAGCGTGACAGGCTAGCGTTCTAACCAGCTGAACTACCAGGCCAAAAAAATGGTGGGAACAATAGGGCTCGAACCTATGACCCTCTGCTTGTAAGGCAGATGCTCTCCCAACTGAGCTATGCTCCCACATCGTTTCTTGCAACGAAATTGATTATATCATACTGCAATCTATTTGTCAAGCATTTTTTTCATTTTTTTGAAAAATTTTTTTGACCTTGCCTCTGCACCTTTAATTGGTGTGCTTAAGTATAATAGCACACATGGAAAGCTTTGTCAATACCTTTTTTTGTCGAACGAGAAAAAATCTTCGGAGTGCAAAAATATGGTTTTTAGCTTTTATTTTACACTCCGAAAATTTTACACATTCCCTTATCTTTCGTAAAGCTTTATAAGATGTTCCTTTGAAAAATCAAATGTACGTCTGCAAAAATGGCACTTAAGCTCCGCATGACCGTCAGTTTCTATTATATCCTTTAAATCCTCTTTACTGATGGAGCAAAGCGCCCTTTCCATCCTTTCTTCAGAGCAAGGACAAAAATACCCTGTTTCCACATTATCATAGAAAAACATAGGATGGTCGCTCATTAAGCTTTCTGCCATTTCTTCGGGAGTCATTCCCTTTTCGATGGCTTCCGTAACAGAACCCAAAGCCTTTATGGACTTTTCGATATCTTCAATATGCTCTTCTCCTGCTCCCGGCAAAAGCTGAATGATAAATCCGCCTGCGCTTTTTACGGACAGGTCCTTATCCACTAAAACACCCAGTCCTACAGCTGAGGGAGTCTGCTCACTTTCAGCGAAGTATTTTGTGAAATCATCCCCTATTTCTCCTGTCGCAAGGCTTACATGACCTACATAAGGCTCCTTTAATCCGTAATCCTTTATAATCCCCAGTTCTCCGTCGGTGCCTACAATTCCTCCTACATCAAGATGTCCGTTTTTCTTGGTAGGCAAATCTGCATAAGGATTTATGCAATAGCCCCTTACCAAAGCAGAACCATCGGTTACTGCACAAATTTTACCGATGGGACCTCCACCTGAAATCTGGACAGTTACTGATGTTTCCTCGTCTTTCATCATAGCTCCTATCATGGCGGTAGCAGTTAATGTTCTTCCCAGAGCTGCAGCGGCAGTAGCACTGCAACCGTGGATTTTGGCAGCTTCGTTACAAAGTTCTGTTGTAACCGCAGTATAAATTCTCACAAAGCCATCCATTGTGATGGCTCTTGCTATATAATCCATAGTAAAAATCCTTTCTTATGCCTTTTTCAAAAATGCAGTGATAAGCTTTATTGCCGCATCCATATCTCTTTTATCAATAGTTTCCGTAGCAGAATGAATATATCTTGCAGGAATAGAAATTCCACCTGTTAAAATCCCCCCTGCCGACGTGTGTATTGCACCTGCATCTGTTCCTCCGCTTTTTAATACCTCCATCTGATAGGGTATTTTTTTCTCTACCGCCACAGCTATAAGCTTGTTTCGTAAAGCGGCTCCCGTAATTATGGAATTATCCATGACCTTAATTGCTACTCCCTTTCCTAGAGAAACGGAGTTTTTCCCGCTTTCGGGAGTATCACCAGTCAAGGTTACGTCAACGCTCAATGCCATATCAGGCTTTATACTTTCTGCCACACAAAGAGCTCCTCTTAGCCCCACCTCTTCCTGAGTGGTGAATACAAAATATAAATCATTTTCACTTTCACATTTTTTTGCCGCCTCAATCAGGGCAAAGCATCCGGCTCTGTTATCTAAAGCCTTGGCTGATATTTTTTCGCCTATTACTTCAAAGCCGCCTTTGATCACACAGGTATCACCGACAGAAACCAACTTTTCTGCTTCCTCTTTATTTTCCGCACCGATATCAATGAATACTTTATCCTGCTTAAGCTTTTCTTCATGCTCATTTTCGTAGGCAATAACTCCCACCTTGCCGTTTTCAAAGGAGCAGAAACGGTTAAGTGTCAAAAAGGGCGGAAGATAGCCTATCTGGGCGCATCTTAAATATCCTGTTTCTTCAATAAATGTCACCATGAGTCCTATTTCGTCCATGTGGGCGCAAAGCATAATCTTTTTGCCATTTCCCTTTTTATGACAGATAAGGTTTCCCATGGCATCCCTATAAATCTCATCTGCGAAAGGGGACATTTCACTCTCTATCGCACGGGATATTTCATCCTCCGAACCTGAGGGCCCGAAAGATAAGCAAAGTTTTTCTAAAAGCTTCATATGAGTTCTCCTTTCACGTTTTCCGCAAAAATTTGTGCCAGATTTATAAATGCTTCATAGTCGCTTACGCTGGCGACACTTACGGGCGAATGTATATATCTGCAAGGCAAAGCTAAAACAGCCGTTGGAATTCCGCCTGACGAAAGATGTATAGCCCCTCCGTCGGTTCCACCAGAAATTGACTTTTTGTACTGCCACTTTATACCGTTATCGTTTGCCAGTTTAATCAAAAAATCCACCATTTTACGGTTTGCAATCATGCTTCTGTCTCTTAAAGGAATACAAACTCCGTCACCCAGTCTTGTAACAAAATCTCTTTCCTTACACCCATAAACATCAGAGCAGGTTGTCCCCTCTAAAACCAGAGCTATGTCAGGCTTTATTTTTTTAGCTGCCGCCCTTGCCCCTATTCCTCCTATTTCTTCGCAGGTTGAAAATACCCCGTAAAAATCGTAAGGATAGTCTTTTTCCAGCAGCTTTAATAAAACAGCACATCCTACCCTGTCATCCAATGCCTTCCCTTTCATAAATCCGTCACCGAAGAAGGAAAACTTTGTATCAAAGGTTATATAATCCCCGATTGATACAAGCTTTTCCGCTTCTTCTTTATCCTTAGCTCCTATATCAATACTTAAATTCTTTTCTTCTGCTTTTTTTGACCGCTCATCCTTTTTTTGGAGGTGCACCGCCTTATATCCTATAACACCGGGGATTTTTTTATCCCCGATTAAAACACGCTTTGAGACAATGACTCTCTCATCAATCCCTCCGCAGCTTTCAAATTTTATATATCCGCCATCGGTGATTTTTGTTACCATAAATCCCACTTCGTCCATGTGAGCGCAAAACATCACCTTTTTATCTGACTGAGTTCCTTTTTTATAAACCATTATGTTTCCTAAATTATCTACCGTGACTTCACCGCTTTTAATGTTTTTAAGCAAAAATTCCCTTATGGGAGAGCAAAATCCCGAAACTCCGCTTATTTCAGAAAGTCTCTTAAGCATTAAATTCGCCCTCCTTAATAAATTCAGCAATAAGCTTGGCCGCAGCATCTATATCACTTAAAGACAAAACCTCACCTGTTGTATGCATATATCTTATGGGAATTGATATAAGAGCACATTTTGAATTTTTCCCGCTATTTGCTATTGCCCAGGCGTTTGTGCCGGTATTTCCACCCTCGGTTTCTATCTGGAAAGGAATATCCTTTTCTTTTGCTAATTCAATAAGTCTTTTAGTGAATTCTAAAGAAAGGCTGGGGCTTATGCAAACAGTCGGCCCTTTTGAAAGGTCAAAGCTTTTTTCCTCTCCTCCCGCTCCTTTACCAAAAGTCACATCCACAGAGATGGAATAGTCAGGATCTACCGAATATCCCACGCACTTTGCACCACGAAGCCCCACTTCTTCAAAAACTGTGGCACTTACATATATGTCAAACTCCGTTTTATCCATATATTCCAGAGCTTTTATCAAGGTTAAAAGACCTGCTCTGTCATCCAAGCATCTCGCAGCACAAAAATCCCCTGAAAGCCGAGTGAACTCTGCATTGTAAATAGCCACATCCCCTACATTAACAAGCTTTCCTATATCTTCTATTCCTGTATCTATTGCCATGAGCTCAGGCTTTAATTCGTCGCTTTCGTCTTCTTTTAAAAGGTGAGGCGGTTTTGCTCCTATAACACCATAAATCCGCTCTTTACCAAGAACTGTAACTTCCGAGCCCGGAAGTATCTTGGGGTCTGTCCCTCCAATGGGAGTAAAAAGCAAAAAACCTCTTTTCTCTATGCCTGTAATCATAAGACCCACTTCATCAATGTGCGCCTCAATCAAAAGCTTTTTGGCATTTTCTTTTCCCGATTTAATTAAACCCGTTATGTTTCCAAGGGCATCGGTTTTTATATCATCGGTATATTTAGAAAGCATTGTTACGAAAACTTCTGATGCCTTGCTTTCATTTCCCGAAATGCCGTAACACTCCGTTAATTTTTTAAGTTCCATCATAACTCATTTACCAGTTCCTTAAATTTATTTCCGCGCTCTTCAAAGTCACGAAACATATCAAAGCTTGCAGATGCTGGAGAAAGCACAACCTTGTCTCCTTTTTTCGCTGCACTTTTTGCCATGAGTATTGCCGTTTTGAAATCGTCAGTTTTCTCGGTTTCAACAAAGCCTGTTTTCTTTACGGCTTCGTCAATCTTTTCCGATGTAGCTCCAACCAGTATAAGATGCTTTACTTTATCTATAATAGCAGGTCCTAAAGGCTCATAATTCAATTTTTTATCATATCCCCCTGCTATTAAAATAACTTTTTCATTAAAGGAAGAAAGAGTTGCCATTGTTCTTGTGGGACTTGACGCGATGGAATCGTTGTAATAAGAAACCCCATCTACTTCTTTTACAAATTCATTTCTGTGGGGAACTCCGCCAAAAGATACTGCCACATTTTTTATATCCTCGGGGCTTACATATTCACTCACCGCAGAAATCGCGGTCATATAATTTGCCACATTGTGAAGTCCTAAAATTTTAATATCGGATGCGGACAAAATCGCTTTTCCGTCAACGTAAATTTCTCCGCCTTCAAGGTAAACATCTGCTTTTTCCGAAAGAGAAAAGGTTGTAACCTTGCCTTTGCCCTCTCCTATCATAGAGCGGGTATGGGCATTATCTAAATTTAACACATATCTTCCCTCTTCATTCTGATGTCTGAATATATTCTTTTTTGCATCTATATACTCTGAAAAGTCCTTGTGCCAGTCTAAATGATTTTCCGAAAGATTTGTAATAACCGCTACGTCAGCAGATTTTTTCATATTGAAAAGCTGAAAGCTTGAAAGCTCCAAAACCGCAAAATCTTCCTCTTTTATTATCTCTATATCTCCAATAAGAGGTCTTCCTATATTTCCGCCCAGATGACAGGTGTAGCCTGCCTCTTTTAAAATATTATAAATCAGGGTGGTTGTGGTCGTCTTCCCGTCGGAGCCTGTTACGCCGAAAATTTTACAGGGGCAAAGCTCAAAGAAAAGCTCCATTTCACTTGTAAGTATCGTTCCCCTCTGGACTGCTTCTGTAATTTCCTTTTTATCCCCTCTTATACCGGGAGTTTTATATATTATATCGTGAATATAAAGGTCTTTAAGATAGTCTTCCCCTGCGATTACTTTAACGCCCAGCTTTTCAAGCTCGTCGATAGTTTCTCCAAAGGAATCTATACTTTTTCCGTCACGGACTGTTATTTCACATCCGGTATCCGCAAGCATTTTAATAAGGGGCATATTGCTTCTGCCAATGCCCAGAAAACCAACATTTTTATCCTTTATATAATCTAAATATTCCTTATAAGTCATAATAACACCACCTTAATACATTATATCCCCAAAAGGGAAAAATTTCAATTATAATTTAAAAAAGTGAACAAAAAATCAATATAATATAAAAATATGTCAATTTTTCGATTGAAAAGTCAAGAAAAAAGTTGTATAATATAGTTATACTATAAAAGGAGCGGATTATATGTTTGAAAAAATTGGCGTTCAGTTATATACTGTAAGAGACATTATGACAACAGAGGAGCAGACCGATGATACCCTTAAAAAGATTTATGATTTAGGTATCCGCGAAGTTCAGCTTTCCGGTGGTTCCATCGGTGTTGAAAATGTAAAAAAGCTTTGTGACAAGCACTCACTCACTGCAGTAAGTGCAGGTTTTGATCTTGATAAAATCCTTCACAGTCATGAAGAAACCATGGACTTACATAAGAGACTTGGTCTTACCGACATTAACATAAGCTTCCTTCCTCCTCCCTTAAGAGAGAGTAAGGAAATTGTGCTCAACTTCATAAATGAGGTTAATGCAGCTGCCAAGGTTTATGCAAAAAACGGCTTTAAGATTTCTTATCATAATCACCACTTCGAATTTTTCAGAATTGACGGAACAAAAACCATTCTCGACTTACTTATCGAAAATTTAGACCCTGAAACCACAACCTTCCTCCTTGACACCTGCTGGCTTGCTGTAGGTGGCGGTGATGTCCGCTCCTACATAGAAAAACTCGGCTCCAGATGTAACATCATTCACTTAAAGGACATGATGTTTAAAAATGATGGTGGAAAGTTTGTAGGCATGTATACGGAAGTGGGAAACGGAAGTCTTAACTTTAAGGACATCATAAAAACCGCTGAGGATGCAGGAATTTCCCATTTCTTAATTGAGCAGGACGGAGATTTTATAGAAGGCGACCCCTTAAAGAGCCTTGAAGTAAGCGTGAATAACTTAAAACCATATCTTAAATAAACAAAATAAAAGACTGCCAAAGGCAGTCTTTTATTTTTCATGAAAAATCTCTAATGAAATAAATTTAATTATTTCATGTTTTCTTCGTAAGACTTAATCATCTTCTTAACCATCTGGCCACCAACGGAACCGTTTTCTCTTGCTGTAAGGTCACCGTTATAACCGTTCTTAAGGTTTACACCAACTTCAGATGCACATTCCATCTTAAACTTATCAAGTGCTGCCTTTGCTTCGGGTACAAGCTTCTTGTTTCTTGTCATGTCTTTCACCTCCTTGCAAACTTAATTTGCTCACAAAGAGGATTTTTTAATCATGCAATTTTTAGCAATTAAATTTTTATCTTGTCTGTTATTTCATATACTTCATTTTTCCCTCTTTCAGAGACGAAAACACCGCATGAAAAAGCATAGAATTTAAGCATCTTAAATGAAGATGCCGGATGCACATCCTTAAAGTGCGGAAAATAATCTTTGGAATACTCCGATAAAAACTCAATACATTTTTTCGAAAAATCGGGGATTTCTTTTATTAAAAATCCCTTAGGCGGTTTCTTTTCCCCTGTTGTCATAAAATCAAGTACCAGATGCTTTTCTGCATCAGGGAAAGCTTCTAAAAGCTTTGTAAAAAGGGAACTTTGGCTCATTTGCGGCTCTATTAAGTTTCCCAGAGTTTCATACATTATAAAAGGTGTTTCAAAGTTTTTTTCCAAAAACTTAACCGTATTTATAAATGCCTTACTGTTATAAATTCTGTCAAGTGCTTCGTGGGCCTTTTTAATTCTTAATAAATCAAATGAAGACATATCCTTGGTTTTAATAACTTCATATGGCGGAAAATCATCATATTCTATGCCGTATTTTTCCGCTTCCTTTTGGATTTTTGTTCCATTTAATACTTTTAAAAATCCCACATCAAGATGATAGGGGCAAAGCTTATAGGTTTTATTAAAGCCTGCCATAAAGCTTTCTATATTCTCTTCGGGAAGACCTGCTAAAAGATCCACATGAACATGAGAATTTCCAAAAGAGATAATTTTTTCCAAGTTACAAAAGGCCTTTTCATTGTCACAAATTCTGTCTATGGCTTTTAGCGTTTTTTCATTCAATGACTGAATTCCCGCTTCGAACTGAAACTTCCCAACCTTAGCATCTTTTATTATTCCAAGCATTACTTCTGTGAAAAGGTCGGGTGCCACCTCAAGGTGAAAGGAAGTATCACCCGTTTCATCCTTAAGGAATAAAAACATCCTCTCACTTCTTTTACCATAGGCATTAAAGCTTCGGTCAACAAGCTTTATAAGGGGCACCTTAAATTCCGACATATGGGAAATTTCCCTTTTTACTTTTTCTTCGTCATATAAAAAGCACTTTTCTTCTGCCGATATGCAGTAGGCACATTTATTAAAGCATCCCCTGCTTGTTTCGTAATATATAAGTCTTGAAGATGCATCTTCAAGGTCTTTATCATTATAGGGCATAGGAATATCAGGGCAGATGGGCGATATTCCTTTTCCCTCTCCACTATGGTAAATCCCATCCATCGAAGGCTCTTTCCCCTCTTCTATGCATGAGAGAAGATGCGAAAGAGCAACCTCCCCTTCACCTTTTATAACATAGTCAACATAGGGGTGAGATTTTGAATATTCTTTTGCATTTCCTCCTGCCTCGGGTCCCCCGAAAACAATGGTTGCTCCCAGTGCCTTTTTAAGTCTTAAGGCAATCTGCTCTATATAGGTGATATTCCATATGTAAGATGAAAAACAGTAAACATCGGCATTCTCTTGTAAAAGAGCGTTATATACAAAGTCTTTTGGCTGATTTACGGTAAATTCAAGACTTACCGCTTCCTTTATATATGCCGAAAGCTTTAAAAGTGCAAGACTTTTATGTATGTAAGCAGAATTAACTGCACAAAGCACTGTTTTCATCCTTAGTCTCCCTTCTCTCAGTAAAAATAATCCAGAGCAGAACATGTAACTGCCCTGCATAAAAGATTAAGATATTCTCCCAGTCTGAAATTTATAAACCCTTCAAAATTAAGTCTATCAGTTAATCTGAGACATTCAAAAAGATTTTTTTCAATTATTTTCCGCCTGTTACGGTAGGAAAATGCTCCGTCTTTTGATAATAGCTTAAGTGTCTTTATGAAAACCCTCTCTGCAATTATATTATCTTCGCACAAAAACTCAGATATTTCACGAAGTGCCAAAGGTTCTTCGCAAAAAATCAGGTAACTTGCAATTCCTCTTACAACTCCGTCAACGGATAAAACATCTCCCTCTTCTGTAATGACGTCTTTCATCACCGAAAGCGCCCCTTTGGGGAGATGTGTTATTTTTAATTTTTCCAATAAAACACCCCTATTTATAAAATACCCACTGGTATCACGGAGCCCACATCAAAAATAGCTCCGCTTCTTTCTACTGTCTTCACAGAGTATTTTTCTAAGAAATCATAAATTTTATCCCCGGATGGATGATTATTTAAGCTTCCGTTTATAAAAAGTGTGTTTTTATCAATCATTCCCGTGCTTCCGCCAAAAAAACCGTATTCGTAAGGAGGAAGCAAAATCCCTCCCTTTTCAATTAAAAGCACATCCATATAACAAGAAAGTGCCTTATATATTCCTGAATCTTCTGTTATCACAGCTTTTTCCGAAATTGGGCAGATATTACATTTTGCATAACCCTGGGATACGTTTATAAAGGTAAATTCTTCCTTTAATAAAGAAAGTAAAACCCTGTCTGTCACTTTTTCATTAGCCACCGCAAAAGAGCCGAAAACAGCCGCACAGTAGGCTGCGTCAAGAGGATAGGGGCTTTTTATTTCCGTCTCTCCCTCTATGATTTTGGCCCCGGGCAGTCTTTCTTTATAATATTCAAAACTCCCCTTTGATGTTACAAACCTGTCCTTTCCCAGATGACAGATGGACAAGTCCCCGTGATGGGAAATTCCCTTATCCAGACAAGGGGTAAAAAAGGGCTTTACAGCACCCTCTATGTCTGCCGAGGTTATAAAATGCTTAACCTTAAATTCAGGCAAAAGGGGGTTTTCTACAAATTTTGTCATACGAATTTCCCCTGATATTTTTCTTTGAATTCCCCTGCCATATAAAGAGAGCCGGCAATTACAAAAGCTCCTTCTTTATCAATTTTCTCTACCGCCGAAGAAAGGGGCATTGATGATACCAAAGGACAGTATTTTTTGAAAACTTCTGCCAGTTCTTCTTTAGGTAGTGCACGGCTTCCAGGAACGTCAACGGTTATGATTTCGTCAAATTCGCCCCCGATTATTCCGGCACATGTTTCATAGTCCTTATCTCTAAGCATCCCTATTATAAGGGTCTTTTTATAGTCTTTTAAGTATTTTTTTACATTTTCCTTTAAATATTCCATGGCAGATGTGTTGTGTGCCCCGTCTAAAATAATAGGCGGATTTTCCCTTACAACTTCCATTCTTGCTCCATGTGTTACTTTAGAAAGACCCTTTACTATATTTTCGTCGAAAATCCCCAGAACTTTTGAAGCGCAAATAGCAATAGCTGCATTTTCAAGCTGATGAATTCCCGATAAAGACAAGAAGATATTTTCAAGATTTTCGTAATTAAACCAAATTCCTTTAAGTTCCTCTTTTATGAGCTTAGGCATTTTGGGAATAACCAAATTATCTGCTTTTTCCCTTATTACCGAAAGTGCCTTTTCATTCTGGCAGGGACTCGTTACGGTTATTGCACCTTTTTTAATTATTCCGCACTTTTCGCCTGCTATTTCCTCTATAGTTTCCCCCAGTCTGTCCGTGTGATCCAGACTTATGGAGGTTATAATGGAAATAAGCGGTTTTTCAATCACGTTGGTTGCGTCAAGTCTTCCTCCCATACCGACTTCAAGAACCACAATATCGGCATTTTTCTTTTTGTAGTATAAAAAAGCGATAGCAGTAACTATTTCAAATTCCGTAGGGTGAGGATAGCCGTCTTTTACGATTTTTTCCGATGCTTCTTTAACCTCCTTGGTGCATAAAGACAGATCTTCATCAGAAATTTCCACGCCGTTAAGACGTATTCTTTCATTAAAATTGACCAGTGCAGGAGAAGTATAAAGTCCCACACTGTAGCCTGACGCCATTAAAATTTCAGACAGCATGGTAGAAACCGAGCCTTTTCCATTAGTTCCTGCCACATGGATATACTTTTGTCCCTTATGGGGATTACCCATATATTCCATAAGCCTTTTTATGCTGTCAAGCCCCAAAACCGAGCCGAATTTCAGTGCACCGTGAATAAATGAAAGTGCTTCATCTTTTGTCATTTTTCTCACCTTCCGAAAAAAGCGAGTTTATAAAAAACTCGCTTTTTTAGTATTATAAATATTTCTTTATGGATTCTTCCACGTCAATGAGCATCTTCTTAAAGCTTTCACCCTTTGCCTTTTCCTTTTCAACTAAAGCAGCGGGGGCCTTTGCAATATAACCCTCGTTTGATAAAAGCTTTTCAACACGGGCAATTTCTGATAAGAGTCTTTCCTTTTCTGCAGTAAGACGCTCGATTTCCTTTTCTCTGTCAACCAGCTCGTCAAGAGGAATGATAATCTTAGCTCCCTCTGTTACCTGACTTACAGTATTTCCGGAAATGGTTTCCTCTCCATTTAAATATTCCACTTCTGATGCTGATGCAAGCTTTTCAAAGAATGCCTGTCCAGCTCTGAAAGGAGCATCGTTTTCGGAAACGATTATAAGCTTTGCTTTCTTTGAAGGAGGAACATTCATATCGGCACGAAGATTTCTTGCCGCACGAATTGCACCTATAACAAGCTCTGTTTCAGCAAACTCCTTACTGAAGGTAAGAGACTCTGAATACTCTGGCCAGCTTGACACCATAATGCTTTCATCCTCACCGTAAAGTGCGGTGTAAATCTCCTCTGTTACAAAGGGCATAACAGGATGTAAAAGCTTTAAGGAATTTATGAGTACATAGGCAAGTGTTCTCTGTGCCGCCATCTTTGTAGGATTATCCTTATTGTAAAGTCTGGGTTTAACAAGCTCAATATACCAGTCGCAGTACCAGTCCCATATGAAACCATATATGCTTGACAATGCAATGCCGATGTCGAACTTTTCAAGACTTCTTGTAACTTCTCCGATAAGAGTATTGAGACGTGATACAATCCATTTATCCTCCGCACAAAGCTCGTCCTCGGAGGGAAGAGTGTAGTCATCAGTTTCAAGGTTCATAAGCACAAAGCGTGCCGCATTCCATAACTTGTTTGCAAAGTTGCGGCTTGCCTCAACTCCGGGAGCACCTACTATTTTGTTTACTTCCGGGTTGGGATTTTTGCCTTTTTCAACAGGAGGATCATAGGTTACAGGGAATCTCATATCATTACCGGGTGCAACACCTGTTACAAGGGTGAATCTTAATGCATCTGCACCGTACATATCAATAATCTGGAGAGGATCAACGCCGTTTCCTTTTGACTTTGACATTTTTTCGCCGTTACCGTCACGCACAAGACCATGAATGAACACATGCTTAAAAGGTGCCTTTCCTGTATGTTCACATGCTGAGAATATCATTCTGGATACCCAGAAGAAGATGATGTCATATCCGGTTACCAGAGTGCTGGTAGGATAGAAATAATCAAGATCCTTTGTCTTTTCGGGCCAGCCCAGTGTAGAGAAAGGCCAGAGAGCTGAAGAAAACCATGTATCAAGGACGTCTTCTTCCTGGCGCACGGGCTTTCCGCACTTGGGACAAACCGTTATATCTTCCTTGGAAACTGTCATCTCTCCGCAGGCATCACAATAGAATGCAGGTATTCTGTGTCCCCACCAGAGCTGACGGGAAATGCACCAGTCATATACATTTTCCATCCAGTTCATATATGTCTTTGAAAAACGGTCGGGAACGAATTCTGTTTCTTTGCTTTCTACCGCTTCAATAGCTGCCTTAGCAAGGGGCTGCATTTTAACAAACCACTGATCTGATACTATAGGCTCGATTGTTGTGCCGCAACGATAGCACTGGCCTACATTGTGGGAATGCTCTTCTGTTTTAACTAAAAGTCCCATCTCGGAGAGGTCTTTTATCATAGCCTTACGGCATTCATAGCGATCCATTCCTTCATATTTTCCTGCATATGAGTTCATAGTTGCGTCATCATTCATAACCTTTATGATTTCAAGATCGTGACGCTTTCCAACTTCAAAGTCGTTGGGGTCGTGAGCAGGTGTAATCTTAACGCAGCCTGTACCAAACTCCTTGTCAACATACTCGTCGGCAATAACGGGAATTTCTCTGTCGGTAAGGGGTAAAAGGAGTGTCTTTCCTACTATGCTTTCGTATCTTTCATCCTCGGGATTTACTGCAACTGCCGTATCTCCGAAAAGAGTTTCCGGTCTTGTTGTTGCTATCACGACGTAATCATCCGTACCCTTTATCTGATACTTGATGTGCCAGAAATTTCCTGCATGCTCTGCATGCTCAACCTCTTCGTTGGAAAGAGCGGTTATGCAGTTGGGACACCAGTTTATTATTCTGGGACCCCTGTATATAAGTCCTTTGTTATAGAGGTTTACAAAAACTTCTCTTACAGCTTTTGAGCAACCCTCATCCATAGTGAAACGCTCTCTGTCCCAGTCGCAGGAGCATCCGATTTTCTTAAGCTGGCTTATAATACGGCTTCCGTATTTTTCCTTCCAGTCCCATACTCTCTCAAGGAATTTTTCTCTTCCGAGGTCATATCTTGTAAGGCCTTCCTTTTCGCGAAGTTCCGCTTCAACCTTTATCTGTGTTGCAATACCTGCATGGTCAGTTCCAGGAACCCAGAGAGCAGAATAGCCCTGCATTCTCTTGAAACGGATTAAAATATCCTGAAGAGTTTCATCAAAAGCGTGACCCATATGAAGCTGGCCTGTTACATTGGGAGGGGGAATTACAATTGTAAAAGGCTTTTTCTCGGGGTCAGCCTCTGCATGAAAATAGCCTCTCTCCTCCCATCTTTTATAAAGCTTGTCCTCAGATTCCTGAGGGCAATAATTTTTTTCAAGTTCTTTCATCATCCTTAGTCCTTTCTTAAAAGCGATATGAATGTCTTATTCGATTTTTCCCTTGGAGCTTTCAAGCATGAGCTCCTCTAATGTTTCGGGAACCTTTGCTTCCTCTGTTTTTTCAGAAACCACCTGTTCTTCATAAGTTTCTTCTTCTGCCAAAGGCTCAATTTCTTCTTTTCTTTCTTCCTCGTATTCTTTAGCAGGAATATACTCTTCCTCTTCTTCGTATTCATCATGTTTTCTGGATTTAGGAACTATAAACATAGCAACGCCCATAATCACTAAAACAGCAATAATTCCGAAGATAAACCATTTTGTAATGGTGTTCATAAGGCCGTGAGAACCTTCTTTGACTTCGTTTGCCAGCTCTTCGGCACTTTTTTCAGCTTCAGTGAGTGCTCCCTCTGTTTCTGTTAACGTATTTTGGGTATTTGCCAGGGTTTCTTCTGTTTCACCGAGCTTCGTTTTAAGAGCTTCTATTTCACCTTCAAGTTCTTCAATTTTTCCTTTAAGCTCGCCGTTTTCGGTATTTAAGCTTTCAATTTCTTCAAGATTTAATCTGACGGCTGAAAGTGATGCATTTTCTTCTTTTAAAATTTTATTTTCTTCCTTGAGATCCAGTCTCTTGGAGGATTCTGCCCCGTATCCCGAAGCAAAGCCTGCCGCAAAAGCGATGACCGCAACAATGAGTGCTCCCACAAAAAGTGCCAGTGCCCTTTGTCTTTTAGTTCTTACAGACATAAAAATACCTCTCTTTCAACAAAAAATCATATATAATAATAAATTATAACACATAAATTCTGAAAAATCAAGGTAATTACTTGACAAATCTTACTATTTTGATAAAATAATATTGTTAAAGATCAGAAAAGTCTTTAATAAAGAAAATGTGCTTGCCGCATTCCGGCGGCAACCATGAAAGGAATGTATTTATTATGATGGACAACCAGAAAAAAACAATGGAGAAAATCGTCGCTCTCTGTAAGGGCAGAGGCTTTGTATATTCGGGCTCCGAAATATACGGCGGTCTTTCAAACACATGGGACTACGGTCCTTTAGGTGTAGAGCTTAAGAACAATGTTAAAAAAGCTTGGTGGAAAAAATTCGTGCAGGAGTCTAAGTATAACGTCGGACTTGACGCCGCAATACTTATGAATCCCCAGGTTTGGGTGGCTTCAGGCCATGTAGGCGGTTTTTCCGACCCCCTTATGGACTGTAAAGAATGTAAGAGCCGTTTCAGAGCAGATAAGCTTATCGAGGATTACTGTCATGAAAAGGGCGAAGCCGTTGTAGTTGACGGATGGAGCAACGAAAAAATGCTCGAATTCATCCGTGAGAACAATATCGGCTGCCCCGACTGCGGTGCTCACAATTTCACCGATATCCGTAAGTTCAACCTTATGTTCAAGACCTTCCAGGGTGTTACAGAAGACGCCAAGAATGAAATTTATCTTCGTCCCGAAACAGCTCAGGGTATTTTTGTAAACTTCAAAAATGTTCAGAGAACTACAAGACGTAAAGTTCCTTTCGGCATCGGACAGATAGGTAAATCCTTCCGTAACGAAATCACTCCCGGAAACTTTACTTTCCGTACAAGAGAATTTGAACAGATGGAGCTTGAGTTCTTCTGTGCTCCCGGAACCGACCTTGAATGGTTCAGCTACTGGAAAGATATGTGCAAAAACTGGCTCTTCTCTTTAGGAGTTCGTGAAGAAAGCTTAAAGTTCCGTGACCACAGCCCCGAAGAGCTTTCTCACTATTCAAATGCTACTACAGACATCGAGTTCATGTTCCCCTTCGGCTGGGGCGAGCTTTGGGGTATTGCTGACAGAACAGACTTTGACTTGACTCAGCACTCCAACCACTCCGGTGAAGAAATGATGTACTTAGATCCCATTACAAACGAGAAGTACACCCCCTATGTTATCGAACCCTCTTTGGGTGCTGACCGTGTTGTTCTTGCTTTCTTAGTTGAAGCATACGACGAAGAAGAAATTGCAGAAGGCGATGTGAGAACTGTTCTTCATCTCCACCCTGCATTGGCTCCCGTAAAGGCTGCCGTACTTCCCCTTTCCAAAAAGCTCGGTGATAAGGCAGGAGAAATTTATGAGGAACTTTCCAAGTACTTCATGTGCGAATATGATGAAGCCGGTTCTATCGGTAAACGTTACAGACGTCAGGACGAAATTGGAACTCCTTTCTGTATCACAGTTGACTTCCAGACCGTGGGCGACGAAAACACACCTGCAGATAACTGCGTAACACTTCGTGATCGTGACACCATGGAGCAGATTCGTATTCCCATTGACCAGGTTAAGTCTTATATTGAAGAAAAACTTACATTTTAACGAAAAAAGGGTTTGTGGCTTCACAAACCCTTTTTCGAAAGAGAGATTATTATGAAAAAAGTATTTATAACAGGCGGTTGCAAAGGCATCGGCAAAGCCATAACCGAAAAATTTTACGAAAACGGTTTCCTGACCTATGCAGGTTTTAACTCCTCTTCTGATGAAGCTCGTTTGATGAAAGAAAAAATGCCGGGTCTTACCACTTTAAAAATTGATGTATCCGATTCCTCCTCGGTAAAAGAAGCTTTTAATGCCACAGGAGGATGCGATATTCTTATCAATAATGCAGGTATTGCCAAAAGTAATCTTATAACAGATGTTTCCGATGAAGAATTTGATGAAATTATGAAAACCGATTTATACGGCACTTTCTATACTTGCCGGGAATTCCTTCCCTATATGATTAAAAAGGGTGATGGTGTCATAATAAACATTTCTTCAATATGGGGAATGGCAGGTGCATCTATGGAAACGGCTTATTCTACGGCAAAAGCAGGGGTTATCGGCCTTACCAAATCCCTGGCAAAAGAGGTAGGACCCTCTAAAATAAGAGTAAATGCCATAGCTCCCGGTTTTATCGAAACCGATATGAATAACAATCTTTCATATGAAGAAAAAGCAGCGTTTTTTGAAGAAACTCCCCTGATGCGCCCAGGTACGGCAAAGGAAATAGCCGACATCGTTTTCTTCCTTTCCTCAGATTCCGCATCTTTTATAACAGGTCAGGTGATAAGTCCCAACGGCGGAATTGTTATATAATAGCTTTTTTTCCATATATTTTGCATTGAAAAGTCACGTTCTTAATGTTATCATAGGAGCGTGACTTTTTTATGTGAAAGGAGGGATAGTTTGAAAAGAATTATCTTTTTCTTTTCCGTTATTTTCACAATGCTCTTTACATTATCCCTTAATGCAAAAAGCTATCATATGCCCATAGACATCGAAGTAAACGGACAGAAAATCCTGACCGATTCTGCTCCTTTTATAGATAACGGAACAGTTTACGTTCCTATAAGAGCAATTTCGGAAAGTCTTAATCTTTCCTGCTACTGGGAAGAGTATGAACGATGCGCATATATAGACGGAAAGAAAACTTCTCTGGAATTTCTGCCCGACGATTCCTTATGCTATGTAAACGGAAAAAGAAAAAAGGTCAAAAGCTTTATTAAAGAAGGCAGAATTATGGTTCCCGTCCGCTTTGTTTCTGAAAATTATAATTCCGAAGTCACATGGGACAGCAAATTTTACAGAGTAGTAATAAACAAAGACGATATATCTGTCCCCAATAATTATAAAGATAATACTTACAATCAGGACGAGGTTTTCTGGCTTTCCAGAATAATACATGCCGAAGCTTCGGGAGAAAGCAAAAAAGGGCTTATTGCCGTGGGAAACGTTGTATTAAACAGAGTAAAATCCGCTCTTTTCCCAAACACTATATACGGAGTTATTTTTGACAGAAAAGGCGGAATTCAGTTTGAACCCATATTAAACGGCAGTATCTACTGCAATCCGTCTTACGACAGTATTGATGCGGCAAAAAGGTCTCTTTCCGGTGAAAATACCGCAGGACGCAGTCTTTATTTCCTTAATCCTAAAATCGCCCAGAGCAGCTGGATTATAAAAAACCGCAAATACTTAAAGACTATAGGAAATCACGATTTTTATTTATAAAAAAGAGGGGCAACATACTAGTATGTTGCCCCTCTTTTTTACATTCCGTACAAACCTTTTGAAACTGCTATATATGCATCTTCAGCCCTGCTTTTATCTACCACGGCCAAAATCTTGGTTTCTCCTTTAGAAATCATCTTGACTTCAATCCCCAAGTCATATAAAGCCTCATAAAACCTTATAAGTACATCGGCATTGTGTGAAAGTCCCATTCCTTTTACTAAAATCAATGATATTTCCTCTTCAGTCTCTACATCTCCTTTAATAAAAGAAGACTTTTCATTTAAGGCGATAAGTCCTTTATCTCTGGTTATGACTATTCTTGCACTTTTTATTTTTCCATCGTCACTAAAGCTGTATGTCCCAAAAACAATGTCTGCTTCAGACACAAAAGAAAAAATATCTGAAGGATTAAAAAAACCTTTAATATTCAAAATAATATAACCGTCTTTTTTCTCTACCTTATTTACGTTAAATCCTTCCATTTTTATTCCCCTTTAAGGATAATTTCTGCAACACCCATGGGCGTATCTGCCACATAATCAGGTCCGGATTTTTCTATTTCTTCCATTGTTCCGTAGCCATATGTTACCGCTATGGATTTAACACCCAATTCCTTTGCGCTATCTATATCAAAGCACCTGTCCCCTACCATAACAGTTTTATCTTTTTCCGCTTTCATATTTGAAAGAACTTCTTTCATGACATCGGTTTTTTCCTGTTTTCCCCCGACTAAATCGCTTCCTGAAACATAATCAAAAAATCCATCCAGTTTAAAATGCTTTAGAATTTTTTCAGCGAAAATCTGCGGCTTACTTGTAGCAAGGGCTAATATACACCCATTCATTTTAAGCTCTTTAAGCATCTCTTTAATCCCGGGATAAACTTCATTTTCAAAAATTCCTATGGGAGCAAAGCGTTCTCTGTATATAGAAAGAGCCTTTTTTGCATCTTCATCCGAAAGGAAAAACACTTCCGAAAATCTCTTGGTCAGAGGCGGTCCCACAAATGTTTTCAATATATCCATAGAAGGCACGGGCAGATTCATCTTTTCACAGACATATATAATGCAGTTTGTAATTCCTAAAGCAGAATCTGTTAAGGTTCCGTCTAAATCAAACAAAACATATTTATACATTTTGCCCCTCCTTTTTCCGACACATTAGATTATAACAGAAAATAAACTTAATTTCAACAAAAAAATCTGTGGCAGAGCCACAGATTTTTCTATTTCTTATTCTAAGCCAGGAATTTCGATTTCGATTTCCTTGCCAAGAGCACTTGACTTGTTGATACCATCTATAATTGCCTGGTTAATGATGATTTCATCAGAAGAAATGGGAGCCTTTCCGCCATCCTTAACTGCATCTACAAAGCTTCTGATCTTTAAGTAGAAGTTGTCTTCCTCGCCGGGAGCCTGCATGGGGAATTCTGTGCAAACGTCCTTGCCGGCAACTCTCTGATAGAGCTTCAAGGGACCGCCGATTGTTCCGTTCCAGCACTCTGTTGAAGGAATTCTGAGGCTTCCCTTTGTACCCATGATGATTGTATCACCGGGAGTATCAAGATGCATTGCCCATGCAATTCTGAAGTCTAAGATAATTCCGCCTTCTAAACGAACGAAAGCTGCGCCGAAGTCGTCAACACCGAATATATCAGCATATTCTGCAGGCTTGCCTGTGCTTGTGTAAAATTCGGGGTCCTTTCCGAAATAGTCAGAAACGAAACCGGAAACTGTAAGAGGCTTGGGATAGCCGATTGCATTTAATACCATATCGAGAGAATAGCAACCGATGTCACCCAACGCACCGATAACGCCTGTTTCTTTATCTATAAAGCTTGTTCCGAAAGGAGTGGGAATACCGTGACGTCTTCCGCCACCGGTCTGGATATAATAAACCTTACCGAGTTCTCCTGACTGAACTATGTCCTTAACCATTTTCATGTTAGGATCGAATCTGGGCTGGAAGCCGATAGATAAAATCTTTCCGCTTTCCTTTTCAGCCTTACGGATAGCCACAGCTTCTTCCAAGGTTACGCACATGGGCTTTTCAAGAAGTACATGCACGCCGTGCTCTAATGCATAAATTGTACATTCAGCATGAGTTGCGTTATATGTACATACGCTTACTGCATCAACTTCGCCGGAATCAATCAATTCCTTATGGCTAGGATAAACTTTAGCATTTTTAATACCCCAACCTTCAAAGAAATGCTCAACCTTTCCGGGAATAAGGTCAGCGCCTGCAACGATTTCTACATCAGGCATCTTAAGATATCTGGAAACGTGGTCTCCAGCAATCCATCCTGTACCGATAATACCTATTCTTACTTTTCTGTTGGCGTCTATAACTCTTTCTGTCTGGTCGTACTTAAAAGCATCAAGTCCTCCAACTGCCATATATATCACTCCTTAAATAAAATTATTGATTATTATAATCAATTGGTGTAGGTTAATTATATCAAATTGTTTTTTTCAATGCAACACATTTATTGACATTCTTTTGTATTATATTGACATGTTAAGGTTATACGATTCTATTGGAGAATTTTATGAAAAACTAAAATATCTTTTTAAAAGCTCACCCTACAGAAGAAATTTATCAAAGCTTTCATAGTGTTAATAAGGATTTTAAAGAATAAAAGCTTTGCACCTCTTTTGAGTTTAGAAAAGTATATTAAAATTAAGATACAAAACAAACCGCTTTTTGATAAAAATTGCATTTTTATATAAAAAAACGTACCGCAGTCGGGGTACGCTTTTATATTTTTACACTAAACCTTATTTTCCTTTTATTTATTTCACAAGCTTTTATTGGTTATAACATATTTCGTTGTAGTTTCCCACACGTCTCCTTTTGATACGCTTGCTCCCTCACATACAAAGAAATACATTTTATTATAAAGCCCTCCACCGTTATCAGTCAGTAAAAATCTGTCACCGCCAGGTAAACTTGGATATTTCGGAACAGACATCGAAAACGTTATTCCGGAGTCAGAGCCGTAGACAGTAGCTTCCGAAGCCCCCCAGACATTGCCGTAATTAGAACTGGCTTCTTTAGGTGTAAGGTCAACATTCGTATAAAAGCTGTCAGTTAAAGTCTTTAACGGAGGCATCATAGCCATATAAGAAGAATCCAACGTATAATCGTTCAGCCACCGGACCTTCTGGTTTAATGTTATTCCGCTTTCATTTATAATATATTCTTTAAAATGCATTAGCGCCTGTGTGGCAGAATCGTCAGGGTCATAGCCGGTAGATGTTACCTTAATAATCATCTCTGTAAATGACGTTAAATTTCCCAGAGATTCCATATCAACATTTTTTCCGTCAATTTCCAAAGAAAGAAAATTGTATATTTCATCCCCATGAGCATATCCGCCAATGAAATCAGGACGTCCGCGTAATTTTAACGCCATATCCCATTCCGCACCCAGGGGCGTTAAAGCATATTCGTTTTCAAATTTATCATCAAACGCGTAGGCCTTACTCAATCGCCACATATCGCAATTTATACTTTTATTTACAGAATGTACCAGATTATAATTTATGTAACCATTTCTGGTAGGAATAAAAATTCTAAACCCTCCCAATGCATTTTCAAAATCAACGGAAGAATCATACCTGCAATATAATTCCTTTTTTAATCGGATAACCTGATTTTCGCTCATAAAATACACCTCTTTTTTCTTTCTAATCATAAAGACCTCTCGTTAATTATATCATGGAATATGACCGAAATCAAACCAAAAATCCAACCGAACTAGGATTTGGGTTCAGAAAACGTGCCATTTCCCCAAACCTTTGGCAAAATTCTCTTGTGGCAATTTTGCCTTTAACAAGTTCAAATCCTCGCATTTGTACCGCACAAAGCAAAAACAGCACCCTACTGGGTACTGTTTCTTTTTGGAAGAGCCGAATGGTTTAGATGAAACTCATATTTCCACGAATTCGATGGAATTAAAAATAAGCTTTGCAAAGCAAAGCTACCATAATTATCAATTATTCATCAGCGAAGCGGTTTCATCATTCATTATTCATTTAAAAATCCTGTCGATTTTAATGAATGATGAATATTGAATAACGAAAAATGAATAATACAAAACAAAAAATCCTATCTTTCGACAGGATTTTTTGTTTTGGTTGCCGAACTAGGATTTGAACCCAGACAAACAGAGTCAGAGTCTGCCGTGCTACCGTTACACAATTCGGCAAAAAAATGGTGCGAGAGACGGGAATTGAACCCGTACGATGAAATCACACGCCCCTTAAACGTGCGCGTCTGCCAGTTCCGCCACTCTCGCATCTATATTATGTACTCCGCAGAGCACGTTTCATATTATAGCAAATCATTTTCGGTTTGTCAAGACTTTTTTTCATTTTATCCAAACTTTTTTACATATTTTTTTACAAGTCGGGGTCCATGCGGATTTACAAAATCCTAATGACACCAAAACAAGGAATGACCAATGGCCATTCCTTTGTAAATTATCTCAAAGCTATTATAAATCTATTTCGATTTCTCCGCCGCCGACGATTCCGTCCAAGTCGAAGTCTCCGCCTTCTTCCCAAGAAGCGTCCATTATTTCTTCTGTTTCGATTATTTCGAATTCTAAAGAAGGTGCTTCGTATACTTTCTTCATTTTTTTCTCCTCCTACCTTCAAGGATAAAAGCTATAGTTCAATTATACCACTTAAAACTTTTTCTTCCATGTATTTTTCTATATATTTATAGGAAGAAAATGTATTTTCTACTCTTTCCCTTCAAGTATGTTAGTAGTTATAAAATCCACCCCATATTCTACAAATTTCTCCGTTTCTTCCTTGTCATCACAGGTCCAGCAGTTGACTTTAATTCCCTTGGAGTGAAGCATGGAAACCACGGCTTTGTTAAGATGTATGTACTTTGCATCAATATCCAGCTTATTTTCACAAAGCTTATTTACCACATCATCATTTATTTCTCCAGCCTGACCGATAAGCCACTGAATTTCAGCCTTAGGAAGTGCTTTTCTTAAATTTACGCAGTTTTCAAAGTCAAAGGAAATGAATATCATGTTTTCAAGATATTCGGTTTCTTTTATTTCTACCACCATTCTTAAGAGGTCTTCCTCCTGAAAATGGTTTTTTACCTCAAGGACACATACCTTTTCATACTTCTTGCAGATTTTTATATAATCTGAAAGAAGCGGTATTCTTATATCCTGCCTTTCAAAAGAACCATCAAGATCAGGAAGCACTATGTTTTCAAGCTCGACATAGTCACTGTTTTCCACATCTATATTGTATTTCCCCAAAGAAACCCTTTCGGTTGTTTCATCATGAATTATAACAAACTTTCCGTCCTTTGTGACATGCACATCTGTTTCTATTCCGAAATAACTTCTGTTGCCTGCCGCCACAAATGCCGGGCAGGTGTTTTCCCTTTCAAGACCGCTTAGTCCTCTGTGTGCTATCATTTTAACGTTTTTTGAATTGATTTTGATAGTGTCCATAAAAACACTCCTTTAAGTAACGTTAGGGAAATTATATCTCTTCAGGAATATAAAGTCAATATAAGATATCTGCGCTTATCCGAATATTTATATAACTTATTTGAAATTTTATACTATGTTAAAGATTTTAATATTCTTCCTTTTTGCATATTCCAGAGTTTTCGCTGCACCTCCCCAATCATACATAACATAAGCAATCAAAAAATCAGACATTTTCACCATATATTCATTGCACTTTAATATCCCTAATTTACGAGGCGTTTTTAATGGCATATCCGCCATTAAGATGCAGTCGTAATTTTTGTAGTATTCCTCTTTATTTTCTGCTATCTCCTCCGTTAGATAAGGAATGACCAGGCAAAGACTGATTTCGTACTTTTCTTTAAGCTCATTTACCGCTTCATGGCATAGATAATCAAAGGAGCCGTAGTTTCCCACCCAGAATTCTGTCACGCTTTCTTCTTTAATCAGCTTTTCCAAGGCATTTTTCACTTTTGCATACACCTTTTCATAATCGTCTATCTCCCTGTGCCCTGCAAAGCAACATCTTTTAGTCATTTTATCCACCCTTTTCAATCCAAACAAGCAACCTTTTTAATTGCAAAAGCAAACAATTTAAGTGTATTTTATCATAACAAAGTACAATAGTCAATCAATTCTGTTGTTTTAACACCTTTTTCGTTTGTCGATAAACTGTAGTTTTCTGAATATAATAAATTCAGAGGTGAACATCATGAAGAATAAAAACTTTGATATTTGGCTTGGCATAGGGCTCAATATTTTACATTATAGAAAAGAGCAAGGAATGACGCAGATGCAGTTAGCAGAAAAAGCGAATATAAGCAAAAACCACATGCAAAGAATCGAAACCGCTGCATGCTCCTGCACATTGGATACGTTAATTGATATTGCAGAGGCTTTGAACATCCCTCTCAAAAAATTATTTGAATTTAAAGACTAAAAAAGAGTGTTATCTAAACGATAACACTCTTTTCTATTATATAACTTATTTATCCAAAGTTTTCATTGTGGGGAAGAACAAAACGTCCCTTATGGCAGCAGAATCTGTAAAGAGCATACACATACGGTCAATACCGTAGCCGATACCGCCCGTGGGAGGCATACCGATTTCAAGAGCATTCAAGAAATCCTCATCTGTGTGGTTTGCTTCCTCGTCACCGTTTGCAAAAAGCTCCTCTTGGAATGCAAAACGCTCTCTCTGGTCAATGGGGTCATTAAGCTCAGAGTATGCATTTGCCATTTCCCAACCGTTCATGAAGAACTCGAAACGTTCAACATATTCGGGATTTTCGGGCTTTTTCTTGGTGAGGGGTGAAATTTCGATGGGATGATCCATAACGAAAGTAGGCTGAATAAGATGTTCTTCAACATAGGTTTCAAAGAAGAGGTTTAATATGTCGCCCTTCTTGTGATGTTCTTCATATTCAACGTGCTTTTCGTCAGCAATCTTTCTTGCCTCTTCCAAAGTCTTGATTTCGTTAAAGTCAACGCCGGAATACTCTTTTACGGCTTCTACCATGGTAATTCTTCTAAAGGGCTGACCTAAATCCATTTCAACACCGTTATATGTTATTTTGGTTGTTCCTAAAACTTCATTTGCTACGTGGCGGAACATGTTTTCAGTCAAGTCCATCATTCCGTGATAGTCGGTATATGCCTGATAAAGTTCCATCAATGTAAACTCAGGATTGTGACGGGTATCAAGACCCTCGTTTCTGAAAACTCTTCCGATTTCGTAAACCCTTTCAAGTCCGCCTACGATAAGTCTCTTTAAGTAAAGCTCCAAAGAAATTCTGAGCTTAAAGTCTTCATTAAGAGCGTTAAAGTGTGTCTCAAAGGGACGTGCCGCAGCACCGCCTGCATTAGCCACAAGCATGGGAGTTTCAACTTCCATAAAGCCCTGAGTGTCAAGATAGCGACGGATTGAGCTTATTATCTTAGAACGCTTTATAAATGTATCCTTGCTTTCAGGATTCATAACAAGGTCCAAATATCTCTGACGATAACGAAGGTCGGTATTTGTGAGACCATGGAACTTTTCGGGCAGGGGACGAAGGCTCTTTGTAAGTAAAGTGAGTTCTGTTGCGTGAATGGAAATTTCCTCTGTCTTAGTCTTGAATACTGTTCCTTTTACACCAACGAAATCGCCTATATCATACTTTTTGAATGCGGCGTAGTTTTCTTCCCCGATGGCATCTCTTGCCACATAGACCTGAATTGTTCCCTCCAAATCCTGAACGTGGCAGAAAGAAGCCTTTCCCATGATTCTCTTGGACATCATTCTTCCCGCAACTGTAACCTCTTTGCCCTCTAAAGAATCATAGTTTGCCTTTAAGGTTTCGCTGTGATACTCTGCATCAAACTTTGTTATCTGGAAAGGATCGCATCCTGCTTCCTGCAAAGCTGCAAGTTTTTCACGGCGAACCTTCATAAGTTCATTTATATCCTCTTCCTTTACCTGAGGAGCATTATTCATATTTTCTGCCATTTATATCTTCCTTTCTTAGGCTAATTAACTTTATCCATTATACACCATTTTTTTACATTTTGCAAGACTAACTTTTAAGCTGATCAAGCTCTACTTCTGCCTTTTCCCATATTTCGTAAAGCCCGGATAATCTTTCTTCAATTTCAGACTTTTCATTGTGCCATAAAAGGGCTTTTTCCGCATCATTCCCCTCCTCGGAAAACATAAGATTTGTAAGTCTCTCTATATCTTCCTCACATCTTGCAATTTCCTCTTCTGTTCTTTTAAGAAGATTTTCCGCCTTTCTTATACGGCTCTGAAGCTCTTTTTTCATCTTATAGTCAAGGCCTTTTTCTGAATTTTCCTTCTTCCCCTGGGTGCTTTCCCTAATTTCCTTTGACTTTTCCATGTAGTAGTCATAGTCGCCGTTATAAAGATAAAGAGTTCCGTCTTCCATTTTATATATTTTATCAGCCAGACTGTTTATAAAATATCTGTCATGAGAAACCGCCAAAATCGTTCCGTCGTAGCCCGAAAGTGCATCTTCCAATGCCTCTTTTGAGAAAATATCCAGATGGTTTGTGGGCTCGTCAAGAATTAAAAAGTTGTTTTCAGAAAGCATAATCTTGCAAAGGAGAACCCTCGCCTTTTCTCCTCCCGACAAGGATTTTATTTCCTTGAAGCAATCTTCTCCCCTGAACAAAAATGCCGCCAGAGCACTTCTTATTTCTGTTCTTCCCATAAAAGGATAGGCGTCTGAAATTGTATCGTAAACGGTTTTTTCGGGATTTAAGCTCATATGTTGCTGTTCATAATACCCTATATAAATTCCGTTGCCTATTTTTATAAAGCCGCCGTCTTCTTTTTCAAGACCCAAAATAACTTTAAGCAGAGTGGTTTTTCCGCATCCGTTATCACCAAGGAGAAAAACCCTCTCCCCTTTCATTATTTTCATTTCGCAACCTTTAAGTACGTTTTTAAGTCCAAAGGATTTTACCACATCTTCTAAAACCAAAACCTCGTTGGCTCCACCACTTTTCACCTTAAAGCTGAAGTTTATTGCCTTTTGAATTTCTTCGGGAGTTTCCATACTTTCTGCAATGCGGTCAATCATTTTCTGCTTGCTTTCGGCGGTTTTAATATTCTTTTCTCTGCCCCACCTTTTTTGCTGTTCGATGATTCCCTCTATTCTTTTTATTTCCTTTTTCTGAAGCTCGTACTTTTTGGTTTTTGCCGCATCCTCCGCTTCTTTCTTTTTGGTGAATTCGGAGTAAGAACCCACATATGATTCAATTTTTCCGTTTCTTACCTCCATGGTTTTGTTGGTGGTTTTATCAAGAAAATATCTGTCGTGAGATATAACTATAAAAGAGCCTTTATAGGCTTTTAAAAATCCCTCCAGCCATTGAATAGATGTCATATCCAGATGGTTTGTAGGCTCGTCCAGAAGCAAAAGGTCATATTTCCCCAAAAGTAATCTACATAAAAGGAGCCTTGTCTTTTCTCCGCCCGATAAGGATTTGAACTGCCTTTCAAAGTCCCCCTCAGAAAATCCCAGACCTATTAAAGCTCCTTTAATTCTGCTTTTATATTCAAAGCCGCCCTGGCGTTTATATTCTTCCATCAAAAAGTCCTGGCGTTTTATTTTGCTTTCCGTATCTTCGCCTTTTTCCAGGGATATACGGATTTCTTCCAGTTCCTTTTCCATATCGGTAAGATGAGAAAATTCTGCCAAAACTTCCTGCCACACGTTTTTATCTGAATTATATTCAATATTCTGCCTCATGTATCCTATTTTTAAAAGAGGATTTATATATACATCTCCCTCATCAAGCAACATTTCATCTGTGAGCACCTTAAAAAGAGAGGTTTTGCCTGCCCCGTTTACACCAACAAGGCCTACACGTTCCCCCTCTTCAATATGAAAGCTTAAATTTTCGAAAAGACATTCTTCGCCAAAATATTTCTTTCCGTTTTTTACTGATATAAGCATAATCTCACTCCTGAAATATTATTTTACCAGTATAGCTTAATTATGTCAATAAAATTAGCATAAAATGTTGCTTTTTCCCTTTATTTATGTTATACTTCTTTTATTATTATAACGGAGGTATTTTAATGGAAGAAATAAAAGATACCATCGAGGGCAGAAACCCGGTTATGGAGGCAATCCGTTCCGGACGTACCATAGATAAAATCTATGTCAAAAAAGGTGATGCTACCTTAAGCCGCATAATCGCTCTGGCAGGCGAAAAGAAAATTTTAATTTCCTATGTTTTAGGTGAAAAGCTCGATGAGATGAGCGAAACTCACCATCATCAGGGAGTTATTGCAAAGGTGGCGGCAAAGGAATATGTTTCGGTGGAAGACATATTAAAAGTCGCTAAAGAAAAGGGCGAAGACCCTTTTTTGGTAATATGCGACAGAATTACGGACCCTCATAATTTAGGTGCTATAATAAGAAGTGCCAATGCAGCAGGTGCCCACGGGGTTATAATTGCAAAGCACGAGGCCACAGGGCTTTCTTCCGTTGTGGAAAAAACAAGTGCAGGAGCTTTATCCTATACTCCCGTTGCCAAGGTCACCAATATAACAAAGACCATTGAGTTTCTCAAAAAAGAAGGTCTCTGGGTAGCCGGTGCCGCGGGTGGCGGAGATAATATGTATAGAACCAACTTAAAAGGACCTCTGGCACTGGTTATCGGCAACGAGGGGGACGGCATTTCGACTCTGGTTTTGAAAAATTGCGACTTTTTAGTTTCAATTCCCATGTTCGGGCAGACCGAGTCCTTAAACGCCTCCTGTGCCGCAAGCGTTTTAATGTATGAAATTGTAAGACAGAGAAAGGAAATGATAAAATGAAAGCAATAGTTACAGTTGTAGGAAACGATACAGTGGGCATTATAGCCGCTGTAAGCACTCACCTGGCAGAAGCAAAGGTTAATATTTTAGATATTTCCCAGACTATTATGGGCGATACCTTCACTATGATTATGATGGTTGACTTAGAAGGCTCACTTAAAACTTTTGACGAGCTTAATTCAGGCCTTAAAGCTGTTGGCGACAATCTCGGCGTCAATATAATAATTCAGAATCAGAAGCTTTTTAAGGCTATGCACAGAATATAAGGAGGCTCTTTCATGTTTACCTCTTTTGAAGTTGGCGAAACCCTTGATATGATAAATAAAGAGCATCTTGATGTCCGCACCATCACCATGGGCATCTCCCTTTTGGACTGCATGAGTCAGGATGCCAAAAAAACTGCCGATAACATCTATGACAAGATATGTAAAAAGGCAGAAAATTTAGTTAAAACAGGTGAAGATATAGAAAAGGAACTGGGCGTTCCCATTATAAACAAAAGAATTTCCGTAACCCCTATTTCCATTATTGCCTCCGCCTCTAAAAACCCCTTAATGTTAGCAAAGGCTTTAGACAGGGCAGCTAAAAATGTAGGTGTAAACTTTTTAGGTGGATACAGTGCCTTGGTTCAGAAAGGCTTTTCAGATGCAGACAGAATTTTTATAGATTCCATCCCCGAAGCTTTAGCTACTACGGATATAGTTTGTTCCTCTGTTGCTGTTGGTTCCACAAAGGCAGGAATAAACATGGACGCAGTTAAAAGAATGGGTGAAATCATAAAAGAAACTGCTCATTTGACCCTTGAAAACGACGGATTTGGTTGTGCTAAGCTTGTTGTTTTCTGCAATCCAGTAGAAGATAATCCTTTCATGGCAGGTGCATTTCACGGTGTAAGCGAGCCTGAAACAGCAATAAACGTAGGTGTATCGGGCCCTGGTGTTGTAAAATGTGTTCTTGACAAAATGAAGGGTGAGCCCATAGACAAGGTGGCAGAGGCCATTAAGAAAACTGCATTCAAAATTACGAGAGTGGGTCAGCTTGTGGCAAGAGAAGCTTCAAACCGTTTATCCGCTCCCTTCGGAATTGTGGATTTATCTTTGGCTCCCACTCCTGCAGTAGGCGACAGTGTTGCAAGAATTTTAGAGGCCATGGGTCTTGAGACCTGTGGAACCCACGGAACAACCGCTGCTCTTGCGCTCCTTAACGATGCCGTTAAAAAAGGTGGAGTTATGGCAAGCTCCAATGTAGGTGGCTTATCCGGTGCATTCATTCCAGTCAGCGAGGACGAAGGTATGATTAAGGCTGCAATGAGCGGTGCTCTTTCCTTAGAGAAATTAGAAGCCATGACCTGTGTTTGCTCCGTTGGTCTTGACATGATTTGTATTCCCGGGGATACTCCTGCTTCCACCATCTCCGCAATAATAGCTGACGAAGCTGCAATCGGTATGATAAACAACAAAACCACCGCAGTAAGACTTATTCCCGCTCCCGGCAAAAAAGTGGGAGATACAGTGGAATTTGGCGGACTGCTCGGAACAGGTCCGGTAATGAGTGTAAATCCCGCATCAAGCGAAGAATTTATTTCCCGTGGCGGAAGAATCCCTGCTCCCATTCATTCACTCAGAAACTAAATAAACTCAATCAAAAAAAGGTGTCGCTATTCGGCGGTACTCCTTAGGGATTAATCGCCCAAAAACCACGATTTTGGCACATAACTGTGTTAAAAATCCTCTGCATCCGTCAAGGATTCCTCGGATTTTTGCCTTGTTCTGTACTCAAAATCGAAATTTTTGTGGTGCGAAGCAGTTTTGGGTTAGGAATTTTTCGTCTTAGAGAAGTCATAAAAAATGCAGTCATACTGGCGTATGTCTGCATTTTTTTGCGCACTATCAGCGGAAAATAACAAGCCAAAACCGACTTCTCCCTAAGGAGTACCGCCGTT
>JBGVKY010000006.1:0-58101 GCA_045123995.1 Clostridia bacterium
TTTAAGCTTTTTTGCATTTCGCGTATGGCGATTGGGTCTCCTGTATGTACGGATAATGTACTTCCCTTGTCTTTTAATTCTTCAAATTCGTTATTTTTGTTCATTATACCACCTTTCCTTTTTTATTGCAATTGTTTTTACCCGAGTAACATTGCATATAATATCATAACATATTTAACTTGATATGCAGTACTTATTTCACTCCTAAAGTTATTTACAACCTTTGGAGCGGCTTTTAAAGCACATAAAAAAGCACCGCCAAAGGCGGTGCTTTTTTATCTTTTAGTTGTCTATTTATCTCTTTATAAGGTTGAAATACTCATTATCCCAGCGGGTAGGATCCCAGTAGGAACGGGTGTTGGTGTCAAGCTGTGCAATTTTTACCATGTCTTCATCGGTTAAAGCAAAATCGAATACATCCTTGTTCGCAATGATTCTTTCTTGTTTAACGCTCTTGGGGATAACTACATGGCCTGACTGTAAGTGCCAGCGAATCATTACCTGAGCGCCGCTCTTTCCGTACTGCTCTCCGATTTCGGTAATTAAAGGATTGTCGATTAAAGAGTGGTCACGGCCGCCCAGGGGACTCCATGCTTCAACCTGTATACCCATAGCCTTGCAGTACGCCTTAACGTTCTTCTGCTGATAGGAGGGGTGAAGCTCAACCTGATTGATTGCAGGAAGAGTATAGCCTCTGTCAAGTAAAGCCTGAATCTGATAGGGCTCAAAGTTACTTACACCGATAACTCTGATTCTCTTTGCCTCGTAAAAAGACATCAAAACTTCGTAAGCTTCAATAAAGTTAGGCACGGGCCAGTGAAGTAAAAGCATATCCCAGTATCCTCCGGGAGCTATTGAAAGAGTTTTCTCAATGCCCTCTTTAACTGTGTTAGCTCTTATATCTGCAGAAGCAACCTTGCTGGTTAAGAAAATTTCTTCTCTCTTGATTCCGCTTTCGATTACGCCCTTTGCCACGTCTTCTTCATTGTTGTAGGCAACGGCAGTATCAATATGGCGATAGCCTGCTTCAATAGCCCATCTTACAGCTGTGCTGGTTTCTGCACCGGGCTCGGAATGGAAAACCCCAAGACCAATCTGAGGAATTTCCACGCCGTTATTTAATTTAATCATAGGTATCATAATTACTTTCCTTTCTACGCTCTGTTCTTTTCTGCAAGATTTAAAAGTGCTCTTATATATCCGTAGGCATACGCAGTTTCCGCATAACCTTTAGTTACATCAACCATTCTGGGGGTGTGGTCCATTATAAGTGTTCCGTTATACCCCACTTCTGCTAAAGTCTTCATGATTGGAAGCATATCGTTGCTGCCCTCGTCAATAAAGGTTTCCTCAAAGAAAGGAAGCTTACCGCGGACATTTCTGAAATGAACTAAATATATCTTACCTTTTTCATTGAATTCGCGGATAGCCTTGAAAATATCACCGAAGGTATCGGGAGCTTCTAAGCAACAACCACAGCAGAATTCCATTCCAAGGAAAGGACTGTCGCAAATGGAATATGCCTTTCTGTAATCGTCATAGTTTTTAATTAGGCAGGCAACTCCGCCCATGCTCTCAACGGGAGGGTCATTGGGATGAAGTGCCAGACGAACGCCGTACTCTTCAGCAAAGGGAATAACTTTTTTTATGAAATACGTAAACGTGTCCCACATTTCATCAATGGAGTATTCTCTGCCATGAGTAAGACCTGTCTTTACGAAAGTTTCTCTGTCAATAGGCTTTTGAGTGTATCTTGTTTCGGTAGTAGTCTTGCCCTCAGTAAACACGCTCATATCACATATTCTTGTGAGTGAACCGCCTCTTGCAGGAGCATCCCAGTCACTTGCCCAGCATCCGTCGGGTTCCCAGGTAAAGGTGGTGGTGTGAATTCCCGCCTCGGATAAAATCTTAAGACAATCTATAAAATGAGCTATTGCCTCGTCACGGCCTGGAGTTCCCAAAATGATATTTTCATTTTTTGCTATATGAACCGAACCTACATTGAAAAGTGTAATTCCATGCTTTGCAAGACGGTCCTTCAAGCCCTTTATAAATCCCACCGTAAACTGCTCTTCTGTTATCCAGGTATAACCGTGGGTAATTCCAAGCTGCTCTAAAAATACAAGATCAGCTTCTGTTGCCAGAGGGTCTATTTTCGCACAGAGCTTGATGCCCGGTGTAAGTTTGGGTAAATTCTTATGCATAAGTGCCTCCTGTTATTTGCAGGAAATAAGGATTTTTCCTACATTCTTTCCGCTCATCATCTTTTGGAGTGCTTCGGGAGTTTGGCTAAGAGGATAAATGTCGGAAACGATGGCTTCCATGGGAAGATTTTTGGAAAGTTCCAAAAGAGCGTCAACGCCGTTCTTAAAGTCGTCCTGAGAATACAATCTTGAACCGATAACTGTCTGTTCCTTAAATGAAACCTTACCTAATATAAATTCAACGGGAGCTCCTGATAAGCCTAAAGACATAACAGTTCCGCCAACTTTACAGATGTCGGGAAGAACCAAAAGACTTGCCTTTGCACCTGTTGCATCAATAACAATGTCAAAGCCTGCACCATCTGTCTTATCCTTGGCAACTTCCTTTAAGTCACATTCCATGGGATTTACTGTGTCTAAAGAAAGCTTCTTTGCAAGATTTATTCTGTCGGGATTTATTTCAGATACGGTAACGCTCATAGCTCCAAGTCTTTTTGCATAGCTTGCAACAACTAATCCGATTGTGCCTGCACCTGCGATAAATACCTTTGAATTTTCGTTTATTCCGGCTCTTCTGCAAACGTGTGCTGCAACTGCAAAGGGTTCGGATAATGCTGCCACTTCGTCAGATAATCCGTCGGGAGCTTTAACTAACTTATCAACATCTGCAACTGTGTATTCTTCAAAACCGCCGTTTTTGTGAATACCTAAAAGCTTAAGGTTTTCGCAGGCATTTGAATAACCACTCTTGCAAGCTGCACAAGTGCCGCATTCAACAACGGGATTTACAACTACTCTATCCCCAACCTTAAGGTCGCCCTTATAGCTCTGGGGAAGTGTTTCAATAACACCTAAAATTTCATGGCAGAGAACAACGGGTGCCTTTGCAGTCATGTGAAGTCCCTTGTAAACCGTAACATCGGAGCCACAAACACCGCCGTATACCATTTTAAGAAGAGCTTCGTTTCCCTGGGGTACGGGCTTTTCAAGCTCGGTCATCTCTAAATCGTTCCAATTTTTCAATAAAGCTGCTTTCATTATATAACAACACCTTTCTTATATTTCGCGTGAAATCATTGTTTCAAATACTTCTTCCTGTCCGCTGGCAAGTACGATATATTCGCCGGGATGATTAAGAGCATTAACAGGAGCTGACTGAGGCTGAATACTGATAAATCCCTTATCTCCGCCCTTGTTCCATACAACCCAGTTTTTGAAGTTAGCTGATCTTCTGTAGCTATACTCTCCGATTGTTGCCTTGTTAAATCCTGAATCAGTATAGATATTGTGAAGGTCAAGACCCTCTGTGTTTCTTCCTGATACTATCTGTCTGTCCTGCTCGGTTAAGGGAATTTCCTTTATTGCTTCAAAGTTTTCTCCTGTTTCCCATGCCTTGCCCAAGGAAATTGATACAATGGGACGAGCATAAAACATTGTGTGAACGCCAAATACCAAAGGCATATTTCCGTCCCCTGTATTAAGGATAGAAAATCTCTGGTGAAGTCCCTGGTCACTAAGTTCACAGGTTACTGTCAGCTTAAAAGGGAAAGGAAATCTTTCGCCCTTATTTTCATATTCGCCGATAGCCATGCTCTTTGACTGATATACGAGCTTCATGGGCGCGCTGTGCATAGAGCCGTGAATTCTGTAAGGCTTATCGGGATAGGGATGTGTCATTGTATACTGCTTTCCTTCAAAGGGAAAACCGTTATTTGTAAGACGGTCGGGAGGCAAGAGCATGGGAGTTCCGAAAACCATGGGAGTTGCCTTGAAGTTTTCATCAGGGTCTTCGGGAGTTCTCAAAACGTCATCATCATTATATGTAAGTGAATATACGTTAAATCCGTAGTCCAGGGAAATTTTCGCTTTCCAGGGACCGTAAGAAAGTTCTACTTTTTTCATTATATAAATCTCCTTTAATACTCAAAGTCCTTATCCAAGGGATAAATAGGTCTTTTGCATTTTTTGTAGGGCATATTTTCTATATCCTGGGTAAAGAGTCCCGGAAGCTCCACAGGGCAGTAAAGGCTTGTAATATCCTTATAAGCCTTTCTGTAATGAACTGTGGATTTAAGTCCTATAACTTTTTTTCTGGTGGGGTCAATACCGTGAGCATAGAAAATTTCAGGGTCGTTGGGCTGAAGCTTGCAGGTGGTTACAATGACCTGTATATCACCTATAACCACAACTGCGCTTTTGTGCACATCAAAAAGTGCATCCTTAAACATATCCCCGCGGTTATAATACTTTCCGTCGCATATCATTTTAACATAAGCTCTTACTTTAAGAGGCTCGCCCATTAAATCGGGATATACCTTACCGCCAAGCTCCAAATCCACGAAGTTGCCTACTCCCGCCTTTTCGGCACGAAGCACGGATTCTCCGTCGCAGATAACACCGAAAGCGGCACCTTTTAAGTCCTTTTCAATCATGGCACGAAGAAGATGTGTTCCGTCTGCGCTGGAGCCGGCTCCGGGATTGTCGGTAATATCCGCAATCAGCACGGGCAAGTCATTTTCATGATTTTTCGCTTTTTCCAATGCTTCCTCTAAAGGAACCGTTTCAAGCAAAAACTTTTCCCTGTTATCCCAGATGTCACGAGATAGTTTCCCGGCGATTTCTTCTGCCAAGGCAGGGTCATTATCTGTTATCACAATGGAATTCATGCCCGACTCATATATATCTGCCGCAAAAAAGCCGTGGGAAAAAGATGCCATTAAAACCTTGGGATTTTCCTCATACTTATGAAGCTTTTCCACGAAAGATGCCATGGGCTCCGTATCTGTTGCCACGCTGGGAAGCAAAAGAGGAATGTTTTTACACACCATGACAGGCTTAATCTTTTTATCCAATGTCCCCATTAAAAGATTTGCCGCTTCAATTCCACGTTCATACATATCCGTATGAGGATAATAGTCATAGTGAACCATCAAGTTCACATTAGCTATCATTTTTTCTGTTATATTGGAATGTAAGTCAAGAACCGTTACCATGGGAATTTCCATGCCCACCTTTGACCTTATGTATTCTAAAAGGTCTCCCTCACCGTCATCGCTGTTTTCCGTAACCATGGCACCGTGAAGTGCTAAAAGCACCGCATCTATCTTTGGGCAAGACTCTAAAGTTTCGTCTACCTTTTTATATACGTGGTCAATAACCTCCTGCATAACAGGGCCTGCCGGGTCAGCTACCGTTGCAAGGACAGGATGCAAGGTGACATCCTCCCTTTTGTCAATAACTGTCAACATTCCCCCTATGGCACAACGAGTACCTCTGCTTTTTTCGATAACTTCGCTTCCCTCGTAATAGCGGTTATCGTAGAATTTCTGAAGACTTGTGGGAACAGATGAAAAGGTATTGGTTTCATGCTTGAATTCCAGTAATAGAATATGAAACATTTTAAGCTCCTTTTATTTAGGCTGCTTTCCGATATAAGCTAAGATACCGCCGTCAACGTATAAAATATGTCCGTTAACGAAGTTACTTGCATCACTTGCCAGGAATACTGCAGGACCAACTAAGTCATCTGTTGTTCCCCAACGGCCTGCGGGAGTTTTGGAAACAATGAACTGGTCAAACGGCTGACGGGAACCGTCAGGCATTCTTTCTCTTAAGGGAGCTGTCTGACTTGTAGCTATGTAACCGGGTCCTATGCCGTTACACTGAATGTTCGCCTCACCGAATTCGGAGCAGATGTTTCTGGTAAGCATTTTAAGACCGCCCTTAGCTGCTGCATAGGCAGAAACTGTTTCTCTTCCCAGCTCACTCATCATGGAGCAGATGTTTATAATTTTTCCGTGGCCCTTTTCAAGCATACCGGGAATTACTGCCTTGGAGCAGATGAAAGGAGCGATAAGGTCTGTATCTATAACCTTTTCAAATTCGGAAACTTCCATTTCTGTCATGGGAATTCTTCTTATAATACCTGCATTGTTTACCAAAATGTCGATGATGCCAACTTCTTCTCTGATTTTTGCAACCAAAGCCTTGATTTCATCTTCCTTTGTTACATCTGCAACATAGCCGTAAACATCAATGCCCTCTTCTTTGTAAGCCTTTATGCCTCTTTCCATGCTTTCCTGGCTTGAGCAGTTGAAGCACACTTTTGCTCCTGCCTTTGCAAGACCTACACCGATACCAAACCCGATTGAGTGAGCACCGCCTGTAACCAATGCAACTTTACCTGTTAAATCAAACATTTCCATCATAAATAAAACCTCCTATTTTAAGTTTCTCTTGAATTAGCAACCGATATATGATAAAATAATTATATATCGGTTGTTGTTTCATATTATGAAACAACGTTTCACAATTATTATTATACACCTTACACCCATCGGGTGTCAATGCCTTTTATCGATTTTTAGGGGTGATTTTCGTTGGCAGAAACAAAAAATTCAGGGGTGCAGTCTTTAGAGCGTGCACTTAATATTATTGATGCTTTGTCCACCAGGACGGAGGGGCTTGGAATTTCGGAAATCTCCGAGATGACCTCACTTCATAAAAGCACCGTGCACCGTCTTCTTAAAACCTTAAGGACGTATAACTACGTTTATCAGGACTCCCGTACAGAGAAATATCTTTTGGGAACAAAAATCCTTGAGATTAGTGCAAATATAATGGACAGCTTTGATGTCCGTTCCGTTGCCCGTCCCGTTCTGGAGGAGCTTTGCAAAACTGTGGGCGAGGCAGTTCACCTTTGTATTTTGGACGGACTTGATGCGGTTTACATAGATAAAATTGATAATGAAACAAGGTCTATAAGGATGTATTCCAAGATAGGAAAAAGAATTCCCGTTTACTCCTCGGCTTCGGGAAAGGTTTTACTTGCAGGAGAAAGCAAAGATAAATTGAAGCTTTTGGCAGATGACCTTGACTTTACAACCTTTACAAAATATACCATTAAAGATAAAGAAAGCTTTATTTCAGAAATTTCCCAAATTCCAAAAAGGGGCTACGCCGTTGACTGGTTTGAACATGAGGACAGCGTCCTTTGTATTGCCGCTCCCATTTTTAATTTAGAAAAAAAGATTGTTGCCGCCATCAGCGTATCTGCCGGAATTTGGAATTTAGACGAAAATCTCTTTTCCAAAATGCGTGAGGAAGTTTACCTCGCCGCAAAAAAGGTTTCAAAGTACATGGGTGCTTCTTCCTACCCCATAGAATTTTCCCCCGATGAAAGGGATTTAATAAGACTTTCAGAATGTAAAAAAGACCGCTAACGGCGGTCTTTTTTGTTTGGCAAATTTCCTTTTTTTAAATTAATTTTCTTTACGATATTGTTTGTTGCGATTTTTCAATAACCTTTAGGTCGTCTGAATACCGTAGTAAATACTTTCCTGAATGGGACTTCTCTTTTTGATTTGATTCTTATTATACTAACTCTCTCGTCTTTAAGCAAAGTATCCGGCAAAACCACATCTTCATAAATATAAAATATAGCTTTATTCCCTTTTGTCAGCATAACATAGCCTTCTTCTGAATGGATATATAAATTATTTATTTTGTCGCTGGATCCGGCGTACTCTTTTATGACTGGGAATATGGTTGTCTTGACTTCTTCTGTAACATAATCAAAACTATACCTTCCGCTATGATAGTTTACTTGATATGTTCCATCACGGTAAAAAACACATCGAAAATCCTCTCCAAGCTCCAGCGAAGCCTCATAGTCCATTCTTCGACCAATCCAATCAAATAATTCCGAAAGCATATAGTCTCCAAACATAAGAACCAAGCAAATTACGGCTATAATAATCGTCAAAAGCCAGCGCCTTTTCACAAACTCCATAACATCACCTTACTGTATTAAAATATACCTTTATTTTGTAGGGATTAATAGCCCCCAAAAACTGCGATACTGCAGCCGCATCATTAGCAACCGTTCCCAGACTTGCCTGTGTTGACCATCCGCCTTCGTCATCCATAAACGTCTGCATTTCCGTGAAATCATATGTATCTTCCAGAGTTCCATTAATAATCCATTTACCGTCTTTATTTTTATATCCTTTTACATGTATTGTAGCTCTATGAATTGAGTAGTACAAATCTTTATCCTTAAAGGCTATATCTTCCAAATCTACGTCTATAGTATTACCGTCAGAATTAGCAATAGCCTTATCCAGCGCATTAAGATATACAGGATCTTTTTTTATCAACTTTGCTATATCGGATTCGTTTCCACATAACATGGCAGTTGGATTGTCCTGTAGGGAATGCTCAAGCATATGAGCAGAAACATAGTACTTTTTTTCTTCCTTGAGGTAATTTTCTGCGCCATATTTCCAGAATGCCCTCTGCGCTTCTTTTTGTAATATATCTACCGTTTCCTGCCTCGTCTTTTCCGCTTCTTCTTCTACTCGAAACGCCTCTTGAATAAACTTCTCAAGCCAATTAGCATCTTCTTCAAATTTTTGCTCATTTTGGGGATTAATTTCATTTATGCTGGAGGTATCTTTTGTATTGTTTTTCTCTACTGCTAAATGTTCAGTGCTGTAAAACTCGTGCCCATCATAGAAATCCTTAAATGCCTGAGAATTAAATGCATTATCCATAGTGCGGAATACACCATTGTTTCTTACATCTCCCAAAGAAGAACCGGCATAGCTATTTTTTGAAAGATTATCTTGGTTTTCGTAATTTTTTACAAGCTTCCGTTTATCGCTTATAGCTTTCCAGGTTTTGTCTCCCACAATACCGTCGGGAGCAAGACCGTTTTCCTGCTGGAACTTTATAACCGAGTTAAATGTATTGATACCAAAATCACCGTCTTCGGAAAGAGGTCTACCCAAGGCGTCGGTATAGCCCATAGAATTAAGCTCCTTTTGAAGCACCTTTATTGTTTCGGGTGAGCCTGTATGAACCGAAAGCTCAGAGCCCTTTTCCTTTAAGCTTTCAAAATCTTCCTCATCTTTAGTAAAATCAGTCTCGGTTAATTTATTTCCCCCGGTACGGACAGGAGAAGTTTCAATCGCCTTGTCAATGGTGGCGAAAGCTCCGTGTTTTAGCGGACTATCAACATTATCTGAAAATTCCGCATCATTTTGCAAAGCCGGTTCTTCCTCAACGGTATCTTGAAAATTATTATAATTTTCTCCCTCTTCCTTTTTCTTTCTGTCGCTCATGGCTTTCCAGGTTTTATCCCCTACAATACCATCGGGAACAAGACCGTTTTCCTGCTGGAACTTTATAACCGAGTTAAATGTATTGATACCAAAATCCCCATCTTCGGAAAGCTTTCTTCCAAAAGCATCCGTATAGCCCCAATCGTTTAAGCTCTTTTGCATTTCCTTTATGGCTATCGGATCTCCTGTATGAACAGATAGTGTGCTACCCTTATCTTTTAACTCTTCAAATTCAAATTCGTTTTTATCCATTTTATCATCCTTTCATTATTTTTGCAAGAATATTTACTCGAGTAACCTTGCAGGTTATATTATAACACAAAAAGTTAAGCTTGTCAAGGATCATTTTGCTTTTTAAGTTATTTATAATTCTCTGAGCGAAAAGTAATGCCAAAAAAATATGACGTAGAAAGCAAGTTTCTACGTCACATTTCATAATCTTTTTTCTTTTAATATTTTCTCCAAACCATTTTATCTACTACATTTGTGTAGGACTGGATTATCTTTACAACCTTTGTAGATACGTTTTCTTCCACATAGTCGGGAACGGGAATTCCCAAATCCCCCGATTCGTTGGCTAAAATTGCAGTATCTACCGCCTGAATCAGAGTTTTTTCATCAATCCCCGCCAGGACAAAGCAAGCCTTATCAAGTGCTTCGGGTCTTTCTGTAGATGTTCTTATACAAACTGCAGGAAAGCTTTTACCTATACTTGTGAAAAAGCTTGATTCTTCAGGAAGCGTTCCGCTGTCTGAAATTACACAAAAAGCATTCATCTGAAGACAGTTATAATCGTGAAAGCCCAAAGGCTCATGTCTTATTATACGGGAATCTAATTTAAATCCCGATTCCTCCAGCCTCTTTTTGCTTCTGGGATGACAGGAGTAAAGTATGGGCATATCGTACTTTTCCGCAATTTTATTTATTGCGGTAAATAAAGATATGAAGTTTTTCTCCGTGTCGATATTTTCTTCACGGTGAGCAGATAAAAGGATATATTTTCCCTTTTTAAGATTAAGTTTTTCATGAATGTCTGATTTTTCTATTTCGGGAAGATTTTTTGAAAGCACCTCCGCCATGGGCGAGCCTGTTACGTAGGTTCTTTCTTTGGGAAGTCCACAGTCTGCCAGATATCTTCTTGCATGCTCGGAATATGCTAAATTCACATCGGAAATTATATCAACAATTCTTCTGTTTGTTTCCTCGGGCAGGCACTCGTCCTTACAGCGGTTTCCTGCTTCCATGTGGAAAATGGGAATATGCAGTCTTTTTGCAGAAATTGCAGAAAGACATGAATTTGTGTCTCCTAAAATTAAAAGTGCATCGGGCTTTATTTCTGCCATAAGCTTATAGGAGCAATTTATGATATTACCCACAGTTGCACCCAAATCATCCCCAACCGCATTCATATAAACTTCAGGGTCGGCAAGCTTTAAGTCACGGAAAAAAACGCCGTTTAAGTTATAGTCATAGTTCTGTCCGGTGTGAGCTAAAATCACATCAAAGTATTCCCTTGTCTTGTTTATAACGGCGGCAAGGCGGATTATTTCAGGTCTTGTTCCTACAATAATCAAAAGCTTTAATCTGCCGTCGTTTTTAAATTTAACATCTGAATAATCTGTTTTAATCATTTTTTACCACCTCAAAAAAAGTGTCCGGTTTTTCGGGGTTAAACTTCTCATTTGCCCACATAACCGTTATTAAATCCTTATCTTTTGAAAGATTGACTATATTATGCGTATAGCCGGGGAGCATATGTACAGCCTCTATTTTTTCTCCGCTTACTTCAAATTCCAAAACCTCGTCAGTGCCGATTTTTCGCATCTGAATAAGAGCCTCTCCCGATACCACAATGAAAAATTCCCACTTTGTGTTATGCCAATGCTGACCCTTTGTGATTCCCGGCTTTGAAATGTTTACGGAAAACTGACCTGAATTTTCGGTCTTTAATAGTTCCGTAAAACTGCCTCTTTCATCCACATTCATTTTAAGGGGGAAAGCCACCTTTTCTTTGGGCAAGTACGAAAGATAGGTTGAATAAAGCTTTTTGGAAAAAGAATCCTCGGGAATTTCTGGCATAACCAGCGTTTTTGCCTGCTCCGAAAATTTATAGAGCAAATCGGCTATTTCTCCCAACGTTACCTTATGCTCTTTTTTTACCCTGCAAAATTCGCCCTCTTTGGTTTCCTTGCCGGATAAGGCATTTAACATTTCATCAACCAGGTCATCAATATAAACCAAAGTTAAAAGAGTATCTCTGTTATTTACGGTGATTTCCAGATCATTCGCAATATTATTGCAGAAGGTGGCGATAACCGAATTATAATTGGGACGGCACCACTTTCCGAAAAGATTGGGGAAACGGTAAACCAAAACCTTTGCCCCCGTCTTTTTGCCGTAGGCAAAAACCAAATCCTCTCCCGCCTTTTTGCTCTTTCCGTAGTCGTTTGAAAGCTCCGCCTGGATTGATGAAGAAATCATTAAAGGACAGGTGTTTTTATGCTTTTCAAGGTAGCCTATAAGCTTGTCCGCAAAGGAGAAGTTTCCTTCCATAAACTCCGATACTTCCTTGGGGCGGTTTACTCCCGCCAGATTGAATACGAAGTCCGCCTTTTGGCAATAGTCTTCCAGGCATTCTTCAGGAGTGTCTATATCAAATTCAAAAATTTCTTCAATTTTTAAGTCGGGGCGGGTTTTATCCTTCCCGTCTTTTATATTTTTAAGTGCTTCGCAAAGATTTCTTCCCACAAAGCCCTTTGCTCCGGTTACCAGTATTTTCATATTCTTCCCGCCTTTTTAAGCTCTTCTTTAATATATTCTAAGCTTAAAAGCTTTTCCTTAACTCCTTCTACATCCAGTAAGTCTGTATTGTTTGAATTAAACTCGGTAAGGGTATTTCTCTTTGTATCTCCCTCTTTGAAATACTTGTCATAGTTAAGTCCTCGATTATCAGATGGAACACGGTAGAAATCTCCCAGGTCTGTGGCCTTGGCGCACTCTTCGTTGGTTAAAAGAGTTTCGTACATTTTTTCTCCGTGGCGTATTCCTATAACCTTAATTTCTGTTTCAGGATTAAATAATTCCGTTACAGCCTTTGCCAAAGTTTCTATGGTGCAGGCAGGTGCTTTCTGTACCAAAATATCTCCTGATACGCCGTTTTCAAAAGCGAATAACACAAGGTCAACCGCCTCGTCAAGTGACATTATGAAACGTGTCATAGAAGGCTCGGTTATGGTAATGGGCTTCCCCTCTTTAATCTGCTCAATCCAAAGAGGAATTACCGAACCACGGGAGCACATTACGTTTCCGTATCTTGTGCAGCAAATTTTTGTCTTATCAGGAGAAATTGTCCTTGACTTTGCAACAATAACCTTTTCCATCATTGCCTTGCTTGTACCCATGGCATTTACGGGATATGCCGCCTTGTCGGTGGAAAGACACACAATGTTTGATACTCCCGCTTCTATTGCGGCTGTAAGTACGTTTTCAGTTCCTAAAACATTGGTCTTAACCGCTTCGATGGGGAAAAATTCACAGGAGGGAACCTGCTTCAAAGCCGCCGCATGGAAAATGTAGTCTACCCCATGCATGGCATTTTTAACACTGGCTAAATCCCTTACGTCACCTATGAAAAACTTTATTTTTTCAGCTACTTCAGGCATTTTTGCCTGAAACTCGTGACGCATATCGTCCTGCTTTTTCTCATCTCTTGAAAAGATGCGGATTTCTCCTATATCTGTTTTTAAAAATCGGTTCAATACCGCATTACCGAAAGAACCTGTTCCCCCTGTAATGAGTAATGTTTTATTCTTGAACATTTAGAGTCCTTCTTTCTATATGGTTTTATGTATCTTTTTTCCTTTTATAGCCCCTTGGGAAAACACAGTCCGATATTGCAGTAAACACGCCTCCTGACCTGGAATTTTTACGTACATCTTGAGAAACATGTTTAGCTGCATACCACGTTTTTTGTTCTCTTTCGGGATTATTCTTCATATTTCAACACACTCTCTTTAAGGAAATCCAAAGATTTATTTCTGATATTCGCCATTTTCTCGTTTATCTTCTCCCAATCAATACTTTTTTGTGTCAATTCCTTTCCGTTCGTAATTTCACGTTTTTTTATTTCCATTTCCTCAATTAAAGTATTTATTCTGGAATTAAAATTATCCTCATGATGAGAAAGCTTATAATAGAATTCTTTATTATAGATAAGCGAAAAGGCCACCCCATGAAAGGAGGAGGTTACTACAAATTCTGCATTTTTAATAAGAGTGAGAAAGTGTTCCACTGAAACATCAGAAAGATTTATCACTCCCGGACTTTTAAGCTTATCAGTATTAATGTAAGCAATCTTTAAGCCTTTTTCCAAAGCGAGCTTTCTGGCAAATTCATATACCTCTTTTTCGTATGCAATAACGTAAAGCAGGATATATTTGCCCTCTATCAGATTTTTATTGCTTTCAATCAATGAATATTTATCTCTATTCAATAAAAACACCGGATCCGATACTTTGACCGTTTCGTCATATCCTGCTTCCTTCATAATACGAAAAAGCTCTTCCTCCCTTACGGAAATAAAATCGAAATCATCAATCAAAGGTTTATATTCATTAAGTCTTGATAAAAAATACTTTTCTGAACCGGCACTTGCAGCATATGAAATTTTCCTGCAGGAACAACCTTCGATGTCAAGAAAATACGTTCCATCATTATCCGTTAAAAGTCCGTTCCAAACCTGATCGCTTCCAACAATCAATGCTTTATATTCCCTTCCCGCATCACCAATGTTGTTTCTCGTATATTTCTTTTTGCTTAAATTCAGATATGTATTACGGAAAATCCTGAAATTTCTCCCGTTTCTCAAAAGTTTTTTTCGGAGTATAAAGTATTTTACTTTCGTTTTTAGTCTTTTTATTTCAGATAATAAACGAACAGCATATCTCTTTTCTATAGTGTCATTAATGTAATCTACAATCTCACACACATATTCGTTTCCGTTTTCACGGATAATTTCATCTACCGCATGGCTCAATGCATAGGATTGGAGCACTGCTCCGTAATTATCTGCTCTGTGAAAAGTGAGTATGCCGATTTTCCCCGTTCTTTCATAAGGCAGCCTGCACTCCGAAATGGCATGGCTGGGTCCTCGCGTTTCCTCCTCCGGCTCCTCCTTCATATAATCACCAAAAACGTCATTCAGCCATTTATGATAATTCCTTATTGCCATGAAGTTGAATTTATTAAAAGTCAACTCTGTATATTCATTAAACTCTACTGATTCCAAAGGCTTTTCACTATACAGGGGATTACATAAATTAAATACATACTTTCTCTCTTTTTTTGACTGCATAATCCAATGAATAAGGCGATTTATTGTATCAAGCGGCAACAAACTAACCAATTTATATAATGCTTTTTTATAAAAACTTATTTTTTTGTTTTTATGCAAAGGGGAAAGTAAAACTTCAAGTTTCGTCATTTTAGCTCCACTCAGCAATCCTATAAAAAGCATTTTAAAGCGATATGTATTTTTCCCCACATAGTCGTAGGGATATATGTCCATGAAAAGTCCTTGATTTATATCCAGAAACTCATAATTTTTCTGCACATATTTTGTATCTTTATATCTCAGCTTTGTATAATTTAAAGGAAATTCTTTTTCTGTGTTTGAATTTTGCACAAAGAAAACATCCGACAGTTCCGTTTTGCACACTTTTAAAAACTTTTCGTATTCCTCTCTCAGCATGACAATATCCAGATCATCATCCCACGGAACAAAGCCTCCGTACTTAACAGCTCCTAAAAGTGTCCCCCCCTCCAATGTGTATCGGATGTGATGTTTCCTGCAAATCCTGTCAAACTCCATCAAAATATCAAAAAGATACCCCTGTACTTCTGTTAACGGAATGTTACAAACCTTATATTCTTTCATTCAATCACTACACCTTCTGTTATTTTGTCAAATTCTTTTCTCCAGGAATTCCAGTTAAGCGTTTCACGATAATATTTTCTTGCTCCGTCTTTTAACTTCTCCGACAGCGTATTGTCAAAAATACATTTTTCTATTAAATCAGCAAACTCTTCATGCCCCGAACCTAAAGGCAATCTGTACCCGTTTATTCCATTCATTACATACGTCCCCACTCCTCCTGTATCATAAGTGATGGACGGAATTCCATTTCCACTTGCTTCAGCAAAAACTATTCCCGCACATTCAGCAACAGTAGGTAATAGCAAAAAATCAGTCTCTTCATAAATTTTTTTAAGTTTTTCCTTTTCTTCTGGATTGTTCTTATTTAAGAATCCTATTGTTTTGATATAAGATTCAGTATAGCTTTCAGGCGGATTACATCCAACAAGATAAAGATTTACATTATTCCCACGGCTTTTCAATTCTCTTACTGTCTTTACCGCTGTTTCCCCTCCCTTTCTTTTCCAGTCGACTCCGCAGAAAAGCAAATTTATACAATCATGTTCTGCTTTTGTTGAGGCAACTTCTTCAATGTTTGCTCCGAAAGGAAGAATTTTTACGTCTTGTCCACATTTTTTATAATCATTTATAACTGAATTTTTTGCCCAGTCTGATGCGCATATTACAATCTTACTCTTTTCTATAGCTCTTCTTTCCAGTTCATTACCTTCATACATTGTAAGGCCCGAAAGATTTGTTAAATGCTCATAATAATCAACCATCTGGATAAAGGTTGCATCTGTTAGGTAAACCACCGGAACATTTATTCGGGAATAAGCTATACTTCCACTTTTGGCCGGACAAAAAACAAAATCATATTTTTGTTTTTTTACTTTTTTCTCCACAATATATGACTCTCTTTTTGCATTTATAATGCCGTATGATGCATTGTATTTTTTGCCTGTAAAAACTCGGATCGTCTTCGCAATAATCTTGTTGAAAATCTTAGGACAAACAGACCTATTTGAAACATCAATATATTCAACATTATGTTCTTCAGACAAAACATTATACATTTGCCTAATTGTTCCAGACCATAATCTGTTGTCATTTGGGTTTCCGTCAGAAATAAATGCTATATTCATAATCCGCTCCTTATTTTATCAATTTTTTTGCCGATTTCAGCATCCCGGTTATCAGATTTTTTTCATTTTCATTCCACAAAAAAACCCACATACTCAGCCCGTATACCAGAACTACAGCACTACATTTAAGGAAAAATAGAATCCACCCTCTGTTAGGTATTGCAAAAAATATTGCCAATCCTATTATTGTTGTTATTGCAAACGGTAGAATTATTTTCACATGACATTCTTTAAAAAACTGTTTTGTGTTCAGCTTGAGCACTTTTTCAAATACCACATTCATTAATATAAAACGCAAACTATAAGATATACCTATCGCTATTCCAGCACCAAGCACCCCGTATTTTGGGCAAAATATTAGTGAAATAACAAAATTCAGCACACACACAATCATATATATATACGCCTGATAATTTATTTTGTTTTCCGCCACAAGCGTAGTCCTGCCTATCTGTTGCGGACAGTATACCAAATCCGGCAAAATCATAAGCATCGTACATATATACACAGAATTATAGCCCTCACCCAGCCATAACCTTATAAACTCTATTCCCGCAACTCCGAAGCCCAATACCACAAGCCCTACAATAGTTAAATTTATTCTCCCAACCCGGATCATAAGAGCCAAAAGATTTTCTTCTCTCTTTTCAGAATTTGATGCACGCACTGTGCGTGGCAAAAACATCCCGTTTATTGCATCCGAAAAGGTGAATACATATCCCTCCAGAGTGGACGCTATCCCAAAAAGAGCCGCATTTTTTGCTCCGGATAATGCTGCCAGAACAGAAGGCATTACATTGAAAACCAATCTGGACATGATACTGATAATCGTAGCCCACACCGAAAAGGAAAACAACTCCTTAAGTTCTGCTTTATTCCAGTATCTAAGGTTAATTTTTGTATCTGTATCCTTAATTACAATTATAAGCTTCATTCCTATGCTCACAAGATTCCAGAATGCGTTTATTAAAACAAGCGAGAACAAATCCCCCCCCAAAGCCAGAACAATAATTGTTGAAATTACTGTTCCTACTTTGTTTATTATATTGGTTGTCTTTAGCTGGAAGAATTTTTCATATGCGTTCAGAACCCCGCTTAAAGTGACAAAAGGAAAAGCGAAAATATTATATATTGCCGTTATGATAAAAATTTTCTTGAAAATCTCAATTTCGCTTGCAGTCAAATTAACATAGATTGTCTCTATATTCAGATATACCACTACAAAAACAGCCAGAATTATCGCATCGATAATGATATAGAGTTTATATACAATACCCAAAAAGTTTCCCGCTTTTTCTTTTTCTCCTTTTGATATATACTGAGCCAAAAATCTGGAAACCGATGCACTTATTCCGAAATCCACCATAAACATGCTGATGAGAGACGTGGCAAGAGTAAATAATCCGTATCCGCTTTGCCCTATGTTTTCTATAATCCACGGAGTGTATAAGAGCCCTGCAACCAGATTTACAAATATGGCAACATAAGACATTACGGCTCCGGCCCTAATCTGCCATCCTCCAGACTTTTTAACAGACAATTTTTCCACTTGCACACACCTCCTTTTTCTTTATTTTATAAGCCTTTTAATTCTATACAGTTTTTTCTTAAGATTGAAGATTATTCCTTTTATATAAATGTATATAATAGCACAATTTACTTTTTTCTTCCTTATACAGCTTGCAAGAAATCCCTTTCTAACAAACTTTGCTGAATTTAAAGTATATTCGTCATTCAACACCTTTTCAGCAATATTTAAAAACTCAGGTTGCCCTACTCCTGATTTCAAATAATTGGATATATACCGCATATACCACTTGAAATGTTTTTCTTTTTGCGTTTGGTCGTTTAAAGAAAACATGTCCATATATTTTTCCTTTATAGGAAGAATTTCTTTGAATTTATCAAACAAATCGGCATGGAAGCTTCTGGATAAACTATTTTGCGCTACTCGATAATTTATCAGGCATTGATCAATGTAGGCATATTTTTCTACACCATAATAATATTGCATGTTGAATAAATAGTCTTCAAGAATATTTGCAGTATGTATATTTACATATTTGTCAAGATACGACCTTTTGTATATTTTATTCCAAAGAACAACAGCTTCTGTTCCGTCTATTATCGTCTTTTCTACCACCTTTTCCAAAAAACCTTTCCTTTCAAGAGTTTTATCTTCCGAAAAGACATGGTGTTCATCCTTTGAATGTTCAGAAAATATGTAATAACCGCATTCGGCTAGATCCGCACCTTTTTCAGTAATTACACCGTACATTTTTTCAATAAACGTTTCTTCCATTAAGTCGTCTGCATCCAGAAAGCATACATATTCTCCCATTGCTGCATCTATGCCTGTAAGACGAGCTTTCCCTGCTCCCTCATTTTTTTTGTTTATCAAAACAACTCTTTCATCTTCAGACGAGAAATCTCCACAAATCCTTTTGCTTCCGTCATTCGAGCCATCGTTTACAAGTATTACTTCAATATCTGAAAAAGTTTGATTTTTAACGCTTCTTATACTTTCCGCAAGATATTTTTCTGCATTATAAACAGGTATAATAACACTTACTTTTGGATTTTTCATTTTTCCTCACAACTCTTCTATCATATTTAAAAATGCACCCGGTGTGTTTTCGTAAAATTCCTTCGCTATATCTTCTAATGAAATCTCTACATCTCTATTAGCTTTCCAAAACTTCAGAAATTCTTCAGCATGCTCCTTCTCATTGCCAATTTTTTCTTCGAGCAATAGTGCTTTTGCATATCTTGTAAGATATGCGGTACTTGCATCTTCTTTTATTTTTTTAAAGCTTAAAATCACTTTCCCTGTAGCCATATATTCAAAAATTTTACATGGAATTCCACAGGGATGATTGTTTCCAAAATTAAGTAAAACATCGGCGTCTCTCCTTATGGCTTTTAATTCCTCCTGCGTTACTCTTCCGTGAAAATATATTTTTTTATTATAAAGTCCTGTTTCCTCTATTGCTTTGAAAATTTTCTCCGACACTCCACCGTAAATATTAAATACTGCATCTTCTCTTTTTATAATTTCTTCAAAAACTTTTAAGAAGTTTCTGCAATCTGCATTTGTTTCGCTTAACATTCCTGTATATACAAAATTTATTTGGTCAACTTCTTTCTTCCCGATTTCACTTTTTTCGGGAATGCACAAATTTGGGATATCCAAGTAAACTATTTTCTTACGGTATTCCGAGTATATACTGCTTTCAAACACAGGGGCGTGTGATTTCATTATACAAAATCTGTCGCAGTGTTTCAAAAAAACAAGCTCCCATTTATTACACTTTTTTATATGAGTTTTATTATCTACCAATCGGTTACTGCATACTCCTCCGGAAATTGCATCCAATGTATATATGCATACCTTTATATTCGGATATTTCTTTTTCAAAAGTATGGCGGCATACGCTGTTTCAAAGTCGCGGTACACTCCCACCACCGTGTCTATCTGCTCGTCCTTTATTATTTTTTTTGCCCGTCTCAGCAAGGCTGCCAATACCAGGGGAGCTCTAAAAGGATGCAATGGAATAAAAACATTCTTTACTTCTTTGCATACTCTTGAAATAATACGCTTAATTATCCCGGGCACCCTGTTCGCAAACATTATTCGCCATTCCGCATATGTATTTATCCTAAAAACTTTTACTTTATCTATTACAGAATCTTTTTTTGCAGTCTGATTTTTCAAAGTCAAAACAGACACTGCATTACCTGACCTTATCAGTTCTTCTGCCAATATCCTCACACAATTGCCATTAGGTGATGGGCTGTCATAATATGATTCAGTTATAAAAAGTATTCTCTTTTCCATATTTTCCACCAACTCATCTTCTGACATTTTTTTTAATCAGTTCCTTTATTTTCCACTTGATTTTAACTTTAATAGGATGTTTACATACATCTTTTATGCTTTTTTGTTTTTTTTCGTCAAGACATTTTATTGCCTTTTCACTGTTTTGTGATTTTTTTAATATATCACAAAATTCCTTTTGTATTTCAGTTGCTTGGTTATACTTTATTCTTACCCAAAGGTTTGAAAAATGGTAATATGCCAACCCCAATATAGACAAACCTGCAGCGTGCATATCGTCGCTAATCAGCAACATATTTTCTTCCATTTTTCCAATTACGTGAATAAAGTCATTTCCCTTTTTAGCTGATGTATAATTTGTTGTGCTTCCTGGTCTGTCCATCCTGTAATAATAGAAAGGAAATCTTATTTTCACTACTGTACCATTTCTCGTTGTAAAAAGGCGCATACTATATTCCTGATCTTCATAATAGCATCCTTCAAGAAATTCAATATTGTTTTCCGTCAAATAAGATTTTCTTACAAGTCTGATCCACGGAACTATATCATAAATGCCGTAAGAAAATGCTTCTTCACAATACTCCCGGGTAGTTATTCTTTTATTTTCACTTGGTATATATCTGAAAAAGGGATTTTTTTGTATTTCACTTTTTTCATTCAAAATGTCTCCTATTATAATATCTGCATCATACTTTTTGGCATTATCATACAGCACTTCACAAGTGTTATTCGCTACATAATCGTCAGAATCCACAAAGAGAATATACTCTCCCGTTGCATGGCACATCCCAAAATTTCTCGCTGCGCTTTGCCCTTTATTCTCCTGAGAAAAATAGCGGATATAATGATATTTATCAGCATACTCCTTACACATTAAATCGCTTCCGTCTGTCGAGCCATCATTTACGAGAATAACCTCATAACTGTCAAAATCCTGTTTTACCAAGGAGTCAAGGCATTCTCTTAGATATTCCCTGACGTTATACACTGGTACAATAATAGAAATTTTAACATCGTGATTTGCCATTATATTTCTCCTTTAAACCAATCATCCTGCACTATAAAAGCCTTGCTGCAAGGTCCTGAGTCCTCCAAAACATCTCCATCTTCATTACGAATGTTTTTTATGAGTGCTATAAGCTTTTTTGATGCATTTTGAGCATTCCACACATCCTTTACAGTATTGTAAGCGTTTCGTCCCAGTACTTTTGCTCTTTCTGAGTCTGTAATGCATTTAATTATATTTCTGTATAAATCATCAATATCTCCACATTTATAAATCAGCCCGTTTTTTCCGTTTTCTATCATAAAAGGAACCGAACCCATAGCATGACTTCCAATCACTGCACATGCACTGTTCATAGCCTCATTGATAACAGCCCCCCACCCCTCTTCATGGTTGCTTGTAGCCACAAAAATTTTGGCTCTTTCCATAAATTTTCGCACTTCCTTCTGGGGACGACTACCATAAAATACAACACAATCTGTCAGGTTATTTGCCGATACATAATCCTTAAGTTCTGTTTCTAAAGGACCCGTACCTACAATCTCTAACTCAAATCTTTTGTTATTTTCTTTAAGCCTTTTCGCCACATCCAATATATCTATACAGCGTTTCCAATCTATCATTCTTCCTATCCACAAAATTTTCATAGTCGAATTTTCATATTTTTTCTCTATAACTTTTTCTATATCATAATTTATAAATTCCGGAAAATATCCCCATTTATATTTTCTGTCAGAAAAAGCTTTAATTTTATGGAAATCGGCTGCCGTATATGCACTTGCACACAAAACTGCTGTTTTATAATTTCTGTATCTATAAGCATACTTTACCCAAAGTTCAATATATCGGATAAATTCAAAACGATATTTCTTCTTAAATAACCTCTCCCTATAAAAAAGTATCAAAACATCTTTTTTCAAAGAATATCTCAAAATGTTAACCTTAGAATCTCCCAATATTAAAACATCAGCAGTTTCAATTAAAGTTTTTGATTCCTTGTTTCTATCATACACCTTAAGGTAAGGAAAAAAACCTTCTTCTAATTTCCACCCCAACTTTACTCTTTCTTCATCCATTGGCTCAGTCTGCAAAAAGGCAAATTCTATTCCATCTGAATTATACATATAATAACAGAATTCCGTTTGATGACCATTGAGATAATTTGAAATAAAAAGAACTTTCATACACATTCCTCTATATAATTATTTTATTGCCAGAAAAACGAATAACGGGGATTGTTTTGAATTAACAATATTACTAAAACTATAATACAGGCAAATTCTAAATATTTCCTCTGATTTTTTTTAACGGTACTTATCAACCACGGTACATATAAAAGCAAATAAATAGAAAAATACTGTACTCCACGCATCGCCGATTGATTTATAGAAACCAGTGGCAAAATAGTTGCTGCCATAAACATAGCGTTATATCCCTCAGCCGCTTCCGGATGTTTACCGAGCGTTATTTTTATAAGGAACACCCCTATAATCAAAAGTGTCATAAACAGGTATGTAAACAGGCCTACCCCTGCTCCCTCATATAATTTATCATACTCTTCATATCCGAAAACCGTTGATACAACTGACATTAGAGACCCTTTGAAAATCCAGGCACAGCTTATCAATCCCATCCAAAAAAATAATGTTAAAGAACTAATTTTTATTTTTGAAATAATCGGAAATATCAAAAATGCCGCTATAGATTTATGTATGGGAATGAGCAAAAGTATAATAAAGTAGAATAAAATATATTTTTTCTTTTTCAAAAGCTCTGTTCCAATGAAAATACCGATACCCGTAACTATCGTTTGTCTTGTGCCGGTAATGGCGAAAAAGCTATAAAACAGACACGAAAAAATAACATAACTTAAAAGTGGTCTTTCCGATCTTCTATATATCCATATACCCATAGGAATAAAAAATAACGCGGCTACGAATATCAAAAAAACATTATAATTACGAGAAAAAATCTGGAAGAATTTTATAAAAGCATAATATCCGGGATCCTTTATTATCGATTCTCCCGATATGAACTGAGAAAAAATGGTGCCGATATCCGACCACGTAAGGTCTCCCACAACGTCAAACAAAAACTCGTAGTTACCGGTATCTGCCCCTACATTCACACTTCTCAATCCAGAAACAAGAATCCACTGCAACGAAGACTGTATGCAAAAATATTTCTTTCCTTTTTTACAAAAACTCATCCATAACGGATACGAAATTATCATCATCGCTATATTAAGCAAATAAACATACATAGTCTATACTCCCATCATTTCCCTGTAAAAATCGAGGGTCTGAGCAACCATATCATCTTTCTTGAAATCTTTTGCTTTTTCAATACAGGCCTGAGAAAACTTGGCCTTATCCGTTTCTTTTATAGCCAAAATCTTTTCTCTTATTTCCTCTACATTTCCTGTTTCTGCCACAAATCCGCAATTTTTTCCCACGAGCTCCGGGCATGCGGTAGAATTATAAACTATAACAGGAGTCCCACACGCCATAGCCTCAACAATAACCTTACCAAAGCTATCCTCTCTCGATAAATGCACATAAACATCAGCACCTGAATAGTATTTCGCCAATTCATCTACACTGTTGAGATAGGGAATATTTTTCATTCCTTTCGGCAGCTTTATATCGTCATCCATTTTGCCTATGAGAACGATTTCCACATCATCGGGAAGTTCGTAAGACAGCTTTATAAAGTCTTGTAGCTTAGGCATGTTTTTACTCCATTTAGCACTTACCCCCAAAACCGTAAATCTCTCTTTTTTTATCTCCTTGCGTGGAAAAAAACTGTTCGTATCTACCCAGTTATATATTGTTTTTATAGTATTATTTTTAAGTATTGATTTCCTTGCTTCACCTGCAATCCATTCAGATACAGCAATTATACCTAAGTTTTCAAAGGACTCATAAAGTTTTCTTTTGTCTTTCAGCATCTTTTTTGTTCTATCTAAAAAAAACGAAGGAATATCTTTCTTAATCTGCGGACATTTTCCGCATTTTCCCGTCCACCTAAAACACTTCGCTTCTGTATAGTGAGTACATTTCCCTGTGTAGAACCAACAGTCATGAAGAGTTATTACCGTAGGTATGTGATTTTTTTTCAGGAATGAAAGCAAAGCCGGAATATTAATAAAATTTCCATGTAAATTATGCAAATGTACAAGGTCAAATTTTTCTTCCTTTATTTGTCTGATGAGCCTTTTTGTGTTTCCAGAAGAATAATAGCCCTGCAATCCGGTTATTCTCGACAAAAGGCCGTGTAGCTTTGTGCCGAAGTCAGACGTGATTTTTCTTGAATACGGTACATCGCTTTTTCCGTTTCCGTAAAAAACCGTACACCGATGTCCCTGTTCTATCAAACTATCGGCCAAATCCACACATATTGAACCCGTACTTCCATATCCGCACGTGGCATTAACGTAAGCAATATTCATATCAATATCCAATAACCTTTCTCAATCTTTCTTCCATAATTTCTCTGGAATGATTCTTTATGCCCGTTTTATATGCTTTTTCGCCATATTTATTTATTATTTGGGGATTATTTATAATTTTTTCCAGAATTTTTTGCAAGGATTCTTTAGAGTAGGCAAGCAGTGCGCTATCTGTTTCTTTTAAGTATTCCATGCTTGCAATTTCAGGATTTCCTATTGCAAGAATACATTTCCTATGAGACAAATAGTCCGTTGTTTTTGTTGAAAATGAAAGGCGGGCTACTAAGCTTTGCTCCGCTACATCTTCTGCCAGTAATAAGATATCTGCCGCTTTTTGCAAATCGTCCACCAAGTCCAGAGAAACCGAACCCATAAACTTTATAGATTTATTAAAACTATCCTGATCTTTGATTTCAGTAGCAGAATATATCTCAAAGATAAATTTGTCTGATAAATTCTTATTTTCGTCCAGAACATCCGATATAAGTTTAATAGTGTCCAGTCTTCCTATTTTCAGGTTTCCTGTATACAACACTTTTATTTTTTCTTGCGGGTGCATTTCCTTATCACTTATTTCATGGTTTTCAATGGGTTTTGTCAAAATGGTGCAGTCTGTTTTAAAAAATTCATCGGCTTCCTTTTTCGTTTTCGGGGAAATTGCAAAGAAACTCTTTGTCATCCGAGCAGTTTTTTTGAGATTTATTATTTGTATAAATCTATACAACAAAAATCCCATGCTTTTCTTTTTTGTTTTATATGTAAAGTTATCATCCCAAAAGAACCCGTATCCCTCAGCTTTTGTTCTCTTTAATATATATCTTACTATTCTGTGGAAATAGCAATAACCTTCCATTCCGTAAATAACTGCATCCGGCTTAAATTCATCTATGAATTTCTTGAATTCCCCAGACTTCCATTTCCCTAAAAGCCATACAAGCTCCCTTGCAAATAAAAAAATTCTTCTTCTTTTCTCTCCGAATGCAGAGTATCTTTTCCGGGTTATTTTTATATCTTTTGTGTACTGTTCCGAGGGCTTAATCCCCTTGAAAAAGCACTCCCCCGTTTCTAAACGAGGGTTAAATATACTCTTTAAAATTGAGTTTTCTGAAATTATAAAATATGACGAGCATTTATCACTTGTGGGAATTTCTTCTCTGAGACAAATTCCTGCTAACTTTTCGGAATCGTAATTTTTAAAAAGCGAAGCAAAAGTATTCGCTGTTGTCGCACTGTTTAATGAGCTCCAACAGTCCATGGTGATAAACAATATCTTTTTCACTTTCCCCTCTCCTTTTATCACAATTCGTATACCACTTTCAATTCTTCCCGTATATTCTTATCCGTAAAAGGTATTATACTTGATAAAACATTTCCTGTTTCAATCGACGGTTCCCTAAGCTCTTTACAAATCCTTTCTGCAAAAGCGTTACAATCATCCGCATCTACCAAATATCCGTTTATCCCATCTTGTATCAATTCACAGTGGCCACGGTTTTTTGACGCAATTACACTCTTTCCGCACATCATCGCTTCCATGACATTCAGCGGCAATCCTTCACGAAAGCTACAAGCAACCAGCATCCGGCTTATATTCATATATGAATCAAGCTCTGTTGTATATCCCAAAAGTTCAACATGCCCGCTCAGCTTTTTTTCTTTTATCAGTTTTTCAATATTTTCCTTTTCACTGCCGTTGCCCGCAATCAAAAGTTTACATTCAGGAAATTCTTTCACAACTTTTTCCATGGCACAAATTAAAGTTTTTTGATTTTTATTGGGCAGAAGCTCTCCGACATTCAGTATGAGCTTCGTATCTTCACCATATCCTTTTCTGATTTTTATTTCCTTTTTTTCCTCATCACTTAATACAAAATATTTTGAAGAATTTGCTCCCACTCCATGAATATGAAAAACATCACAGCAAAATTTATTCTTTGCCAGAGTATAATCCTCCCTGTTTATGGTAATAAGCTTATCCGTTATTCCGGCAAGTATCTTTTCTACGGGATAATAAATGAGCCAATTTAAGATGGGCGCACCTTTATAAAAATGAAAACCGTGTGCCGTATATATGACCTTTGTTCCTTTTTTTCTCGCTCCCTTTGCCGCCAGACGTGTAATTACCCCTCCTACCGGAGTATTTGAGTGAACTATATCATAGCCGTTTTCCTCGATTATATTTTTAAGCTTTTTATAAGCTTTTAAATTGTCTGTACTCTTGGGTGACCGAGAAAACGGCACATCAAAAACCTTGTCCGCAAAATCAAGCTTAAGACCATTTTTTGATGCAAGATTATCTCTTGCCGCCACATGAACTTCATACCCATTTTCATGAAGTATATCCGCCAAAACCCTATGAAACTGGCATATATGGCTCTGCACAGTAGCTGTTAACAATACTTTCTTCATATAGCATAACCTTTCTTGCTATTTAATTCTGCGATAGAAAAAGGTACGATAAATATAGTAAATTTTTTCCATCCAGATTCTATAAGAATGAAAATAAAGATTTTTAACATCATTTTCCGCTTCCAAAACTTTTTTATTTGCCAACTCCATAACCCATTTATGTACCTGATCTCTCTTCCTCAATTCGTGCGGAAATGATAAAAAAATCTCTAAAAGTTTTCTATTGTTAAGTGGCATAGTTACACAATGGAACAATTTTTGAGACGAAACAACAGCTGTACCCCATGCCCCCATACGAACCTCCCAATAAAACAAATCCGTATGTTCATAATTAAATTTTGTAGTAAGCAAATCTGTTTTTCTCATAAAGTCGTAATATACTTTATCGCTCTTTTTCAGTAGAATCGGATGCAAGAAATATCTTGTTTGAAAAATACTAAAATGCCTCTCTGTAAGCCTTTTAGGCATTTTCATTTTATATTTACGCTCAAGAAACACTCTTGCAACCTCAGATGCCCATGATTTCAATTCCACATCATAAGCATTCAGTTTATATAAATAAACATATTTTCTCACTTCATTATCTGCAATGCTTTGAATATAGTTTGTGTTGTGTTCTATGAGTTTTTTCCAAAAATCAAACTCTTCAATTTCTTCATTGTCTGATGGTATTTCATAAAACGTATGTTTAAGACCTAAAAAATCGCATATATTTTTCGCAGCCTTTGCATCTGTTAATTCAGCGGGTTTGGAATAAAAACTGAAATACGAAAACTTTTCGTATAATCCGTTAGTACACGAAAGTGTAGTTTTGCTGTCTACGCCTCCTGATAAAGAAATGGCCTTTCTATTCCATTTGCGAGAACAACATTCTATTCCGTTATGTATTATTGAATATATATTTTTTACACCCTCTTTGAATTCGCCTTCGGTTGAATACTCAGGATGAGGCTTAACCGGATAAAAACGCAAAACCTCAAAATCTTCCTGATACTTCAGATATGTGTTTCCTCCCAAGCGCTTCAGCTCTTTATATGGTGATAAATCTCCAGGCAAATGTCTATTTCCGATATGGTAGCATTTTGAATTTATCAATTTCTCTACAAATGGATCTATTTTCAAGGAATAAATATCCGCGACAAGTTGAGGATAATCTGTAAAGCAAATATATCCATTTACATCTCCGTAAAAACAAGACTCCATGCCGCAACAGTCTTGAAAGATTTTCACACCAGAAGAAGTAAATAAAGCTATAACAAAAATCCCTGTTAATTCGCTTATTTTTTCGCAAAAGTCTGCTTCGCAATTTTTATATGCATTAATGCAGTCATACAATATTTCCTCTTCTTTAATTTGCATAGTAAACGGGTTATATGCATGTCCAATAAGTGCTATCTTCAAATCATCGCAAGAAACTGTATAAATTTTCTCATCTCTATGTACATAACAGTTCCAGTTATCTATCTTTATTAAACTCCAATTCCCGTAAAAAGGGTAGTCATCTAACCCCTCTATATCGTCATCAGTTATCAAATAGCCTCTCTTGAATAAAACCTCACGATAACGAGCATCTTCGTCTAGTTTTTTTTTAATTTCTCTATGATATACTTTCATTTTCCAAAACACTCCTTCAAATTCCTGAAAATCACATCAAATAATCTTTTCGCATTGCCTTCGCCCACAAAAGAATTATGTGGTGTAATTATTACGTTTTCCATATTCCAAAGCGGACTTTCTTCAGAAAGCGGTTCTTCCGAAAATACATCAAGTACCGCCCCGGAAAGCTTTTCTGAAAGAGCCTTTTCCAGAGCTCCCGCATCCACGACTCCGCCCCTTGATATATTTACAAGCGCAGAGCCATTTTTCATAAGTTTAAACATTTTTTCGTCAAACAGATTCTTTGTTTCATTAGTCAGAGGCAATGTAAGAACAACTACATCCGAATCAGAAACAACAACCCCTATTTTGTCAAGAGCAAGCATTTCATCATATGCCTCATTGTTATAAGGCTTAACATCAACGCCTGCAACACGGCATCCGAACGCTTTGAATCTCTTAGCACACTCCGTCCCAACGCTTCCGCATCCTACTATGCATACTTTCTTTCCATAAAGTTCCAAAAGTTCCCTGTTTTTCTCCCATTTTTTCTGTTTCTGGTTATCCATAAAAAAACGGCTTTTCTTATATAGCTGTAATACACCGCTTAAAACAAACTCTGCCATAGGTATACTGTAAACCCCCCTGGCGTTAAATATCTTAATGTTCCGCTCTTTTATATAGTCCAAAGGCACTCTGTCAAAACCTGCACTTGTAAGCTGAATATAAGAAAGATTTTTAAATTTTTCAATATCATGGTGCAAAAATAACCCGTTACATACAACCCCTTGGACTTCTTCGTAGGAAAGCGGCAGATCTTCATTTTCATTTTGCAAGAAAAAAACCTCATGTCCCATTTTTTCCAAAGCATCAAAATTCTCCTTTGCTCCAGACCATGCACCTGTTACAAGTAATTTCATAATTATTCCCCTACTATTTTGAAAACTGCTTCTTTCACCAGTCTCTTATTCTCTTCAAAATCATTTGCATTTTCTAAAGTTTTTTCGTAAGCTCTTATATCTGCTACTCCTCTGAAAACTTCTGTTATTTCAAAAAGGTCAGTGATTTTGCTTGTATTACAAAAGCTTCTTGACAAAATAACACATGTTGAGCCAAGTCTTTTATGCTCCTTTAATACCATTTTCCCGGGCAAAAGTCCGCCCTCTAAAGATGCAAGTCCGCCAAAGCCATAAGGAATCCCTTTTTTCTTGAATTTTTCAACCAGCGCTTCCACAGTTCCGTCAGAAAGAAGCTGGAACATAAACTTTTTTCCGTAGCCTAAGCTTAAATCGTTAAGTCCTATAAAAACCTCATCAATACCTGCCACACTCAATATATCATCAATATTTTCTTTAGCCTCAGGGGTTTCCAGTAACAGCATTGTTCTGCATCTGCCCCCAACAAGACTTATAAATTCTCGTACCTCGTTGGCACCCTTGAAATAAGGAAGCATCAAAATCTTTGCTCCGTTTTCTATCGCCTTGTCAATTTCCTCTTTTGAGGATGTGTATTCGGCAGTCGCTTCATGTATGGGATTTACTCTTACCAAAAGCTCTGCTCTCTTAAGTACCAAAGCCACTTCTTTTACATCCTGTAAGGTGTGACAAGACTGAACCGTATCCATTCCGCCCTGTCTTATATCTTTTCCTATGTATTCAAGATCAACAAAAATCCTGTCAACTCCCGCATTTTCAGCAATGAGCGCAACCTTCGGATTATTGGTTATGTACATCAATTTAATAGACAAAGAAAACAACCCCTACTTTTAATTTTTTACACTTTCTTTATCTTCAGTTACCACTGACTCACCGACATTTTCGTTGTCCGAGTTTTTAAGCACTTTAAGCACCGTCATCAATAGGATTTTTAAATCCATTATAAGACTTACGTTTTCGACATACCATACATTAAGTTCAATTCTCTTATTCCACTCTACCGTCTTTCTTCCATTAACCTGAGCCCATCCCGTAACACCGGGCCTTACCTCAAACATTCTTCTCTGCTCAGAAGTATAATCCGAAATTGGCCAGGGATGATAAGTCAAAGGTGGCCTTGGCCCCACAAGGCTCATATCTCCTATAAGCACATTAAAAAGTTGCGGAATTTCATCCAAGCTGGTTTTTCTTAAAAAATTCCCAACCCTGGTTATTCTGGGATCAGAATTATCAGAATATACTCCTCCGCGCTCTGCATTTACGACCATTGTTCTAAATTTATATATGTAAAACTCCTTCGCGTCTTTGCCAAGCCTTTTCTGTTTGAAAACCGCAGGACCCCTGGAATCTGCTTTTATTAATACCGCAATAGCGAACATAGGAACCACCAGGACAACTACCCCCACGAACGAAATAACAACATCAAAAAGTCTTTTGAAAAAATTTTTATACACTTTAACTCCCATCCCAAAAACATTTTTTTGCACAAAATCACAAAATTCCTACTTATTATTAGTATGCATATTAGTAGTATATAACATATCCGCAAAAAAGTCAAGGCTATGCCCTGTCAAGTTATCCCCCTCTTTACAGAGAAAGAATTAGATTTTGGGCATATTGATTTTTTTGCGTATTTGTGTTAGGATATACAAAACTGATTGGAGCTGATAACATGAGAAGAAAATTATATAAACCCATAATAACTGTGCTCTGCCTTTCAATAATCATGTGCACAGCCCAGCTTCATGCATCATCCGAGCAGGTTCTTTTTCTCGACCTCCCTAGTAACCATTGGGCTTATGGTGATATTATGACATTGGTAGACAAAGAAATCATAACAGGCACCTCCGTTCCCATAAATGGTATAGGATATTATGAGCCTGAGGGTCAAGTAACTTTAGGTCAATTTCTTGCCCTTGCCACAAGACTCGTTGCGAAGGATAAAATAGTGGACGGAAACTATGCCCACTGGGCAGAGAAAAACTATAATGCAGCAGTCAGCAAAAATCTGATAAAGGATTCTGATTTCCAAAAAACAGCCGTATCACTGGATGCGTCAATAACAAGAGAAGATATGGCTTATATCCTTGTAAACATAGTAAAAGCCAATGGTGAAAATCTTACTAAAAAAGCAAACATAGCAAACAACTTAAAGGATTTTAACTCAATATCCAACGACAGAAAAGAGGCTGTCTTACTGTGTTATTCAAACGGGCTGATAACCGGAAAGGAAAACGGGAAATTTAAACCTCACGATTTTCTCACCCGCGCTGAAATTGCAACGGTGTTTTGCCGTGTAATGAACTTTTCAAAGAGGCCAGAGGCGACATTTGAAGAAAACGCAAAAAAAACACCCTCCCACTTCGAAGAATACATTCACGGCGACTATAAATATACGTATTCAAACCAGCTTGGCGGATGGAGTGTGTTCGCGATAGACAAGACAAAGTCAACATATGGAGATATTTTAAGCGAAATAAAAGGCTTTCCAGTTGTTTCCATGTACAAGACTTTTGAAAATTGTATAAACCTCACATACCCTCCGGCGATTCCTGAAAGTGTTAAAAATTTATATGCAACATTTCAGGGATGCACCTCATTGACAGATTTGAGTGACTATACAATTCCCTACGGTGTAGAGGATCTCCATTGTGCATTTAAAGGATGCGAGTCTTTAAAATATGCTCCAAAAATACCTGACAGCGTAATAAATATGTACGGAGCCTTTATGACTTGCAGAGCCTTGGTTGAAGCTCCGGAACTATCACAAAACACAGAAAACTTAAGCCATGCTTTTGCAGAGTGTGATTCTCTTGTAATTCCACCAGCCATCACTCCCAAAGTTAAGAATATGTCCTATACTTTCTGGTATTCCAGGAACATATCTTTTGCACCCGAGCTTCCTGACGGGCTTTTGGATATGTCTTATGCATTTTCTTATACTGCAATCACACAAGCACCTATAATACCGAATACAGTTGAAAATATGAGAAATGCATTTGCTTCTTGTTCAAAGCTTAACCCATTACCTAAGGAATTTAGGTTTCCCGAGAAAGTTGTAAACATAAAATGTGTTTTTTCTTATTGTTATAAGATAACTACTGTTCCCGAAATACCCGAAAGCGTCAAAGATATGAGACAGGCCTTTTCGTATTGTACATCGCTGCAAGGCGAAATAAAAATAAATGCAAACCCCGAAGAATATACAGATTGCTTTGACCGGACAATTAAGCAAATAACCCTTACCGGAGAATCCACAATCCTTGAAGAAATATCAAAAACAGCAAAATCCGGAAACGTGAGAATAAAACAGCAATAAAATCATCTATAACTTGCAACTTAACAACACCTGAAAATTAAAACCCTTCCTCTATTCGAACGGAGGAAGGGTTTTTGTTATACCAAATAAATATTCCAATTATTTTTAGTATTGGCCAATTCGGTCCACTCGCCTTCTGTAAAAGCATTATTTACTGCTGTTTCAGAAAGCGTTACCGTAAGCCCCATTTCGGAGCTTGATAAGGCATTTATAATACTTTCAATGCTATCTCTGCTAAGGAGTTTGCTCCAGTGAATATCAAAACCATCTTGTCCTATATCTCCTTCAATGGTCAAATTTACCAAAGCTCCGGCATTAAATAAAAAATTCTTATTAAATGGCACAGTTGAATCTACTATAAGCTTGTTTATAGTATGAAGTTTGGTCGCCCAAAACGTATAAAGATTCGAAGATGCTACCGTACACTTTCTCATATCCACCGTATCAATAACTTCAACAGAAGATTGAGCGAAACATTGAGAAAAATTAGTACAATCACTAAAATCAATACCTATTTCTTTAATCATTGCTCCATAATACATTTGCGTCGCATTTGTAGGTTTAATATCATATTTGGGCTTATAAGTTATATCCGTCCATCCATTACCAGCAAAAGCAAGACTATAATTTGCTCTGTTCCCATACTCCTGGTATATATCCCAAAATGTATCATATTCCGCTTTTTTCCCTGCTTCAAATCCATCCTCATAGTTGTCCTCTTTTTCTAAAACCTCTCTTAAATCAAAGGTATAAGTTACAGTTTTATCAGGGAGACAAGGTAAGTAAATATACTCTAACCAGGCATAAGCTTCAGGGGTTGTAAATGTCGCAGCACCACTTCTATCCTTGATGTCAAACGTACAGACATCAACTTGTCCATAGGAACTAGTAGAATATCTTACTATGACCGTTCCTTCTACATCCTCGTCAGTAATAACTGTTAATTTATACTTTTTATTACCATTTTTTATCGGCAAAAATGAAAATACTGTGGGAGACCCGGTCACCTCATCATACATATCATAGCTATGCATCCATATAAAATCCCTATTCTGAGCGTCAATCGTTACCGTTCCGTCCGCATTAATGGTATAGAGACATTCACCATACGGCGGCACAAGCGATTCTCCTGGCGGTATCACCAAATTATCAGACAATGAAATGCCGCCACCTTCGATACTTCTTATCTCTCCCGGCATATCAAAAAGAGGAATCAAGTCTGTTTTCCCCGTTTTCTCCCTTATAGCTTCTCCTATGGCAGATAAAGATGTATCTTTAACTACATATTTCATTAAAAGCTCGCCTCCTCTGCATCGGGTAAGGAATCAAGCACCGAAGACACTATCTCGGCTTTGTCCTCCTCCGTCCAGTAGTCGAGACCTCTTTCGGGAGTTATGCCGTCTTCTACGTTAAAATCAAAATAGCTTCCGTCAGTCATGTAGATACGATAGGTTTTAACTATTTCTTGCCTGTCCAGACCATTATCAGTTGTTGCAAAAAGTTCAATTTTCTCAATTCCGTCGCCTCTGTCGCCTTTGTCGCCATCTTTTCCGTTAACCCCGTCCTTGCCGGGTTCTCCGGCATCGCCCCGGGGACCAATTTCGCCCTTGTCTCCTTTATCTCCCTTTTCGCCTTTTTCTCCGGGTTCGCCTTTTTCGCCCTTCTCACCCTTGTAGGTACCCAGATACTTCCAGTCTCCGTTACTTCGAAGATAAAGCTCCCCGTCTTTCCCCACCTGATAAATGTCGCCTTCTGAAGCTTCCCCCGGAAGAAGCTCTAAGCTTTCCACAACTCCTTGAATCTCAAGACCGTGACCGGTATCGCCCTTTTCTCCCTTTAAGGATAAAAGCCACTCTTCTTCAGTTCCGGAAAACCCGTGCTTAATTGCTATGCCGTAGGCGGATATATACATTCCCGAAATAAGAGTCTCACCTTCTCCGTGATGACGTATGTACCACTTTGCGTAGTCCTCCATGTACGAATTATAAAGTGTAATGGTGTTGTTATATGATGAAAAGTCCTTGTTCGCAAAGTCTATCATGGCATTAAGATAGGTTACATATATCTTTTCATAACCTGCATCAAGACTCAATTCCATATCCATACACTCAGAATAGGGTACAAACGCCGTTATATCTGTGGGCGCCAGATTATATATCTCCCCCTGAATATATGCTTCCACCTCATTTACCCAGGATGCTTTAACTTCTTCCGGATATGCATTGGGATTAAGAGAATCCACCAACGTTATTATTTCTTTAAGTGTTCTTTTCATATTTTTCTCCTTTCTTAATTTTCACGCCGTCTGTGACTTTATACGTTAATAAAAGCACAATAATTTTGCCACAGGATTGCATAATCCTCCGGCAAAGCTCCCCTACCACGGTGTGGCAGTTATTTTATACTGCATATATAATTATATCACACTTTTCGTGACTTGTCAAGTCATTTATTTTCATCTTTAATTCATTCCAACTATTGACAGCTTAAGAGAATATTATTATTCTCAATATAAAATAATATTAAAAAGAAAGGAAGTTGTAACTATGATAATAACAAAAACCATCGCTCCCGAGCTAATCAGTAATTTCAGAAACTATCTTGTCAACGAAGAAAAAGCTCCTCTGACAATCGAAAAATATATAAGAGACGTGGTCACATTTTTCGGATGGGTTTCAACCGAGAATATCGATAAGCAAACGGTTCTTAAATACAAGGAGCATCTTTCATGCAATTTTGCTCCTGCTTCTGTAAATTCAGTCCTCTCTTCTCTTAACAGTTTTTTCGATTTTAATCATCTTTACGAGATGAAGGTCAAAATGTTGAAAATCCAGAAGCAAATTTTCATAAAGCATGAAAAAGAGCTTACCAAGGCTGAATACAGCAGACTTCTTGATGCTGCCAGAGAAAAAAAGAACAAACGTCTTTATCTTTTGATGCAGACCATTTGCTCCAGCGGTATCAGAGTTTCGGAGTTACAGTATATTACGGTAGATGCAGTTAAAAAAAGGAAAGCCGTAATAAACCTGAAAGGAAAAATGAGAATTGTAATTCTGCCAAAAGACCTTTGCAAAATTCTTTCAGAATATGCAAAGGGAGAAAAAATAAAAAGCGGCCCCATTTTCATAACAAGAACAGGAAAGCCACTTGACAGAAGTACGATATGGAAAATGATGAAAGCCCTGTGTGACGACGCAGGAGTTTTGAAAGAAAAAGTTTTCCCCCACAATTTAAGACATCTATTTGCCAGAACTTACTACGCTATCCAGAAAGACATCGTAAGATTAGCGGACATCTTAGGTCATTCAAGTATTAACACTACTCGTATATACACCATGGAAACAGGCGAAATACATCGCAGACAGATACAAAAATTAGGACTTTTACGCCTATAAAAAAAATAACCACATAATCGAAATTATGTTGCAAGCGAGAGCATGCTTTTTGTATTAAGCTGACAAAATAGTATCTGATTTTCTTTATATATACAAAAAAGTGTATGACCAAAAGACCGGGCAATGTGAAAAATGCTCAACCGGTCTTTTGGTCATGTTCTTTTTTGTGCAGATTGACGATTTTTCAAGAAAATAGCTATGGAGCATTGACAAGCGCCTCCCGAAATGTTAAAATATGTACGCTGTAAATATAATGCAAGCTAAATCTTTCCCACATAATTTCGATTATGTGGAGTCCGCCTTATCACATAATTTCGATTATGTTGCGGGCGATTTTTTTACCTCTCTTCTGTAATGAGCATTACAGAAGAGAAAACGGATCAAGTATTATATTAAAAGGGGTTTTGAAAATGGACAGAAATAACTTGCCTGACAAAAAGAGAGAAATCTTAAATTCTACCTGGGAGTATCTTTTAAAAACAGGGCTCTCCTATGCTTCCGTAGGGGATTTATGCAGAGAAATGAAAATCTCACAAAGCAGCCTTTACTATTGGTTTTCTAACAAAGACGACTTGTGGATAAATGCCGGAAAGTATGGGCTTTCCAAGGTGGTTGATGCTCTTTTCTCCTTTACATTGGAGCATAAAAATGACATTTTAGATTACTTTAATTCGCTTCTGGACGAAGCAGAAAAATATAAATACGAACTCAGGCTTGCCATTCAGATTACCTCAAGTCCCGTATTCGGTGAACGTATGCGCAGCAAAACCATGGACTTCAGACTCTGGTACGAAAGCTATGCAAAAGAACTAATAAAAATCTTCGGCTGCTCCCATCAACAAGCAGAAATATTTATTTATTCAATAATTGCTTTCGTAATAGATTACGCTCTCTGGGATGACCGGGAAAAAACCCAGATGCTTCTTAACAATCTTCGCGAAAGAATAATAACATTCCTCAAGACAGGAAAATGAGACATTTAACGGAGGAAAATGTATCATAGCAGGCAAACACTGACTTTGATGCATTGACATAATTATGCAATACACCTATGACACTTTTACTTACGACTTAATTATATTTGCTTTTTCCCTTTTTATCATTTTCATAATTATCGGTTTTTTCTATAACACCATAATTCCCTTTATCAAGTCCAGGGAATATATAAAAACCGAAATGAACCGCACCACCGGGAGAGAGCATGAATACTGGAAAAAAGAATTAAAAAGGCTTTACTTAAGATTCATTCCTTTTATAGGACGATTTTTCTTTTAGCCAAGTTTATTAAGCAGGACTTTGTTCTGACTTTAAAAATTATTACTTTATCATAGTGAAAGGAGGACGTTCACAAGTAAGGTTTGCAGGCACCTTAATTAACCTGTCCGCTTTAAGAAAACGGCATTTTCTTAACTGACAAAAAGAAAGGACGACTTTTATGAGACTAAAAAAACTATTATGCACTATGCTTTCGGTTATTATGACTCTTAGTTCTTTTGCAGTAACTTCTTTAATGGTTTCTGCAGAAGAAGCTACATTACCAGAAGCTATAAATGGTGTCATCACCATTACGGAAGATGTAACACTTGACGAGACTTTCGTAGTGGAAGAAAATCAGACATTGGTTATTGACTTAAATGGTCATACTATTGATGTCGGCGATGCAAACAGCGAAGGCAAGCATATTTATGCTATTAGAAATAAAGGTAATTTGACCATTGTTGACAGTAGCGAAGGGCATACCGGTGCTATTTATGCACGCGGTATCTATAACGGTGTTAACGGCGAATCAAATAAAAATGTGGTTCTCACTGTAAACGACGCAAAGATTATCGCACAGGATACAAACGGCGGTGCTTGTATCTGGGGTTACGGCGATGCAAGTGAAATTTATTTAAACGGTGCCATTCTTACCGGCTATACAGGTGTTGTTTCATCAGAAGGTTATGTTGAAATCAACGGAGGTACATACTCCTGCTACAGCGGTATCGATGATGATGGTAATCAGCTCACATCACCTACTTATAACATAAGAGCTTATAATGGCTTAAAAATAACAGATGGTGAATTTACAAGTCGTCATGGCGTTGTTTCATTAGGTGGCGGCGAAGGTTTTATTGAAGGCGGTACATATACAATAGAGTTTGCAGCTGCTACAACAAGCAACGTGGTATATGTTTATAACGATGCCGAATTAACAATTGAAAATGGCGATTTTATAAGTGATAATTCAGCAAATAAGGCAGATAGCGGTGCTGCTGTTGTAGTATCAGGCAATGCCGCTGTTCTGGAAATAAACGATGGCAAATTTATAGGCATGAACGGCATGGTAAGCTGCAACAACAATACGGTTATAAACGGCGGTGAGTTTGATACTGTTTGGGATTATAACCACTACGGCAGTATCGAAAGCCATATTTCAGAAGGTGCTGTTATTAAAGTTGCAGATAAAACTTACACAAAAACAGCTTCTGGTCTTGAAGAAATAGCCAAAGTATCCTCTTATGAAGAACTTCTTACAGCCCTTGAAGGAGATGCCAAAACCATTATCATGATGAACGATATCGAAGGAACAGCAACAGAAGGAAATGCTTACGGCACTACGGGTATCAATATTCTCAACGGAGAAACTATTGATGGCAACGGATTTACCCTTACAATTAACGGTGCAGCTTCAACTTGGGACTCTGCAATCAATATCACCGGCGGTACAATTAAAAATCTTACAATCGACAATGGTTTTCGCGGTATATTTGTAAATCATAACGGAGCAGGCGGACTTGTAACTCTCGAAAATGTTACTATTGACGGTCCCACTTATACTATCAGCTGCGACCAAGGTACAAACAGCAATCTTATCGCCATTAACTGTACAATAAATGGCTGGACCAGCTATGCATCAACAATTGGAATGGTTGAATTTATCAATTGTAATTTTGGCGAAGGTGCCGGTTACGCATTCTGCCGTCCTTATGCACCTACAAAATTTGACGAATGTAATTTCGACGAGGGATACGAAGCGGACCTTCGAGCTACAGTGGCATTAGTAGATTGCAAGTATAACGGAGAACCTATTACATCTGAAAATATCGGCGACCTTGTAGGTGAAAGTTCCAATAAAATTGCAACTGCTTATATTCAGGGAAAAAGAGGTTTCGAATCACTTGAAGAAGCACTTGCAGCTCTTGAAGACGGTGATACTCTCGAACTTGCAACAGGAACATACGATGCTTTTGAGATTCTCAAAGATAATGTCACCATTAAGGGCATGGCAGACGATACAGAGATTACAGTAAACAGCACAACTGATACAGCTTTTATCGGTGTGGGTGGCGACAACATCACAATCGAAGGCATTAAATTTATAATACCTGAAGAAATCGGAGGCACAAAGTCATGGCTTACTTCCGTTATTGGTTACGCTTCTTCACAGTACAATTACGGTGGAGTTGAACCCGATGGCTGGAATGTTATAGACTGTGATTTTGTTCAGACAGGAGATTCCATCGGTATTGCTATATTTAACTGTGACAACTTCACTGTTGACGGTTGTACATTTGAAAACTTTGGCACAGGTATTTCATCTATGGGCGATGGCAGTGCTCTTGGAACAGTTGCTGTTACAGATAACACATTCACCAAGGTTAACAATCCCATAAATGTATACTGGGGTCAGCAAGGAAACGAAAACGGTTCTCTTACAATTACAGGCAATACTTTTGTAAGTGCAAAGGATGCTGATGAAATCGAACTTGCAATCGATGACTATGCTTCAAGAAATACAGGTATATCAGGCATTGATACATTAGATATTTCCGGCAACACATATTCTGCTTTAACAAAAGTTATACTCGTTGATATGGCTGCAGATATAACTGCTTCTGCAGAAACCATTTTTGAAAACGAAGACAACGCCGAATTAGAAAACAGATATGCATCTGTAGCAAGGATTGGAAATAACAAGTATTACGCAACTTTTGCAGCTGCACTGGAAGACGCTGCAGAAGGCGATATCATCGACCTCCTTGGCAAAACTTCAACTATTGATTCTACCAAAACCATCAACAAATCAATTACAATCAAAAACGGTTCTTTAACATTTAACAACCTTGAAGGACGCCTTTTTGATGTCTTAGCAGATATTACCTTTGAAAATGTAATTCTTGAAGGCGAATATGTCAGTGGAGATTCCGGAGTTTTTGTTGTCTGGAACAGTTCTTTAATGACATTAAAAAATTCCAAGCTCAATGTTTTTGCTCCCACAGGAACAGCTGTTATTTATTCAGAACTTCAGACAGAATCCAAACTTGTTTTAGACAACTCCGAAATAAATATCGACGGTAACGAAAACGATATCAGAGGTATTCTCGGTATTTCTATTGATGCCGATGATTCAATAATCAATATAAAAAACATAAATAATAACGCTTTAATAAATGTACACGGTTCAGTAACAAACTCCAAAATAATAGTGGATGGTGCTGAATATGGTATCAAGATTAAAGATGATTGCCCGGCTCTAACAGTTGAAGGTTCAATTATAGAAATTAAGAACACAGAAAACGAAACCCAGAATGCAGGTATATATCTTAAAGACCGTGAAAAAATGGTGGATGAAAACACCGTTATAAATTCCAACATTTTCGTGGAAGACGGCGGAGAAGAAGGCGTTATTTTAGTTACAATAAACTTCGAAACAAACGGCGGTAACTTTATCCCCCAGGAAGAAAGAACCCTTGGTACGACCGTTAATTTATCAGATTTCAAACCCACAAAATCACGTTATTCTTTCCAGGGCTGGTATCTTGATTCCTCCCTTACGGAAAAGGTTACTGAATTAACTTTGACAGAGCCTGTTACACTTTATGCTAAATGGAAAAAGAAAATAGCTCAGGGCGGTGGCGGAGGCACTACCGTGTTTACCATTGAATTTGAAACAAACGGCGGTTCAAAAGTTAAAAAGATTTCCAAAGCCTTGAATACCACTATTGATTTAGAAGAATACATCACTGAAAAAGAAGGCTTTGTATTTAAAGGCTGGTATAAGGATAAAGAGTTTGAAAACAAAGTTACATCCTTAAAGCTTACAGAAAACTTAACACTTTATGCAAAATGGGAAGAATCAAAATCAGAAGAAAATCAGATCCTTCTCCGGATTGGAGATAAAAAAGCGATTGTTTTCGGAGAAGAGAAAACAAACGATGTGGCTCCAATCATAAGAAATAACCGCACTATGCTTCCGGCTAGATTTGTAGCTGAAGCTTTAGGAGCTTTGGTTTCCTGGGATGAAAATGCCCGTAAAGTCGTTATAAAAAAAGAGGGCATCGAAATTATAATTTTCATAGGAGAAGATCACGCTTTCTTAAACGGAGAAAAAATTCTTCTTGACAGTCCTTCATTTATAGAAAATGACAGAACTTATACTCCTATAAGATTTATTTCCGAAGCTCTTTTTGCAGAGGTTAAATGGGACGAAGAAAAGAATCTTGTGACAATTACAAAAGGCGAAAATTAAATCAATTCATCCTTTCCCCATTTATATCAATCTGTCAAATAAAACCGAAAGAACATGAGGAAAGATAAATGCTTAAAAAATGTCCCAAATGCGCTGTGGGAGAAAAGCTTTATAAGCTCGACAGAAATTCTCCGTTTTGCCCTTATTTACCCAGCCACAACGGAAAAAGCTGTCCCTTTTATACCCCACTGTCCAAAAAGCAGAAGAAAAAAAGCTTAAATAACTTTTTTAAAAGACTTTCATAATGTCTTGAATTAATAAAATCCACTATCTTAAAAACATTTGCCATAGAAAAACCGACTGAAATAATCACTCCTTCAGTCGGTTTTTCCTATCTTCCGCAGCTTTTTGAAGTATGCGGATATTTTTATGAAATCAGCGTGGATATGGCCTCTATAATATTATAAAGAACCGGCGCCAGTATAATCGCCGGCAAAAAGTCTGCCACCTTGATTTTTGTAATCCCCATAAGGTTTGTTCCAATCATGATAATTAAAATAGAGCCGGCACAGGTCATTTCGTTAATAGCTCCGGTGCTCATAAAGGGAGCTATAATTCCCGAAAGAAGCACAAGCCCTCCCTGTATTATCAGCACTGAAACCGCTGATAAGAGCACCCCGAAGCCAAGGCTTGACGCCAGCATCATGGAAGACACCAAATCAAGAGTCGCCTTTGTGATGAGCAGGGAATTATCCCCGGTAAGTCCTGCCTGAATCGACCCTGTAACAGTCATTGAGCCCACACAGAACAAAAGTGTGGATGATACAAGGCCTTCTGCCAAAGATACGCCCTTGCCCTCTTTTTTGAATTTTCTTTCGGTTTTCTCCGCCAGTTTGTTTATAGCTCCGTCAATATCTAAAAGTGTACCAAGAATTACTCCCAGCACAACCGAAGCTATAACAACAAGGACATTTTCTCCTTTGAGGCTTCCTGAAATTCCTATATAAAGGGTACATGCACCCAGTCCTGTCATGGCCGCTGTACTCACGTTTTCTGGTATCCCCTTCTTAAACAGAAGTCCAATACATGAACCCAATATGACAGTTATGACATTTACAATTACGCCTAACATTTATATTTCCTCTTTAAAGTTTGTTAATATCTGCTTCCGTTATGAGATGGAAGCCTTCCTTTTCAAGGATTTCCTCTGCATCGGAATTATTTTCAACTCTTAAAACAACGTAGGCATGCTTTTCTGTGCGGGCCATAAATGCATAGAGATATTCCACATTGATATCCGCCTTATCCAAAACACCAAGGGCTGCCGTAAGCTTGCCTGGTGCATCTCCGATTTTAACGCCCACAACATCTACAACCTTAATGAGATAGCCCTGCTCCTCCAAAACCTTTTCTGCCTTTTCTTCATCATTTACAATGAGACGGAGAATTCCGAAATCGTTTGTTTCCGCAACGGAAAGAGCTCTTATATTGATATTATTCTTAGCAAGAATATCCGTAACCGAAACGATTGTACCCTTTCTGTTCTGAACAAAAACCGTTAACTGTTTAATAGCCATTTTTATTCTCCTTTCTCATACAAGCTTACGCTTATCAACAACACGGACTGCCTTGCCTTCGCTTCTGGTAATAGTTTTGGGAGGTACAAGATGTACAGTTGGGTTAATTCCCAGCATTATCTTCATCGCATTCGCTAATTTTTTCTCCATGGATAGAACATCACTCACCTTATCTGTGAACTGTTCGGGATTCATTTCAACATTTACATCAAAGGTATCTGTATTATTAGCCCTGTCAACCACAATCTGATAATTGGGCTGGTAGCCTTCATTGAGAAGGACTGTTTCAATCTGGCTGGGGAACACATTTACACCTCTTATAATAAGCATGTCATCTGTTCTTCCCATGGGCTTAGCCATTTTTATAAGAGTTCTTCCGCAAGAGCATTTCTTTCTCGAAAGAACGCAGATATCTCTTGTTCTGTATCTTAAAAGAGGGAATGCTTCCTTATCAAGAGAAGTGAATACAAGCTCACCCTTTTCCCCTTCAGGAAGAACCTCTCCTGTATCAGGGTCTATAATTTCCGCAATAAAATGGTCTTCGTTCACATGCATGCCTGTCTGCTCGCTACATTCAAAAGCAACTCCCGGTCCGCTTGTTTCTGTAAGTCCGTATATGTCATAAGCCTTTATTCCAAGAGTTTCCTCTATTCCCTTTCTCATTTCCTCTGTCCAGGGTTCTGCCCCGAAGATACCAGCCTTTAAGGGGATCTGGTCAGGCGTAATTCCCTGTTCCTTAAGGGATTCTCCTATATAAGCTGCATAAGAAGGGGTACAGCAGAGAATTGTTGCCCCCAAATCCTGCATGAACTGAATCTGACGTTCGGTATTTCCCGAGGACATGGGAAGCGTAAGACAGCCTACCTTGTGGGAACCGCCGTGAAGACCAGCTCCGCCTGTGAAAAGTCCGTATCCGTAAGCAACCTGGCATACATCTTTATTTGTTCCGCCCGCAGCAACTATAGCTCGTGCACAGCAATCCTCCCAAAGGTCAACATCCTTTTGTGTATAGAAAGCAACTACTCTGCGACCGGTTGTTCCTGAAGTGGAATGAATTCTTACACAATCCTCTAAAGGCTTTGCCAGAAGACCGTAGGGATAAGCGTCTCTTAAATCTGCCTTTGATAAGAAGGGAAGCTTATGTAAATCTTCAATACTTTTGATATCTTCGGGTTTAACACCCGCCTCATCCATAAGGTTACGGTAATATTCTACATTTTCGTAAACGTGCTTAACCTGTTTCACCAGTTTCTCTGATTGAAGTTTTTTCATTTCGGAAACCGACATTGTTTCGATTTCTTTTTGATAGTAGTTTTGTGCCATTTTTGTTCATCCTTTCCGTTCGTTTGATTTTTAAGGACTGCAGTAAAAACAAAAACGTCCTCTGCAATCCTTTAAGGATACAGAGGACGAAAAAATTCATTTCCGTGGTACCACCTCAGTTTATCGCCATCTCACGGTAGCGACCTTATCGGGTACTAACATACCCTAGTTCTGTGACGGGAACTCCCGTTGCCTCCTACTTAAGACCAAGCTTGTTCAGTGCACTGCTAACAGAAGGAATTCGAGAAGGACGCCCCATTTGCCTCGCACCAACCGGCAACTCTCTCCATGTTCTTTCCAACCTACTGGTTTCTGCTCTCCGCATTTAATTATCTGGATTATATCACTTCATCTTAGTAAAGTCAATATTTTTTTAGAAAAATTCTGAATCTTTTTATAATTTAAGATTACTTATTCATTTTTTCCATATCGTTTTTACGGATTTCCACTCTTCTTACTTTTCCGCTGATTGTTTTTGGAAGTTCATCAACAAACTCAACGATTCTCGGATATTTGTAAGGAGCGGTATGCGTTTTTACGTATTCCTGGATTTCTTTTTTGAGTTCGTCTGTGCCTTCATTTCCTTTAACCAGCACGATTGTTGCCTTTACAATCTGACCTCTTACTTCATCAGGAACAGGAGTGATTGCACATTCAAGAACATAAGGAAGCTCCATTATAACACTTTCGATTTCGAAAGGTCCGATACGATAACCGGATGATTTTATTACATCATCGATACGTCCCACATACCAGAGGTATCCGTCTTCATCCATTGTTGCCTGGTCGCCTGTATGATAGTATCCGTCGTGCCAAACTTCCTTGGTCTTTTCTTCATCAAGATAATAACCGATAAAGAGACCGCAAGGGATATCATCTTTAACTCTGATACAGATTTCTCCTGCATCCCCTGTTTTACATTCGTTACCGTCAGGATCAAGCACAACTACATCATAAAGAGGAGAAGGCCTTCCCATAGAGCCGATTTTCGGTGTTGAACCCACAAAGTTTGCGATTGAAAGGGTTGTCTCTGTCTGTCCAAAGCCCTCCATGATGGTAAGACCAGTTGCTTTCTTGAACTGATTGAATACCTCGGGATTTAATGCCTCACCTGCTGTTGTTGCATACTCAATGGAAGAAAGGTCATACTTTGACAAGTCTTCCTTGATGAAGAAACGGTACATTGTAGGCGGTGCGCAGAAGGTTGTGATTTTGTATTTTGCAAACATCGGAAGGATATCTTCTGAATGGAAGCGGTCAAAATCGTAAGTAAATACGCCTGCTTCGCAGAGCCACTGACCGTAAAGTTTACCCCAGAGAGCTTTACCCCAGCCTGTATCTGAAATTGTAAAGTGAAGTCCGTCGGGATTTACATTATGCCAATGCTTTGCTGTGGGATAATGACCAAGCGCATATTTATATGAGTGTGTTGCTATTCTGGGATAACCCGTTGTTCCTGATGTAAAGAGCATAAGCATGGGGTCATTTCCGCAGGGTGTGTTTTCTGTACGATAAAAGTGCGTGCTGAAACGTTCCATTTCAACATTGAAATCATGCCAGCCTTCTTTATTTCCGCCAACCAAGATTTTTATCATACCTGGATAATTTGCTGCTGCTTTTTCCGCTTCATCCGAAACTTCTCCGTCAGCAGTACAAACTATAGCCTTAACCTTTGCTGCTTTATATCTGTAATCAAAATCGTGTTCTACCAGCTGATTTGTTGCAGGTATTGCGATAGCACCGATTTTATGAAGCGCAAGCATTGAGAACCAGAACTGATAATGGCGCTTTAATACAAGCATTACCGTATCTCCCTTTTTAATTCCGAGAGATTCAAAATAGTTGGCGGTTTTTGCAGAATATTTCTTCATATCACTGAAAGTGAATCTTCTGTCCGTTTTGTCATTTGCAACCCACATCATAGCCAGCTTATCTGGGTTCTTTGCTGCAATAGCATCAACACAGTCAAAAGCAAAGTTGAATTTATCGTCATTTTTGAATGTGATACCGTTAAATACACCGTTTTCATCATATGTTGATTCAATAAACTTATCCGCAACGGTCTCTGTTTTTTCCTTTTTAGCTGCTGCTTTTGCGGCAATTACCGGTGCTTCGGGATATTCTTCTGTTACCTGACCGTCCTGGGGATTTAATACAACCGCATGGAATTCACATCCGCCCTCTGACACCGCAACCATCCCGTGAGGAATGATGCTGTTATAGAAAATAGAGTCTCCCTCGTTAAGTACATCCACGTGATTTCCAACCTGAACTTTGAGCGAACCTTTAACGATAACGTCAAATTCCTGCCCGTTGTGAGAATTCAAATGAATAGGAGCATTCTGTTCCTCGGGAAGATAAGGGAATTTTACCAGAAAGGGTTCCGCCAGTTTATCCCTGAATTTAGGGGCAAGGTTATTATATTCTACACCGTGCTTCTTTACGATTTTAAGACCTTCACCTTTTCTCGTAATAGCAAAGGAAGTAAGGGTTGTGCTTGTTCCTTCAAGCAAATCAACAACTTCAACACCGCAAGCTTTTGCACATTTGTAAATGAATGTGAAGCTGAAATCTGTTTCACCCTTCTCTAAAACCTTGTAATCATCAATAGATACACCTGTGAGCTTTGCAAGCTCTTCAGGAGTATAGCCTTTCGCTTCTCGCAGGTCTTTGATTCTGCCTGCAACTTCTTTCAAACTGTAATCCATTGTTTTGTCTCCTTTCATTTTCGTGAACTATATTCTGTTACGAACTTGAATAAAACAAAAAACCCGTCTCAAAAGCAATTTTGAGACGAGTTTATAACCCGCGGTACCACTCAAATTACGGAATCTTTTCCGTCACTTTCCGAGCTCAAACAAGCCCTTTGCCTTTACGCAGCATTACGGAAGGAGTCTACTCAGTTTCCCTTTCGGTCCTCCGACTCAGAGGTGATAAGTCATTGGAATGTCTCACCATTGCCTCACACCAACCGGCAACTCTCTTAAAGGCTCCACAATCCGACCGTCCTCATCATAGTCGTTTTTTTGTGATATTCAAATTTAGTACACATTATACTCTGATGAAAATAATTTGTCAATAGTTTTTTAAATTATTTTTTAAGTCCCAGTTTTTCGGCGGATTCATCACGCATTTTGTACTTTAATATTTTTCCCGCTGCATTCATGGGAAATTCATTTACAAACATAAAATATCTGGGCACTTTATGTCTTGCAATGGAAGCATTACCAAATTCTCGCATTTCTTCTTCGTCGGCAGTTTCTCCCTTGTGAAGAATAATCCATGCACAGCATTCTTCGCCGTACCTTTCATCCGGAACACCAACCACCTGAACGTCACGGACTTTGGGATTAGTAAGATAAAATTCTTCAATTTCTCTGGGATAAAGGTTTTCACCACCACGGATAATCATATCCTTAAGACGGCCTGTTACCTTGTAATATCCGTCGGGAGTTCTCATGCAGATATCTCCCGAATGAAGCCATCCGTCTTTATCAATGGCCCCTGCGGTAGCTTCAGGCATTTTGTAGTAGCCTTTCATAATGTTAAAGCCACGTGCTACAAATTCACCGCTTTCACCGTCAGGAAGCTCCTCTCCTGTTTCGGGGTCGATTATCTTACATTCCACTCCGGGGAATGCACTTCCCACAGTTTCAACACGGTGGTCAAGGTCTTCGTTTACCTCACCCATGGTACAGCCGGGGGACGCCTCAGTCTGCCCGTAAACAGAGATTATCTCTCTCATATTCATTTCAACCGAGGCACGGCGCATCAGGTCTGCCGGGCAGTTTGCTCCCGCCATAATACCCGTTCTCATGTATGAAAAATCAGTCTTTGCAAAATCAGGATGATTGAACATTGCAATAAACATTGTAGGAACACCGTTAAAGCACGTTATTTTCTCATCATTTACACAGGCTAGGGATGACTTCGGTGAGAAATACGGTATGGGACAAAGAGTTCCTCCGTGTGTCATCATGGATGTCATAGAAAGCACCATTCCGAAACAGTGGAACATAGGAACCTGAATCATCATACGGTCAGCTGTGGATAAATCCATTCTGTCACCGATGGTTTTACCGTTATTCACTATATTTCTGTGAGTAAGCATAACCCCCTTGGGAAATCCTGTGGTTCCGGATGTATACTGCATATTGCATACATCATCAGGCTTAACCAAAGATGCTCTTCTTTTTACTTCTTCACGGGGTACCAGACTTGAACGTGAAAGCATTTCTTCCCAGGTAAGACATCCGTCCATGGAAAAACCAACCGTAACAACGTTGCGGAGGAAGGGAAGATTTTTGGAATAAAGGGGTTTTCCTGGCTCCAATGTTTTAAGTTCGGGACAAAGCTCCTCAACTATCTCTTTATAGTTAATGTCCTTGCAATACTCAATCATAACAAGTGTATGAGTATCAGACTGTCTTAAAAGATACTCGATTTCGTGAATTTTGTAAGCAGTATTAACCGTAACCAAAACTGCACCGATTTTTGTTGTTGCCCAGAAGGTTATAAACCACTGAGGTACGTTTGTAGCCCATACAGCCACATGATCTCCCGCTTTTACGCCCAGAGAGATTAAAGCTGCCGCACATTCATCAACATCTCGTCTGAACTGCTCGTAAGTTCTGGTATAATCCAGCGTAGGATATTTAAAAGCATACTGGTCGGGATAGTTTTCCACCATTTTATCTAAAACATCCGAAAAAGTTGCTTCAATTATATCATATTTTTTCCATACAAAGGTTCCTGATTTATCTCTGTTATAATAAGACTTTTCAAAGGTTTTCTTGTCACGGTTAAGCTGTGAAATATAATTTGCAAAATGAGTCAGGACTATATCCGCATCGTTTATTTCTTCATTCCATGCCGCACAGATATATCCGTCATAATTAAGAGAAGAAAGAGCATTTAAAAGCTTTTCGGAAGGAAGCTCTCCCTCTCCGATAAGAACGGTTTTTCCGTCCTTCATATCTCCGAGACGCACATATTTTATATATGCTCCCAGGTTCTTTATGGTAGTTTCAGTTGTTTCTCCCGCCGTAAAATATGTACCCCTTACATTCCAGGAAGCACCAAGACACGCTGAAGAAAAATGATTGATGATCCCGATTACATTTTCGGTATTTGAAAGATATCCAACAGTTTCCAGCAAAATGCTGACATCTGCCGATTCCGCTTTCTTTATGGCAAAGGAAAGCTTTTCGTCTAAAATATCAAAAGAAACCTCTTCTTCCATCCTTAAAATCACATTTGAAATACCTGATGAAGATGCCATATCAATATATTTTCCGATAAGTTCTGAGGTTACTTCACCATGCTCAACTCCCAGGGGCATACGAAGTGCAGATACCTTAAGATTTCTGTTCAAAAGCTTTCTCTTGGCATCCGACACACGGTCACGGCGCAACACGCTGTCGTGATGACTGCTCCTTTCCTTTATTGCATCGTATATTTCAAACCCCTCAAAACCGTAATCGAAGGCATAACGGCAAGTGTCAAGAAAGGAAGCACGGCTTACATTCTTGGTTGAAAATACAATCTTCATTTTATGCCTCCTCAAATACGATTTTGTTAAGTGCATTTATGTATGCTCTTATACTTGCTGCCACAATATCCGTGGAAATTCCGTTACCCGAATAGAGCTTTCCGTTGTTTCTGAGTCTTACAACTGCTGAGCCTAAGGCCTCTTTTCCTTCGGTCACTGCCTGGACCTGAAAATCGTCAAGCTCATAGTGATGGCCTATGCACTGTTCTATAGCACGGAACGCCGCATCTATAGGACCATCTCCGCTGCTTACTCCGCATATAACCTCTCCGTCTGATTTAAGTGTAACCTGAGACATGGAGCTTGTAACATTGCTGCTGGTTGTGGTGTAAGTCTCAAAATGATATCTGGAAGGCGCCTGCATTGCATAGCTTGCAATCAAAGCTTCAAATTCCTTGGCTCCTACTGCACCTTTCTTTTCTGAAACCTGCATAAGGGCCCTGTATACATTTCCGATGTCAGATTCGGAAAGGTCATAACCTAAAATCTCTGCCGCCTGAGTAACCTGTGCCATGGAGGAATCAGAATCAAGCAAAATCTTTTTCTTGTCGCTTATGGTTTTTTCATCTTCATATTCTTCGTGATTTATTCCAACAAGCATATCTTCAATGCGTGAATGAATTTTTGTGTTGTCAAGCTCTGTCTTCGCATTGATTCTTGCTCCACAGACACTTATGGCATCAGAAAATTCTCCCGTAAGGAGAGTCTCTTTTCCTGCCATAGCACACTTAACTCCGTCCGCACCGGCAGAAATAGCTGAAAAAGCCGATGCTACACCCATGCTTATACGGTCGGAAACCTGAACATAAACAGGGATACTTACATTTTCCTTTACTTTTTTAGTCAAAGAGGCGATTTCTTCAGGAGTAGATACCCCTGCATTGTCGCAGATAGTGATAATTTCCGCTCCGTTTGCTTCTGCCTCTTTAGCTGCGCTTAAAAGGAAGTCTTCATCTGCTCTTGTGGCATCAAGGGCAGAAAATTCAACATCTCCACAAAAAGTTTTTGCTTCTTTAATGAGCTCTGCGATTTTTTCAAGCATAACCGCCTGTTTAACGTGGTATGCATATTCCATCTGGATTGTTGATACAGGAAGTTCCACCTGAAGACGGGGTTTTCCGGCCTCTTTAATGCTTTCCCATGCAACCGAAACCTCTTCCTTTGTAAAGCCCACAGGAATTGCCAAAACAGCATTTTTAACATTCTGTGCGATTGTTTTATATATAATCTTATCCTCACGGGGATTTTTAACTAAAGGCAATTCAACTGCATCCGCCCCAAGAGAATCTGCGCAAACAGCTATAGCCGTTTTTTCACGGAATAAAAGGGAAACTTCCCTTTCCTCCGAAAGTTTTTTAAGAGTAATGTCTGTGATATTGATTTTTCTCATTTTGAAAACTCCTTCCTAAGTTCGACATTTTGGGGTTTTTCAACAAAAAAACGTTTCCATCTCTCTGCTGATTCAAAGAGACGAAAACGCTTATCAGTGTTTCCGCGGTACCACTCTTCTTCACCCATAAAGGATGCCCTTCAGATGCCAACACATCTTAACTCTGTTACGGGAGTTCCCGTCTGCCACTACTTTCCTTTTCGCAGCAGCCGCTCCGCGGCGAGTTCCGTAAATCTTTCCCAATGCCTTGCACCGGCCGGCATCTCTCTTTAGGCGAAAGTATTTACATACTATTCCGCATCACAGCGTTTTTTAGATTATGCCAAATTATATCACACGCCACTTTAGTTGTCAAGTGTTTTTTACTATTTATCTTTATATTCGTTATTTAAGAGGGAATAAAGTAAGTTTCAATTCATCATCGCATAAACCAAGATATATTTCTTTAGCGTCCTTGTATTTTTGTTCTTTTATTTTTTTATCAAGCCACGTCATATCAAGTCCCAGTCTTTTTATATTTTCGTGCAGAATCCTACCGTCCATTATAACCTCCGTTGAAATTTTTTCCTGCTTAGGTTTAATTTTCATATCCCCGGGGGTTAAAGGTCTTTTATCGCTTTTGGGCAAAATCGTAAGTCTGCCGTTATATTCAAAAATTGCAGTCTCAATGTCTTCTATATTAAAATATCCTTCCTGCCTGCACATAACCATAAATTCAGAAAGCTCTATCTTAGCTTTTTTCATGTTTTCTCTTATAATCTTTCCCTTATTCATGATAATTGTAGGAGTTCCGTTCACATACTTACGGGTCTTTGGGAATTTATGGGCAATTATTGTAAGCCCCAGCGCAACTATCCCGTATACTATCATGGCGATAAGGGGTTTTAATGGCTCTTCCAGTTCTGTTGCAAGCTCGGCTGCTATTGACCCGATTGTTATCCCGTTAATGTAATCAAAAAAATCCAGCTGTGCCATCTGCTTGTGTCCCATTATCTTTGCCAACAAAAAAAGCGACACCGCCGATAAAAGAGATGTTAATATAACCTTTATAAGCTCCATCATAAATCACTCCTTTAATTTATTATGCTCAGGCTTTTAGTGATTTATAAGGGGAGATAAGTGAGTGGCTTTTGGAGGGAGGCTTCGCATCCTTTCTGCTCGACGTCCCAAATGACTTGCATTTCGGTACCCGTCTTCGCACTCACTGCCCTCTCCAGACATTGATGCGTGGCGTTTGGCGGGAGTCGAGTTTAGAGCTTTTGAATTCCAAAAGCTCTAAACCCCCGTCATTTTTCCGCAAGCGGTAAAAATGACTCGGACAAGTTCGACTCCCTCCCATTGCTTTTCATCAAAAATAAAAAGCACGCCCTTTCGGGCATGCTTCTTATTTTTTGGTGGAGGCGACGGGAGTCGAACCCGTGTCCGAAAATCTATCCGCACGGGCATCTCCGGGTGCAGCTTATGGTCAGGATTCCCCAGACTTTGAGTCCACAAGCAAACTCAAAGTTTCGGTAGCTTCATTTGTCATGCCATGCTCAAAGCTTTGCATGGTCACGTTCACCGTTAGTCGACGCCCGAGTCGGGGTCACGGTTATCCCCGAGCGGACGGCTGCACTTAGGCAGCGTAAGCTAAATTATTGTTAGCGTTTAATTTTAAATTGAGCTTTTTAAGATGTGCTCGCATCTACCCGCTTCCCATGGTTCAAAATCCCCGTCGAAACCGGTACGCCCCCAAGTGAACAAATTGCAACAAGGCAATTTGTGAACGAAAAACACAAAAACGGCGGCTTTCCGCAAAAAAGCGAATAGCTTTTTTAGGCTTTTGTGTTACAATCATGAAAATGCGAATAGCATTTTCTTTTGAACAAATTGCAACAAAGCAATTTGTGAACGAAAAACGCAAAAGCGGCGGTCTTGCCGCAAAAAAGCAAATGGCTTTTTTAGCCTTTTGTGTTACAATCATGAAAATGCGAATAGCATTTTCTTTTGAACAAATTGCAACAAAGCAATTTGTGAACGAAAAACGCAAAAGCGGCGGTCTTTTTGTTTTTCTGTTTACGCTAACCTTTTTAAGTCCATTCCTTTTCGACATCCCTAAAATGCTGTTCGCATTTTTACGCAATGTCGAACTCGGAATAAAATTTCTTTGTTGAAATTTTATTCCTTGCCCCGAAAAGACCTTTCAATGTCACGGTTTGCTTGTTTTTTAGCCAAATCGTCCCTCTTGTCATAGAGCTTTTTACCCTTACATAGAGCAATTTCAACCTTGACTCTTCCCCTTTTAAGATATGCAGAAAAAGGAATTAAAGCACAGCCGTCTTCCTTAACCTTTCCGAAAAGCTTCATGATTTCGCCTTTATGCATCAGAAGTTTTTTAGGTCTTAAAGGGTCCTTATTAAATATATTCCCCTTTTCGTAGGGACTTATGTGCATTCCGTAAACAAAAAGTTCGCCGTTATCAACACTTGCATAGCAATCCTTTAAGTTTACTCTTCCCTGGCGCATGGACTTTACCTCCGTGCCGAAAAGTTCTATTCCTGCTTCGTATTTTTCCAAGATAAAATAGTTTCTTCCTGCGGTTTTATTGGAAGCTAAAATCTTTACGCCCTCTGCCACAAAAATCCCTCCTTTCTGCAAGGTTAAAAAAACGGAGCCAGGCTCCGTTTTTTTATTCTGTTACTTCAGCTTCAGTCTCAGGTTCGATTATATCAATACCTTCGATTTCTTCTTCGTTCAATTCCTGAACTTCCTCTTCATAAGCTTCCATTGCATCATCGCTTATCTTTCTTTCGATAGCTGAAAGAGAAACTGCAGTTACTACAAATAAAATTGCAAGAACTACTGTTACCTTTGCTAAAACTCCGTCCATTGTCTTACCCTTATTCTTACCGAAAAATGTTTCTGCACCTCCTGCGATAGTTCCGGACAATCCCTGAGACTTACCGGACTGGAAAAGCACGGAAACCACAAGACTAAATGCAATTACAATGTGAAGTACTGTAAGCACAATCTTTAAAGCTGCCATCTTATTCATTCCTTTCTTCTCGATGTAAAATTTACCGCTTTTTAAGCTTCTCGAAGTATTTTATCACATCTCAAAGAAAAAAACAACTACTTTTTTAAATTTTTATTTTGTAAAATGATGAATTTTCCGAAAGTTCTTTCTCGATTTTTGTCAATCTGTTATATTTTGCACATCTTTCGCCTCTCTGTGGTGCTCCGGTTTTAATCTGCCCGCTCCCCAGCGCTACCGCAATATCTGCTATTGTACTATCCTCGGTTTCGCCGCTTCTGTGAGAGATAATAGTTTTATATCCTGCTTTATGAGCGGTATCCACCGCATCAAAGGCTTCCGACAGTGTTCCTATCTGATTTACCTTTATAAGCACCGCATTTGCCGCATTGAGGAAGACTCCTTTTTCAATTCTTTTTTTATTGGTTACAAATAAATCGTCTCCCACAAGCTGACATTTTTCGCCTATTTTCTTTGTTATAAGCTGCCAGCCCTCCCAGTCCTCTTCAGAAAGAGGATCTTCCAGGGAATATATGGGATAGGTTTTTGTGAGATTTTCAAAATAGTCCGCCAGTGTTTCAGACGTGTATTCCTTTCCCGATTTAGGCAGAATGTATTTCCCGTCCTTATACCATTCGCTGGATGCCGCATCTAAAGCCAGGAGAACATCTTCTCCAGGAGTGAAGCCAGCAGAAGTTATAGCTTCCATGATAAGCTCGATTGCTTCTTCGTCCCTTGAAAGGTGAGGTGCAAAGCCTCCCTCGTCTCCCACAGCGGTTATTCCACCCTGTTTCTTTATAATTTTTTTGAGAGCATGGAAAATTTCACTACCCATTCTCACGGCTTCGCTCATGGTGGGTGCTCCAACGGGCATTATCATGAATTCCTGTATATCCACATTATTATCCGCATGGGCACCGCCGTTTAATATATTCATCATGGGGCATGGAAGTATATGAGCATTCATTCCCCCGAAATATTTATATAAAGGAATATTAAGCTCATTTGCCGCTGCTCTGGCAGCCGCCATGGACACGGACAAAATGGCATTTGCCCCCAATTTCTTTTTCGCTTCGGTTCCGTCAAGTTCTATCATTATATTGTCGATTTTTCTTTGGTCAAAAACACAAATACCGGAAAGAGAGCCTGATATAATTTTTTCCACGTTACCGACAGCTTTTCTTACTCCCTTTCCCAAAAAGCGTTCCTCGTCCCCGTCACGAAGCTCATAGGCTTCCGCCTGACCTGTTGACGCCCCCGAGGGAACAGAAGCTGCTCCCTTGACGCCGTTTTCCAATGTTACTTCCGCTTCAACTGTGGGAAAACCACGGGAATCTAAAATTTCTCTGGCTTCAACCTTTGCAATTTTCATAAAAACCGCCCTTTCATACTTTACTTATGTTAATTATCGGCATTTTTTCTCTTTTTATGCAAAAAATACTGCGGAATGTCGGGACTCCCAAAGGAGCACCGCCGAAATCCGCAGTATTCTCTTTTTAATTAGTGTAGTTATCAAAGTATCCCTGAACCAGAACAACGGGAGTTCCCTTGTCGCCGGAGCCTGATGTAAGGTCAGAAAGAGAACCGATTAAATCTGTAAGCTGGCGGGGGGTTGTACCCTGAGACGCCATGTTGCCCACAAGATTATCGCCCTTTTTCTTTATGCTCTCGGAAATAGCCTTCTTTAATTCTTCACCCGAAAGATCCTTATAGTCATTATCCGCAAGATATTTAAGCTTAAGCTCGTTGGGAGTGCCGACAAGTCCGTCTGTAAAAGCGGGAGAAACAACAGGGTCTGCCAATTCCCAGATTTTACCCTGAGGATCCTTGAATGCACCGTCGCCGTAAACCATTACTTCAACGTGTTTTCCGCTCTTTTCCAAAATTTTCTTCTGAACATCCAAAACCAGATCCTTGCACTCTCTGGGGAAAAGTTTGATTTTATCTTCTGTTGACTTATTGGATCCTAAAAGACCATATCTTTCGTTGCATCCGCTTCCGTTTACGGGAGCATTTAAGATCTCGTCAAGTCCGAAAACCTTTTCGGCACCGTTTGCTTTTAATATTCTCTTTGTTCGTGCTCTTGTATGAATGTCACAGTTTAACACGTTTTTTGTATAATCCAAAATTGCCTTTGCCTGATTCGCAAAAATTATTTCAACCTCTGCTCCCATTTCCTTTATGAGGTTTCCGTAATATTCAACATAGTCAACGCCTGTAAATTCGTGCTTATTCTCACCGAAAAGCTCGCGATAACGTGCCAGAGAGAGTACATCAGAATAGGAATTTACACCAGCTTCGTCAAGCTTGTCTAAACTTACAAGCTCATTTCCCACTTCGTCAGAGGGATAGCTTAACATAAGCACGATTTTTTTAACGCCCTTTGCAATACCTCGAAGGCATATTGCAAAACGGTTTCTTGATAAAATGGGAAAAATAACACCCAGTGTTCCTTCTCCGAATTTATTTTTAACATCTTCTGCTATGTCGTCCACAGAAGCATAGTTTCCCTGTGCACGGGCAACAATCGATTCTGTAATGGAAATAACGTCACGGTCCTTTATTTCAAAGCCCTCACATTCAGCTGCTTCCAAAACGCTGTCTGACACAATTTTCGCAAGGTCATCTCCCTCACGGATAATGGGACAACGTATTCCTCTGGATACCGTTCCGACTCTTCTTTCTTTTTCCATATGTTTCAATCCTTTCAATAAAGCTTGTATAATTACAAGACCACTATATATTTTACCACATTTTTTTCAATATTCAATAGAAAATTTTATATTAACTTAATTTTTTTTAATCCTTTCGGTATGTGGCATAAAAATGAGATAAAATATTTTTTTATTTTTAGATATGATGCAAAAAGCAATACCAGAAATAAGGTTCACTTCATGCCCCTGCCAAATTTCGCCACAACCAGAAACGAAGAAAGCATGGATTCTTTAAGCCATCCAAACGGCATATCTGATGAGCCTCTCAAGGATATATGGGGAAATGATTTAGTCGGTGAATACTCGCCAGGCAAAGGGGAAACAAAAAAGGAAGATGCCGGAAATTTTAAATTGGATTTTAAGAAAAGTGAAAAATATTTCCCCCAAGAAAACTATCTGTTGAACCCCCAAGAAAAATATGATAAAATGTATATGGAAAATTATAGTAATGAATTCTCTTCGGAAAAAACAAAAGACGGAAAAACCCATGTTACATACGGCTGTGAAGATGAAAACATAGTGGGCGGAATTCATTTAAGGCTCAACGAAATGGGATACAAAGGTAAATCCGGAGCAGAAATAAATATAACCGGAACATTTGATGAAAACACCGAAGAGGGCATTAAACAATTTCAGGAAGACAGAGGTCTTACCGTAACAGGAATTTTAGATGATGCAACAAAGGAAGAAATGGGCTTTGCCGAGGATTATTCCATTTCAAGAAAAGGAAAAAATGCAACACCCT
>JBGVKY010000007.1:0-78514 GCA_045123995.1 Clostridia bacterium
TAGTGAAGAAGAGCGGGAGTTCCTGCTCTCCTGGATAAATGATATTCACCGCAGTTAAGGAGGAAACAATAATGAAAATCACAGTTTGTATCGGAAGTTCCTGTCATATCAAAGGTTCTCATCAGGTTGCACAGCAACTCAAAAATTTAATAAGTGAAAACGGGATCGGTGACAAAGTGGAGCTTTGCGGAATTTTTTGCATGGGCAAATGCCAGAAGGGCGTTTGTGTAACTTTGGATGACGAATTTCATTCAGTTACCCCTGAAACCGTAGTGGACTTTTTCAAAAACGAAGTTTTAACGAAAGTGTGATATTTTATGATTATACAGATTTGTGTCGGCAGTTCCTGCCACTTAAAAGGCTCACCTGAAATTGTGAACTTAATTACAGAGGCGATTAAAGAACATAAGCTGGAAGACGAAATAACGCTTACCGGTAGTTTCTGTATCGGTAAATGCAACCGCCAGGGCGTTACCATACAGGTGGATGATGAAATTCACGTTGGCATTACCCGTGAAAATTTCAAAGACTTCTTCCGTGATAAAGTTCTCGCCTTAATGTAAAAGAAAGGAAAAGTAAAATGCCAAACTGTTTAACCCTTAAAAAATCTAATTGTAAAAACTGTTATAAATGTATACGTCACTGCCCTGTCAAGGCCATTCGTTTTTCCGGAAATCAGGCTCATATCATTGGAAACGAGTGTATTCTTTGCGGACAGTGTTTCGTTGTCTGCCCCCAGAATGCAAAACAGATTGTGGATGAAACCGAAAAGGCAAAGGTTCTTCTTCAGTCAGGTGACCCTGTTATTGTAAGTCTTGCTCCCTCCTTCGTGGCAAACTACGATGGTGTAGGAATCGACTCAATGCGCAATGCCCTTAAAAAGCTGGGCTTTTCAGATGTAGAAGAAACTGCTATAGGTGCCACAATAGTAAAGAAAGAGTATGAAAGAATGTTAAAGGAGGATGACCTGGATATAGTTATATCTTCATGTTGTCATTCTATAAACCTTCTCATACAGAAGTACTTCCCCGCTGAGCTTGAGTATCTGGCAGATGTGGTTTCTCCCATGCAGGCCCACTCTATGGATATAAAAAAGAGAATTCCGGGTGCAAAAACCGTATTTATTGGCCCTTGTGTTGCCAAAAAGGACGAAGCAGAACACTATGAGGGTATTGTTGATGCCGTTTTAACCTTTGAAGAACTTACAAACTGGTTAAACGAAGAAAATATTGAGCTTTCAAAAGAAATGGATTACGAAGAAGAAAGCCGAGCAAGATTCTTCCCCACCACAGGCGGGATCCTAAAGACCATGGTCGATGCTCCTTCCGGCTATACCTATATGGCTCTTGATGGAATTGAAAACTGTATCAGCGCTCTTAAAGACATAGAAAGCGGCAAAATTCACAAATGCTTCATCGAAATGTCCGCTTGCGTGGGAAGTTGTATCGGCGGTCCTGTAATGGAAAAATACCACCACACTTCTCCTATAAAGGACTTTATCACAATTTCAAATTATGCAGGAGACAAAGACTTCACTGTCACTACTCCCGAAAACACAGAGCTTAAGAAACAGTTTACATATATAGAACACAGACTTCAGCCTCCCACAGAAACCGAAATTTATAATGTCCTTCGCCAGATGGGTAAATTCAAGCCCTCGGATGAACTCAACTGCGGTTCCTGCGGATATAACACCTGTCGCGAAAAGGCCATTGCCATCTGCCAGGGAAAAGCAGAAATTTCCATGTGTCTTCCCTACCTTAAAGACAAGGCTGAAAGCTTTTCAGATACCATAGTCAAGAACACTCCCAACGGACTTATTGTTCTTAACGAAGAACTTGAGGTACAGCAGATAAACGAATCTGCAAGACGCTTAATGAACATTCGTTCAAGTGCTGATGTATTGGGAGATCTGGTTGTCCGCATCATGGACCCCAAAGACTTTATGGAAGTTAAAACCACGGGCAAAAATATCAAAAACAAAAGAGTATATCTTGCCGAGTACAAGCGTTTCATAGAACAAACCATTGTATATGATAAGGATTCTCACCTTTTAATCGGAATTCTTCGTGATATCACAGATGAGCAGAACGAGCGCGAAAAGAAGGAAAGCATCAGCCGTCAAACCGTTGAGGTTGCCGATAAGGTTGTTGATAAACAGATGCGCATTGTTCAGGAAATAGCATCACTTCTGGGAGAAACCGCCGCAGAAACAAAAATTGCTCTTGCAAAGCTGAAGGAGTCGATACAGAATGAATGATTTATGTGCAGATATCGGCTGGAAAAGTATCAATCATTACGGTGAACAACTTTGCGGTGACCATGTGGACATAGTTGAGCAAAATGATTCTTCAACAGTAATCGTTCTGGCAGACGGTCTTGGCAGCGGAGTTAAAGCAAGTATCTTATCAACCCTTACATCAAAAATCATTTCTACCATGATGGCTTCGGGTCTTCCCCTCGAAGAATGTGTTTCTACCATCGCTGCCACTCTTCCCGTATGTTCCGTAAGGGGTGTTGCATACTCAACATTTACAATTATGCATTTAATAAATAACGATACTGCCGAAATTATTCAATATGATAACCCATTAGCTATAGTTCTTCGTGACAATAAAAATTTCGACTATCCCAAAACAGAAATGAATATTGACGGAAAGAAAATTTACAAGTCCGTTATACGTTTGGAGGAAGGCGACATTTTTATTGCAATGAGTGACGGTTGTCCCCATGCCGGAATAGGCATGGCGTATAACTTCGGCTGGAAGAGAGAAGAAATAATTGAATTTATGGAAACCGTCAGCCTTTCGGGGCTTACTGCCAAAAATCTCTCAACAGTTTTAGTTGATGAGGTTGATAAGCTCTACGGCGGAAAACCGGGAGACGATGCAACGGCATGTATCATAAAAATCAGAAAGCGAGAACCCATGAACATTCTTTTCGGTCCTCCTTCTAACCGTGATGACTGTGACCGTATGATGTCCCTTTTCTTCTCAAAAGAAGGAAAGCATATTATATGCGGAGGAACAACTTCTTCTATTGCTGCAAAATATTTAAGAAAGCCACTCCAGACAACTCTCAACTTTGAAAGCTCAGATATTCCTCCCATTGCAAAGCTTGAGGGGGTTGATCTGGTGACAGAAGGTGTTATAACTGTAAACAGAGTTTTGGAATATGCCAAAGACTATGTGGGTGATAACCAGATGTACGAGCACTGGAATTATAAAAGGGACGGCGCTTCACTTATCTGTCAGCTTCTCTTTGAAGAAGCTACAGATATAAACTTCTATGTAGGCCGTGCCATAAATCCTGCTCATCAGAATCCCGATTTGCCTATCAATTTCAGTATTAAAATGAATCTGGTTGAGGAGCTTTCAAAGAGCCTCAGACTTATGGGCAAAAGAATTAAAGTAAGCTATTTTTAAGGAGTGTGAGTTATGAGAAAATTTGATACAAAAGTACAACACCTTAAATATAAAGTACTTCGCGAGGTTGCTAAAGAAGCCTGGAATGACACTCTTCTTGAAAACATCCTTAAAATTCCCGAAACTATTGTTCCGGGGAAAACCCCTACCATGCGTTGCTGTGTCTATAAAGAAAGGGCAATTTTGCAGGAAAGAATAAAGATTGCAATGGGCGGTAACAAAGAAAATCCCAATGTAATCGAGGTTATCGACATTGCCTGCGACGAATGTCCTGCTGCGGGTTATGATGTAACTGATTCATGCAGAGGCTGTCTTGCCCACAGATGCGAAGATGTCTGCAAGAGAGGGGCCATTTCCTTTGACCGTAATCATGTGGCACACATTGATAAATCAAAGTGTGTCGAATGTGGTCAGTGCGCAAAGGTATGCCCTTATTCTGCTATTGTAAACCGCAAGCGCCCCTGTCAGAATGCTTGCAAAGTAAAAGCTATCTCAATTAATGATGATAATGCTGCGGCCATTGACAACAATAAGTGCACTGCCTGCGGTGCTTGTGTTTACCAGTGTCCATTCGGTGCAATAACCGATAAATCTTATATTTTAGAAGTTATTGACTTTATAAAGAAAAGTGAAGATAACAAAAAATATAAAGTTTATGCTATGGTAGCACCCTCGATTTCCAGCCAGTTTACTTATGCAAAGCTGGGTCAGGTTATAAAAGGTCTTAAAAATCTCGGTTTTTACACCGTTATAGAGGCTGCTCTCGGTGCGGATATGGTAGCTCAGTCAGAATCAAAAGAGCTTTTTGAAAAAGGCTTTCTTACAAGCTCATGTTGCCCGGCATTTGTTTCCTATGTAAAATCGGCATTTCCAGATTTAGTTAAATATATTTCACATAATCTTTCCCCCATGGCAACTTTAGCTAAATACATAAAGGAAACCGATCCTGAATCAAAAGTAGTATTTATCGGTCCCTGCACCGCAAAAAAAGCAGAAGCGCAGCTTGAGGAAGTCAAGCATTACGTAGACTCTGTTATGACCTTTGAAGAGCTTCAGGCACTTTTTGACAGCAAAGATATTGATATTACAACTCTCGGGGAAGATGTTCTTGATAACGCATCATATTTCGGAAGAATTTTCGCCCGCAGCGGCGGTCTTTCCGACGCTGTTGCCCAGGCTCTCAAAGAACAGAATATAGAATTTGACTTAAAGGCGATTCCTTGCGACGGCATTGAGGAATGCAGAGTTGCCCTTCTCAAAAAGAGCAAAAATGTACTTGATGCCAACTTTATCGAGGGTATGGCTTGCGTTGGAGGTTGTATCGGTGGTGCAGGTTGTCTGACTCACGGTGAAAAAAACAAGGCAGAAGTTGATAAGTACGGAAAAGAAGCTTTTGAAAAAACCATTTCAGATGCTGTTTCTGTATTAAAACCACTATAATAAAAAAGAGATAATACCTTTGAACTGTTCCAGTTTGTACAGACAATACAAAAAAATAGTTCCTAAGGTAGACCGTTAAATTTTAAGCAACATACTGACATCGCTTTTCAAGCGGTGTCATTTTTGTTTTCAGTTGTATTCTTTTATTATTGTACAAAGCAGAATTGCCTGTGTAAGACAGCAGAACGAATTAAGGGAAAATCAATTCGATAATTCTTCATAAAAGCCTTAGAAGACATTTTTGAGTCGATTATTCCCGAACTTTCTCTGACCATCATATCAAAATATGACATTCATCAATCAAAGAAAAGACGGAACGAAACTCACTCTTTATTAAACTTTATTTTTGTTAGTATATCCGCTCACAAAACAAGAAATACTATACAAAAACCACGGAGATAATAAATGTCAAAAAATAACTATTTTAAAGGTTGGTACTTTAAATGCTATGCAAATGATACAACAATTACTTTTATTCCGGCGTACCATCTAGTAATAGAATGGTACGCTTATGTTATCCGTTGCAGAAATTGCAATATATGGGTCCCATTCCACAGCAAATTTAAACACATTGAATTTTGAAAGTAGCTTGTTTTATTTATCTTAGCACACTCACTACTTGTGTATTTATATAAAACCTGGGGTATACTTTCTTTGTATGAGTTAATTCAACATTTTTTGTGATATATCAACCTAATAATAAGGAGAATAAAATCATGTCGGTATTAGTAGTTAGTAAAAATAATTTCCAAAAAGAAGTTTTAGAAAGCGACAGACCGGTGCTATTAGATTTCTGGGCAAGCTGGTGCGGACCTTGCAAGGCGATTTCGCCTATTATAGATGAAATATCAGCGGAATATCCTGAGATTAAGGTATGCAAGGTAAACATAGATGAAGAACAAGAACTTGCCTCACAATTTGACATAATGAGTGTTCCGACACTTCTGGTTATTAAAGACGGTAAAGTAGTAAATCAATCAGTTGGACTAAAGTCTAAAAATCAAATTCTCCAGATGCTTTAAACATGTAAAGAGTATGTCACTATAAGGAGAATAAGCAATGGAAAAAATATATGATGTAATTGTAATTGGTGGGGGTCCTGCAGGATATACTTCGGCAATTTACACATCAAGATCAGGTTTTGATACTTTAGTGCTTGAAAAATTTTCTGCAGGCGGACAGATGACACAAACTCCACAAATAGATAATTATCCCGGTTTTCCCGAAGGCGTGGACGGATTTGAGTTAGGAACTAAAATGCGAGAGGGAGCAGAAAGATTTGGCTCCAAAACTGTTCAAGCAGAAGTTATTGAGGTAAATCTGAAAGATAAAATAAAAACAATTAAGACACCAGACGAAGTTCTTTTTGCTCACAGCGTCATAATCGCAATGGGAGCTGAGCATAAGCATTTGGGACTTGAAAATGAAGAAAATTTGATTGGCAAAGGTGTAGGATATTGTGCCGCTTGCGATGGTATGTTCTATAAAGGGAAAACCGCCACAGTTATCGGCGGAGGAAACTCAGCAGCGGCAGATGCTCTTTTACTTTCTAAAATATGTGAAAAGGTTATCTTAGTCCATAGAAGGGACACATTAAGAGCTGAAAAGGTTTATCATGAGCCTCTACTTAAAGCTCAGAATGTAGAGTTTGAGTGGAATAGCAAGGTTTGTGAAATTTTAGCTGACAATAAGGTTACGGGTATTAAAATCAAAAATTCAGCACAAGGCACGGAAAAAGAAATCCATACAGACGGTGTTTTTATAAGCATTGGAAGAGTGCCTCAGACAGAGTTATTTCGCGGTCAACTTGATATTGATAAAAATGGTTACATTATAGCAGACGAAACAACAAAAACCAGTATAAGCGGAGTTTTTGCAGTAGGAGATGTCCGTACCAAACCCGTTCGTCAGATTGTAACCGCTACGGCTGATGGAGCATGTGCATCTCATTTTGCAGAAGAATATTTAGCAACTATACAGTAGATAATATACATTTATCAGTAAGCTATATCTAAATTTGAAGAAAAGACACGGATTTCAATCGAAATCTGTGTCTTTTTCTGATAGAGATAACCATAAGGCTTTAATCTTAACACTTTGCTATTATAAAGCTTTTATAAAAAATTATAAAACTAACGACGGAGCTGTATAAACTCGTGCTGCAAGTTCCTGATTGAGCATATAAAGACTTTTTGGATCCGAACCAAAAAGTTCCATCTTTGTAATCAAATCATTTGCATTTGTTTCCTCTTCACCTTGTTCCTTAACAAACCAATCAAGGAACTGCATTGTGCGAAAATCTTTAACATTGTATGCTGCTGCATAAATATCATTTATAAGTGATGTTACATATTCTTCGTGTTCAAGTCCTGCCTTTAAAACATCCATATGGCTAGAAAATGTCTTGTCAGGTTTTGCAATAGCCTCAAGAGTTACTTTTTGATTCTCGTTTTGGAGATACTGATAGAAAAGCATTGCATGGTCACGCTCTTCCTGTGCCTGAATCTTATACCAGTTGGCAAATCCGTCAAGGCCTGCATCTTCAAAATAATTCGAAAAATCAAGGTAGAGATACGCAGAATAGAACTCTTTGTTGATCTGTTGATTTAAAAGTTCATGTACTTTTTCATTCATCATAATATTATACCTCCGTTTTTTACCTTTATTATATCATGTATGTATGAAAAAATCAACAAAAAAACACAGATGGAGAAATTTTGAACCTCCGTCTGTGTTTTTGTCTATCTGCGATTTAATTTGTCTGACAAATCTCCATATACAGGTGTTGCCAAACCAAAACCGCCGGACACGGTTAGTATTTGACCCGTGGTATAAGCAGAATCATCTGATGCAAAGTAAACTGCTGCTGCGGCAATTTCTTCTGGTGCACCCATTCTTTTAAAGGGAATATGACGCATAAACAGTTCTCTGAAACCCTCCGTAAGATTTTTTTCTACTGCATCGGTTGCAGTCATTCCCGGTAAGATTGCGTTACATCGAATATTATTTTTTGCTTCATGTACCGCTATAAGTTTTGTCAGGTAGTTAATAGCAGCCTTACTTGTTCCGTATGCAACCTGAGAAATATCAGGAACAAGACCTCCCACAGAGGAGATATTTATAATACTTCCTCCACCGTTTTTCACCATATGTTTTGCTGCCTCTTTGCTTGCCATAAAAACGCTTCGCAAATTGATATTTACAATATCAAAGAAAATCTCTGTATCGGTATTTGAAAAGTCAAGGTCTTTTCCAGGATTTGAAGTGCCGAAGTTGTTAACCAAAACATCAATACGCCCTGCATCTTTTATTACTTCATCAGTCATAGAAATATAAGATTCGCTCTTACTTGCATCGTTATAAACATATCTTACTATACAGCCCTGGTCATTCAGCTTGTCAGCCTCCTGCTTTGCAAGTTCTAAATTTCTTGCCGCCATATAAACTATAGCACCTTCTTTAGCAAAGGATTTAGTGATGGCAAGACCTATTCCTCGGGTTGAGGCAGTTATTAAAACAACTTTGTCTTTTAATTTCATGCTTTTTCTCCTTTTTTATTATAAATTTTAGGCAGGAACAACACTATCGCAATTCCCGCAATAACATAAATAATTTCCGCTACAGCAAGAAACTTTATAGAATTTACTGCGGCGGTTATTTCACCCTTCCCGCTACTTATAATATTTGTTACTCTGTTTGTGAAAAGAGGAACAAATATAGCTACACCAAAGGGTGCTGCAAGGTCTCGGAATAAACCATAAGTTCCGGTTCCTGCTCCTGCAGTTTCAGCAGGCACCCCTGACAATACAACTTTCATAAAAATAGTGGCATTTCCTCCAAGCCCAAAGCCCAAGATACCAAGAGATACGGCAAGAATAATTACAGAAGTTTGGGCAGTAAATAAAAGCATAATAGCACATCCAACCCCTGTAAGAGAAAGAGAAGCAGTCAAAACCTTTTTAGGCTCTATGCGGTCTGCTAACGGGCCTAAAACAACTGACCCAAGTGACATCCCTATATACATAATTGAAATTGCATAGCTGGATATAATAGTATTATCAGGCTGTGTGTAGTTGATAAATACAATTATATTTGTCATATTTGCCTGCATAAGTCCCTGAGTTAAAAAGAGAGCCAGAACTGAGAGAAAAAACTTTTTTCTCTTCATAAACTTCCAACTGAGAATTGGATTTATTGCCTTTTTTTCTGCATAAAACAAACCGACAAATGATATAACTGATGCAATTAAAATAATTAAAAACCATATTGATCTGATACCAAAATTCTGACCAAAGGACGGCAAACATAACACAAGAGTAAAGAAAATTAAAACCCATACAGAACCGATACCGTCAAAATCTGCAAGAGGTCTTATGCTTATGCCATCTTTTCTGTGTGTTACAAGGCAAAGCAAAAATATGATAACAGAGATTGCAACGCATATCCACATCATTGAACCCCAGCCATAAAACTCAATAAGTAATCCGCCAAGTGTAGGTCCGAAAATTACTGCACTGCTCGAAATAAGCATATATAAAGAAAAACCCTTTGCAATTTTCTCACGCGGAAACTCTGTAACAATGTATGACATTACCACCGGTGCAATGGCTGCGCTTCCTATGCCTACAATAAAACGGGCAATAATCATAAAAAACAGCGATGAGGCTATTGCCGTAAGGATATTACCCAAAGTAAAAATCGCTATACCAATCAATAATGTTGCTTTCCTGCCTATTACATCACCCAGCTTGCCAAGAATGGGTGCAAACGCTGCTGTGGAAGCTGCCATCGCTAAAGCTGTCCATGTTGTGTTGTTGTACGGCAAGTTTAAGTCACTTACGAATGCAGGTCCAAGCACGGCAGTAAATCCGCCCACAGCACCTACTAAAAATGCCGCGAGCGCATATGGCACAAAACCACTTAAATAAGGTTTTGAAGAACTAATTTCCATAAGTTATCACTCCAATCTAGCCGTTGGAGTATCAAACTCCATACGCCTTAAACTTGTTAAATTTTAATCTTTTTAATTTGTCGTCCTCGAAAGGCGACAGCATTCCTTCGTACTCCGCATCAAAAATCTTGAAAATTTTTCTTAGTTTAAGGTCGAAGAGTTTCAAAACAAGAAATTTTTATTAAGATAAAGAAATTTCAAGAATTATACTTTCGTATGTTCGCAGGAATTTCTGCGATATTAAGGGAAATTTCTGTTTTCAAACCGCATGGAGTTCGATACTCCGACGGCTAACCATAGTATACCCTATATTCGCGTATTTATTTAGCACACTTGGTTATACTTTTATGTAGAAAGGAGGAATAGTTTTGAAAGAACTGTTTTTTATTTGCAAGCATTGCGGAAATATCATTGCGATGATAAAAAATAGCGGTGTTCCTATACAATGCTGCGGCGAAGATATGCAGGAAATAATTCCGGGCACTACGGAGGCATCCGAAGAAAAACATATTCCCGTATATAAAACAGAAGGTGATAAGGTAACCGTTTCAGTCGGTTCGGCCCAGCATCCGATGGAACCGGAGCATTATATCGAGTGGGTGTGCATTGAAAGTGATGATGGCTTCCAGTACAAGAGGCTTTCGCCAAACACACCTCCGAAGGCAAACTTTTCATTATCCAAGGGAGACAGCGTAAAAGCAGTATATGCCTTTTGCAATCAGCATAGCCTTTGGAAAGCATAAAATTAAAAAAGTAAAGGAGAATAAAATTATGTCATTGATTAACAAAGAAATTTCAGATTTTAAAGCTTACGCATTTCACGGAGACGATTTTAAGATGGTTTCCAAAGAAGAGATTTTAGGTAAATGGAGCGTGTTCTTTTTCTATCCTGCGGATTTTACCTTTGTATGCCCAACGGAGTTGGAAGATTTAGCAAATAAGTATGAGGATTTTAAAAATGTGGGATGTGAGATATACTCTGTATCTACCGACACTCATTTTGTTCATAAAGCATGGCACGATGCATCTGAAAGAATTAAAAAAATCAATTATCCTATGCTTGCTGATCCGACTCATGAAATTTCAAGAGATTTTGAGGTTTTAATCGAAGCTGACGGCCTTGCAGAACGCGGCACCTTTATCATAAATCCTGAAGGAAAGATCGTGGGTTATGAAGTAACAGCAGGAAATGTTGGGAGAAACGCAGAAGAACTCTTCCGTAAGGTTCAGGCATGTCAGTTTGTTCATGCTCATGGCGACCAGGTATGTCCTGCTAACTGGCAGCCTGGTGCTGAAACATTAAAACCGAGTCTTGATCTCGTAGGTCAGTTATAATGAGCAGTATACAAAACATTAACCAAGATAATTTATATGATGTTGTAGTGATAGGCGGCGGGCCGGCAGGACTTACCGCCGCCATTTATCTCTCTCGTGCAAGATACCGTGTGTTAGTTCTTGAAAAAGAACAGTTTGGCGGTCAGATTACCATTACACATGAGGTTGTAAATTATCCGGGCTTAGGAAAAATAAGTGGAAAAGAGCTTACCGAAACTATGCGCCGTCAGGCAGAAACCTTTGGAGCAGAATTTTTAATGGCAAAAGCAGAAGGCCTGAAAATGGATGATATTGTTAAAACCGTTCACACAAGCCGTGGGGATTTTCAATGTTTAGGAGTTCTGCTTGCTACCGGTGCACATCCGAGATCTATAGGATTTAAAGGAGAAGAAGAACACAAAGGTCGAGGAGTTGCTTATTGTGCTACATGTGACGGAGAATTTTTTACAGGGAAAGAGGTTTATGTAGTTGGCGGAGGCTTTGCTGCGGCAGAAGAAAGTGTATTCTTAACTAAATTTGCCCGTCATGTAACAATTCTTGTTCGGAATGATGATTTCACATGTGCTATGGCTGTTGCAGAACCGGCGAAAAATCACGAAAAAATAACCGTTATTTATAACACGGTTGTAGAAGAAGTAAACGGCGAAAATGGTCTTAATTATATTAGATATAAAAATACCAAAAGCGGAGATGTTACCGAATATCAAGCAGAAGACGGAGATAACTTCGGAGTATTTGTGTTTGCCGGATATTCTCCTGACACAGAGCTTGTTAAAGATATTGCAAAGTTAAATGAATACGGCTATGTTATAACCGACTCAAGTCAAAAAACGACTATTGATGGATTGTATGCAGCAGGCGATGTATGTATTAAACCGCTTCGTCAGGTGGTTACTGCTACAGGCGACGGTGCATTGGCGGCTACAGAGCTTGAAAAATATGTTGCCGAAATGCAGAGAAAAACAGGTCTTCATCCGAAACCTCCCGTTACAAGAATGACAGAATATCCAAATGCAACAAAAACCGCTGAGACATCTGATGATTCCGATGATATATTTACAGCAGAAATGAAAGCACAGTTAGAGGGCGTGTTTTCGAAAATGGAACGCAAGCTTATCCTTAAGCTGTATCTTGATAATCGCCCTGTGTCTTTAGAATTGGAAAATTATATAACAAATCTTGCAGACCTTACAGACAAGCTTACAGTCATGGTAGCTGATAAAAATGACCAATCAAATCTTGCACCATGTGTGCGAGTCTTTTCAGAGGATGGAATTGATTCGGGGATTGCATTTCACGGTGTGCCGGGAGGACATGAGTTTACCTCTTTTGTACTGGGGCTTTACAATGCAGCAGGTCCCGGACAGACAATAGATGAAGATACATTAAAGGAAGTTGAAGAAATTCAAAATCAAACCGATATGAAGATTTTAGTTTCTTTGTCTTGTACGATGTGCCCCGATTTGGTAATTGCCTGTCAGCGCATAGCAACTATAAATAAAAATATTAAAGCAGAAGTATACGACCTTCAACATTTTGAAGATTTAAAGACAAAATATAATGTTATGAGCGTTCCTTGTTTGGTTATCAACGATGAACATGTATCTTTTGGAAAAAAGAATATAAATCAGATTGTTGATATAGTAAAAAAAGTATAAGGGTAATTTGACTTTATTCACGCCGTATGCCTTCTTAAGGTTCAAATCCTTTCTTTAACATAAAAAACAGGCAAAGCCCTTTGGCTTGCCTGTTTTTTGGTGCGAATGTTCATAACGTGTCAAAATTAAAACTCGCAAAAAGTTGGTAGCAACAGCGAACCGTTGTGAGGGCGTTTACAACCGAACAGGTGAGCCAAGCGTGACTTTTTGCGAAAGAGGAGAAGCAAGGAAGCGGGCGGATGACTTTTTTGAATAAAAAAGTCGAAGCAAAGCGAACTTTACTTCGACGTGGTCGGGATGACAGGATGTATATTGCTTCGCAATCTACTCTGCTCGGTTACCCAAATGCTTTGCATTTCGGTACCAACCTTCGCACTTTTTTGCTAAAAACAATTATCAATTGTTTTTTTAACGCAAAAACCTTCTTAAGGTTCAAATCCTTTCTTTAACATAAAAAACAGGCAAAGCCCTTTGGCTTGCCTGTTTTTTGGTCGGGATGACAGGATTTGAACCTGCGGCTTCTACGTCCCGAACGTAGCGCCCTACCAAACTGGGCCACATCCCGAAATACACAAGGGATATTATACCCTATAAGATAAATTTTGTCAAGGGAGACTTAAAAGTTTCCCCTGACAAAACTGCCTTTATCTGTCCTTTAATTCTATGTATTTTCTGTCTTCCTGCACAGACATATATGCAGGTCTTATTATCTTTCCTGCATTTATAATCTCCTCTAATCTGTGGGCACTCCAGCCTGCAATTCTCGCCACTGCAAAGAGCGGAGTGTAAAGTTCCTCGGGAATATCTAACATGGAATATGCAAATCCTGAATAGAAGTCAATATTCGGGCTTACGCCTTTATATATTTTCCTTTTTTCTGCAATTACTTCCGTGGCTATCCTTTCAACGTTTTTATAAAGTGCAAATTCATCCGTCTTTCCTTTTTCTGCCGAAAGCTTTTGAACGAAATCTTTAAATATCTCAGCTCTGGGGTCTGAAAGAGAGTATACCGCATGCCCCATTCCGTATATTAGTCCTGTATTATCAAAAGCTTTTTTATCAAGAACTTTCACTAAATAATCCCTTATTTCCGTTTCGCTTTCCCAGTTTTTAATATTTTTCTTTATATCTAAAAACATCTGCTTTACCTTTATATTTGCACCACCGTGCTTTGGCCCTTTAAGAGAGCATAAGGAAGATGCCATAGATGAATAGGTATCTGTTCCAGAAGAAGTTACTACATGAGTGGTAAACGTAGAGTTGTTGCCTCCCCCGTGCTCTGCATGAAGAACCAGTGACATATCAAGAATTTTCGCTTCCGTTGGAGTAAATTCCTTGTTCGGGCGAAGAAGTCTTAAAAAGTTTTCCGCTGTGGACATAGATGAATCAGGCCTATGTATATAAAGTCCCTTACCCAGTCCGTAATGTCTGTATGCCTGATAAGCATAAACAGACAGCATAGGAAAAACTGAAATTAAATTTATACATTGTTTAAGTACATTCGGTATAGATAAATCATTGGCATTTTTATCGTAAGAATATAAAGTAAGAACGCTTCTTGCCAAAGAATTCATAATGTCAGAGTTAGGAGCTTTCATTATAACATCTCTTGTGAAGTTTTTTGGAAGTGTTCTTAAATTTATCAAGAGCCTATTAAATTCATAAAGCTCATCTTCTCTTGGGAGATTGCCGAATAAAAGAAGATAAACAGTTTCTTCAAAGCCAAATCTTCCGTCTTCGGTAAAACCTTTAACCAAATCCTTTACATCAATTCCACGATAGCAAAGCTTTCCCTCTGTCGGAACGGTATTTCCGTCTATCATCTTGCTTGATGTTATGGTAGATATTTCAGTGAGCCCTGCTATAACTCCTTTGCCGTTTAAATCTCTCAGGCCCTTTTTAACATCATGCTTAACATAAAGCTCTTGGTCTATTTTTCCTCTTTCTATACATTTTTCCGAAAGTTTTAATATCTCAGGCGTTAATTTCATTAAATACTCCTTTCTTAATTTTCATATAATTTATAAAGTTTTTTATAAATTCCGTCCTTTGCTATAAGTTCCTCATGAGTTCCGGCTTCTTCAATCCCCTTGTCCGTCAGAACCATTATAAGGTCAGCTCCCTTTATGGTTGTAAGTCTGTGAGCTATGGTAAAGGTTGTTCTTCCCTTTGTAAGCACCTTTAGGGACTCTTTAACCAAAAGTTCGCTTTCATTGTCAAGAGCACTTGTTGCCTCGTCTAAAATTAAAATCGGAGGATTTTTAAGGAAAACTCTCGCGATGGAAATTCTCTGCTTCTGACCACCGGAAAGCTTAACCCCTCTTTCTCCAACGTAGGTATCATATCCGTTTTCAAGCTTTTCTATAAAGTCATCACAACCTGCAGCCTTTGCCGCATTTATAACCTCTTCTTTCGTTGCTCCGATTTTTCCGTAGGCGATATTTTCGTATATTGTGCCGGAGAAAAGATACACATCCTGCTGTACGACACCGATATTTGCTCTTATTGAGTCCTGAGTATATTCTCTTATATCCATACCGTCAATTAAGACACGGCCGTCGGTAACATCATAAAATCTGGGAATTAAATTTACCAGCGTGGTCTTTCCTCCCCCGGAGGGACCCACTATGGCGATATTTTCTCCTTTTTTCACTTCGAGATTTATTCCTGAAAGCACCTGACCTCCACCGTCGGGATAGCTGAACTTTACATTTTCGAACGTCACTTCTCCCGATACCTTGGCAAGCTCCTTTGCTCCTTTAATATCTTTTATATCTATGGGAGCATCCATAATTTCAGAAAATCTTTCAATTCCCGTCATTCCTCTCTGAAACTGCTCGGTAAATTCAACTATACGGCGTATTGCCGCAATGAGCGTTGCTACATAGAGCAGATAAGCTGTGTAATCTCCGGGAGTAATTTCCCCTTCTATCATGAAAAGTGCTCCGGCAACCACAACCACAATATACATAAGTCCGTCAAAAATCCTTACTGAAGTCTGAAAGCCCGCCATGTATTTATAGGTTTTATATTTGATTTTCAAAAACTTCTGATTGTCTTTTCCAAACTTTTTTCGCTCAATATCCTCATTAGCAAAGCTTTTTACAACCCGTATTCCCAGCATGGCATCTTCCACACCGGAATTTATTTCTCCTATCTGCTCACGGGATTCTTTAAACGCCCTTTTCATTTTCCTGTTGTAATAGGTAGATACAATGAGCATCAAGGGAACAACAGAAAACATTATAAGAGTAAGGGGCATGCTCATAGAAGATAAAATTAAAAACGCTGCTATAATTTTTATCCCTGCGATAAAAAATTCTTCCGGGCAGTGATGGGCAAACTCCGTAATATCGAAAAGGTCGCTGGTTATTCTTGCCATTATCTGTCCTACCTTGGTATTACTGAAATAGGAAAAGGACATTTTCATAAGATGGTCAAAAAGATCACTTCTCATGTCTGTTTCTATTTTCGCCCCCATTATATGTCCTTGATACGCCATGAAATAGTTTGCGGAAGCATCAATTATCCTTAAAAGAAGATAGACTATTCCCGCCTTTAGTATAACACCCGCCGTAAGGGACGCAAAATCGTTAATTGCACGATTAGTAATTTCTCTTACAATAAGAGGTAGAACTATTTCGCAGACAGTTGTCATTGCCGCAAAAAACAAATCCAGTATCATGATAGCCTTATATCTCCTAAAGTAAGGAGCAAATCGCCTCATAAGCAGACCTTTCTTCATCCGAATATATCCTCCTTGAACAAATCGCTGACAGTATTTATTCCGATTAAATTTATCCTTAAGTTCTTATCTGCCTGTCCCAGAGCACTCTTTGGTACAATGCAGGATTTAAATCCCAATCTTTCTGCCTCCTGCACTCTTCTTCCTATTCCGGAAACAGACCTTAATTCACCCGAAAGTCCCACTTCTCCCAGGAAAACCATGGCAGGGTCCAGAGGCTTATTTTTTATACTTGATAAAAGCGATGCTAAAATTGCCAGATCCGCCACGGTTTCATCAACCTTAAGTCCGCCCACTACATTCAAGTAGGCATCCTGATTTTGCATGGGAAGTCCCAGTTTTTTCTCAAGTATTGCAATTAACATGACCATTCTTGAATAGTCCATACCCTCGGCTGCTCTTCTGGGCACACCGAAGCCCGTGGGAGATGTGAGTGCCTGGATTTCAGCAAGAATCGGTCTTGTCCCTTCCATCAGGCAGGTTACACAGGAGCCGGGGGCATCCTTCATCCTTCCTGAAAGGAGAGTTTCAGAGGGGTTATCCACCGATTTCAGTCCCTCCCCTGTCATTTCAAACATACCCACTTCATTTGTGGAGCCGAAACGGTTTTTAACCGCTCTTAAAATTCTGTAGCTCTGATTTCTGTCACCCTCGAAATACAAAACCGAGTCCACCATGTGTTCAAGCATTTTAGGTCCTGCTATATTTCCCTCTTTTGTTACATGACCCACTATGAAAAATGCGGTGCCCGATTCTTTAGCCTTTCTCATGATTTTCATTGTAACATCTCTTATCTGGCCAAGGCTTCCGCCTGCCGAATCGGTATTTTCTGAAAACATTGTCTGAACCGAATCCACAATGCAAGCTGCAGGCTTTATTTCATCTATGTAAAAAAGTGCCTTATCTATATCTGTCTCGGGCAAAATAAGTAAATTGTCCCCTAAAACCGAAAGACGCTCCGCCCTCATTTTAAGCTGCATTTCAGATTCTTCCCCAGATATATAGAGTATTTTTTCCTCTTTCCCTATATTTGAGCACACCTGCATGAGCAAGGTTGATTTTCCTATTCCGGGCTCGCCCCCCACAAGGACAAGACTCCCTTTAACCAATCCTCCGCCTAAAACTCTGTCAAGCTCACTAATCCCTGTTAAGATACGTTCCGATTCATCGCTTTTAATTTCATTAAGCGTCATGGGGCGGGCTGAAACTTCACGGCTTAAGGAAGTTTTCTTTTCTTTATATATCTTTTGTTCCTTTAAGGTGTTCCATGCCCCGCAGGAGGGACATTTGCCCAGGTATTTCACGGTTTCATAGCCACATTCAGAGCAGCAAAAAACTGATTTACTCATATTTTCCTCCGTTAAAATAATTTTCTATGCCCAAAACTATTGCATCTGCAAGCTTTTCCTGATATTCTTCGTTTCTTAAATTTTCATCATCCGTTGGATTTGACAAAAATCCGCATTCTACCAGACAGGCGGGAATTTGCGCTTTTTCCATTAAGTAAATGCCTTTGTCAGCTTTTTTTAATATACGGTTATTTCTTTCGTCAAGCTTTATAAGGGACCGCCTTATAGCTTCTGCCACTTCTTTTGACTCTTCTTTGTTTTTCGAATAAAAAACCTGTGCCCCGAAAACAGATGGGTCAGAAAAGAAATTTAGGTGTATGCTCAAAAACAAATCTGCATCAAGGCCGTTTAAAAGTTCTTCCCTGTTATGCATGTCGGATAGCTTTTTCTCCTTTATAGATTTTCCTTTTGAATAAATTCCTTCCTCGGTTTCTCTTGTCATAACTACATTATAACATTTTTTATTTAACTTTGCACTAATTTTTTCTGAAATTTCCAAATTTATTTTACTTTCGCTAACCCCGGAAACTCCCGTTGTTCCCCCGTCTGGCTCTCCGTGGCCCGGGTCTATTATAACCGTCTTTTCATAAATCCCTGAAAACGTGGGCTTAAAGCCGTTTTTATAAAGGTTCTCTATTAAATATGTAACTATAAAAGACATTAAAAGAAAAATTATAATCCCTCGTTTTAAGTAAATGTTCAAAAAACCACCCCAATATATTTTATTAAGGGCGGCTTTTCTATATGAAAAAAGATGTGGCTTTACCACATCTTTTTTATTTACTTTCCCTCTGCCTGGGCACGGAGACGCATCTGGTGGTCAGCCTTTGCTCGAAGGTCTGCATTTAATATTCTTTTTCGAAGGCGAAGGCTTTTGGGAGTTACCTCTAAAAGCTCGTCTGCGGTAATAAATTCAAGACACTGCTCAAGGCTCATATCCCTGGGAGTTGTGAGCTTTAAGGCATCGTCGGAGCCTGATGCACGAGTGTTGGTGATGTGTTTTTTCTTGCACACATTTACCACCACATCTTCAAGTCGGCAGTTTTCACCAACAATCATGCCCTCGTACACCTTATCCCCGGGATTTATAAAGAGTGTTCCTCGCTCCTGAGCATTGAAAAGACCGTAGGTAACGGCTTCACCTGTTTCAAAGGCAATTAAGGAGCCTCTTGAACGCTCTGGAATATCTCCCTTATAAGGCTCGTAATCACGAAGCATGTGGTTTATTACAACGGTACCCTTGGTGGCGGTTAAGAGTTCACTTCTGTATCCTATAAGACCTCTTGAAGGAATGGTGAATTCAAGTCTTGTATATCCTCCGGTTATTGGTACCATATTGGTCATTTCTGCTTTTCTTTTGGCCGCACTCTCTATAACTGTTCCCGAATATTCGTCGGGCACGTCAATTACCAAATCTTCAATAGGCTCTAATTTTTCTCCGCCCTCGCCCTTCTTAAATATAACCTCGGGGCGGGAAACCTGGAATTCATAGCCCTGACGACGCATATTTTCAATGAGGACCGAAAGGTGAAGCTCCCCTCTTCCCGATACCACAAAAGAGTCCGCTAAATCCGTATCCTCTACCTTTAAGCTTATATTGCTTTCAAGTTCCTTATAGAGTCTGTCACGAAGGTGTCTGCTTGTAACAAAGTCACCCTCTTTTCCTGCAAAAGGGCTGTTATTTATGGAAAATGTCATGGACATAACGGGCTGGTCTATCTCCACGAAAGGAAGAGGCTCGACTTTTCCCGGGTCGCACAAAGTTTCGCCGATTTCAATGTCTGCTATTCCTGAGATGCACACAACATCACCTGCTATAGCTTCCCCTACAGCCTGTCTTTTAAGTCCCTGGTAGGTGTATAAAGCCGCAACCTTGCCCTGCTTTATTTTTCCCTCTCTTGTGGAAACCGCCAATGGAGAGCCAACTTTTACAGTTCCTCTTTCAATGGTTCCCACCGCAATTCTTCCTGTATATCCATCAAAGTCAATGTTTGAAACAAGCATCTGGAAAGGCTCGGTCTTATCCCCCTTGGGATGAGGAACATGCTTTAATATAAGGTCGAACATGGGAGACATATCGCCACCGCCTGCCTCTGCATCCATGCTTGCCCAGCCATCTCTTCCCGATGCATAAATTACAGGTGAGTCAAGCTGCTCCTCTGTTGCATCCAAATCAAGGAACAGCTCCAAAACCTCGTCAACCACCTGATATGGTCTTGCATTAGGTCTGTCCACCTTATTAACAACAATGATAGGCACTAAATTTAAGGCAAGTGCTTTTTTAAGCACAAATCTTGTCTGGGGCATACAGCCTTCAAAAGCGTCAACCAGCAAAAGCACACCGTCAACCATTTCAAGGGCACGCTCAACCTCGCCACCGAAATCAGCATGGCCGGGGGTGTCAACAATGTTTATTTTTGTTCCTTTATATTCTAAAGATGTGTTCTTCGCAAGGATTGTAATTCCTCTTTCTTTCTCCAAGTCGTTGGAGTCCATAACCCTCTCTTCCACCTGCTCATTTGCACGGAAAGTTCCGCTCTGATGAAGCATGGCATCAACCAATGTAGTTTTGCCGTGGTCAACATGGGCAATTATCGCAACATTTCTTATATCTTTGGTTTCCATTAAATTCTTCCTTTCGGAGTTAGTCTTTCTTTTTACAACCTTTTTATTTTACTAAAAAATTCCCCGTTTGTCAAGAAAGGCTTGTTTGTTTCTAATAGAATAACACTTCTCGCTTCTTTTATTTTAATTTTTTCAAAAAAACTATTGACAATTTGACCTTCTTTGACTATAATGTACTTAGAAAAGTCAAAAATAGTCAAAGTCAAAGGAGAATTGTTATGCATTTAAGTAACAGTATTGAAGAATTTTTAAATGAACTTCTTTCTTCCATGGACGGAAGCGTTGAAATAAAGAGAAATGAGCTGGCAGAACGTCTTGGTTGCGTTCCCTCCCAGATTAACTATGTTATACAGACCCGTTTTACTAAAGAACGCGGTTTTTCTGTGGAAAGCAGGCGCGGAGGCGGTGGCTTTATCAGGATTACAAAGGTCAAGGTCAAAGGCGACGAATATATCATGCATATAATAAACAGCATAGGTCCCTCACTTGACTATCCTACAAGTCATGCTTTAGTATCAAATCTCTTAGGGTATAATAAAATAACAGATAGAGAAGCAAAAATAATGCTTGCCGCCCTTTCCGATTCATCACTTCCCTTCCCCATTTCTGTAAAAAATCAGGTAAGAAGCTCAATTATGAAAAATATACTTATAAATCTTATATAATTCGACACAATCAAAAGAAAGGAATGATTATAATGTTATGTGAAAGATGTAATAAAAATCCTGCCACCATGCACTATACCCAGGTTATAAACGGTCAGGTTTCTGAATATCACCTTTGCGAAAAATGTGCCAGGGAGGAAAAAATGACATCGGATTTTTCCGATTTTGATATATTCAACATGTTTTCTCCCAAAAAGGTAAAAAGTGAAAGTTCGCTTATTTGCCCCAACTGCAAAACCACTTTATCCGAATTCAGGAAACACGGAATTGCAGGATGTGCCACCTGCTATGATGTTTTCTCTTCCGTTATAGAGCCTATACTCCTCCAGACTCAGGGAACAAAAACTCACTTAAAGCCGAAGGCTGAAAAGAAAGAAGAGACAAAGAAAGAAAAAATCACCCGTCTCGAAAATGCTTTGAAGGAAGCAGTTAAAAAGGAAGAATATGAAAAGGCTGCTTCTTTGCGAGACGAAATAAAATTACTTAAGGAGGAAGAATAATGAGCTGGTATAAAGAGAAAGGTCCTGAAAGCGAAATAGTTTTGAGCACAAGAGTCCGTTTTGCCAGAAATCTGCCAGGTTATAAATTCCCCTCAAAAATGACGGAAGAAGAAAGAAGCAAGCTTATAGGTGAAGTTTCTGATGCGTTTTTTGGTTCCAACAGTACATTTTCGGATAACTTCCGCCTTTTAAAAACCAAAGAAGAAACAAAGGACAGGCTTCTTAGCTTATATGAAAAGCATTTAATAAGCCGTGAGCTTATAAGAAATCCCCTGCCCTCGGCAGTCATAATGGGAAATGACGAAAAATTCTCTTTAATGCTTTTAGAAGAAGACCATGTAAGACTTCAGGTTATACTTCCCGGAAATCAGATGAAAGAGGCACTTAAAATGGCTAAGGACTACGAAAAGCTCCTTGACGGAAGGCTTTCTTTCTCCAGAAACGAATCTTTGGGATATTTAACAGCCTGCCCCACCAATCTCGGTACGGGATTAAGGATTTCTGTTATGCTCCATCTTCCCGCTCTTACGGTTACTAAAAAAATCGGCAGAATATTAAACTCTGTCGGTAAATTGGGCCTTACGATAAGGGGAATGCACGGAGAGGGCACCGAAGCCAAAGGCTCGTTCTATCAGCTTTCCAACCAGGTGACGTTGGGAATGAATGAGGAAGACATCTTGAAAAAGGTCGATTCTGTTTTAGTAAGAATTATTGAAATAGAGAAAAACCTAAGAGAAGAATTGCTTAAAAATGCTGAATCTGAAATAAAAAACAAGTGCATGAGAGCCTACGGAATACTTAAAAATTCCTACGCCTTAACCAGCGAAGAAGCCATAACCTTCCTTTCTGATGTAAGACTGGGAAAAGCTCTCGGCTTTTTGGAGGCAGACTATACCTCCCTTAATACCTTTATGGTTTTAAGCTCTCCTTACTATCTGTCGTCTGAAGAGAATTTAAAAGATCCCAATCTCCGCGATATAAGAAGAGCTTCTTTAGCGAAAGAAATTTTATAGAAAAGAGTGATTTAAATGCCGTCCTTTGAAGACAGATTTACAGAAAAATCAAAACACGTATTATCCGCCGCCCAATCCTTTGCGGAAAAAATGGGAACAGGCTATGTAGGAAGCGAACATGTGCTTTTAGGTCTTTTAGACGAAGAAACAGGCACCGCCTTTCGCTATCTTTCAGAAAAAGGTGTGACACTTTCAAAAGTAATTGATAAAATCAATGAATTTTTGGAGGTTCCCAACGAGCCTAAAAGTATTACGGAATATACCCCCAGAACCAAGCGTATTTTAGAGATAAGCTTTATGGAGGCAGGAAATTTAGGTTCGAGCTTTATTGATACAGAACACATACTTCTGGCGCTTTTCAGGGAGGGACAAAATGTAGCCTTGAGAATTTTATCCTCCTTAGGCCTTCCCAGAAACGCCTATAACGACATATTGAACTTCCTTTTGGGTGCATCCGGAGAAAGCCATCATGACACATCAAATCCCCAGGGGAAGCCGGGCAAAAAGAGTAACACTCCCACATTAAATCAGTTTGGCAGAGACCTTACCCAAGGTGCCAAAGAGGGTAAGTTTGACCCTGTAATAGGCAGAAGCGAAGAAATAGAAAGAGTAATTCAGATTTTATCAAGACGAAGCAAAAACAATCCCTGTCTGATAGGTGAGCCCGGTGTCGGTAAAACGGCTATTGCCGAGGGTCTTGCCCAGATGATTGTAAAAGGAGAAGTTCCTGAAAACTTAAAGGGCAAGCGCCTTTTCACTTTGGATTTATCCTCCATGCTGGCAGGTGCAAAATATCGAGGCGAATTTGAAGAAAGATTAAAAACAGCAGTTGATGAAATTATAAAGAGCAAAAACGTCATTTTATTTATTGACGAAATTCACACCATCATAGGTGCCGGTGCTGCCGAGGGAGCCATTGATGCTTCCAATATATTAAAGCCCTCACTTGCCCGTGGAGAGCTTCAGTTAATAGGTGCCACCACCATAAACGAATACAGAAAATATATAGAAAAGGACTCTGCCTTGGAAAGACGATTTCAGCCTGTCACCGTTGGCGAGCCCACGGTGGACGAGACCATTTTAATCTTAAAAGGCTTAAAGGATAAGTACGAGGCTCACCACAATACAAAAATCACAGACTCAGCTATAGATGCGGCTGCAAAGCTTTCCGCAAGATATATCTCCGACAGATTTTTGCCCGATAAAGCTATTGACTTAATTGATGAGGCCTGCTCCAGAGCACGAATGGTCAGCCTTACCCCACCTCCTGAATTAAAGGAACTTGAAGATAAATTAAATGAAGTTAAAAAGGAAAAGGAATCATCAATAGCTTCTCAGGAGTTTGAAAAAGCCGCAGCATTGCGTGATAAGGAAAAGGAAATTTCAGACAATCTTAAAATAAAGAAAGACGATTGGTCTAAAAAAACTTTCGAAAGTCACACTGAAATCACAGAGGATAATATTGCACAGGTTCTTTCTGCCTGGACTCATATTCCCGTAAGCAAGTTAGGTGAAGACGATGCAAAAAGACTTTTAGATCTTGAGAATGTTCTCCACCAGAGGGTTGTGGGGCAGAGCGATGCAGTAAGTGCAGTTGCCAGAGCTATACGCCGAGGAAGAATGGGACTTAAAGATCCCAAAAGACCCATTGGTTCCTTTATATTCTTAGGCCCCACGGGTGTGGGAAAAACCGAGCTTTCAAAGGCTCTGGCAGAGGCTATGTTTGCAGATGAGGATGCTCTCATACGAGTTGATATGTCTGAATATATGGAAAAGCACTCTGTATCCAAGCTTGTAGGCTCACCTCCGGGATATGTGGGATTTGACGAAGGCGGTCAGCTTACGGAAAAGGTAAGAAGAAAACCTTATTCCGTTATACTGTTTGACGAAATTGAAAAGGCACATCCCGACGTTTTCAATATCATGCTCCAGATTTTAGACGACGGTATTTTAACGGATTCACAGGGTAAAAAAGTGGATTTCAAAAACACCGTAATCATTATGACCTCCAACATCGGGGCAAGGAAAATTACCGATACTGCAAAATCCATCGGCTTTTCTGATACCTCCAAGGCAGCGGATCATGAAAAGATAAAGGAAAATGTACTTTCAGAACTGAAAAAAGAATTCCGTCCCGAATTTTTAAACAGAATTGATGAAATTATAGTGTTCCATAAGCTTTCAGAAGAAGAAATAAAGAAAATCGCAAAGCTTTTATTAAAGAGTGTTGAACAAAGAATGGAAGCCATGGAAATAAAAATTTCCTTTGATGACTCTCTCCTTTCCATGATTGCAAAAGAGGGCTTTGATGAAACCTATGGTGCAAGACCTTTAAAACGCGCAATACAGAGCAAGATTGAAGATTTTCTGGCAGAAAAAATGCTTTCTGGCGAAATCAAAAAAGGCGATGAGAAAAACCTTTCCTTTGACGGAGAAAAGGTTATAGTTAAATAAAAAAACAGCCCCAAGGGCTGTTTTTTTATTATCTGAATAAGGTTTTTCCTGCGGACTCCAAGTCGTTACAAGCTTCAACCACGCGCTTTGCCATTCCTTCTTCGCCTTTCTTTAAGTAAGCACGGGGGTCGTACATCTTTTTATTTCCCACTTCTCCGTCGATTTTAAGCATTCCGTCATAGTTTTTGAACATATGGTCAACAACGGGAGTAGAGAAAGCGTACTGAGTATCGGTATCTATATTCATCTTTATTACGCCATAGCCTAAAGTTTCCTTGATTTCTTCCTTGGAAGAACCTGAACCGCCATGGAATACAAGGTAGAATCCCTTATCATTTCCGTATTTAGCCTTTAAGGCATCCTGTCCGTTTTTGAGAATTGAGGGATTTAACTTTACGTTGCCCGGCTTATATACGCCGTGAACGTTACCGAAGGTTGCGGCAACAGTATATGTACCGTCTATATCCTTTAAGGCATCGTAAACCTTTAACATATCTTCGGGAGTTGTATATAACTTATCATTTGCTACGCCTTCGTTGTTCTGACCGTCTTCCTCTCCGCCTACAACGCCGGTTTCAACTTCTAAAACAATCTGGCTTTTTGCGCAACGTGCGAAAAGCTCTTTTGCGATTTTTATGTTTTCATCAAGGGTAATATCGCTTCCGTCAAACATATGACTGTTGAAAAGATTTGGTCTTCCCTCGGCACGTCTCTTTTCTGTTTCAGCTATAAGAGGAAGCATAAAGCCTTCAAGCTTTCCCTTTGTGCAGTGGTCTGTATGCAGAGCAACATATACGTTATATTTTTCTGCCATGAGTCTAACATGGTCTGCCAGGCTTATAGCACCCAAAACCTTGTCATTGAGATTAAGTCCTGACGCGAATTCAGCTCCGCCGACAGAAACCTGAATGATACCGTCGGACTTGGCATCTGCCAGACCTTTTAATACTGCATTTGCAGTTTCCATGGAAGAAATGTTTACAGCGGGATATGCATAATGATTGTCATAAGCCGCTTTCATCATATTTAAGTACTGTTCATAATTTACTACGGGCATTATCAAAACCTCCAACTTATATTTTTTTTATTCTACCATAAATCCCAAGGTATGTCAATTATTTAACTAATGAAAAAGTCCACTAATTTAGAAAATTCAACACTTTATCCAATATTCTTCCCTATATAACTTTTTTTCTTGTCATAAAACAATGACTTTATGTGTAGACTATAACTATCTTAATAAAAAGGACTGATTTTATGTGGAAAAAATATAAGCCTTATGTAATTTCTTCGGCTATAGCTCTTTTAGTCGGAGGGCTTTCTGCTCTTTTTACCAAAGACAACATGGATATTTATAAGGATATTGTCGCTCCTCCTTTAGCTCCGCCCTCATTTCTATTTCCCATTGTATGGTCAATTTTATATATTTTAATGGGAATTTCATCCGCCCTGGTCTATAAAAACAGAAAGCTGAATCCCCATAAAGCAAAAAATGCCCTGACCTATTATGCCGTATCTTTATTCTTTAACTTTTTCTGGAGCATTTTATTTTTCAATTTCCGCACGTTTTTGGCCTCTTTCATCTGGCTTTTTATACTCTGGATTTTAATACTCATCTGCATTATAAAATTTTATCATTTTTCAAAAACAGCTTCATATCTCTTAATTCCCTATTTTTTGTGGGTTTTGTTTGCTCTTTATCTGAATCTGGCTATTTATGTGTTAAATTAAAAAGAAGGTGCATACCATGCACCTTCTTTTTAATTCATACCTCACGCCAGTCAGGTCCGTACAAAATTCCGTCTCTTATCTTATATCCTGCATTTTCAAGATAATCCACATCAGCTGCGCTCAAAGCTTTTATTCCGTTTGTTTTATATATAGCTACAGCATTTTCAACCGGGTCATAGTTTGAAAGATAACTGTTTCCCGCAGCATCATATAAAATCCCTGTGGAGGGATCGTACCAACACCCCTCTTCTATGGCTAAAAGCTTCTGGTCCCTGGATAAAGCCTCCCAGCCCATTGACTGAAAGTCCTGCATCATTAAAATATAATCTGACTTCTTAGCCTTATTTTCTGTTTCCTCTTCCTCCAAGGCCTCTTTTTCCTTTTCCCAAATTTCCTCTTCTTTTCTGATTTTTTCTTCGGCAAGAGCTATTTCCTTTAAGTTTTTGTCCTGCTCGTATAAAAATTCATCATATGCCATTTTATAAAAATCTGTCATTTTATCCGCCGCTTCCTCCATGTAATCATTGTACTCTCCGCTTGCGGCCGATACTGCGTAGCTTCCTGCCACGCCTCCTGTCATGGAAGAAAGCTTACCAAGGGTATCTTCCATGGCCTTTTTTCCCTCTCTCTCCATCTTATTCACATAATTTTTATATTTTTTATCACTTTCAGGGTCATAGGTAAATTCGGCATCTTCATACTTTTTTAATGCCTTTTCTAAATCTACGTAGCCTTCTGCCTCTTCATAGTTGAAGGCGGGACTCATAGTACTGTTTCCCTTAAGACCCATGCCTATTTCATCGCTTCGTCTTCCGTCAGAAAGCTCCCATATACCTGTAGCTTCATCATAATAACTATCCTTACCGGTTTTTGCATCCCATCTTTTTACAAGCTGCACCTGTCTCTCATGGGCTCCTTCAGGGTCCAATGCCCAATCTTCTCTGTTTTTTTGAAATTCCCGATCAAATTCTTCTTTTGTAATATCTTCATACATAAACTCATCTTTCATAAGCCTTCTCCTCTCTCAATTTTTCCTGCCTTTCAAAATTGGTTATTTTTGAAACAATCTCATCCTTTCCGTCAAAATCCATCATGGATAACATGAGCAGAGCCTGATGAGAATTTTTCGGATTGAAAATCCCCATTCTGTAAAGATTACTTGCCGTTTCATTCTGGGAAAGCTTTGAATAAGGATTGGTTTTCTGCGCCTTCACACTTATATCAAATATGGGTTTCCTTTTCAGAGAATTTCCTTCGTGGTCCGTAAGCTTCACCCCACCGGGACCTACAGTATCCTTAATCACCAGGTTTTTGTTGGAATAAGACACAAATTTTTCGCCCTCATTTGGTTTTACAATTCTGAAGGTTCTCTCGTTTGTATAAAACTGTCTTATAAGCTCGATAACAAGATTTATTATCTTGACGTAGGCACGGTAACTGGTTTTTATCATATCACGGCTGGTTTTGTTCCCTGCCTCCTGAAGTGTTGCTATTGCCGCACCGCTGGTTACGCCGCCCTGGGTTCCTCCGGAATTTACATCTCTGTTTCCTATATTTTCTTTAAGCTCGTAAATCTTTCTTTCCAGAAGCTTATAATAAATTCCGCTTAAGGGATTTAATGAAATCTGATGGAAACGTTCATCAGATATATCTCCCGCCACGGAAACAAAGGGCTTTGACCAGTCGGAAAATTCCTTTTCGTTTATGCCAACGTCTTTTTTCTTGAACCATCTGGGAGTTGTGGCTTTCTTGGTATAATCCATTATAAGGGCGTCCAGACAGTCGATATATTCCTGGGCATCTTTGGTTACACTTATAATTCCGTAGCCTGTAACCTTATCAGCTTCAGGATAAAGTGTATCTATAACCACAGGATATAAACCGTGGTCATAAAATCCCTTTTCTTTATAGTCCGGGTCATCTTCAGATGCGTAAAGCACGGTATCACCTGTATATTTACAGTAGTGAAGCACTGTTTTTCCATTGACCCTTTTCTTATAGTACCAGTCCACAACCAATGTCTGATTGCTTCTATCCACCTCGTCATCCTTTTCATATTCCGATAGGGTAACAGCTTCCTTTGATATTTCCTTATCGGGATAGCGTTCCTTAAGAACATCTGCGTCCATAGCGGCACAGATAAAAAGATTTGGACTTTTCTGTATATCCGAAACCGCAGGGTCCCAGAAAAGATTTAAAAGGTCAATATTTTTAACCGTTATATCTCCTATTCCAAAGTCTTTGTCCACATCCCAGAAAACTCCGTAGCAGGCACTTCCATGTTTAAGCTTGTACCAGGTGCCTTCAGAGTAGGTTTCTTCAAATTCATTTCTGTCCAAAATAACCGGAATTATATCCGTGAGCATGGCCGCTTCATTCATATCTGACTCTTCCCTTGGAAGCATATAGGGTATGGGGTAGCTATCCATCATGTCGGCATGCTTATTCACAACTGCATTCCACATATACGCCGAGCTCGAGGGGGTAACTCCATTGTTTTCTCCGGATTTTTTCCACATCTGAAGACGCCATGCTTTTTCTTCCTCCACTATTCTGGATTCCAGGTTGACTTTCCCGTTCTTATATCTTTCCAATATAGCGGAAGCTTCCATGATTCTTTCATCCGAAGCTTTTTTATTTACACTTTTAATCTTTTTCATAATTCTCCTTTCAGTACAGCAAATAGTCATATTTCCCCACTTTAACATCCTTTGAAAGAGGGTCAAATGCCTTTATTTCATAAGGAATGCTAAGCGAAGGAGCAATGGGCTTTGCCATACACATATACCTTACCTCATCGGCAATGTGATCCTCTCCCTCAGTGTCCAGATCCTCAGGATGAGTTTTCGAAAAAACCAAGGAGGGAAAGGTTTTTATAAATCCCTCGCAGTTGGAAAACACATACATCATCGGAATTTTATTTTCATCAAAATTCAGTCTGTAATGTACCTGCATCCAACCGGGGATTCTGTTATTGTCTCCCTTGTCAAAGTATATACCGAAGCTTTCTGCTGTTTCGTAAACCGAAGTCCCACGGGACTTGTCCCAGATAGAGGGGTCTGCAACACCTGAAATTTCTTTGCCTTTCAGCCAGGCGTGGCTTTTTTCCAATTCGGAAACTTTCGAAAATATCTTTTCAGGTGTCCATTTAACCCCTCTGTTGGGTATATAAAATCCGCCCTCATCCCTTGCACAGCCATAAAGCTCTAAAATTCTGTAGAGTCTGCCGTCAAAGTCAATCGCCCACCAGGCAACTGAAAAGGGCCTTGCGTATCCGAAGTCGAAGCTTCGCATAATTGTCCATTCCGGTGGCGGAGTAAAGGGTGCAATAACATGTGTATCAATTCTGTCTTCGTAATGCTCAATATTATTTTTAAATTCCGAAAAAAACTGTCCCTCGAAAATATCCCAGTCTCCGTATAATAAGGCCTTCTTCTCCGATAGGGGTAGAGATTCCAGTCTCTTTATATATGACGGGTCGTTTTCCATTAAAAACTTATTTTCCTCCACTCTTGCTGGAATGAACAAAAAAGTTGTATCTCCTTTTCTAAAGGGTTTTCCGGGGATTCCTGGGTTTATGAACATGGTCTTCACCCAGGAATGCCCCTTGCTTCCGGGGTTGGTGGAGGACTTTATCTGCTTAGGAAATTTATTGACGCCTCGAAGACGGCTCCTCATATACTTATACTGATATTCCGTAAAATGAGTAAGCTCATCAAAGCGGATTATATCATATTCTGCCGACTGGTAATTGGTAACATCAGAATCATTTGCTATATACCCAAACTCAATGAATGAACCGTTTACAAAAGTCATCTTATGATTTACGGAAGAATATGTATAAATTTCTTTCGGAAAAAGGGAAAGTGCCGTAAGTATAATTGAACGGTTAAGCTCAGGAAATGAATTTCTTAAAATTATCTGCTTTATTCCGGGATATGCCATAGCCTTTATAAAAGCATCTATAAGCTGTCCGTAGCTTTTTCCGCCCCCGGCGGCTCCTCCGTATAAAACTTCATCCTCTTTGGCATCAATAAACATTTTCTGTTTTTTTGTTACATTTAAGTCTATCTCCATTTTTCCTCCCCGGTCCTTTTTAGCCTTCAGACAATTCGCTTATGCGCTCCTGGGCCTTGCCCTTCTGTCCCAATGCCTGCTCTATTACTAGGGCATATTTTCTCTTGATTTTTACTTTCTTTCCTCTGGGAACTATGAGCGCTGTTCCGTTTAAGATTACAACAACGTCATCTTTATATCTGCCGTCATCCTTGTGAAGTGTTATTTCAACTTCCTCATTTAAGTAATCCTTGTTTTCGTAAATGTTTTCTTTAACCTTTGTAGCCATAGTATCAATTCCTTTCAATTAGTTTTCTTCGTCTTCAAAGCTTGATGTGGTTTCTACTCTTACCATGTAAGGTTCAACCAGAATTTCTGCAGTATGGTATGCTTTCCAGCCCACTGTAGAACGCTGATTTAAGGGGTCTCCCGTACCTGCGGAACCCAACGCCTTAACGATGGTTGTAAGACCTCCGCCTTCAATATCTGTTATACCGTAAGCATCCTTACCGAAAATAAGAGTTGCATAAACGCTTCTTCCGTCGGCACCTTCCTTCCAGATTTTAGCCTCTGTTGATTCGATTACCTTTACTCCTGCAATTTCTCCGATTTCACCGTTATAGATTTTTTCGACGTTATTTGAAGTGTACTTCTGGGCTTCAATCCAGTCGGGATCACTCATCAAATCGTAAGCTACTGAAGGATGCATGATTGCAATATAGTAACCGTCAATTTTGGGTGTGTTGTTCATTTTAAGAGTGCGGACTGCTCTCTTTAATACGTCAACGGACATATAGTGATTTCCTGTTTCAGCTCCGCCCTTTAATGCCCCTCTTGCTTCAACGCTGCCGTCAAAGTACTGAACGTTTGTACCGCAAACCAAAATATCTCTTTCCACGTTGTCGATGGTTCTTGCCGCCTGGTCTGAAATAAGCTCCAGGGTTTCGGTTACCACGGGGTCTATTGACATAACGTTAAGATTATCGGAAATTGTGACATATCCGCCGTACTGGTGAATTGTACCCGTCACAGTGGATACGTCAAGATTCTGTCCGTCGGGAGTTACGCCCTCTGTGAGAGGTGTTGTAGCCTTACCGAGAGGTGTAAACTTACGGAACTCGATCTGATTACCGCCGTTTACAGGGATGTTTCTCTTCTGACCGAACTGACCGTGTATAAGATTGGGCTTTGCCAGATGAATTAAGGTTTTGTCATAGAAAACCTTGTTCTGTGATACTAAATTGTTGCCTTCCTTGTTAGATGTCATTGTGTTGGTGTTAAGACCAAATAAGTTTAAGTTGATATTCATTATAATTCCTCCATTTAATTATTCTGCGAAAGTTATTTTTTCGCCGTTTTTTACTTTTTTGAGAATTTCATCAATTTCCTTATCTGTCAGTGCTCCTGCACTTTTCTTAGCACGGACAGAGGGTGAATTTTCAATTCCCGCTTCATTGATACGGCCTTTTCCTGCACGGATATTTTCCAGGGCCGCTTTAGATGCATGTTCGCTTATGCCTTTTGATATTTCGTCGAAATTTAAAGCCCTGTATAAAGAAGTCATGGGAATTCCTGCATTAAGTCCTTTTACAAAATCAGGTTTTTCAAATTCCTTTGAAAACTTGAATTCAGGATATATTTCCGAGGTTTTCTTCGCCTCGTCCATCCACTTTTCATACATTTTTTCAAACGTTTCTCCTTCGTAGTTATTTTTAGAAGGAGCAAGCACCTCCTTCTTTAAATCCTTTAATATAAGAGTTACAAGGCTTTCTATGTCGCTTATGCCGTAATACTCTATTAAAGGTGCAAGGCTTTTTCTAATTGATACCAGTGCTTCTTCGGTTTCTCTCATTTTTTTGAAGCGCTTGGCAAATTCTCTGTCGAATTTCTTCTGAAACTCGTCTTTATATTCATTTTGCATGAGGTCTGAAAATTTCTTTCCTTTTTCTTCTCCCACGCCCGGGCTTTTTACTTCCCTCTCATTTTTTTCTTTCTTATTTTCCATGAAAAATCCCTCCTAAAAGTTTACTCCGCAAATTCTTTTGCTAAAATCAAATCTTCCCTGTATTTTTCCCCTATTATTTCTATACCGCATCTGAACATTTTCAGTGCTTCTTTCGCCTTTCCATTAAAGATAATTTCTGAATTACCCTCAAGGACCCGGCACTTTTTGAAAATACAGCCCGACTCTTTTAAGTACCCTAAAAGAGCGTAAAACAATCCGGATACCGCATGGCATACCTCACTTTTTTCGGCATGTCCCAAAATTTTTATTCGGGTATCCTCATTTTCTTCTACCGAAACCGAAATCATACGCATCCCCCCTTTCAATAATTTTTCCTATTTTTCGATTAACTTTTTCTGATATCTTCTTATTATTGCCCTTAAGTAATCTGCCTTGACCTTTGCTTTTCCCGATAAGAAAAGCTCCCAGTTTATCACATTCTTAAAGGTTATAATGCCATCTTTATACATGGTGTTCACAAGTTCATCTTCCGATACCTTAAGGATTTCATCAAAGGGGAATTTATCTCCGGGACACTCTGTTACCGAAAAGTCCGAATGTTTATAAATTCTAAAATCCTTGCCGTAGATTTCTTCTAAGTAAGCTAAAAGCTTTCTTCCTGCTTCCAGCTGTTCCTTCCCCATGGACTCTTTTGTAAAGTCTCCCTCAAAGCAAATTCCTATACTTTCCGTGTTCTTTCCCTGGCAGTGGGCACCCATGGTTTCTATGGGCCTTCCACGATATATGGAGCCGTCGCACCTCACATAGAAGTGATAGCCAATTCCTGCCCAGCCTTTTTTTATGTGGTCTTTATGTATGCTTAAAATATCACCGAAGCCTGCCCTGTGGTGCAAAATTATTTTTTCAGTCTTGCTTCTTGCCTGAAGTCCGCCTTCAAATACAAGCTCTGTTTCAATTATGTTCATTTAATACCCCCTCTACTTTACTTTTGCTTACTTCAAGTCCTTTAATTAAAAATGAGGGAACTTCAACCTCCATCAATATAAGATTTTCCAGAATCGAGCGTATTTCATTTATAATAAATGTTGCCAGGGTAAACCAGCCGAAAAGAGCAGTAAAGCTTAAATCGGCTCCTATGTGATGCCCCATTTCCTTTAAGGAAACAGCTATGAAAAACGCCACGGCTATGCAAATCCAGTAACCTAATTTTTTAACTATTCCCCTGGCTCCTTTTAAGGAATTTTCAGCTCCGAAATACTTGGCTTTTAATATTCCCGTTATGTAATCCAAGATATTCAATATCAAAAAGCATAAAAATAGGTACCAGTATTCTCCCAATATTCCCGAAAGCAAGGTGACTAAACTTCCCCACAAAAAGTTCATTTTGTTAAATAATTTCTCCATCATTTCTTCCTTATTTCCTCCTCTAATTCAAATATTTTTTCGTCGTATTTCTTAACCAGTGTGTCTACAATTTTTGCCATTTCACCACGTTTTAATGCTCCCTCGGGCTCAAAGGAGTTTTCGCTTCTTCCGTCGAAAATTCCCGAAAAATATCCATTTCTTATGTATTTTTCTGCCCAGTGGCCTGAAACGTCATTAAAGGGCAGGTCGAACTTGTCCATAAATATCAGATACACCTCAGAAAGGTATTTAAAGTCCACCTCATGAAGACCATTATCTCCGAATTCTTCGCCCCAGGAATTCTGGCAAAGGGCTAAATTGTCCTTTGTCCAGCCTATAATGATTTCTGCATGACGGCCTAAACTTCCGTAGTCCCATATCATCATAAGGGGCAGATTAAATTCATAAAGAGTTCTTTTTATGTTGGTAGCAAAATCCTCATTCTTTTTGACCTTAAAATAATTACCCACCTTAAAGCCCATGGATTTAGGATATTTTTCCTTATATTCCTTTGCCTTTTCGATTGCTTCGGGCACCTCAAAATTTCCCGGTGCAATCCTTCTTGTGGTTGTTCCTTCCTCTCTTCCCAGTTTTATTGTGGTTTCAGGGAACATTCCCTCTCCCGTGTGCTTTCTCCAGAGTCCGTAAACCATCAGCACCGAAAGGTCTGTATCATCCTTTTTATTTTTAATTAAGTTTGCCTGCATACATTCGCAGATGGCATGAGCCACGCATGAGCTCACTGTTTTCTGGTCAAGTACCTTTGGCCTGTTTTTTATTATATATTCTTCGGGGAGCTCCTCCTTTTTTACCGTGATAATTTTTTCAATATCGTAAACTCCCGTACTTCCTACACTTTTCAATACTCCTGTTTTATGCATAATATCTCTCCCTTCCTATTCCGTAAATAGTATATTTTCCTGTTCCTTCAAATCTTAATCTGTATGTACTGCACCGTCTTATAACTACAGGGATTTTAAATACGTTCCTCTTTTCTTTTCCTTCTTTTTCCCAGAGAGGAATAAAATCTTCCCCGTCATAGCTTATAAGAAGTTTAAGACGTGCCCCTTCTTCTATTTTGCAGCTTACAGAAATTCCCGAAACTCCCTTTTCCTCTAAAGATGCATCGTAAATGGGGGCATATTCAACAAAGCTTTCTATCTCTTCGTCATCAATTTCCCCGTTTACAAGATAAATGCCTTTTTCGTCCATGAAATAAAAGTTCTTACCTAGTCTTGCAAAATCAATTATTTCACCTGACGATTCTTTTACCCATGCCCTGATTTTTGTGTCATATTTATAAATAACATTTTCACCCGAGGAAAGCTTTGTGGCCAAATAGTACTTATCTTCAACTGTTCCTCCAACTCCACTTCTGAGCTTTTCCCCAAGGGCTGCCCCCACTAAGTAAGGGTAAGAGCCGGAATATCCCATAACTCCCTGAGAAGAAAGATAATATAAAACTCCGTTTACTATAGCTAGACTCTTTTCAGCCCCTTTCATAACTCCTGCTATATCCTTTGTTTCATAAGTAGAGTACTGTGATGTATAGTTTCCTCCAATCCTTATAAGCGAATCCTCCTTGAAAAATGTCGGATATCCGTTGTACTCTATGCCTCCGGTAAATTTTCCGTTTGAAAGTACCGATACCGCCCAGGCACTTCCCGAAAGAGTGCTGTAATTATTGTAGTTAAAGGGGTCTCCCAGAGCCGATGCATGAATTTCGTCTCCGTCAATTCCCCAGAGTCGGTTGTTGGAACAAAAGGCAAATTCAAAATTCGGTACTACTCTTTCAATGGTTATCGATAGCACTTTTGATATTTTAAATTTCGTATCAAATGTCAAAGTTGCATATTCTTTCGAGTCGCTTGTAGTTGTTCCTTTTTTTACAAGTTCTGTATAATATATTTTATTTTTCCCCCCCTCCACGGTTGCGCCCACTAAAAGTGTAACTTTGAAATAGTCCCCTATTCTCATCCAGTTTATATCTCTGGCTTTCGATTCTCTTATCTGTACCAACTGATGAAGTTCATTATCCAGACTCTCATAGAACTTTATGTAATTTAATTCTTCTTTATCTTCAACGTAAAGCTTACCTCCCATTTCCCCGAAAGTATCCAAAAGATATATCCATCTGTCTTGCTCCGCATAATCTTCAACATCACTTTTACTTCTTTTTACCGCTTTCCATGTTCCCTGAGAATTAAATTGTACTACCGCATAGGGAGCCTTTGTCCCCACAGTATATATATCACCATCCTTCAAGGTTGGGTCGTTTAATGTCGCCTCCTGGAGCGCGGTTAAGGTTTCATAGGTCCCCAGGCTTTCCCTTTCCCACAAGGAAAAATATTTTCTGTCCGGGAAAACGCATATATATTTATTTACAACAGCAAAGGTCTTTTCTGACTTTTCAACTTCAAAGAATTTTTCATCGTCATAGTAAAAATATGCCCTCCCGTCTTCCTCATCCACCGCACAATAATATAACTTATCGTCTCTTCCCATACCGTAAGGTTTTTCCCTAAAAGATTTTATCAAGTCCCTTTTGTTTCTTACGGATAACGAAGGATAGTCGTCGGTTGTAATATTCATGCAATCGTAAATTTCACCGTCTTTTGCTCCTTCGGTGTGGTTTATTCCGGCAAAAAGAAATTTATTTGCCGTTTTTTTTGATTTAGTGTATTTTGCCTTTGGCAGTTTTAACATATTTTTTCTCCTTCCTCAATTTAATTTTATCCTGCCGGATTTTCGATTTTTCTTTCGTAAAGACTTTCTTCTTCATCTTTCGTAAGCTCCTGACTTAAAACAAAGCACCAGTTATATAAAATTTTTAATTTTTCATCCGGGCTCATGTTCTCTTCTACTCTGGGAAGCTTTTGCATACAAATTCCTCCTTTAACTCATTAGGTTACAAACGGGCGAAAAAAATTACCCCACCGCCCAATACAGGCTGCAGGAACCTATATTGGCAGAGAGAACTCAATTCTTACGCTGTATAATAAGTATACCACACTTTTTTACACCTGTCAAGTCATTTTTTAAAAAAATTTCTTTTTAGGTCATTTTGTACAAAAAACTCTTGACTTTATTGACTCATTATGTTAATATATATACGAGGTGATACTTATGACTATGGGTCAGAGAATTTATTCTTTACGTAAACAAAGAAAAATGACACAGGAAGATGTAGCAAAAAGATTGGGCGTTGCAGTTCAGACAGTTTTTAAATATGAAAAAGGAATTGTAACCAATATCCCCTTGGACAAGCTTGAGGTTTTGGCAAGGATTCTTGACACCACCACTACCTACCTTACCGGCTGGGGCGGTGAAGATGAGGACTCAGGCAGAGAAACAATAAAAAATCTCATCACGGCAGACCTTGTGAAAATCCCCCTGCTTGGAGAGATTGCCGCTGGCGAGCCCATTTTAGCTCAGGAAGAGCATGAATCATTTGTAGAAGCAGGAAGCGACCTTCATGCCGACTTCTGTCTTAAGGTTCACGGTGACTCAATGATAAATGCCCGTATCTACGACGGTGATGTGGTTTTCATTCACAAACAGCCTATGGTTGAAAACGGTGAAATTGCCGCTGTTATCATAGATAACGAAGCCACATTAAAGAGAGTTTATTACTATCCCGAGAAAAATAAGCTTATGCTGACTCCCGAAAACCCTGCTTATGAGCCCTTTGTTTTCATGAATGAGGAGCTTTCTAACGTAAGAATTTTAGGAAAGGCAATCGCATTCCAGAGTAAGTTATAAAAAAATAAGGTTGAAAACGAAAGTTTTCAACCTTATTTTTTTATTTCTCGTAAATATCGTTTAAAATTTTTTCGGCATCCTTTAACCAGTCTCCCTCGAAAAGCTCAATCATACCTGCATCGCAGGCTGCTGCAAGACGGGGATCAAAGGGAATTTTACCAAGTACGGGAATTCCCTTTTCCTTGGCAATATCTTCTATATGGCTTTCGCCGAAAACTTTAATTACTTTTCCGCAGTCAGGACAGGTAACATAGCTCATGTTCTCAACCAGACCAAGAACTGGAATATTCATGAGATTTGCCATGTTAAGAGCCTTTTCCACTATCATTCCTACCAGTTCCTGAGGTGATGCCACCACGATAATTCCGTCAACGGGAATGGACTGAAATACAGTCAAGGGAACATCGCCTGTTCCGGGAGGCATGTCTATAAACATAAAGTCAACCTCGCCCCAGATTACATCTGTCCAGAACTGTTTTACCGCTCCTGCAATAACGGGGCCTCTCCATACAACGGGGTCTGTTTCATTTTCCATCAAAAGATTAAGAGACATTAAACGAAGCCCTGTTTTTGTATTTACAGGATAAATTCCGTTTTCAGCACCTAACGCCTTTTCTTTTGCTCCAAACATTTTTGGAACAGAAGGGCCTGTGATATCCGCATCAAGTACCGCAGTTTTAAATCCGTTTCTCTGACTTATAACAGACATAAGACCGGTCACTAAGGATTTTCCTACGCCGCCTTTGCCGCTCACTATACCTATTACCTTTTTAATATCAGACATTTCATGGGGCTTTTCCAAAAAGCTCTCTTTTGTTCTTTCGCTGCAGTTGCCTTCACCGCAGGTTTCACAGTTGTGTGTGCATTCACTCATTTTATTCAATCCTTTCATTAAGATGCGCTGGCATCAATCATTCCGTTATCAAAATAGTCCTTTACAAATATCTTTATGGTTGCCATAATCGGAACACCTAAAATCATTCCGAAAAATCCGAATAAATCCCCGAATACAATAACGGCTAAAAGCACCAGTAGAGGATTTACTCCCGTGGATTTGCTTAAAATTCTGGGCTGAATAAGATTGGAATCTATCTGTCCCAATATAATCTGGAATAAAAGAACCCAAAGAGCCTTGACGGGTCCTATTGAAACTGCACCTATGATATATGTTATAACTGTAGCCACAATAGGTCCGAAAAAAGGAATCATATTTCCCAGCGCCACTAAAAAGCCTAAAAGCACTGCATAGGGAACACGGAAAAAAGTAAGAGCAATGGCTGTAATCGTTCCCACAATAAGAGCGTCAAGGGAAAGCCCTGCAAAATAAGAATAAAATACCCCAACCATATCCTTTGCATACTTTTTTATTATATCCCTTTTATGTCCTTGTATAAATCTGTTATATGCCTTGGAGCTGACCTTTTTAATTCCGTCTCTTTCAAGTAGAATATAAATTGAAAAGACAACGCCAAGAAAAAAGTTCATAAAGGAACTTGCAAGAGCCCCTAATACCGAAACATACTTATTTATTTTATTTAATGTGAAATTCTCTTTTACGAAATCTCCTATTTTTTCGCTTATAGTATCTAAAAGTCCGATTTCAGATATAATCTGATTTTCATTTAAGAACTCTTCTGCCTTTTTTATATAGGAGGGTGTGTTTTGTGCCAAATCCAAAACATTTTTCTTAAGTCCTGGAAGTAAAAAATTAACGCACAAAGCAAGGACAATGAAAATAACGGCATAAAGTCCCAATACGGAAATTATTCTTTTCCCTTTGAGTAAAAATTTTTTCCTTGTTTTCTCTAAAAGTTTTTCAATCTTTTCCGACGGCTTCCACAAAAAGAATGCAATTATAATACCTATAATGCAAGGAGTGAAAACGCTCAAAAAATTCCCTGCTGCTTTAAGAAAGCCTTCATAATTTTCAGCTATTCTGTAAATAAATATAAGAATTGTGCCCAGAAGAAATGCCCGAACCCAATTACTGTGAATTTTTTTCATATTTTCCTCCCATACTTTTCCTTAAAAGCACGATTATCATTTTAGCACAAAACCCTTAAAAAAGCAAGTGTCAAATACCTTTTATATACTTTACCCAATATTATAATAAAAAAACGGCAAAATCCCGGTGCCCTTATCAAGAAGCTATCACCCGAAGTCTGCCGTTTTCATAATCTTTATAAACTACCTCCGTTTATAAATCAAATTACCCTAAAGCTACCATGCTGAAAACCAGTGCGAACAATGCAACAGTTTCGCAAAGACCTACAACAGTTATATATTGAGAAAAGCCTTTTCCTGTTTCAGCCAAAGCATCCGCACCCGCAGCACCAGCTTTTCCCTGATAAACTGCGGAAAAGGCCATAGCAACACCGGATGCAATACCAAGGCCAAACAAGAAGGCAGGATCTGCATCAGATGCTTTCATCTGCTGCATTAAAAGAAATCCATAAATAGTCTGTGTAAGAGGAGCTCCGGCAAAAACAGTAAGAATAAACGGTGCCGCCTTATTGCTCATATAGCATTTTTTCCACGCCCCGATAGATGCCTGGCCTGCCAGACCAATACCGATAGCCGATCCGATAGCAGCAATACCCATTGCCAGCGCTGTTCCAAGAATTCCTAAATTCATAACGATTCTCCTTTTAATCAATTTGTTCTTTAAATGGTTGAAATTTATGTCCACTCCACGACATATCTAAGTGTGAAGAAAACTCCAGTGTATTAAGTCTGATTCCATGAACTATAACAGACAGAATATTTAATATCATATTAAGTCCGTGACCAAATACCAGAAGAACAATAGCAAGTATCATAAACATAAATTTACCGAGCAGAGGTCCTGCCAACTCATTTACAGTAGCAGAGATTGCCGCTCCTGCAAGACCGACAGCCCAGAGTCTGATATACGAAACGATATCAGAAAATACATTCACTACTCCAAGCAAAACCGACACAATATTGGTAAGGCTTGAAAGAATGGATTTTACTACGCTTCCTTCATAATTTGAAAATACAAAACTTGTGATAAACCCTATGCCTATAAGTATAACGGCAACAGTTCCTATGGGGATGCCACTTATCACAAGACCAAAACTGAACACCTCGGCATTTACAACAAGGCTAAGCACCAGGTAATAGATTCCTAAAAGTTGCAGTATCGAACCTATATCACCGAGCATTTTAAGTGAGCTTCTGTTTCTTACAACACCTTTTATATGTGCCACAGAAAGCTGTATCAAAGCTAGAGAAAAGCAGAATATCTGCAAGTTTTGAGCCGTTGTCAACCCAGCTTTTCCGTTTGTCCAGAAAGGATACCATATCTTATCGGAATACACATTTGAAATTACCGGTACGGATAAACTCTTCAGCCAAGCAGGTAACTGCTCGGGGCTCAGCCCAAACCAGGTACAAGTCAGCGTTCCCCATAAAACCGTAGAAAGCCCAAAAAGTCCTATCAGTAAAAACATAGGGGAAACTTTCTTTTTTGAAACTATGGCTTTTATGACAGGAATCGCAGCAACAGCTGAAATTAACAGTCCGTATCCTCCGTCACCGAAAATTATCCCGAAAAATATGAGTATAAATGCAAGGAACCAACCGGAAATATCATATTCAAAATATCCCGGAACAGTCCCCAGAAAGTCAGTCAGAGGATAAATAAGACTTACAAATTTATTGTTTCGGAGTTTGGTAGGAACATTATCCTCTTCTCCTGGCTCTTCTACTAAAAGCCCCCAGGAATTTTTTGTTGCTGTTTGTTTTAGCCTGTCTATGTTCTCTGCCTCAATATAACCTTTGAAATATGCTACAGAAACCACTTGTTTGCCATATGAAGCTATGTTTTCATCAGTCATACCGGTATGATAAGTTTCAAATTCAATTTCCTTTTCAATACTTTTGATTGCTCGCTTTATACTTTCAGTATAACAAGCTTTTTCTTCAATCAATCGGTCTATTTCGTCAATGCGGCTTTCACTTTCAGAAATTCTTTTTTTCATATTTGCAGAGGAAATCTGTGGGAGCTCCAAGCGATAAGCAGCAATAGAAGAAATAAATTCTTCTTCGTCCTCAGAATCAGATTTTACCAAAAGAAATCTGACTGTCGATTTTGTTGTGTCTAGCCTGAGTGTTTTAACGTTATCAACAATCTCTTCATATTCATTCTTCGGCATCTCATAAAATAATAACTCTATACCTTTTTTCTCTAAATGGCTTATATCTTCCGGTGAAATATCTCCCCAGTTTTTAAGACGTTCAAGCTCTGAAATAAGTGCAACCCTTTCTGCCTGGCATTGTTTCTTTTCTTCATCAAGAGAAGAAACTTCTCCGGCAATGGCTAACACCTCTTCAGTATTTACACTTTTCTGTTCTATCTTATCCCCTTTTCCTATAGAAAATGCCGTGCTTTCAAGTAAAGCGAGCTGTTCGCTTAACCTCTCAAGCTTTTCTCCCGAGCCCTCGGTTATCTCCATATGGAGCATTCCTAAGCTACGTAATATTTTCAAGGCATTTTCTTTTTCATTCCCTCTTATAATGAGAACCACTTTTTTCATAGGCACTATCATAATGAATACACCTCCTTTTCGGGAGAAGCAACATTGCGAAGTGCTATTTTACGTTTTGATATTTTCGAACGCACCACAGCACTGACCTGCTGGTCTGCCATATAAATAGATATTTTTTTTATATTCTCTTTTGTTTCGGGGATTTTAACCTTTTCAAAAAGATTCACTCTTTGAGAGGTAGAAAGAAGCTCTTTTTCCAAAAGTCTGACCTGCTCATCCAACACTTCTGCCTCCAGTTCCATGGCTATTGCTTTTTCCATGTGGTTTGCAGCTATATCCACCCAAAGCGGAGTTTCATAAAGATCATATTCTCCCCTCTGAAAATCCGCCCCTTCAAATACAGGAATATCTACTCCGGCAATGTTTCCGGTTCCCTTTCTTATATTGCTGACAACTATGATTCCACGTGGGAAAGCATCCTCTTCGCTGAAAACAGCTATCCATTCACTGAAACCAAGTTCAAGAATTTCTCTTTCTTTTCTTACCGCTTCAGCTTTTGCTTCAATGGAGCGTATTTCTGCTTGGAGCTGTTGTTTTTTCAGTGTCAGAGTAGGCAAATATCTGCGGTACATTTTTAAAGCATCTTTTTGTACCTTTAACTCATTTTTAGTCAGTTTGATTTTTGCCAAAACTACACCCCTCCTTACTTCTTAGGCCAAAACTCATCAGTAAGGTCTGATTTTATTCCGGTTTCATCTTTATCAAAGCAATCAGCTAAAATTTCCCATCCTAAATCAAGGGCTCCTTCCAGTGAAAGATTTACTGACAGAGACATCATCTTGCTTTCAAAAAGTTCGCCGTATTTAAGCAATTTTTCATCCCAGCGGCTCATAGCAAACCCCATATTCTTCTTTTCCAGGGTTTCTTTATAGGAAGAATACATTCGTATCATTGCATCCATAAGAGCACGATGATCTTTTCGTGTTTTTCCGTTTACATTTTGCTTGAGTCTGGAAAGAGATCCAAAAGGCTCTATTCGGCCTCCTTTAAGGTAATACTGACCCTCGGTAATATATCCTGTATTATCGGGAACAGGATGAGTTACATCATCTCCGGGCATTGTAGTAACTGCCAAAACAGTGACAGAACCTGAATCTGCAAAATCAACTGCCTTTTCGTAACGGGCAGCAAGCTGCGAATATAGATCTCCGGGATATCCACGGTTGGATGGCACCTGTTCCTGAGTAATAGCAATTTCTTTCATGGCATCGGCAAAGTTTGTCATATCCGTGAGAAGCACCAATACATCCTTGTTTTGTAGTGCAAACTGCTCTGCCACCGCCAACGCCATGTCAGGAATCATCATGCATTCTACTGTAGGATCTGAAGCTGTATGGATGAACATAACCGTTTTACTCAAAGCTCCTCCTTTGGAAAGTGCATCCTTAAAATACAAAAAATCGTCATATTTAAGTCCCATTCCACCCAGCACAATTACATCTGCTTCTGCCTGCATGGCAATACGGGCCAGAAGCTGATTATAGGGCTCTCCGGAAATAGAGAAAATGGGTAACTTCTGAGAAACAACCAGAGTATTAAACATGTCAATCATCGGAATATTGGTTCTCATCATACGATTTGCAAGAATACGTTTGGTAGGATTAACCGAAGGGCCACCGATACTCTTCATGTTTTCCGTAAGAGCCGGTCCTTTATCTCTCGGTTCTCCTGATCCGTTGAATATACGTCCCAACAGATCATCGCTGAATGACACTCTCATTTCGTGTCCAAGGAATCTCACTTCATCTCCTGTAGAAACACCCTGTCCTCCGGCAAATACCTGTAAAGACACTATATCTCCTTCAATCTTATTAACCTGAGCCAAAGACTTTCCAAAGCGGGTATTTATTTGTGCTAATTCCTTATATTGAACATCGTTTGCCCGGACGGTAATGACGTTGCCTGTAATTGACTCTATTTTGCTATATACTTTATTCATTATCATTCACCGTCCTTTAACAGTTTTTCGGCAATAGCGGATAAATATCCTCCGCCATCACAATACAACATATCTATTTCAGCTTCAGATTTCTTGAATGCTTCACTTTCAAATTCGGTATAATTCCAGTCTATAAATTTCTGGCGCATACGGTTAAAGAAGCTGCGTGCATCGTCTTTGTTACCAACTTCATAATTACTTCCGAGAACATATACCAGCTTGTCTGTTACATAGCGCTGGCGCAATGTTCCGCAGTTTGCCTCAATTAAATCGAAAGAGTTCTGTTGCAGATAAACGGCATCGAGCATTTCAGACTTCAAATAGATGATATAATCTGAAAGACTCGTCCCTTCTTCACCTACAACCTTCATCATGGAACCAATCTCATCCCCGTGATGAATTATCTCCTTGCAAAACTCCAACTTTGCATCATCAATAACGCTATTATATTTTGACCATGAAATAAGCGGATCAATAGCGGGATATTTTCTTGCATCCGAACGTTCTCTTGAAAGACCATGAAAAGCTCCCACAACCTTCAACGTGGCCTGTGTTACAGGTTCTTCAAAGTTTCCCCCCGCAGGTGACACAGTTCCTCCTATGGTAACAGAACCGGTACTTCCATCAGGCAAACGAACATAACCTGCTCTTTCGTAAAATGCAGCTATATATGATTCAAGATATGCAGGAAAAGCCTCTTCTCCGGGAATTTCTTCAAGTCTTCCTGACATCTCACGAAGTGCCTGCGCCCAACGTGATGTAGAATCCGCCAAAAGCAGAACATTGAGCCCCATCTGTCTGTAATACTCAGCAAGTGTTACAGATGTATACACGGAAGCTTCACGGGATGCAACTGGCATAGATGAAGTGTTGCATATAATAATAGTTCGTTCCATCAGCGAACGACCTGTTTTAGGATCTGTAAGTTCAGGAAATTCAGTCAATGTCTCTACAACTTCTCCTGCTCGCTCTCCACAGGCTGCAATAATTACGATATCCACATCTGCATATTTGGAGGTAGTATGCTGCAGCACTGTTTTTCCTGCCCCGAAAGGTCCTGGGGTGCAATACGTTCCTCCTTTTGCTACCGGAAAGAATGAATCGATAAGGCGCACCTTGGTTTCCATGGTTTCTACGGGAGCCAATCTTTCACTATAACATTTAATAGCACGCTTAACAGGCCATTTAAAAGACATAGATAATGAAATTTCACGACCTCTGTCATCTGTTACTACTGCAACAGTTTCCTTAACGGTATATTCGCCCTTCTGCGCAATGGATTTTACTTTATAGCTTCCTAAAAGATAAAATGGTATAAATATTTTATGTGTAAAAGGTCCTTCCGGAACTGTACCGAAGTATTCGCCTGCACGAATAACATCTCCTACATTAGCCGTTGGTGTAAATTCCCATTTCTTTTCTGTATCAAGCCCTTCTGCATATATTCCTCTTTCCAGGAACCAACCCGCCTGTTCAGCTAAAACAGGTAATGGATTTTGAAGTCCGTCATATATCTGCCCAAGTAAACCGGGACCCAGATCTGCCGAAAGCATATCTCCTGTAAATTCCACACAGTCTCCGCATTTTATTCCATCGGTCATTTCATAAACCTGTACCTGAGCAATATTACCTCTTATACGAATAACTTCGCTTTTAAGAGAAGTATCTCCAAGCTTAACATAGCATATTTCATTCATAGAAACATTTCCGTCAAATTCAACTGACACCAAGTTTCCGTTTATGCTTAATACCTTTCCTTTATTTTCGGTCATTGTTTCGCCTCCAGCCTATCTACATTTAAAATAGTGTCATAAATATTTCTGTATGATTTTTCTCCCGCCTCTTTGTCAAATTGTCTCATACGCAGAAGAAGTTTCAACTTAAGTCCGTAATAGATAATATAATCATCTGAAAAACTATCCATCGGTCTCAGCGTTTCTAATATTGCCAAGCGATAACCGTTCAGATACTTTTCAGCTTCCATTGGGTTTTTTGTTTCCATTGCCGTACTGGCCGCCCTTATATATTCTACAGGTAAAATTCTGTTTCCCGTATCAAAAGGCTTCTTCATTTTTTCCGCCCTGACCTTACCAAGTGCAAAACGCAAATTTGATTCTCTTTCATTCCACGAATCAATTAAAGAAAAACCTGAACCCTGGATAACTTTCGGAGGAGATAAAGTAAGTTTTTTTATAGCCTCTTGCACTCTTTTTCCCAAAAAGCGATCACAAAGTTCATTAAATCGCTCTTCGGTAATCGGAACAGGAGCATTTTCACTTATTCCATCCAAAGACGGAAGCTGTGAAATCAAATAATATTCAGACATATTATTCCGCCTCTTTCAAAATTTCGGTAACCTTTGGACTAAGATAATTTGAAAGCATATCCACAACCTCTTCGGCAGAATAATCATAGTAGACACTGCCGTTATTTACAGCAATACGAAATCCACCGCTTAAATTATCATTTGCCTTTAATGTTACACCTTTTAACATTTTTTCTTTAAGTACAGCGAGTAAAGCACCTTCCATTCTTTTGAAATCTTCATCATTCAAAATTACCGTAATATCTTCCGCATCCGGTTTTTTTGTCCAGTTCTCAATAGCGCTGTTAATAATCCCCAGGAGAGAATCAGATGAATACACTTTAGCAACATTTTCTTCAATAATCGTTTTAAGTTCTCTTGTTACACTCTCTCTGAATGATATAAGGAGATTACGACCTGCCTGACGAATAGCTTCCTCACTTGATTTTCTCATTCGTTCAGTCTCAGTTTTTGCTCCTGATAAGATTTTTTCTGCCTGTTCCCTTGCTTGTGCAATAATATTTTCTGATTCTGCTCTTGCAGCATTAACTATTGTCTCCGCCTCTGCTTCAGCCGCTTCCACGCCTTCCTTCTTAATCTGCTCTATAAGTTCCCCAAGTTGTACTTCCATAATCTTATCTCCTTTATATTTAGTCACAATTTTTAGTTAAAGAGCAAAAAGGAACCAACATCCTCTGCAGTCAGCTGGTTCCTTTAAATACTATTATAACTAATTGAATTTCTATCATTCTAGCATACTTTTCCTCCTTAGTCAAGTATCTTGATTAGTAAATCAGTAAACACCTTAATTTTGTAGCCCTTTTAATAAAATTCCCCAGTGTTAAAACAAAAAAAATACAGTATAGCCCGACAAAGACTATACTGTATTTTTTATTTGAGATTAAACCAACTCGATAATAGCAGTAGGAGCAGCGTCACCGCGTCTTACTCCGCCCTTATAAATTCTGGTATAACCTCCGTTGCGCTCTGCATACTTCGGCGCAATTTCATCAAACAACTTCTTAACAACATCTTCGCTCTGAATAAAGGAAAGAGCCTGTCTTCTTGTATGAAGAGTGTTCTTTTTACCAAGAGTAATCATCTTCTCTGCGATGGGACGAATTTCCTTGGCACGAGCTTCTGTTGTAGAAATCTTACCGTTTTCCAAAAGTGCGGTAACCAGATTTTTGAGCATAGCTATTCTGATATCAGTCTTACGACCTAATTTTCTTGTACCGGGCATCTAACGCACCTCCTATTCTTCTTCAGACGCCAATGAAAGTCCAAGGCCATGAAGCTTATTTATAACTTCTTCCAAAGACTTGCGTCCTAAGTTTCTAACCTTCATCATATCTTCATCTGTTCTTGCGATTAAGTCCTCAACTGTGTTGATTGCCGCACGCTTCAAGCAGTTGTAGGAACGAACAGAAAGATCAAGCTCTTCAATGGTCATTTCTAAAAGTCTGCTCTGGCTGGGCATTGCTTTTTCAACTAAGAAATCAGTTGTCTTTGCATCGTCAGACAAATCTATGAACAAATTAAGATGTTCGTTTAATATCTTTGCACCTAAAGAAATTGCTTCGTCAGGAGTCAGTGTACCATTAGTCCAAACTTCAAGTGTAAGCTTGTCATAGTCGGTAATCTGTCCTACACGAGTGTTTTCAATATAGTAATTTACCTTAGGCACAGGGGTGTAAATGGAATCTACACTGATAAGTCCGATTATGGGCTGCTGATTCTGCTTGTTGCGCTCAGCACTTACATAACCACGACCTTTTCCGATTGTAATTTCCATATACAGTTTAGCATCCTCATTCAAGGTTGCTATATGAAGATCACCGTTGATAATTTCAACATCGCTGTCATGTTTTATGTCAGCTGCTGTAATCTCCTGTTCGCCCTTTGCATCTATATAGATGGTCTTGGGGCCTTCCCCATGGAGCTTTACAATAAGCTGCTTAATATTGATAATGATATCCGTTACATCTTCTTTAACGCCGTTGATTGTGGAAAACTCGTGGAGTACACCATCAATCTTAACGCTAGTAGCTGCAACGCCGGGAAGAGACGACAAAAGTATTCTTCTCAAAGAATTTCCAAGTGTCGTTCCGTAACCTCTCTCAAGAGGCTCAACAACAAACTTTCCGTATGTCTTTTCATCATTAAGTTCTATACAACTTATCTTTGGCTTTTCTATTTCTATCATGATAAGCGCTACCTCCCTTTAATTTTATTAATTTTACAATGAGGGAGCAAATCTTACTTGGAGTACAACTCGACAATAAGAGTTTCCTCTACGGGGAAATCAATATCCGCACGGTCAGCAAGGGCAACTACCTTTGCTGTAAGGCTGTTTCTGTCCATATCAAGCCACTTAGGAACGATTCTCTGAGCGTTAGCTTCGAATACTCCCTTGAAGTGATCATTGCTCATGCACTTTTCTGTTACAGCGATTACATCGCCGGGCTTAACAAGGATAGAAGGAATGTTAACCTTCTTGCCGTTTAATGTGATGTGTCCGTGAACAACTATCTGTCTTGCTTCACGACGTGTTGATGCAAGACCTAAACGGTAAACAACGTTATCAAGTCTGGATTCCAGTATCTGAAGTAACATTTCACCTGTGATGCCATGTCTCTTTGTAGCCATTACATAGTACTTTCTGAACTGCTTCTCAAGTACGCCGTAAATGAACTTAACCTTCTGCTTTTCATTAAGCTGAATACCGTATTCCGACTTCTTCTTTCTGTTCGGATTGGGGTTTCTGTTTGTGGTTTTGCTATATCCCATTACACCGGGTTCAATACCAAGTGTTTTACATCTTTTTGTGATGGGCTGTGTGTTTCTAGCCATAAATAAACTTCCTCCTTTCCCCTAAATCAAACTCTTCTACGCTTAGGCGGACGGCAACCATTATGAGGAATGGGTGTTACGTCCTTGATCATACTGATCTCAAGACCTGCTGCCTGAAGAGCTCTGATTGCTGCTTCTCTACCTGCACCGGGGCCTTTTACGTAAACTTCTACAGTTTTAAGACCGTGCTCCATAGCAGCCTTTGCAGCTGTTTCAGCAGCTGTCTGAGCTGCGAAAGGAGTGCTCTTCTTTGAACCGCGGAATCCTAATCCACCTGCACTTGCCCAGGAAAGAGCATTTCCTGCAGTGTCGGTTATTGTTACAATTGTGTTATTAAATGTGGAACTGATATGAACGGCGCCGCGCTCGATATTCTTGCGCTCTTTACGACGTCTAACAGTTTTCTTAGCCACAACAGTCTTAGCCATGAAAATTATCCTCCCTTACTATTATTTCTTCTTGTTCGCCATGGTCTTTCTGGGACCTTTTCTTGTACGAGCATTCGTCTTGGTACGCTGACCTCTTACGGGAAGACCTTTTCTATGTCTCATTCCTCTGTAGCAGCCGATCTCAACGAGTCTCTTAATGTCGAGAGCCATGTCACGTCTTAAGTCACCTTCAACCTTGTATTCATCGCCTGCTAATATTTCTCTGATTTTCGCAACATCGTCATCAGAAAGATCCTTTACTCTTATGTCAGGATTTACGCCTGCTCTTTCAAGAATCTCCATAGCAGTTGAACGACCAATACCATAAATAGCGGTAAGACCAATTTCAATACGCTTTTCTCTCGGTAAATCTACACCGGCAATTCTAGCCATTTAACTTACACCTCCTGCTTTCGCATGTAAAATTTTAATGTTTGTGGGATTAACCCTGCTTCTGTTTGTGTTTAGGATTTTCGCAGATGACCATTATTTTACCTTTTCTCTTAATGATCTTGCATTTTTCGCAAATGGGTTTTACAGAAGGTCTGACCTTCATCTGAATCATTCCTTTCTTGTGCAGGAGAGCTTATTTGTCTCTCCAGGTTATACGACCCTGCGTAAGGTCATAAGGAGATATTTCTATCTTGACCTTATCGCCCGGTAATATCTTTATAAAATTCATTCTGAGTTTTCCTGAAATGTGGGCAAGGACTGTATGCCCGTTGGGAAGCTCTACCTTAAACATTGCGTTGGGGAGTGCTTCTGTTACCGTTCCTTCAAACTCTATTACATCATCTTTAGCCAAGGTTTTCTACCTCCTTTACTCCACCGGAAACGCCGATGGATTAAGCGAGTCAATAAATTTGCTTATTTCATTGCGCAGCTCGGTATTTGTTACCTTCTGGCCCTCTGCAAAGCGTTTTTTTATAAATTCGCTTCCGAATCCCGTCTGCACAACATGTTTGATTTTTTTCTTCTTCGGTCTGTCTGTCTTTCTTAAGTTTCCGTCTGCTATAAAGCAGTAATCGGACCAGACCTCCATTACTACGTAATAAAAGTCTTTATCTCTTCCCTTTTCTGACAGCACCAAATCTCCGGGTTCCATATATTTCCTCCTCAGATAAGGGTAAGAATTCTCGGACCATTCCCTGTTATTGCCAGAGTGTTTTCATAATGTGCCGATAACTTACCGTCAAGGGTTACCGTCGTCCAACCGTCGGAGAGAGTTTTAAGCTCATAGGTTCCTTCGTTTATCATAGGTTCAACTGCAATACACATTCCCTCAATAAGGCGAATTCCACGACCCTCTCTTCCAAAGTTCGGAACATCGGGAGCCTCATGAAGAGCTCTTCCTATGCCGTGTCCCACCATATCCCTTACCACACCATAGCCGAAGCTTTCAGCGTAAGACTGAATCAGACTTCCTATATCGCCGATTCTCTTTCCGGGATAAGCCGCTTTGATTCCCTCAAAAAAGCACTGTTCAGTAACTTCAATGAGCTTTCTGGCCGTATCTGTTATTTTCCCTACTCCAAAGGTTCTTGCCGCATCTGAATGATAGCCCTTATAGTAAGAACCAACATCCACGCTGACAATATCCCCTTCTTCCAAAACTCTTTTACCGGGTATTCCGTGAACGATTACATCGTTTACTGAAATACAGGCAGATGACGGAAATCCGTTATAGTTTTTGAATGAAGGTCTTGCTCCGTGATTTACTATATAATTTTCAATCAGAGAGTCAAGCTCACCGGTTGTCATACCGGGGCGCACGGATTCTCTAGCAAGTTCCAATGCTCCGCCGGTAATCTTTCCGCTTTCATACATTAATTCTATTTCAGAGTTCGATTTAATTAAAATCACTTTATTTCACCCAGTGCTTTAAGCACTTCCAGTTTGGTATTTTCAAGAAGCTTTTGTCCTTTTGCTGTAACTAAAAGTCCCTTATTCTCATAAAAAGCTTTAAGAGGTTCTGTTGACTTATAGTATATAGCCAAACGATTTTTTATTGTTTCAGGCTTATCGTCGTCACGACAGATAAGCTCACCTCCACACTTATCACAGATTCCTTCTTTTTTAGAAGGCTTATCTTCTATATGATAAGTGGCTCTGCAGGACTTACATTCACGTCTTCCTGAAAGTCTTTTTAATATTTCCTCATCAGAAACTTCGATAGATAAAACCTTATCTATTTCTATTCCCATCTTATCGATGGCTTCAGCCTGTGCTATAGTTCGGGGGAATCCGTCAAGAATGTATCCTGACTCACAGTCTTTTTCCTCAAGTCTTTTCTTGACCATCATGACAACTTTTTCATCAGAAATAAGCTCTCCTCTGTCTATCAAAGCCTTAAGTTCACGTCCCTCTTCACTACCGGAAGAGATCACGCCTCTTATAATAGCACCGGTTGAAATCTGCGGAATACCAAATCTTTCAGAAAGAAATTCTGCCTGAGTGCCTTTGCCGGCACCAGGAGGTCCTAACATAATAAGTTTCATTTTACGTCGACCTTTCGCCAAAGATTAATCTAAAAATCCTTTGTAATGTCTCATCATCATCTGAGCTTCTATCTGCTTAACGGTTTCTAATGCTACACCTACTAAAATGAGGATAGAAGAACCGCCGATTAATCCCAATGTAGCAAACTTGGGGAATATAATTCCGATTACTACAGGCACAATAGCCACGATGCTTAAAAAGAGTGCACCGGAAAGATTAATTCTTGCAAGAACTCTTGCGATGAAATCGCTGGTGGGCTTTCCGGGTCTGATACCTGGAATAAATCCACCGTTCTTTTTCATGTTATTCGATATCTCAATGGGATTGAAACTAATTGATGTGTAGAAATAGGTAAAAGCAATTATAAGGAGGAAGTAGATAACCGCATACACCCAGCTGTTAGTAGAGAAAAGCTCTACTATCTTCTGTAAGAAGGGGTGTCCTGCTGCACCTATATCCGCTGCAGTTGTTTTACCTGTGAAAAGCTGTATAATCGTTGTGGGGAAAGAAAGAATTGAAATTGCGAAGATGATGGGCATAACGCCTGCCATAGCAACCTTTAAAGGAATGTATGTTGCCTGACCACCGTACATCTTTCTGCCAACTACTCTCTTGGAGTACTGAACAGGAATTCTTCTTTCGCTGGAATCGAAATATACAACAAATGCAATCATTGCAATAGCATAGATTAAGATGAGAAGCTGAATCCACCACTCTGTCTTAAAATCAAAGCTCATTACTACATTGCTGATAATTGTGGGGATACTTGCAACGATACCGATGAAAATGATAAGAGAAATACCGTTTCCGATACCTTTATCGGTAATCTGTTCACCAAGCCACATTACAAACGCAGTACCTGCGCTCAAGGTTGTTACAATGATAAATCCATCCATGAAGTTTACGGATTTATGAAGTAAACCGTAATTGTTCAAAAGGAAGTAAATACCTATGCTCTGCACAAGTGCAAGACCAACAGTAACAATTCTTGTAATTGACTGGATTTTCTTTCTTCCCTCTTCTCCTTCTTTCTGCAATCTCTCAAGTGCGGGAATAGCAACTGTGAGAAGCTGCATAATAATGGAGCTGTTAATATAGGGAGAAATACCCATTGCAAATATGGTTGCCTGAGAAAATGCACCACCTGAGAATAAGTTCATTATAGAGAACATATTGAAGTTATCTCCGGATGCTATTCCTTCAAGAATGCCGGGCTGCAATCCGGGAACCGGAATGGCTGAACCGAATCTGAATACCACAAGCATAAATAAAGTGAATAAAAGCTTTTTCCTTAAATCAGGAAGTCTCCATGCGGCTTTTAAAGTTTCTATCACTTTAAATCACCTCAGCCTTTCCGCCGGCTGCGTTTATCTTTTCCTCTGCCACCTTGGAGAATTTTGCTGCCTTAACGGTTACTTTCTTTGTAACTTCACCGTTTCCAAGAACAACAAGTCCGTCGTATGCCTTTCCAATGATGCCCTTCTCCATGAGCTCGGTAACGCTTACAACGTCTCCGTCATTAAATGCATTTAATGCGTCTACGTTAATTTCAGCATATTTTTTAGCAAATATGTTTGTGAAGCCTCTCTTGGGAATTCTTCTCATTAAAGGCATCTGACCGCCTTCAAATCCGGGTCTAACACCGCCGCCGCTTCTGGATTTCTGGCCCTTGTGACCGCGTCCGGCCTGTGTGCCGTTACCGCTGCCGTGACCTCTACCCTTTCTCTTAGCTTCTTTGGTGCTGCCGGGAACAGGACTAAGCTCGTACAACTTCATTTGCTGCACCTCCTTTTTCCTAATTATATTTCTTCGCACTTAACAAGATAAGAAATCTTGTTAACCATACCTCTGATTGTTGCATTGTCGTCTTTTTCAACGACGTCTCTTATTTTCTTGAGACCGAGAGCCTTTGCAGTTGCAATGTGGTCATCCTTACGTCCGATCAAGCTCTTCTCAAGTGTAATCTTAAGTTTTGCCACCTTAAAACCCTCCTTGTATTAGAGTTCTTCAACGGACTTTCCTCTTCTTGCTGCCACTTTATTAGCATCAACAAGATTTGAAAGACCTTCGATTGTAGCTTTAACCACATTTCTGGGGTTGTTGCTTCTCATGGATTTTGCTCTTATATCCTTGATACCGCAAAGTTCAACAACGGCTCTGACACTTCCGCCGGAAATGATACCGGTACCGGGCTTAGCGGGCATAAGTAAAACCTTACCTGCGCCAAACTCACCGATAATTTCGTGAGGAATTGTTCCGTTTTCGATAGGAACGGTTATCATGTTCTTCTTAGCGTCTTCTATTCCCTTTCTTATAGCATCGGGAATTTCAGCAGCCTTACCTGTGCCGGCGCCTACGCGACCCTTTCCGTCACCTACTACAACTAATGTAGCGAAACGGAAAGTACGACCGCCCTTAACAACCTTTGCAACACGTGTTATGCTGACAACCTTTTCCTGGATTTCATCTTCTACGTTGTTTGCTTTATCAAAACGCTCTGACATTTTACTGCTACACTTCCTTTCTTATGCCTCGACTCTTAAAATTCGAGTCCGGCTTCTCTGGCACCATCAGCGACCCTTTCAACTCGGCCGTGATAAATGTAGCCGCTACGGTCAAATACTACGGTCTTGATACCCTTTTCAATAGCCTTTTTGCCTATAAGCTTTCCGACTTCAAAAGCAGCTTCTTTGTTGCCTCCGGCAGAGCCCTTAAGCTCCGCATCCAATGTGGAAGCAGCTACTAAAGTTACGCCTTTTGTATCGTCGATGAGCTGAATATACATATTGTTAAGACTTCTGTAAACACTGAGTCTGGGTCTTTCTGCTGTTCCAGAAATCTTGTTACGAACTCTTAAGTGTCTCTTCTGTCTTGCTTTATTGCTGCTCGACTTAGTAATCATTTGAGACTTACTCCCTTCTTACTTATTTCTTTGCCTTACCGGCTTTACCTTCCTTGCGTCTAATATGTTCTTCAACATACTTGATGCCCTTGCCCTTATAAGGCTCAGGAGGTCTCTTTTCTCTTACATTGGCTGCAAATGCGCCTACTAACTGCTTATCAGCACCGCTTATGATAATCTTGTTCTGATCCGGTACATCAATGGTAATACCGTCGATTTCATCCATTTCAACCGGATGAGAATAGCCAAGATTCAACACAAGCTTCTTACCCTGCTTAGCTGCTCTGTAACCAACACCGTTGATTTCGAGCTCCTTCTTGAAGCCTTCGGTAACGCCGACAACCATGTTGTTCAAAAGAGATCTGGTAAGTCCGTGGAGCGCCTTATGCTCCTTTACTTCAGAAGGACGCTTTACGATTAATTCTGCGCCTTCTCTCTCAATTATCATATCGGGATGCAATTCCTGTGTTAAGGTTCCCTTGGGTCCCTTTACAGTCACGGTATGTCCCTCCATCTTTACGTCTACCCCGGCGGGGACTGTGATAGGCATTCTACCTATTCTTGACATTTAACTCACCACCTATTATTTTAATTTAATATTTACCAGATAAATGCAAGAACCTCTCCGCCTACATTGGCAAGTCTTGCCTTTTTATCAGTCATAATGCCCTGTGAAGTTGAAATTATTGCAATACCAAGTCCTCTGTATACTCTGGGAAGTTCATCCTTTGTTGCGTATACTCTGAGACCGGGCTTTGAAACTCTCTTAAGACCTGTGATAGCCTTTTCCTTGTTGGCACCATACTTAAGAGTGATATCAATCATGCCCTGTTTGTCATCTTCGGTAACCTGGTATCCTTTAATATAGCCTTCCTCAAGAAGAATCTGAGCGATTGCCTTCTTCATGTTAGAAGCGGGAACCTTTACAGATTCATGTTTCTGGGAATTAGCGTTTCTGATACGCGTAAGCATATCAGCAATAGGATCTGTTATCTGCATTATTATGCCTCCTTTTCCGTTAGAATGGATTACCAGCTGGCTTTTGTTACACCGGGAATCTCGCCCTTGTAAGCCAACTCTCTGAAGCAGATACGGCAAATGCCGTACTTTCTCAGATATGCATGGGGTCTGCCGCAGATTTTGCATCTGTTATATTCTCTTGTAGAATATTTCTGCTCTTTCTGCTGCTTTAAGATCATAGATTTCTTAGCCATAACTTATCCTTTCCTCCCTGCTCAGTGAGCGAACGGAGCACCCATAAGTGTAAGGAGCTCACGTGCTTCTTCATCGGTCTTCGCAGTTGTTACGATTACGATATCCATACCTCTGATCTTATCGATCTTGTCGTACTCTATTTCAGGGAATATGATCTGTTCCTTAATACCTACATTGTAGTTACCTCTACCGTCGAAACTGTCAGGATTGATACCGCTGAAGTCTCTTACTCGGGGAAGTGCAACGTTAAAGAATCTGTCAAGGAACTCATACATCTTTTCTCTTCTGAGTGTTACCTTACAACCGATTGCCACACCTTCTCTGAGCTTGAAGTTAGCGATGGACTTCTTAGCCTTTGTTGTAACAACCTTCTGACCTGTAATCTTTTCAAGATCGCCGACAGCAGCTTCAAGCTCCTTCGGATTATCTTTAGCTTCACCAACACCGATGTTGATAACTATCTTTGAAATCTTAGGTATTTCCATGGGGTTTTTATAACCGAACTTTTCAACCAAAGCCTTGGTTACCTGTTCGTCATACAATGTTTTAAGTCTTGCCATTGGTTACAACCTCCTCTCATCAGTCGTTAAAGGTTTCTCCGCACTTTTTGCATATGCGAACCTTGTTGCCGTTTTCAAGCAGCTTATAGCCTATTCTTGTAGGCTTATTGCACTTGGGGCAAACATGCATAACCTTGCATGCATAAATGGGTGATTCCTGCTTAATGATTCCGCCGGGCTGTGTCTGGCTCTTAGCTTTCTGGTGCTTTGTAGAAATGTTAACACCTTCAACTACAACCTTGCCAGCCTTGGGATTTGTGGAAAGCACCTTGCCCTGTTTACCTTTATGGGCACCGGATAATACTACTACCTGGTCACCCTCTTTAATATGAAGCGACATATTGGTACCTCCTTACAGAACTTCAGGAGCAAGAGAAAGTATTTTCATATACTCTTTTTCTCTGAGCTCTCTTGCTACGGGGCCAAAAATACGAGTTCCCTTGGGGTTCTTGTCTTCCTGGATAATAACCGCAGCGTTTTCGTCAAATCTTATATAAGAACCGTCCGCACGTCTTAAATTGTTAACTGTACGAACTACAACCGCCTTTACAACATCACCTTTTTTAACAATACCGCCGGGTGCTGCCTTTTTAACGGAGCAGATGATTACGTCGCCAACGGACGCATACTTTCTGCCAGATCCGCCAAGTACACGAATGCACATAACTTCTTTAGCACCTGTATTGTCAGCTATTTTCAAAAGAGACTGCTGCTGTATCACGATTCTTCACTCCTTCCGATAATTTAGCTTGGAACTAATTATTTTACTTTTTCTACGATTTCAACAAGTCTCCATCTCTTGTCGCGGCTTAAGGGTCTTGTTTCCATAACCTTTACCTTATCGCCAATCTGGCACTCATTTAACTCATCATGAGCCTTAAGTGTATAAGTTCTCTTAACAACCTTGCCGTAGAGAGGATGCTTTACGTGTTCTTCAATTGCTACAACAATGGTCTTATCCATCTTGTCGCTCTTTACAACACCTATTCTGACTTTACGAAAATTTCTTTCAGACATTTACATATACCTCCTTCCGAGCCTTTTAAGCGTTCATCTCTTTCTCTTTGATGACCGTCATGACTTTAGCAATTGACTTCTTCGTCTCAACAATCTTCATGGGGTTGTCGAGCTGATTGGTCGCATGCTGGAATCTGAGATTAAAAAGCTCGCTCTTAAGGTCTGTAAGCTTTGTCTTCAGTTCCTCTAAGGATAATTCACGAATTTCTTTAATTTTCACAAGAATCACCCTCCGTTTCCTTTTTAACAAATTTGCACTTAATCGGAAGCTTATGCATTGCAAGTCTCATAGCTTCTCTTGCTGTTTCTTCGTCTACACCCTTAACTTCGAAGAGAACTCTTCCGGGCTTAACAACAGCTACCCAGTATTCGGGAGAACCTTTACCGGAACCCATTCGTGTTTCAGCAGGCTTCTCTGTTACGGGCTTGTCGGGGAATATTTTGATAAATACCTGACCGCCTCTCTTAATGTATCTTGTAAGAGCGATACGGGCAGCTTCTATCTGGTTTGAAGTAATCCAGGAGGGCTCTAAAGCCTGAAGACCGAAATCACCGTAAGTAACCTTGTTACCTCTCTGAGCAGTACCGGTCATTCTTCCTCTGAATACTCTTCTGTGTTTAACTCTTTTAGGCATTAACATTGTTTTTGCCTCCTTCCGTCTTGCGGGGAGCTCTCTTGTCCCTTCTGGGTCTTTCGCTTACAGGAGGAGCTATCTCTGCTGCAGCCTTTGTACCGGGAAGAACTTCTCCCTTGTAGATCCAAACCTTAACGCCGATCTTACCATAGGTTGTGTTTGCCTCCCAGAAGCCGTAGTCAATGTCAGCTCTCAATGTCTGAAGCGGAATTGTTCCCTCGTGATAGTGCTCTGATCTTGCGATTTCAGCACCACCGAGACGACCTGAACAAGTAGTCTTAATACCCTTTGCTCCCATCTTCATAGCTCTCTGCATAGAGCTCTTCATAGCTTTTCTGAAAGATATTCTCTTTTCAAGCTGTGCAGCAATGCTCTCAGCAACAAGCTGTGCATTTGTTGAAGGATTCTTTACTTCAACGATGTTGAGTGCAACTTCCTTACCGGTCATTGCAACGATATCAGCTTTAATCTTTTCGATTTCAGAACCGTTCTTACCGATGATAACACCGGGTCTTGCCGTGTTGATAGAAACTGTAACCTTGTTGTTTGCTCTTTCAATTTCAATCTTAGAAACGTTTGCGGCAAAAAGTGTCTTTTTAAGGAAGGTTCTGATTTTGTAATCTTCTACAAGATTATCACCGAAAGTTTTCTTATCAGCGTACCACTTAGAGTCCCAGTCTTTTATAACGCCGACTCTTAAACCGTGGGGATTAACTTTCTGGCCCATTATTTTGCCTCCCTTTCTTTAACAACGATAGTAATGTGGCATGTTCTCTTTAAGATCCTGAACGCACGTCCCTGAGCTCTGGGTCTGATTCTCTTAAGTGTAGGACCCGCATTAGCATAAGCCTCAGCTACGTATAAATCATCAGGATTCATGCCGAAATTGTTTTCCGCATTTGCGATAGCGGAGTTCAAAAGTTTTATTAAAACCTCAGAAGCAGCCTTGGGTGTATTCTTTAAGATACCCATTGCAACACCAACAGGCTTATTTCTGATGAGGTCGTTAACAATATTCACCTTTCTGGGTGATATGCGAATAAAGCGTGCAATAGCTTTCGCTTCTGTTCTTGCCTCCATCGACAATTCCTCCTCTCTTACGAGATATTACTTTCCGGTTGTCTTTGCGCCTGCATGACCCTTGAAGGTTCTTGTAGGAGCAAATTCACCTAACTTATGACCAACCATATCTTCTGTTACATAAACCGGAACATGCTTTCTTCCGTCATGTACTGCTATTGTATGACCTACAAAATCAGGGAAAATCGTGGAAGATCTTGACCAAGTTTTAAGAACTCTTTTTTCGCCTGCTTCGTTCATTTTGGAAATACGAGCAAAAAGCTTCGCATCAACGAAGGGGCCTTTCTTTACACTGCGTCCCATATTAAAATCCTCCTTCTATTATTTACCGTTACGGGTCTTAACGATGTACTTTGTAGAGTACTTCTTATTCTTACGTGTCTTAAGACCGAGTGCAGGTTTACCCCAGGGTGTAACAGGACTGGGCATACCGATGGGTGACTTACCTTCACCACCACCGTGAGGATGGTCGTTGGGGTTCATTACAACACCGCGGACTGTGGGACGAATACCCATATGTCTCTTTCTTCCGGCTTTACCGATATTGATGTTTTCATGATCCTGGTTTCCGATAACACCGATTGTAGCCTTGCAGTCAACGTCTATCATTCTTACTTCTCCGGAAGGCATTCTTATCTGAGAATACTTATCTTCCTTAGCCATAAGCTGAGCGCCTGCGCCGGCACTTCTTACAAGCTGACCGCCCTTACCCTTGGAAATTTCGATATTGTGTATCAAAGTACCAACGGGAATTGCTCTTATGGGGAGGCAGTTACCGGGCTTAATGTCTGCATTAGCACCTGACATAACTTTGCTTCCAACCTTAAGATCCTGAGGAGCCAAGATATAGCTCTTTACTCCGTCTTCATACTGAATAAGTGCGATGTTTGCACTTCTGTTGGGATCGTATTCGATTGTAAGAACTGTAGCTTCCATATCAAGCTTGTTTCTCTTAAAATCGATGATTCTGTATTTTCTCCTGTTTGCGCCGCCTCTGTGACGAACCGTGATTCTACCGTAGGAATTTCTTCCGGCATTATTCTTCAAAGGTTCGAGCAGAGAACGCTCTGGTTTATTTGTGGTGATTTCCTCAAATGTAGAAACCGTCATCTGTCTGCGCGCAGGAGAGGTAGGGTTGTATTTTCTTATAGCCATTTTTAATCAAACTCCTAACTTCTTTTACTTACGTACAGCTTATACCAAACCTTCAAAGGCTTCAATTGTCTTGCTCTTTTCTGTAAGCTTAACTACTGCCTTTTTCCAGTTGGGTCTGCTGCCGATGCTTGCGCCCATTCTCTTTACTTTGCCGAGGTATCTTGCGGTTGTAACCTTTTCAACCTCTGTGCCGGGGAAGAGCTCCTCAACAGCCTTTTTGATTTCAATCTTATTAGCGGTGAGACTTACTACGAAAGTATACTTTCTGTCCGCAATCTGCTCCATACCCTGTTCTGTGATTAAGGGCTTTTTAATGATATCATAAGCTGACTTCATTATGCATACACCTCCTGGAGTTTCTCTACCGCACTCTTAGCCACGATGAGCTTGTCGTATTTGATTAAATCATATACATTAAGCATTCCAACGAAAGAAGCTTTTGCTCCCTCGATGTTTCTTGTGGAAAGATATACGTTTTCATTCTTATCGCAAGTAACTACTAAAGCTTTCTTGTCTTCGCCGAGCTTTGCGATAAACTGTGCCATTGTCTTTGTCTTAACTTCATCCATCTTAAGGTCGTCAATAACAAAAATCTTGTTTTCCAAAACCTTAGCGGAAAGAGCAGATCTCATAGCAACAGCCTTTACCTTCTTATTTACAGAATATCTGTAATCTCTGGGCTTGGGTCCTAATGCAATACCGCCGCCTACATGATTAGGAGCTCTTAATGAACCCTGTCTTGCACGGCCTGTTCCCTTCTGTCTGTAGGGCTTAGCACCGCCGCCTTCTACTTCTGTACGGGTCTTTGTAGACTGAGTGCCCTGTCTCTGGTTAGCCAGGTAATTCACAACAACTGTGTGAAGCACTGCACCGTTTACTTCCTGACCGAATACTGCGTCGGAAAGCTCAATTTCGCCAACCTTTGCAGCAGTCATATCAAATAAATCAGTTTTAGGCATCTAAAATTCCTCCTTCCTTAAGTCTTACGCCTTGATGGCGTTTCTTACTGTAACGATTCCGCCCTTAGCACCGGGAATCGCACCCTTTATCAAAAGAAGATTTCTTTCGGCATCAACTTTTACGATTTCAAGGTTCAATACAGTAACTCTGTCAACACCCATATGTCCTGCAAGCTTCTTGCCCTTTAATACTCTTGAGGGAGTGGAGCAAGCGCCCATTGAACCGGGATGTCTGTGTACGGGGCCTGTACCGTGTGTCTCCTTAAGTCTGGAGAAGTTGTGACGCTTAATAACGCCTGCATATCCCTTACCTTTGGAGATACCGATTACGTCAACCTTATCTGCTTCTGCAAATATGTCGCACTTAATCTCGTCGTTTACGTTGAGAGAAGCTGTGTCCGCCAAACGGAATTCCCTCAGATACTTCTTTGCTTCAGCCTCAGCCTTAGCGAAATGTCCTTTAAGGGGCTTTGAAACGTGCTTGTCCTTAATGGAGCCGAAGCCGACCTGAACTGCCTCGTAGCCGTCCTTTTCTACGGTCTTCTTCTGAATTACTGTGCAAGGACCAGCTTCCACTACGGTAACGGGAATTACTTTTCCGTCCGGAGCGAAAACCTGGGTCATGCCGATTTTCTTACCGATAATTGCCTTTTCCATGAGTATAACGTCCTCCTTAATATTGGTTATTGGTTGGCATTTCACCAACATTGACCGGTAAACCGGAGTTTAATTGATGTTCTTATTTTGCGTTCTGTAAGAGCTTAATCTCAACCTGTACGCCGGCAGGAACATCGAGTCTGCCGAGAGCTTCAACAGTCTTCTGTGTGGGAGAGAGAATGTCGATAAGTCTCTTGTGAGTTCTCATTTCAAACTGTTCGCGAGAATCCTTGTACTTATGAACCGCACGAAGAATTGTCACAACTTCCTTTTCTGTGGGAAGAGGAATGGGACCCTTTACTTCAGAACCTGTTCTCTTGGCTGTTTCCACAATCTTGTCTGTGGACTGGTCTAAAAGAGCATGGTCATAAGCTTTCAATCTGATTCTGATTTTCTGTTTTGCCATGAGTAAAATCGCCTCCTTATATTATTTGCTTTGGTATTATTTAGGAGACAGAGAAAAATTCGACTTACACTCGTCCGGGTGTTTCATGTACCCCAACATTAAATCCCAGCCTTGGCTGGGCTGCTTCTTCCAAGGAATTCCACACATTTCCTTTTCCGTCGCTTTCTTGTAAGCCTTTTTAGCTTTCGCCCGGTTTCTCTGAATCGGACTTCCTCGGCAGGAAAACCGGCATTTACCGCAACCTCCTGCTTCATCGGTAGTCTGTTTTCATATGCCCCAAAACGCATACAAAAACAGTGGTCACATAGACCGACCTTGTAATAATACCATGAAAAAGGCAGTTTGTCAACACTTTTTTTTACATTTTTTACTTTTTGTCAATTCTGTCAAAAAGCTGATTTTTTTCTCCATTTTTTGTGCATTTTAACAATGCACCCGATAAATCTGAAAAATTCCTTCCTTATTATATATACTATATCTGCATTTATTTTATTAAATTTACAATCTCTGTATATTTTATTCCGTCCCGGAAACACTATATCCGAGGTGAATTTTATGAAAAATCGTCGCAACGTCATTTTCTTCTCTTTAATGGCTTTTGTCCTTATACTTAACATCTTCATCACCCCTTTTGTTTCCTCTCTCCCCACCTTGTCCAAATTAGGCTCCAGGGGACAGGAGGTAAAAAACATACAGTACCGTCTTCGTGAATGGGGCTATTACAACGGAAGCATTGACGGAGTGTACGGTCAGAAAACGAAAAATGCCGTAATAAAATTCCAGCGAAAAAACGGACTTACTCCTGACGGAATTGCAGGCAATGCCACATTGGCGGCCATAGGCCTTTCCACAAGCGGAGGAAGCTCCTCCTCTTCTTCCTCCTCCAACGTAAATCTTTTAGCCCGCATCATAAACGGTGAAGCCAGAGGCGAAACCTACGAAGGACAGGTGGCGGTAGGAGCCGTAGTACTGAACAGAGTTGACCACCCCTCCTTTCCAAACACCATAGCCGGCGTCATATATCAGCCCAATGCCTTTACTGCCATTAACGACGGGCAAATTCACGCCGCTATGGAATCCAGCTGCCTTCGTGCAGCCCGTGATGCCTTAAACGGATGGGATCCAACAGGCGGAGCCATATACTATTATAATCCCAGAACTGCAACAAACACCTGGATAAGAAGCAGACCCGTAATCACCACCATCGGAAAACACGTATTCTGTAAATAGTACAGAATACGCGTTTTTTTATAGTTTATGTCTGTTTTTCACATTGACAAAAGTTAAAAAAGAGCGTATTATCTTTCTCGTGAAAAAGGATGTGATTATATGCCTAAAAATGAAATCGAAATGACCAAAGGGCCTATGCTTAAAAACTTTATACGTTTTGCACTGCCCTTGATTTTCGCAAATGTTCTTCAAACCACCTTCAGCCTTGTTGACAGCGCTGTTGTAGGTCAGTTTTCAGGAAGCGATGCCGTTGGAGCTATCGGAGCTACCTTGAAACTTACCAACCTTGTGCTCGCTTTGTTTATCGGTCTTTCGGCAGGCGTTTCCATCTGCGTTTCCCACTCTTTGGGCTTAGGAGATAAGGATAGCTGCAGAAGACATTCTCACAACGCCATTGCAACGGCACTTGTTTCAGGTGTAGTTGTCGGTATTTTCGCATTATTCTTGGCACGCTGGGCCCTGACCAAAATGAGTACTCCCGCCGGCGTTATTTTAGAAGGTGCCATCACCTATTTCAGAATTTACTTTATAGGCGCCCCTGTACTTTTGCTCTACAACTTCGGTTCCGCACTCCTACGAGCTAACGGTGATACAAAAACCCCTTTTAAGTATCTTTGCATCGGTGGAGTTTTTCATATAATATTAAACCTCATTTTGGTAGCAGGCTTTAAACTTGATGTGGCAGGTGCAGCTATTGCCACAGTAAGTGCCAATGCCCTTTCGGCTTTTTTGGTTATTCGATCTCTTACTAAGGTAGATAACTGGTGCCGCATAGATTTCAAAGAAGTTAAAGTTTATAAAAAAGAACTCATTGCCATCGCAAAATTTGGCATTCCTTCAGGTCTTCAGTCCTGTATGTTCCATATACCCAATTTATATGTACAACCGGCTATAAATTCCTTTGGAGCAGCAGCCTTGAAGGGCGATTCGGCTGCCACCAATGTAGCAACCTATCTGGATGTATGTAACAGTGCCCTTGCTGAAACAGCCCTTACTTTCATAGCCAGAAACTTTGGTTCTAAAAACTCTAAACGCATATTAAAAGTTCTTTTAATGAGCTTGATTATAACCATCTCTATCAACTTTGTGTTGAGCACAAGCGCTTACATATTCAGAGTTCCACTTCTATCAATATTCATTCCTGGGGATATCGAGGCCATCGCATTCGGCTCCATAAGACTTCTGTTTTTAGCCCTACCCAACTTTTTAGGCGCTTCCATGAACTGCCTCACTTCCGCCCTCAGAGGCATAGGCAAACCTACAACTTCAATGCTTATATCAATTTTCGGTGTTTGTATAATAAGAATACTTTGGTTTGAATTCCTTTTCCCTATCCCCGATTTTCACAACATATACTGGGTTTATTTCACCTACCCCATGACCTGGTTCATAACAGACGTTCTTTTAACCATCTTCTTTATATACTACTACAAAAAACTAAAAAAGTCCTTTTCAGAACAAAATGCATAAAAAAGAAATAGCCCCTGATTGTCCTTCTTCACGAACAATCAAGGGCTATTTCTGTTCACTCTTGATATCTAACATCTTTTTATATACCTCTCTTTCGTAGTTTTGAAAGCATCTTCAATAACTTCTGAATACGATTTAATGCATCTACGGCTGTTGAATAATCAAGTTACCATTAACAATTAAAACTGATTCCGACTTATTGAAGCTTAAGCTCAATCATTAAAACTGCTTGCGATACAATCCAAACACTGAATAATTATTTTAGTTCTGACCATTTGGGTTTGAAATGTGATCATCGGCTTATTTTAATTTGTTATTGAGCTTATGGTTGTTACCTTTTCATTGGTATCACCTGTTCCTTTCTGTGTCTATAATATAACACAGATTCAAGCTATTTTCAATTCGCAATGTTCCATAAAGTTAAAACTCCCGAATTATGCAAAACACAGAAATGTTTCAGATGAAGCTCAAAACCATTGACAGACAAGGTTTTGATATGTTATCATAAATATGTTGGGCGGTCGGAAAGACGCCCGTTTTTTATTGAAATTGTGAAAAGGAGCTATCTCAGATGAGACAGCTCCTTTTTTTATTTTGCAGGTAAAATATATTTGTTTTTATACTCATCAAAGCTGTGAGTGAATGTTTCGCTACCTGAAGTTTTGTAATTGTTCAGATATTCGTGAGTGTCGAAAACAGACTTACTGATCTGAATCTGACATACGGCGATATTTGAACAGTGGTCAGAAACTCTTTCGTAGTTTGTAAGCAGATCAGAAAGCACGAAGCCGAGCTCGATTGTACATTTACCGCCTGTGAGTCGGGCGATATGTCTTGATTTGATTTCAGCAAGGAGATCGTCGATAACCTGCTCGAGCGGCTCAACCTGCTTGGCAAGAGCGAAATCGTTTTCAGCAAAAGCTTTTTCTGTAAGCTCAAGGATTTCTTTGATTGCATCGGTTGCAACCTTGAGCTCAGCTGTTGCGTTTTCAGAGAAGTTTATCTGTTTGTCGCTGATTTCCTGTGCAGCCTTGGCAATATTTACCGCATGGTCACCGATTCTCTCAAAGTCACCGATAACGTGAAGGAGAGTTGAAACCATATTGCTGTCAGCATCGGTAAGGTCATGGCTTGAAACTTTGACGAGGAAAGTTCCGAGCTTGTCCTCGTAGTCATCGAGCTTCTTTTCGCTTTCAATGATTTTATCAACGATTTTTGTGTCGAATTTTTCTACAAGAGAGATAGAGTCAAGCAATGCCTCGATTGCAATCTGTCCCATCTGAACAGTGTAATCCTTACCCTCAGAAACAGCGAGTGCAGGAACATTGAGAAGACGGTCGTCGATGAATGTGCTCTTACCTGTAGCCTTCTTGTCCTTGACTGTTTTTCTTGCGAGCTTTTCAAGAAGCTTTGAGAAGGGGAAAAGTATTATCGTTGTTGCAACGTTGAAAATACTGTGGATTATTGCGATTCCTGCAGGCTCTATGGATGAACCGGTGAATGCGAAATCGAAAATTATATCTGATACATAGAAAGCTGAAAGCAGGAGTGCGGTACCTATGAGATTAAAGTAAACGTGCACTGCCGCAACACGTTTTGCATTTTTGCTTACGCCGATACTTGAAAGAAGTGCCGTGATACAAGTACCTATATTCTGACCCATAATGATGGGAATAGCCATACCGTAAGAAATAGCTCCCGTGAGTGACAATGCCTGAAGAATACCGATAGCTGCGGATGAACTCTGAATGACCGCTGTAAGCACGATGCCGAGCAGAACACCCAGAATCGGATTATTGAACATAACCATAAGGTTGCGGAATCCTTCCATTTCTGCGAGAGGCTCCATTGCGGTACTCATCATTTCCATACCGAACATAAGAATGGCGAAGCCGAGGCAGATGCCGCCGATATCCTTGGTACGGTTTTTCTTTGAAGTCATTGTCATAAGAATACCGATAAAGGCGACAATGGGAGCAAAGGATGAAGGCTTGAGAAGGTTGACAAGGAAGTTATTACTGTCAATTCCCGCAAGGCTCAGAATCCAGGCGGTTACTGTTGTACCGATATTCGATCCCATAATGACACCGATAGCCTGATTGAGCTGCATAATACCTGAGTTAACGAGACCGACGAGCATAACCGTTACGGCAGAGGATGACTGAATAGTCGCTGTGATAGCTGTTCCTAAAAGCAAAGCCTTTAAGGGCTTGTCTGTCATAACCTTCAGAATTTTTTCGAGCTTACCGCCGGCAGTTTTTTCGAGGTTGCCTGACATTGTATTCATTCCGAAAAGGAAAAGGGCAAGACCACCGAAAAGCGAAATTAAATTAAAAACTGACATAGTGAGGTCCTCCTCGTGAACACTTGACTGTTTTTAGTTTATCCGTATTTAAATCAAGTTTAAGCCTGTCAATCTAGATGTTAGCACTAAAAGGATATAAAATCAACATATTTTGAGAAAAATAAAGACGATTCATGGCGAATCGTCTTTATTGATATTATCTCCAGTTGAAAGGACGAAGCATAAAGTCAACGTCTTCTTTGTTTTCAGGGATAAGCCCGAAGGATGAAACCCTGTGAATATTGTGCTCCTTGAATGAATCGTAAAGCTCCTCGTTAGCCTTGAGTCGGAAAGGGTTAAGGAAGAAATATTCACCGAGGAACTGGTTAGCCTTGAAGTACTCCCAGCTTAAGTTTGCTACTTCCACATTGAATCGCTGCTCGTCTGTGATATCGGCATTAAGAGCCTTCTTCCAGAGGTTGTCAAGCTTTGAAATCATGTGAATCGGGTAGTAGCCTGACTGATAATGCCAGTCAAAGTCGAAAGCGTGAGCAGTCGCAGCAATCTGAGCTGTCTGAATGTCGAGAATTTCCTTGATGTAAGGTGCTGCATCCTCCCCGTAATATGCCTTGAGGAAGTCCATCATATGATACTCGACGTCACAGTTTACATCCCATTGAACTTTTGTCAGAAGATAGTTTCGCAGCTCATTGAATGCTGCATCGTGACCGTCACCGCAGTTGTAGATATAGCCTGTGATGCCGATGTCGTGCATATACTGCATAGTGGACTGCATTGTGCCGAAGTTTGAGAAAAACTGTGCTACGTTAAGGAAATTGATTGTGTAGTCGTAAATATACGTTGTTTCAGCGACCTTTGTCCAGTTCAGGAAATCCTCAGCAATTCTCGGCTCGTGTTCACCGTAAGCTGTGAGCAAGGTTTCCTCCTGAACATCCTCGTGACCGCATTCGGTAAGAGGATGGCTTCTGCAGGATGAGTGGAGACCGCAAAGCACGGGAGCAACATTTTTGTTGCACTTAAGGCTCAGATCCTGCGGAGGTCTTTCGGTTTCAAGATAAGCGAAGAACGTGAACATAAAGTCAGGATAATCTTCGTCAAGTGCATCTGCAAGATTGTTTGTGAAGATAAGAGTCGGAGCGCAGACACTGCCGTATTTTTCATAAAGTGCCTCGCAGTTTTCGCAGTGACAGTAATTCTGATTATCTTTCTGACCGATGTGAACATATTTTGCACCGATTGTGTCGGCTTCGATTTTTTGTCTTACACTTTCGATTGTAATATCGAGAACCTCAGGGTGTGAAAGGCAGACATGATCAGTTGTGCGTGTACCGTCCTCCTGAAGTGCAAAATATTCAGGATGCTCAGCAAAAAGCGAATCAGGAACGAGCGAGGGGAGAGATGCATCCCAGACAACGTAAGTCAGCGCACCGCCGTAAGCTGTTGCAGGCTTCCAGAAGGAAACATTCATCTTCGTTCTCGCTCTGTGAGCGTCATTTGTACCTGCACAGTCATTTCTTCTGACAGAGAACGAAGGTTCGACTGTTCTGTCGATATCAGCGTCGATGATAACATCTTCATTTTCAGGTACAACCTCAAGTGTAGGTGTGAACCAACGTACACCGAGATATTCTTCAAGGAAGGTGTAAACACCGTAGAGAGTGCCTCTGCTGTCTGCTCCTGCGATGATAAAATAATCACCGTCAGAGTACAGTCTGAAACCGTCAGCTTTGATTGAAGAACGATCAATTTCAACTATATCCTTTTCAAGCTCTGTTTCGCCCACAAGGATTGCCTTGCTCTTGTCAGGAAGGTTGCTTTCAGTAACGATACTCAGCTTGGCACCACTGATTTTTTCTAAATAAGTCTGCAATTCTGTTGCAGCCGTAACGATGCACTCATCGGGATTTTCTGCTGTTACGATGCAGAAGGATGATGTACCGTTATCGATAATCACCATTTCTTCAACAATTTCGGGTGCGATATATTCACCACCACCGTAGTCGACACTTTTGTCGACGGGAATGACTCCCATTGAAAGAAAGAGAACTTCAATCACGCAAAAAATTGCTTTGATATAAGCTAACATAAAGAGCCTCCTTAGTTTGCTTTGTCAGACATATTGAATACAAGTTCGCCACCGCCCATAAGCTGTTCGTGTGTGATGTAACAACCATCAAGCTCAACTCCGTTAAGAGTGACAGACTTTACATAAATGTTTTTCTTGCCCTGGTTGAGAGCTGTAACTTTGAGAGTCTTGTCATTACCGAGTGCGATTTCTGCACTGTCGATATTCGGTGAACCTATCCAATATTTATCAGATCCTGCAAGAGGGTAGAAGCCCATTGCTGAGAAAACATACCATGAGCTGAGTGTACCACCGTCATCGTTGCCGTCAAGTCCGTTGATATCGTCACTGAAACGGTTGTCAAGTGTCCAGCGTACCCATTTCTGCGTAAGATCAGAGCGTCCTGCATTTGCGAAAAGATACGGTGTATGGATATCGTGCTGATTGCCGATCCAGAAGCCGTGGCTGGGGTCGATTGCAGCACGGTTAAGAGAAGCGTCCTTCATAAACTTTTCGAGTTCAGAAACGAAGTATTCTTCTGAGCCGAAAAGCTCGATCATTCCGTCGATATCGTGGAGAACACTCCAACGCCACTGTCTTGCACTGCCTTCACTGTAACAAGCAGCGAATTTTTTGATCATTATTGCATCGTAGAAGGATGTGATATACGGACTGAAATTCCAAACGAAAGAACCGTCAGAATTTCGTGCCTGGAAATATTTTGTTTCAGGATTGAAAAGGTTTTTGTAGTACATTGCCTTTCCACTGTATCTTGCAACGTCTTCCGTATGACCAAGCTGTTCAGCGAGGACAGCAATTGCGTGGTCTTCCCAGGCGTATTCAAGTGTGAAGCTGACGGATTCTTCACCGTTTGCGAGGTCATCAGGAATGTAACCGTATTCGTTATATTCTTTTATAAAGTTTCTGCCTGAACGATTAACGCTGTTTTCTGATGTGTTTTTCATATAGCCGTAAAGAGCCTCGACATCAAAATCACGGAAGCCCTTAAGGTAGCTTTCTGTAATCATAATGTTTGTCGGGTCGCCGTGCATAGATGAAGCATAGCCTGCACCCATAGGCCATCTCGGAATAACTCCGCCCGCATCAGCCATTTCAACGAGGCTGTTGAGACAGTCGTTCTGAATTTCAGGTTCGATGAGAGTATAGAGTGAATGTGTGTCACGGCAGGTATCCCAGAGTGACATATCTGATCTGTAGGTATAACCGTCAGCAACGTGAACCTGCTTGTCAAAACCGAGGTATTCACCGTTAACGTCAGTGAAGTTTGTCGGCATAATCATACTGTGGTAAAGTGCTGTATAGAAAACGGTCATAATTTCAGGGTTGCTGCTGCTGATTCTGATTGAAGAGAGGCGATCTTCCCATTTTGCAACGGCATTGTCTCTTACCTGATCAAAGTCGAGGCTGCCTGCCTCTGCTTCAAGATTCATTTTTGCATTTTCAACGCTTACAAAGCTGATTGCAACCTTGAGCTCAACGCTGTCATCCTTGATGTTTCCGAAGTTGATGTCAACTCCGAGATTTGTGGGATCGCCTGTAACATCGCAGGATTTGATTTCTTTATCTGCTTTTGCGGCAAAGTAAACGGGAAGACCGTCATATCTGCTTGAGAATGCAGCGTAGATAACGCTTCCACCTGTGATGAGTCCTGTTTCCTCATCATATTCTGCAAATCCGCTGTCAGCACCGTATCTTCCTGCAGTGCTTGTAACGTCGAGGTAGAGACGCGCATCTTTTTTATCACCGAAAGTATATCTGTGTACACCGATGTGATCATCTGCCGTAAGCTCAACAAGGCAGTCAAGAGACTTGAGGTAAACAGAGTAGTATCCGGGAGCAGCTGTCTCGTTATTGTGAGAATACGGGATAACGTCAGCCTTGCTGCTTCCGACAGTCGGTGTGACACGGAAAATCTGATAGTCCTCAGCACCTGTACCTGAAAGTCTTGAATGGCTGAAGCCTTTTATATGTCCGTGCTCATAATAATATCCTGAAGTGTTGGTTTTGAATATGTATGCACCACCGATGAAAGATGTATCGGGGCCGAGTCTTACAGCACCGAACGGGGTACAGGCTGCAGGGCTGAGCATACCGCAAGCCCAGGGTGTACCGCCTGTGCCGATAAAAGGATCGACATACTGCGTGTATTCACCGACGACAGGTTCGGGCATATCGACAGGTGAAAACGCGATGCCGTTGAAAAGACCTGCGAACGCTGTCTCCAGCATAATGAAAATTGATACAATTACTCTGATTATAGGCCACATAGGAATACCTCCGATGCAAAATTGTTTAATTCAAATATATATTAGAAACGGTAAAAAGTCAAATGTTCTTTTAAAGAAAAAGCACAGACAGCGGATAAACTGTCTGTGCAGGGTTTTTATTTGATTAATTCATAAAGTCTGTCCCGATGATTTGTATCTCTCTGAGCGAAAAACTCCTCTGTTCTTTTTTTGTAAACAGGTTCTGCTTCAAAGCTGTTTTCTATGAGCTTCTTAAGTGAGGTAAGCAATTCGTCCGCGTTGAGAGTGATTTCACCGAAGCCTTCTTCGAGAGGAAGGTCGAGCTTTGAATAACCGTGAGTAAGTCCTGCACGGAATTCATCGTAATCAGGCACGAAGTAAATTATCGGTCTGTTGAGGTAAACAAAATCAAACACAACTGAAGAGTAGTCGGTAATCATTACAAGATAATCCTGCATATTTATGCCTTCCTGTGTAACGTTGATTCGAGGATTATCCACTTTGATGTAGCTGTCATATTCGCTGAAAATCGGATGGTTTTTGAAATCGAGTGTAAGGTCGTGCTTTTCAAGGATGTCAGTAAGCTCCTTTGAGTTGAGAAATTTGTTGATTTCCTTATAGAAAGGGGAGTCAAGGAACTTGTCGACGTTTAAGGCACGTTTATTGTCAATGTATTCTCCGATGAGGTTTTTACGCCACGAAGGAGAGAAAAGAATCTTTTTCTTAGCGGGAGTTGTAACGTCGATTGTATCCAAACGAGGCATACCGCTGTAAAGGAGATCTTCTTCCTTAAAGCGGTATTTTTCACAGAAATTCTTTCTTTCGAAATCAGAGGAGATGACAACCTTATCAACATTCGACTTTTCCTTTGCATACATAAAGGGGAGGCTTGCGTGAAGTACACCGTGCTGAAGATAGATGATGTCCATATCAATCAGGTCATAGTACCATTTAAGCGGTTTGTCTCCGTGGGGACTGATTATTGTTGCAGAGTTGAATGAAGAGAGAATTTTCGATGCGTTTATAAAAAGCACCTTGTGACGGAAGCTTCTGAAAAGCAGAAGATTTTTTCTTTGCTCAGGTGTGAAAAGCTTGTCCGCGTTTTTCAGTGAATTGACCACATAGTATCTCTTGACTCCGTCTTTGATTTCAGAATCGTGAATGAATTGATAGTAAGCGTTGTCAATCAGATTGTCACGGTCGCAGTAAATCCATATTTCTCCAGATTTACGAAGCTTTGAAGCCAAACGATAGATAAGGGCACTTTTGTTTTCACGAAAGGCGGTGATGTCAGCCTGAAGTGCAACTTTTATTCGCGAAATGATACCTGCTTTACGGAATGTCAGACAGCAGGAGTAGGGATTTGCTTCGACTGTGTACTTTGAGCAAACAGCTTTTCTTCTTGTTTTATTGACCACACACCTGTAGTCAAAATTCATACCGGGAGTGACGGATGTACCTGCAAAGTCAAGCACGAAAGAAAGCTTTTCTGAATCCGAAAGCTTTACAGAAAAGTCAAAACCACCGAAGTCATTGGTTTTTATCTGCTCACTGCTATAACTGAACATCGTGTCAGTCAGGGTGACAGGAGCACGTGTACCATCAGCTGTATCATAATAAAGTTGATATTCTGTATAAGGGACAGAGCCTGAATCAACATATCCCGAAACGGTAAGAATGCCGTTGTGCACTTTTATTATATTGAAAACCAATGAAAAAGATAACTTCTCGTTATAATCTGACATCACGACAACTCCTTTTGAATCGGTCAATGTTAAAGCGATTTTATTTTTCCTCTGTATTTTTGGAGAAAGGCTTCGTTAACGGCATCTCCACCGTCGACATTGCTGCTTGAAAAAACTTCGGGGACGTAGCCGTCTTCAAGCATTTTTTCGATGCAGCCTGTTACGATAGCGTTAAGCATTGCTGCACCTGCACTTGTTGATGTGGGTGCGGCATTTCTGTTTATTTCGGGGAAGTAAACGCTTGCATCACCGACACAACCCATATTGTCAAGCACGATATCTGCAAACTCATAAAGCTTTTTACCGCTCGGGTGGCGTGAAGCCATTGATTTTGAATGGTTGAGATTAGTAAGTGCGATTACGGTAAGTTCGTTTTCTTTGGCAAGCTGTGCCATATCAACGCAGACTCCATTTCTGCCTGAGTTTGAAATGATGATGATAACGTCATCTTTCTTCATTGAATAGTCGTCAAAAAGCTTCTGCGCGTAGCCCTCAAGTCTTTCAAATTCTGTGCTTTTTGAAGCTGATATGTGAAGCATAAGCTCTTCTTCAAAAACAGGCTGAATTTTAACAAGACCACCTGCTCTGTAAAAAAGTTCTTCAGCGAGCATATGCGAATGACCTGTTCCGAAAAGGAAGATGCTATTGTCGTTTTCAAGAGCGACAGCAAAAGCTTCAGCAGCTTTTTCTATTGAGCTGAGCTGCTTTTCTTTTATCTCATCAAGGATACGGGATAAATTTTCGAGATATTCAAAAGGCTTATTCATAATTATTCACCGTCCGTTTTTATTGCGGCAAAAACCGCGCCGTATTCGGGTGCAAATTCAAGCACATTGATTTCTGCTTTTGGAAATCTTTCATTTACATTTGCAGAAAAAAGATTTCTGAATTTTTCGTAGTTTTCGAAAATTCCGCCCCAGAGTCCGAGTGGAGTGCCTTCGGGTAACTGTGAAAGCAGAGCAGAAACTGTATTTGCAAGGAGCTGTGCATGATTTCGGATGATTGCATCTGCAACACTGTCATTCTCCGCACACTTAAAAACAATAGGTGCCAGCTTCGCAATTTCACTTCTCGGCATCGGCGGGTCATAGAAAATATCGATCAGCTCAAGCATATCGTTGACCTGATAATGCTCCTTTACAGCATCTGTCAGAAGCGTTTTTTCTGCACTTCCCTCGTAGCCGCAGATTGCTGCTCTGAGTGCATCAATGCAGATTGCGTAACCTGAGCCTTCATCGCCGAGGATGTAACCCCAACCACCTGTGTGTATGATTTCACCATCAGGAAGTCTGCCGACAGCCATTGAACCTGTGCCGCTGATAACCATTGCCGCCGAGCCGTCACATCTCATAGCTTCAAGACCGATGTAAACGTCGCTGTCCATTGTGATTTTGTCGCAGTCGATGATTCCCTTGCAGAGCTTTTTTGTGAATTCATCGTCAGCACGTTCCGAAATTGCTGACATACCGATGAATGCGGCATTGAGCTTCACATCGTTCGGAAGAACACCGTCAACAGTCGCTTTCAGGTTTTTTCGTGCAGTTTCCATACCGACTGAATTGTAGTTTATGCTTTCACCGACAAAACGGGAAATGAGCTGAGCGTTTTCGTCGCAGATGATTGCGGTAGTCTTTGTGCCGCCACCGTCGATTCCGAGATAATATTTCATAAAATCACCTTCAATATCAGGTTTTAAGTCCGAAAGCTACGTCGTCACCGACCTGCTCGAGAAATTCAAATCCGTATTTATTGTAGAAAGCCTTGCCTCTTTCGTTTTTTGAACCTACAGTCAGCATAACACCGCAGACACCTTTGTTGCGGAGGTGTTCTTTCAGAGAATTAACAAGCATATGTCCGATGCCTTGACGATGATATTCGGGAAGAACGTCAATGTGAAGGTGTGCAGGGTATTCTTCCTTGTACTTTTCCTGAAGAACCGTTGAACCGATTGCACCTTTTCTTGCGTTAGAACCCCATACAACGAGGTCTTCGTCAAGTCGAGGAACATATTCCTCAAGAAAGACTTTTCTGTACTCGTCATAGTTTTCTGTGCAGATGATGTAAGCGATCGCATTATCCTCCTCATCTGCAGCAACAAAACAGTTTCTGCCTTCCTTTTCGATGTAGTAGTTACAGTAGGTTGTGAGGATGTAGTGCTGTTCATCAGGTGTCATCTGACACGGACCCTCACTGTTGAGGCAGACAAAACGAACATTTTCCTTGTCTTTTTCTTCAAAAGGTCTTATAATCATATCGTAATCTCCCGATTCAGAAAATTCTATTTATAAAATTTTAACATTAAAACGGACAAAAATCAACTTTCGGAGGTTGTTTATAATGAAAAAATTTTTTGCAGAGATTTTTGAAAAAAACAATATCTCAATCAGCGTTACAAAAGAAAACGGGAAAGAACTCTGCTACTGCGAGAAAACACGTAGAGTGACTGATGAAAAATATATTCTCGAGGTGTCTGACAAAAACGAAGTGAATATTATCTGTTCAGGTGAAAAGAGTGAGTTTTATGCTCTCTGCGATGTTGCAGACAGAGTCGAAAACGGTACACTCGTTGCAGGTAGATTTGTCTGCTCACCTTTGTTCAGAACAAGAGGATATATAGAGGGCTTTTACGGCACACCGTGGAGTCACGAAAAAAGAAAATCAGTAATGACTCTTATGGCGAAAAACCGTATGAATACAGTTTACTATGCACCGAAGGATGACGACTATCACAGAGAGCTGTGGCGTGACCTTTATCCTGAAGCTGACCTTGCGAAGCTCAAGGAGCTTGTTGACCTTGCAAAGGAATATTATATGGATTTTCATTGGTGTATCGCACCCGGTCTTTCGATGAAATATTCAGACGAAAAAGAGTTTGAAACACTCCTTACAAAAACAAAACAGCTTTACTCAATAGGTGTCCGTCATTTTGGTTTGCTTCTTGATGATATTGATGAAAATCTTGCCTTCCCCGAAGACAAGGCTATGTACGGCGAAACGGTGAATGCACACATCGACCTTATTGAAAAGTATCACAACGCACTTCTTGAAATTGATTCGACAGCAAAGCTTACAATCTGCCCGACACTTTATAACGGTAAGGGTGACGAATATTATATTTCAAAGCTTGGTCAGAATATATCTCCGATGATTTCGCTTTTCTGGACAGGTAAGGACATCTGCTCAAGAGAGCTTCTGAGTATGGATGCAATCAAGTTTGTTGAGTGCACACGTCATAAACCGCTTTACTGGGACAATTATCCCGTAAACGATATGGCTATGTTCAACGAAATGCACATTTCACCGATAATCAACCGTGATGCAGATTTGTGGAAGTATTCTGAAGGTATTATTTCTAACGCTATGGAATATGCCGAGTGCTCAAAAATTCCTCTTATCACTTTTGCCGATTATCTCTGGGACAGCGAGGGATATGATCCTGATGCTTCGTGGAGAAATGCTATCCGTCAGGTTGTGGGCAGGGAGGATGCTGAAAAGTTTACTGTTTTTGCAGACCACCTTTACACTTCCTGTCTTAAGGACGAGCCGTCAAAGATAATGAAAGCACATTTTGCAGAGGTTTTACGTCTTCTTAAAACAGGCGAGAGTGAAAAGGCTGTTGCACTTGCTGAGGAATACATTGTAAAAATGAAAGAAACCTGCGATTATCTCCGTCAGGATCTTCCGATTTGTAATGAGCTTAAAAGATGGAGTGAAAAATTCTTCGTTGCGACGGAGATTTTCGAAAACCTGATAGCAGTTCTCAAAAACAAAACAGAAGAAAATGTAAAAGCACTTTATGCGACTATCGACAGATACGATTCAATGCCCGTGAAAATTGCAGAAGAAATGAATATGAAGCTCTTCCTCGGAATAATGTACGGAATATAAAACAACGGACGGATTCACACGAATCCGTCCGTTGAAGTTTTGCAATATCATTTAGCTCCTGTTTGTTTTTTGCAATAAATTCGGGTTTGTAGAGTTCTTTAATGGTGCAGATATTAGGCCCCCTTGCCTAAAGGGGGCTGGCACGACGAAGTCGTGACTGGGGGATATTTTTAAAGAAAACAACGATATTTCAATGTTTTTTCTAAAAGTATCCCTCCGTCTTTTGCTTCGCAAAATCCACCTCCCTTTAGGCAAGGGAGGCAACGCACTATTTGAAATCGTTC
>JBGVKY010000008.1:0-31435 GCA_045123995.1 Clostridia bacterium
AAAGTCTGCAAAGCTTTCTTGTTCCGGTTCTTCATAGAACGGAGCAAGCTGCTCATCCGTTAAATAAACCAAGTCATCAAAGGTCATACCTTCGATTTCGTTTTCTATAAGGTCTGACAGACTATCATACTTGAGTTCTTCTACAACAGTATTATCAACATACTTAACAAGGACAAAATCAACAAGATTTAACTCAACCTGAATTTCGTGTTTTCCATCTTCGGTTTCTGTAAATGCAACCTGAACTTTTCGTAGGTCAGAATAATCAGCACTTTCGTGTTGCAGTTCCTTTTGCATATACTCGTTGATAATTCCTTGTGCTTCGTCAAGCTCTGTGTAAGTAACGGGAGCAGGTCTTTCTATATCGGGGAATAGATTAAATGTTCCGTTTGCATACTGTTCGAGAGTTTCTAATGCTTCGGCTCGGCTTTTATAATATCTGTCATCTTTTGGTGTTTCCATTACAAGGATGTGAAGCTCGTTTATCATTTCTGTCATCTGTTCAGTATTATCAAATCGCTCTATGATATATTTCCTTGCGGAAGTATCAACGAAATGCAAGTCCTTTGGATATGGCTTATATCTTGATTCATCCATAACATTCAAAAATGCACTATGAACAGCAGCAGCAACACGTTCTCTCTCATAATTAGGAATGTTTTCTATCTCTTTTTGGTTGAGATAAACACCTCGCTTGATAAACTTATCTATTCGTTTTTCAACTTCATTCCATTTAAGCAAGGTTTGTGCGTATGGTTGCATTAAATCGCCGTGACTAAATGCAATTCCTTTTCCGTCATGGCTTTCGTTACGATAACTGTCATAGCCACCGCCGATTCCGTATTCGTGTTTCAAGAAGGTTATTCTTTCTTGCTTATCGGGATGTGTTTTGAAGAAGATATATGTTCTGTATTTGCCTTCGTGAACACCCGTACCGCCAAGAAGCAGTTTATTGATTTCATCCTCTGTAATAAATCTTACCGGAGGAACATACGAAAGCTCTTGTGCCGTGTACTGTTTACGGACAATGTATAAATCTTCAAGCATTTTATTGATTTCATGTGGGTTCATATACTTGAAACGAACTACATCCTTATGTTCATCATATAAATCACAGAGCTTTTGAACTGCTGTCTTTGTAACATCAAGTCCGGCAGACGTCTTTAGAAATTCTTTTATTCGCTTTGCAGTTTCCGGGAATCCTCCGTGTTGTTCAAATGCTTCATCTGCAAACATACTAAAAAGTTCAGGGTAATCATCATAGTTCAAATCTCTATATATGAACAAAAACTTTTCCGCAGTTTGGCTGTAAATATAATCATCAACCTGAAGGAGAATATCCGTAGAAGCAAATCTTCCCATATCAAGGAGTTCATCAATTCGTCTTGCGGCATCTTCCCAAGAAAGATGATGTTTATTTCCGGTTTCAACCGTATCACCATAGCTAATAGTGATTCCGTCACTATTCCACCAAGTGGAAATTTGTTTTTCATCAAGGACAAAGCCTTTTCCGTCAGTTTTATAATGGTCTTTCAAGAAAGCGACTTTATCTTCAAGGGATTTACCTTTGCTGAACTCTGATACGATAGTGATGATGCTTTCTTCATGATGTGTTCCGTCACAAAGAACTGTATCAATAACTTGTTGGGGAATAGAAAAAGCAGGGCGAATATTGTTTAATCGCTCTGCTTCTCTTTGCATATCTTCTTGTATGTTGGAATCATCAATAAGGTCAAATAGACTTAACTGAGAACTAACTGTTTCAGCACTACCTCTTCGGCGGAATGTCTGAGGTTGTTCATAAGTCCTGTCCACCTCTGCGGATTCTCCGCTTTCAGCTTCTCGTTCACGCCCTCCGATAATGCCATTTTCTGCATCATCTGTTCCACTTGCTCTCTCGCTGTCTTGTCTATCTCGTGCAGGTGTTCCATCAATGTTCCTTTCAGCATCATCGCCGAGTAAATGCTGCGTCTGTTCTGCTTGAGGAATTTCTTTCTCATCATCCCGTATTTGCCTATCGGAAGTTCGTTCTTCGGTGCTTCCAAGTTCGGTATCAGTATCCCGTTCTCGTTTCTGTATGTTATCTCTGCCATCGTTATCCGTCCTTTCATTTTGGATTTGAGTTTGGGGTGATTTTTCGTCTTTGATTACATTGTACTGCTGATTTTCATTTTCTGCAAAAATTTTTGCCTGATTTATTTCTTTTTTTCTTTCAGCAGTAATAGTAGAAGATATTTCCCGTAGTGCTTGTTCAGATATTTCGCTTACCGCATTACCTAAAACCGATATTGCTTCAACCGAACTAAAATCAACAATATGTCGAAATTCTTCGTTATCAAAAACTTCTTCCGGGTGTAGTCCCAATCTCTGCATTACCATATATGCAACCGAAGCTTCAGCAGTTTGTTGAAACTCAACATCAATATTAAATTCATCCAAGTCTGCCAAGAAACTATTATCTTTTGCATATTTCAGGTCGGCAAGATAGTCTGCTTTATTATCTTCAACTGCATTATGAGCAGCACAGATAATTGCATCGGTAAGAGTTGTAGTTACTTTTAGTTCTCCGAAAGTATTTTCAAGTGTTTCAATAATCGCATCGTCATACTTATCTGAATATTCCCAAAGCTTAACATCAACACCTCGCATACCTCTGTATGTATCCGAAACATCAAACACATGGTCGAGGTAAAAATCACTTCCTCGTTCACGGAGAAGGGCAATACCTTTAGCACCTCTGTTGATTCTGCGTTTTAACTTTTCATTCCAAGTATCAAAATCTGCACACGCTCGTGCATCGGGCCGTTGTGCATAGATTAAAACCTGATCTTCAAAGGAATATTTATATTGCCAAGCTGCAGAACTTAAAAATTCCGTCCATTTATTAACTGAGGACAGTTCTTTGGAAGTTGTGTTCGCAAGCTCTGTAATGAGCTGCAATTTGGTTGCCATTTGTATTTCACCTCCATATTATCGTTCTCTTTCATTTTTCTTTTTAAAATTGCCTGATAAAAGCATATTTTCTTTTTTGTCAAGCTTACATATCTGTTTTACGATTTTCTGCCGTTCATTCCATAAGCGGTTCATTGTCTTTTTATCTTGCGGTGAGGGTGGATTGTCCATTCTTTCTCTGAAATCTTCAATAGTCATATCCATACCCATTAGTTCACCCATAAGATTGTTTCTGTGTTGGCATAACTTATAATCTTTCAAAAACAATTCTTCGTTCATAGGAAGAAGGGAATCTTTGTTTTTCTCAACAAACAAGCAAATCTCTTTAGTTCCTTTAGGATATTCGACTTTCACACCATCAAATTCTGTTTTATCCGGTCTGGCGGAAATTAACTTGATATTTCCGTTTTCGATTGTGAAATAATCTCTTTCCCAAGGAGTTCGGAGCTTTCGTCTGTCAACACCGTAAGCAGGATGCTCCATATCTAACGGAGTTTCCTTATATACTTGCATTTCATCGGGCAATTTATCAATTATTTTGTAGTACATTTTAGAGCACCTCTTATCTGCTTATGCTTTTCTCTGCACGAAGCTTTTCGGCATACTTAATACCTTTTGAAACGGTATTAATTTCGCCTGATTCCAACTTTGAAATGAAAGTTGCCCGGTTCTGCTCATTAAAACAGTAGATATGCCTGCAAAGTCTTTGAACATTTCCAAGAGTATCACTTTTCGGATTGATAATATCGCAAACAAGCTCTCCAACTTCATCTGTTGGATTGAGTTGTATTTGCAAAGTTCTTGCATTATCAAGCTTAATAACACTCAAGGGAGTAAGGACACCGATTTCTTCCAAGCTCTTTTTGAGTTCATCAGCTTTACAAGTAAGCTCTGCAACAAGATTATTTGTCAAAAATCGCACTTTTGCAGTTACCATTTTCATCACTTCCTTTTATAGAATTGTGCGATTATCTTTCCGGCTCCGTTTTATTTCTTTTTTTATCTTCGTTTGCAGCTTTTATCATCGCATTTGCCGTTTCTTTATTGTCTTTCAGATAGTCAGGCTCCCGTTCCATAAAATCTTTGAGATAGTCCATAAACTCTGCTGAATCAATATCAACACAATACTGTTTACAACCACTATTAAGATAGTTATAGAACTTCATCATTGTATCTTGCTTTGAAGCTTCCCGTATAAGTTCAAACGAAAACTCATTATATACAAGCTGTCCTCCGGCGGTAGCATCAGGATTATAATATATTTCTTCAAAACCATAATCCGTCTTGAAGAACTTATCCTGATTTACATCTGCATAGTTTTTCTTAACAAATAGTTTATTCCTAAACCAATTAAGAGAAGTTTCTAAGTTATCTATTGGAGAAGATATTTTCTCATTTCTATCCATAAGCCTTGCCCATGAAAGCATATTATATCGCTTGCCATCAATTTTTGTATGGCTCTCATCAACATACTCACATTTTGCTTTAATTGAATCACCGTTTTTATCTATGATGAAAATTTCTCCGCCATCGGGAACTGTAAATAGTTCATTGTAGCTACTATCTATGAACTTAATTTCTTTATCCATTAGCGTTCAACCTCCTTATGAGATTTTTTCCTGTCTTTGCTGACTTCCTTTGAATCGCCTAAAGGTTTATATGTATTTCCGTTTCGTTCCATAGTTTCAGCGAATTGACAAATATGAAAAGTATTATTACCAATCTTTGTATGGTAATCGTCAATATACTTACACTCTCTTATATGCTTTTCGCCGTTCTCGTAGGTTATTTCAATTTTTCCGCCATCGGGAATACGAAAAAGCTCATTATAATGGCTATCAATAAATCGTATTTCTTTATTATCCATTATCTTTCTACCTCCTTATGCGTTCTTTTGGGGAACTGCCAACCGTAAACTGCACCAATATCATCACCGAGTCTTTTTGTAACACGGGTTATATCTTGTCTTGTTGCAGTTCCGGCATAGAGTTTGTCTTGCAATCTTTCAATCTGACTATCGGTAACACCGTCCTTAAAGGCACGATATAAATAATAGTTTGTTCCATCGTGATGAACTGCTTTGCATCGCAAATCACCAAGCTTGTCAACATACCATTCGTTCATATCACAATCAGATTGAAAACAATCTTTGATATTTCCGCTATCAATCATTTTATATCCGTGTGCCCGTCCGTTCCAAAGACCTAAATCGCCAATAATGATAATACTCTGCGAAAGCTGAATGTTTAGGTTTGCTCTCGTATCATCCAAGTAGTCATTATTTATTTCGTACATCTTTGAAATAAGAGTATCTTCGGAAGCATCAGGATATTGTTCAATAAGGTCATCACGCCAATCTTCAAGGTCTAAATTCATATCAGACCAAACAATGTGTTTTTTCTCCATCAGCGTTCAACCTCCTTGTGTGACTTTTTCTTTTCTTTGCCAACCTCTTTATATTTGCCCGTGTATTTGAAAAGTTCGTTTTCGCCGGGCAGATAGAGATTTCTGTTTTCAAGACATTTGAATACATCACACTTTGAATTTCCTGAAGCTTTATAAAAATCACTATGCGAATAAATCTTATCAGCCTTACCGTGAACACCTTCGTAAGTTTCGCTCCACATTCTCATATCTTTATCAGAATGTAAATACTGTGATGTTTTATAGATCGGTTCGTTTTTCGGTATATTACCAACGGGCAAGAAGTGATATTCGCCGTATTGAAATGTATTAGGATTACTCATTGCCTTTTCACATTCCAACGCATCAACAAGCCAACCGGGATAATGTTCGGGTTTTAATATTCCCATAACACTTGCTCTCCGATATTTGAACTCTTTACCTGAATACATCTCTTTAGCAAATACCGATGTTCCAAGTCCACGAGCATTTGCACCATTTCCACCCGTACACCGTACTATTTGAAAGTGCTCATTTCTATATTCCGGACTTAATTTAGTTGGTTTTATAACTATGATTTCTCCGACAAATGTTTTTTCTCCAATAGGAATACAATGTTCTTCGGAAACCAAGTTCATACTCATATTTTTCCGACTGTCAATCAGCTTATCAATTTCTTCAGAGATTCGGTCTGTGTATATTTTAGCTATTTCAACATAATCATTTGAAACAAAGGCATTGATATATCTTTCAAAAATCTCATTACTTTCAAAATCAGCAACAAGATAATAATGCCCATTAGCATCATCCATATTTTCGCCAAGAACAACTTCTCGTCCACCGATTCGCATAGAATGTTTTATCGTGTAATCTCCGGCTTTTCTGATTTCGTCCATTAGATTCACCTCATTTCATATCGTTTTTATGCCTTGCAGCATATATCTCTGCATAGTTGCAGGGAGGGTATTTCTCTAAATCTGCCTTAACTTGCTCCGTTGTCTTGCAGAATGAACATTTACCACTTTTACAAAGCATTTCTGTTAAAATTCTGCATTTCTTCGGAGTGTGAAAATGGCAGTTTAATTTATTCAATTTCATCACCGTCCAATGCTTTTAATTCAATAGTGCTTACAATTTTATAACCTCGGCTTTTTGCAAGTTCTTTAAGTTCACAAATAAGCTTTCTGCGTTCTTCTTTTTGAACATTCTTCAAGGCTTCGTATGCCGTAGAATCGTTATAGCCACTATCGTTATATCGCATATCGGGTTGTTTAGTGTTTGGCATATCATCACCTCTCAGGCTCTCTTTTTTTATGCTTGTTTTGCTTATCAACCTCAGAACCCCATATAGTTACATCTTTTGCAGGAATTTCACCCTCATTGAGCAACTTCATCAAAGTTTTCAATGTTCCGTGCTTTTTGGAATATTCCTTTATCTCGTTGCGATATGGAGTTGATAAATCTCTACACAAAGAACATTCATTGCTTTTACCAACACATCCGTCAACATCTCTGTATGTAGATGCCATATACATCAGGTAATCGCATCCGCATCCTGAACAATGAAAACATCTGTCCTCAACAATTCTGCTTGTGATTTCTTTGCACTTTTCAGGAAAGAGTTCAATGTTTTTTCTTATGGATTGTTTTGCAACAATAACATATTGAATCTTATTAAAACTCTCATAGTACAAAGGCTTAATTTTATCTCTGTGCTTTTTTACCACATCAAAAAATTCCTCAAAACCGTAAACATCTTCTCGGTTTTCGTTTTTTGCATAGAATAAAGTGACATTCTTTTCTTTTCTTGAAAACATAACATCACCTCTCAGGCTCCGGTGGTTTTTTCTTCTTTTGATTTTGTTCATAAAACCTGACTTTTTTCAGGGCACGCTCACAGAAATCTTTCTGTGCTGAAAGTAGGCTTGTAGTGTAATGTCCCCAATTATAATTATCTTTGCTACCGTAACATTCCCAAGTAACAAATTCATTAGGTCTTGTTTCGTGTACGCCAAGTACGATTTCTGATTCTCCGATTGTAATTGCGTTTGTGATAATATATCCCGCATTTTTTCGCCATTCCATAATGTTTACCTCCATAAAAAATGCCGACATACTTTTTATTAGTTGTCGGCATTATCTGTATTAAGTTTTTCAAGTCTTTCATCCTCCTGACTTGCTACTATAAAGCAGCACATCATTACAACACCGAAAGTTCCTCCGGCAATAAAAGCTAATATAATCCATAACCAAGTCATATTTATCTCTCCATTTCTAATTTACGATGCCATTTTTCAAGAAGTTTGATAATTGTATCTTCCATTTGTTTTTTTGAATATCCTTTAGGGAAGTATTTCTTTAATTTGTCATCGCCAAGTGTAATTTTTATTTTATCCGCTTTCTGTTCTTGCATTATAGAAAGAATTACATCAGGGGTTAGTCGTCCTTCATCATTGAATCTTCTTATTTTCTTTGCTTGCTCAATAGAAGGACAAGTGTCCTCACTTTTTATTGCTTCCACAACTGCAACTTGCTCTTTAGGTTTCAAATAGGAAAGCTCAACACCTGCGTTCATTGCCATTGCTTTAGTGTCAACCATTTCAAGCAACGGATCAATCAATTCCGTTAAACGAATATACCTTTGAATTTGCACCGAACTTTCTCCGGTTTGCTCTGCTAATTCCTTTCTTGAATCAACAGGCGAAGTATTTTGTCCAAATTGGGCAGAATTTTCTTGAGAAGGTCTTCCGGCTTTTCTTTTCATTGCTTCAAGTCGCATTTGATAAGCAAAGGCTTTCTCACTCGGTAAGATATGTTCTCTTTGTAGGTTACTGTCAACAAGAAGAATCACAGCCGTATCGTCATCAAGGTCTTTAACAACTACGGGAACTTCATCTTTTCCTGCAAGCTCTGATGCACGAACTCGTCTGTGTCCTGAAAGTATTTCATAACCGCCTTCAGGATGTGGTCTTGCTACAACGGGTGATAAAACACCATTTTCTTTTATGCTTGCAACAAGTTCATCCATTTCTTCATTGTCAATAACCTTAAAAGGTTGTTCTGCATACGGCTTTAACTCTGAAATTTTAATAGGTTTGATTTCTTCGGTTTTTCTTCCTTCATCCGTTTTGAATAAATCATCGAGTGTACTCCGACCTATGTTTATTTCTAATTTTGGCATCATTCAGCACCTCCTTTGTGAAGTTTCTGTAAGCTTCTGCAGCTATGCCTTTTTTGTCATATTCAAAGATACTTTTGCCGACACTTGATGCTTCAGCAGCTCTTATTGATGATGGTATTTCTGTTTTGAATATTTTGAGATATTTTGAGTATTTCAGTCTTATCACAGACGAAACTTCCTTGTTATACAGAGTTCGCCTATCAACCATCGTTAAAAGTATTCCTCCGAATTTCAGATTAGGATTTATCTGTTTTTGAACTTTGGTTACAGTTGTGACAAGTTGCTCTAAACCTTTAAGCGGAAGGTAATGTGCCTGAACGGGAATAATTACCTCATCCGATGCAACGAGAGAGTTTATTGTAAGCATACCCAAAGAGGGAGTGCAGTCAATTAGAACATAGTCATAGTTGTCCTTAACACTATCTATGTAATTCTTCAAAACTCTTTCTCGGCTCATAATGTTTACAAGTGCCGTTTCCATACCTGACAATTCGATATTTGCAGGAACTAAATCGACACCTTCGTTGTGATGTAAGATTCCTTCGCCCGGTTTGATTTCTTTTTCTTCGTATGTCTTTTGCATTAGGGTAGAAAGTGTTACATCAAGTTCATCCGGGTTCTGATAACCCAAGCTTTCTGTTAAACTGCCCTGAGCATCACAATCTATAAGCAACACCTTTTTACCTTCGTTTGCAAGACCGACACCCAAGTTTACAGTTGTGGTGGTTTTTCCGACACCACCTTTCTGATTTGCAATCGCAATAACCTTACTCATGTCTGACCAACCTTTCCTCTTGTAATCTTTTTATAAGCATTTCTCCATTGAGAGTAGTAAGGACCATAAACCATTCTGAACGGAAGAAACGCTCTATTGAACACCTCGTTTGATAACAACCATTTCTGTAATCTCTTACTGCTTGTAAGATAATAGCCTGAGCTAATTTCTCATAATTTTCACGATACAAATAATCCATTAGCCACCATTCCAACTCGGTTTAGGATTTGCAAAGTCATAATTCACCTTTGCAGCATACCAATTATCTGCAGTTTCAAAAGACCGATAAATAGTTGTAATTAAAAATGCCCGGATGTTTCGGACATTAGAAGTGTTATCTTTTAGTGCATCATAAATATACTCAATGTGTGAAGCATCAATTTTTAAGAATCTGCTCTTAACAACCTCGTGAGGATATTCTTGTTTATTAACTCTGATATACGGTTCCTTACTGCAAACAACATCAACCATAATTTCTACGATTTCATCAAGCCATTCCTTTCGGTATCTTTCAACCATAATGTCATATTCGATATTGTCTTTAATAAGTGTTTCGTATGTTTTTCGCTCTCGCATCCATCTCATCGCATCAGGCTTTTGTTCATCTTCGTCTTGATATGATAAGATAGGAGTTTCACTAAAATCAGTATTATTTTTTTTATTATTATTTATATTATTATCATTAGGTAGTGAATTTGGATATTCTTGATTCGTTATATTCACTTGTCCTGAATCGTGATTTTCACTATTCTTGAATTGTGATTCTGAAATTTCTTGATTCGTGATTTTCACTTCTCTTGAATCGTGATTTTCACTATTCTGCAATCGTGATGCTGAATAGAAGTTCTTAACATAAATAATATTCGGCTTTCCTAAGCCTTGTCGCTTTCTTTCTATTAAACCGATTCCTTTAACTGTATCAAGCTCTGACAATAGCTTTCCGGCTTTTTGGTCTGCACAGTTCAAATCTTCCATTATGTCTGCTATCGTATAAACAATATACACACGATTTTCTTCATCGAGCCAACCATTTTTTACAGACAATCCCGTGCGGTCAAGCATAAGACCATATAACACCTTTGCTTCTGCTGATACATCTTTGAACATCTTTTCCTTGAATAGCATTTTGGGAATGCGATAAAAAGAAAATTGCTCTGTTTCATTTCCGTAGAAATACTCAAATTCAAATGACATTGTTTTCACCTCCTAAAATAAAAAAGGAAGTGTATGTTTCAACACTTCCTCAAAATTTATGCTACTTCCTTAAACTCGTCAAAGGTAACAGTAGATTCCAATGCATTTACCGCCATCAATGACATTTTCTCCGTTACATGGGTATAATACTTTAGTGTAAATTCCAATTTTGCGTGACCAAGCATTTCCTGAACATATCGTGGGCTAATACCGCTTTCTGCAAGGATGGTTGCATAAGTGTGTCGCAAATTATGAAATTTGAAATCAATTTTCAATTCGCCTTTTATTATTTTTGATAAGAATTTAATGCTATTAGTTGATAACATTTCTCCGTTTGGTTTAACATTCACAAAATCTGTAATTTCCATATATACTTCTTTATTCTTTGTGAGTCTGTCAGTAATAAAGTTTCTCTTATAACCATCCCCATATAAAGTTCTGCTCGCATCTTGTTCGGCTTTTACCTTCTTCAGATAATTGCAGAAACTTTCGGTAATATTGACACTTCTATATGCGTTCTTTGTTTTAAGCGGACAGAAGCACCACTTTCTATCTTGAAACAATAACTGTTTATGAACCTTAATCTTTCGATTTTCAAAATCAATATCTGACCATTGTAATCCAAACACTTCACTTTCACGCAATCCGGTATTCAATGCTATGTAAAAAGATAATTTGACATTAGTGTTTTTTAATCGTTCTCCCATACGAGCAATTTCGTCAGGCTCATAATGACGAATATCTCCTACATGGCGTGGATCGGGAGGAGGGGTAACATCATCAAACGGATTTTTCTTCAAATACTTTCTGTTATGAGCAAAGGTAAGTAAAACTTTTAAGGTTTTATATAATCCTTTGGTATATTCTTCGCTATATGTTTTTAACTTCTCACTTATAAAATCATTTATCATATTTGAAGATATTTGATAAATATAAAAGCCATCAAATACATTCTTGAAATGATTACGATATAATGAATCGTATCTTTTTAATGTTGCATAAGCTCTTGTTGCAGGTGCTTCTGTTGCCATAAACTCTTTATATACATCCTGAAATGTTACCTTCTGATTTTCAACATAATCACCTGTATTGTTATATTGAAACAAAACATCATTTAATGCTTTGTCTGCTTCCTTCTTTGTTTTATATCCGCCTTTTTCAATTTGGTTTCGTTTTCCATCTGCCGACTTACCAAAATCAACTCTGTATGACCAAGTATTTCCTCTTTTTCTGACGCTGCCTTTCATAAAAATAACCTCCTTCTAAATGGTACATTTTAATTTTATCAGTTGCAACGCCAAAACCTTAAGATTTGAACCAAAAAACTTTTTGCCCACATTTCGACATTTTCCAAGTGCTTCAAAACCGCATAGAATCAGGGGTTGTAGCGATTTTTGTGGGCAAACTATTTTTTTGAGCTGAAAATTTGCCCACAGCCCACCATTTGCCCACAAGAGAAAAAAATACGATTAGATACAAAAAAACACGATTAACCGTGATTGGATAATCGTGTTTCGTGTTCTTAACTCTAAAACGCAGTATTTAAGCGACTTTCGAGGTTTATTTAATCGTATCTATTTGTATCTACGATTAACCAAAATATCTCTTCAAAAGTCCCTCAAAACCCTTTCCATGTCTTGCCTCGTCACGAGCCATTTCGTGAACTGTGTCATGGATTGCATCCAGACCGTTTTTCTTAGCGCATGAAGCTAAGTCAAACTTGCCCTGAGTTGCACCGTATTCACAGTCAACTCTCCACTTCAAGTTATCCTTTGTTGTAGCTTTCATATTGGGCTCTAAATCTTCGCCTAAGAGTTCAGCAAACTTTGCAGCGTGCTCTGCTTCTTCAAAAGCAGCCTTTTCCCAGTAGAGTCCGATTTCGGGATATCCTTCTCTGTGAGCTATTCTTGCCATGCAAAGGTACATGCCTACTTCTGCACATTCGCCGTTAAAGTTAGCCATAAGCTGCTCGAATATATACTTCTTGTCTTCATCTGAAATGTCGGGATTGTTTTTAACTGTCTTTGCATAAATGCCGTATTCATGCTCTGCTGCTAAAGCCGCACCTTCTTCCATTACCTTGAACTTTTCTGCAGGAACCTTACATACAGGACACTTTTCAGGAGCGGAATCTCCCTCATGAACATAACCGCATACTGAACATACAAACTTTGCCATAAAAAATTACCTCTTTCTTTACATATTATTTATTTATTTTATTTTTTGCAATCGGGGCATATGCCTCGAAAACTTATGGTGTAATCTGTCACCCCGAAGGGAGCGTCTGCAATAATGCTATCCACCGGGAGGCGAATAAAATCTGTGGGGATATCAAAAATTTTCATACACTTTGTGCAGGTTAAGTGAAAGTGGGGAGAAGAGTTTCCGTCGTAATGAGAGGTTTTTTCCTGCCCCTCGATTTTCTGAATAACTCCCAGATTAACAAGCTGTTCTAAATTCCGGTAAACAGTTGCTAAGGAAAGCTCCGGAATTTCATCCTTAAGGGTCATATAAATCCATTCGGCTGTAGGATGACTGGTGACGCTTCTTAAGAGCTCAAGTATTCTGTTTCGTTTAATGCTGTTTCTGGTATTCACTTTGCCCTCCTTTCTGATAATGATAATCATTATTGTTATTTATAGTATATCATATGCCTTTAAATTTGTCAACGGTTTTCTGAAAAAATTAAAAAGAGGAAAAAGGGCAAAAAACAAATGAGAGAAAGCAGAGAAAACTCTAAAGATACTTAACTATGTATAATGTATAGTAAGGAAAGAATTTACTTTTTTCAAAGTTCCGTAAAACTTTAAGGCACTCTTTAAATTTATCTTGACAAAGAAAAGTTTTGGATATATAATAAAAGCGATACCTTGTAAGGTTTTGTTAATTTTTAAGGAGTGATAATGATGAAAAAATCTATTGCTATCCTTTTGACTGTACTTATGGTAATGGGTATGGTTGGAAGTGCTGGCGCGGCTACAATCGGAAGCCTTGTTGGTGAAGGTGCTACAATTGAGTGCACTGTTGAAACTGATATAATGGTGAGAAGAGCCGGAGCTACAAATTATAACAAGACTACAGAATTAACCGCTGTAAAGTCGGCCGGAGGAAACTTCTTTGATTTCAGCGCAGTTGTTGACCTCGCCAACGTAAAGACGAAGTTCAACAATACAAAAGCTCTCATGGTAACAAAAATCAATAATGCTGTTGAAAACAGTGATGCTCTTGATAAGGATGCCTTAAAGGCTGATTACATGGCAGCACTCGATGCCCTTAAAATCGAGGGTGGATTTGACATTACTATAACATATACCGAAGGACTCATTATGCCTGAAATGACACATGATATGTTAGTGGCTGATGAAGAACTTTTCGCATGGGATGTTCCCGTAGATAACGGAACAGGTACAATCACACTAAGAGTTAATGTTGCTGAAAACGTTACAGTTGCTATGGCAGCAGCTGACCTTTTCGGAAACAACCTTGTAATGACATGTGAAGGTATCGAAGTTGAAGAACTTGGTGAATATACCATAACAGGTGCATTCTCCGGTGCCACCAACATAGTTGAAGGCGGAGAAACCCTTTCCAATGCTACTTATGTGGCAGTTCAGGACTCTTCCGATGCTGACGGTGCACTTTCCGCTACCGTAAAGGTGAGAGAATCTACAGGTTCAAGCACTTCTTCAAAAGAAGAAAGACCCACTACAACAACTCCTCCTGCAACAGAGGATAAAGAAACTGTAACTACTACTGTTTCCGGTTCTACCGCAACAGTAACCAAAGTAAACACAGATAAGATTGCTGAAGGCTCTGATGTGGCTATAGATACAACAGCTACAGGCAAGAAAGTTACAACTGTTAAGGTATCTGCTCCCGTAGTAGAAGATATCGCTGAAAAGAAAGCCGGCCTTGACATCGCCCTTGACGGTGCAAAGGTTGAACTTGAAGCAGAAGCTCTTGCTGAAGCAGCAAAGGATGCGAAGGTTACAGATAAGCTTGAAGTTTCAGTAAAGGCTGACGGCGATAAGATTGACGTTACACTGGCTATAGGAAGCAAGGATGTTGCCTCCAAAGCTAAGATAACTGTTGATTACAAGGTAGCAGAAGGCAAGGTTGCAAATACTCTTGAAGTTGTTGATGCAGAGGGTAACGCAATCCCTGCAACATATGATGCAGAAACAGGAAAGCTTACAATTGAAGCAGGTGACGGCGAATATAAGGTTGTTACAGCTTCCATAGAAAATGTAATCATTCTTACAATAGGTGAAGCTGAAGCAATGGTTTACGGCGAGGAGAAGACAAACGACGTTGCTCCTAAGATTACAAAGGACCGTACAATGCTTCCTATAAGATTCGTTGCAGAAAATCTGGGTGCGGATGTTGCCTGGGATGCAGAGACAAGAATTGTTACAATTACTGACGGAGAAACCACAATCAAGATTACGATAGATTCCGATGTAGCTTTAGTAAACGGAGAAGAGGTTAAGCTTGACTCCGAAGCACATATTGAAAATGACAGAACATATATTCCTGTTCGTTTCGTAGCAGAGAGCCTTAAAGCTAAGGTATTCTGGAACGAAAAGACACAGAACGTTACAATTGTAAAATAAGGTGAGATTAAACCCGAGTGGTTTTACGCCACTCGGGTTTTTCCTTTTATAAATATAAATTAGTAAATTCGACCAATATCCAATATAGAGTGAAGAAAATAATAATTTAAAATTTCCCAAAAAAACTATTGCTTTTTCATAAAATGTGTGATAGAATATATTTTGCTTAAAAATACAAAGGACGGAAAGTGATCAACCGTTCAGGATTATTTGAAGTTCTAACCCAAATGTATTAAATTCATGCTTTGGAGGTGAAACTAATGCCCAATATTAAATCAGCAAAGAAGAGAGTTCTTGTTATCAGCAAGAAGACACTCAGAAATCAGATGATTAAGTCTGCTATCCATACTGCTCTTAAAAAGGCTGACGCTGCTATTTTGGCAGGAGATAAAGAAGCTGCAACTGCTGCTGTTACTTATGCAGTTAAGAAGATGGATCAGGCTGCTGCAAAAGGCGTTTTCCACAAGAACACAATCGCAAGAAAGAAAGCTGCTCTTGCAAAGCGTTTCAACAAAATGGCGTAAGTTCTTTAATAAAAATAAATTTAGTCAGTTTCCCACTGTACGATTTGTGACAAAAATCTACTAAAAGTAGATTTTTTTGTTGTGCAGGAAAACACACGAGAAATGCCGGGATGAAATCCGGCATGTCATACAAAGGAGTGAAACCCATGAGAAGACTTTTTACATCCGAATCAGTTACTGAAGGACATCCTGATAAATTGTGCGACCTCATATCGGATACAGTTCTTGATGCTTATCTTGAAAAAGATCCTGATTCCAGAGTAGCCTGTGAGACAACAGCTTCTACAGGACTCATTACTCTGATGGGAGAAATTACAAGTAAGGCTATAATTGACGTTCAGCCTTTGGTAAGAGATGCTATAAGAGAAGTAGGTTATACCGATTCTGCCATGGGCTTTGATGCGGACACCTGCTCTGTTATGAACTCAATCCACGGTCAGTCTCCGGATATTGCTATGGGAGTCGGTGACAATAATGACGAAAACAGCGGGGCGGGAGACCAGGGGCTTATTTTCGGTTATGCTTGTTCTGAAACAGAAACATTGATGCCTCTTCCCATTTATCTTGCACATAAGTTATCAAAAAGACTTACTGATGTAAGAAAAGAAGGCATTCTTACATATCTTCGTCCTGATGGAAAAACACAGGTTACAGTAGAGTATGATGAATTTGATGTTCCCAAGAGAATAGATACAATCGTTGTTTCAACTCAGCATTCAGAGGATGTTACTTTGGAAACTATAAAGAAAGATATCATAAAGTATGTAATTGAACCTGTTATTGATAGGGATATGATTGATGGGGATACCAAATACTTCATCAATCCTACAGGCCGATTTGTAATCGGCGGACCTTACGGGGATTCCGGTCTTACAGGAAGAAAGATTATTGTTGATACCTATGGAGGATATGCCCGTCACGGAGGCGGTGCCTTCTCCGGAAAAGACCCCTCAAAGGTTGACAGAAGTGCGGCTTATATGGCTAGATACGTTGCCAAGAATTTAGTTGCCGCAGGTCTTTGCACTAAGTGTGAAATCCAGCTTGCCTACGCTATAGGTGTGGCAGAGCCTGTTTCTGTAAGAGTGGATACTTTCGGAACCGGAATTCTTTCGGAAGATAAAATTGAAGAAATTGTAATGAACAATTTCGATTTAAGACCTTACGGAATAATAAAGACCTTAAATTTAAGAACCCCCATTTACAAGAAAACTTCAAACTACGGACACATGGGAAAAGAAGGACTTCCCTGGGAAAAGACCGATATGGCCAAGGTTCTTAAGAAGGCTGCGAATATTTAAGAAAATGCACCGCAAAACGAAAAAAGTCGTTTTGCGGTGCATTAAATTTTATTTTTCACTTGACAAAAAAATGGTTATGAATTATACTGTTTTTAGTGTTTTAAATATTGAACGGAGGAAAAACGGTGCCGATATCCGATTATAAAAGTCTTAAAGATGAAGAGCTGCTTGAGATGAGTCGCTCAGGAGATAATCAGGCTTTGGATTTGCTTATTTCAAGGTATATCGGACTGGTAAGGCAAAAAGCATTCCGCTTCTTTTTAGTTGGGGCAGACAAGGAAGATTTGCTCCAGGAGGGGTTAATCGGACTTTTTAAGGCAACAAGGGACTATAATGCAGAATTTAATGTTCCTTTCAAAAGCTTTGCCGAAACCTGTATAAAGCGTCAGCTTGCCACAGCAATTAAAGCAGCTACACGTCTTAAGCACAGCCCTTTAAATAACTCCGTTTCTTTAAGTCAGCCACTTTTCGATGAAGAAAGTGATGCAGAGCTTATAGATGTGGTTTTCAAAAACGCTGTCCCGAACCCGGAAGAAATCGTTATAAATAAAGAACGATTCGGCCACATGGGAGAGAGAATAAAAGACCATTTAAGTAAGTTTGAATTAAAGGTTTTGGGCTATTATTTAGAGGGTATATCCTACCAGGAAATTGCAGTATATCTTAAAAAAGCACCTAAAGCCATTGACAATGCACTTCAGAGAATTCGCCGCAAGGTTGAGATTATTTCAAAAGAGAATCATTGATTTTGTAACATGCCCTACTGTAAAAGCAGGGGATCGGTGCAAATCCGGTCGGGGTTAAATTTATACTATTTTTTTCAAAGTGAGGAGATCAAACATGTACCAGGACAAGACATTGGTATGCAAGGATTGCGGAAACGAATTTGTTTTCACAGCCGGCGAACAGGAATTTTATGCAGAAAAAGGTTTTCAGAATGAGCCTCAGCGTTGCAAGGACTGCAGAGCTGCAAAGAAGGCTTCCATGAGAGAAAACAGAGAGATGTACACAGCTACTTGTGCAGCTTGTGGTCAGGAAGCAAAGGTGCCCTTTGTTCCCAAGAATGACAAGCCTGTATACTGCAGTGAGTGCTTCGCTAACCGTAAGGCTGAATAATTTTGCTGATAAAAGGGACTTAAAGGTCCCTTTTTTTGTTATTGAAAAAAGGATGTAAAAAGTTTCTTTTTACATCCTTTTATTTTAGTTGAACATTCCCTCGGTTTCACGACCTGAGAACATACGGGCAACAGATTTTCTTATGGATAAATTGGAGGGATCTTTTAAAAGCGGATCTTTTTTTAGTACGAAATCAGCATAATTGCTGGCAGTGTTAAGTATATCGGAATCGTTTATAATATCACCGATTTTCATTTCTGGAAGGCCGTGCTGTCTGGTGCCGAAAACTTCACCCGGACCTCTTAATGCCAAATCCTTCTGAGCGATTAAAAAGCCGTCGTTGGTTTTAGCCATTATGTCCATTCGTTCTTTGGTTTCTGGACTTTTGCCCTCGCAGAAAAGTACGCAAAAGCTCTGGTCTTTTCCTCTGCCCACTCTACCCCTGAGCTGGTGGAGCTGGGCAAGGCCAAATCTTTCTGCATTCTCCACTACCATGAGCGTGGCATTTGGAACATTAACTCCCACTTCTATAACCGTGGTGGAAACTAAAATTTTTGTTTCGCCGGAAATGAATGAAGCCATAACATTATCTTTTTCAACACTTTTCATTTTTCCGTGAACAATGCCGATTGGGATTTCAGGGAAAATATCCGTTTTAAGACTTTCTGCAAATTCCAGAACGGATTTTAATTCCATAGAGTCATTTTCCTCCACCATGGGACAGACAATGTAAACCTGATGCCCGCTATCCACGTTGTTTTTTATAAAGGCATAAATTCTCTGGCGGTAGGAGTCATCAACCACATGGGTTTTAACGGGAATTCTTCCGGGAGGAAGCTCATCTATTATAGAAATATTCAAGTCGCTGTATAAAATGAGAGCCAGAGTTCTGGGGATGGGTGTGGCTGTCATAACTAAAATGTGTGGAGAAAAATTACTCTTTTCTGCCAGGGCAGCCCTTTGCTTTACACCGAATCGGTGCTGTTCGTCGGTAATAACCAGTGTAAGGTCTGAAAATTCCACATCTTCTGAAAAAAGAGCATGGGTTCCCACGGCAATTTTTATTTCACCGGATTTGAGTTTTTCTGTGATTTCCCGTCTTTCCCTCGCCTTAGTACTTCCTGATAAAAGACATATGGGAATATCAGGAAGCATTTCCTTTAGGGATGAATAATGCTGACGAGCCAAAAGCTCGGTGGGAGCCATCATAACTCCCTGATGTCCGTTTTTAAAAGTGAGATATAAGCTTGCGGCCGCAATTGCGGTTTTACCGCTTCCTACATCACCCTGGACCAGGCGGTTCATGGGAGATTTTAATGAAAGGTCCCCTGCGATTTCGGAGCATACTCTTTTCTGGGCATTAGTAAATTCAAAGGGGAGATTTTTTAAAAAGGGAGAAAAATCCGTGTTTTCATAAGGTACGCCCGAAAGGGAACATCTTCTGCCCGATAAAAGGCGCATACCCATGTTGAAAAGGAAAAATTCTTCAAAAATCAGTCTCTGTCTGGCAGCAGAAAAGGCGTTCGCATCTTCCGGGAAATGAATGTTAGAAAGAGCATATTTAAGAGAGCAAAGGGATAAATCCTTTTTAAGATATTCAGGAAGAGTTTCTTCTATTTCCGGAATGCAAAGGTCCAAAACCTTTTTTGCCACGTTTTGCAGAGTTTTTTGAGAAAGACCTGACGTGGTGTTATAGACAGGGACAATTCTCCCGGTGGAAAGAGCTTTATCCGCCTTTTCATATACGGGAGTTATAATTTCCTTTTTTCCGTAGGACACTTTTATCTGTCCGAAAAAGTTATAAGTAGAACCAACGGAAAAGTTTTTCATTATGTATTTGTTGTTATACCACACTGCATTTATAAAGCCGGAATCATCTCTTAAAACCATGGTGTATATGGCAAGATTTTTCCTTACTCTTCTTACCTCGGGAGCGGAAAAAACCGTAGCTTTTATAAGACAGGACATTCCGTCCTTAACTTCTGCGATTTTTCTTTCCTCGGAGCGGTCTTCGTTTCTGAAAGGGAAATGATAGAGCATATCGCGTAGCGTATAAATCCCCAGCTTTTCAAGGCTTTTTGCCGTGGCCTTTCCAACCCCTTTAAGAGAGGTGATTTTTTCATCTAACATAAAATCTTCCTTTTATAAAGGCACTGTAATACTCTGTATCACAGTGCCAAAAGTTTATTCTGCTGATAAAATATATGAATATACGGGCTGGTTCCCTTTATAAAGAGAAACGTCGCAATCAGAGAATTTAAGCTCGGCATATTCTCTTAAAGATTCTGCCTCTGCTTCGTCTAAATCTCCGCCGTATATAATGGTAATGAGTTCGCTGTCGTCTGAAACCATTTTATTCAATATGTCCTTGGCAGTTTCGGTGGCATCGCTGCCCACGGAAACAATTTCCTTTTCAATCATTCCCAAAATATCTCCGTCGTGAATTTCCAGATCGTCCAGTGTTGTGTCTCTTACGGCGTGGGTGATAAGACCTGTGGTTACATTTTTCGCCGCATTGGTCATAGATTCCTTAAGAGCCTCACCCTCTGATTCTGAATCAAAGGAAATCATGGCACTTATGCCCTGAGGAATTGATTTTGTAGGAACTACAAAAATATTCTTATCGGAAATTTCAGCTGCCTGTTCAGCCGCCATGATAATATTTTTGTTATTGGGAAGGACAAATATATTTTCTGCATCTATTTTTTCGATAGCGGATAAAATATCTTCGGTACTGGGATTCATAGTCTGACCACCGGATATAACAAAAGCGCCCAAATCGGAAAAAAGCTTTTCAACTCCGCTGCCTGCAGCCACGGAAATTGCGGCGTTCTTAACACCGGTTAAAGAAGATGCAGAGGGAGGAGTAACGGAGTCTTCCTTTTTAATTTCCTCCTTGGACTCATTTTCCTTTTCCAGAATTTCTGAATGCTGCTTTTTCATGTTTTCGATTTTAACGGTTGCAAGCTGACCTAATTTAACAGCATATTCCAATACATAACCGGGATTATTGGTGTGAATGTGAACCTTTACAATATCCTCATCATCAATTACAACCATGGAATCGCCGATTTTACGGATAGCCTCTTTCATTTTATCCGCACTCAAATCGGGAGAGGATTTTTCTATAATAAACTCTGTACAATAGCAGAATTTAATATCATCTGTATTTATTGTAGCCTGAGCAGAAGAGGGTTTTTCCTCTTCTTTTAATTCTTCAGAAAGGGGAATAACCTCGCCGTTTTTAAGATAGTGAAGCATACCCTCGAAAATAACCATGAGTCCTTTTCCGCCTGCATCCACAACATTTGCTTTGGTAAGGGCAGGGAGCATTTCCCTGGTTTTTTCAAGCATATTGTTGCCTTCTGCTACTACAAATTCAAAGAACTCAAGAAAGTCTTCCTTTTCAGCGGCAGATAAAGAAGCATCTGCCATAGCACGGATGACTGTTAAAATAGTTCCCTCGGTGGGTTTCATAACCGCACGGTAGGCGCTGTCGCAGCCCTCTTTTAAGCATCTTGCAAAATCCTTTGCCGAAACTTCCTTTTTACCCTTGGAAGATGTGGCAATACCTCTCATAATCTGTGAGAGGATAACACCTGAGTTACCTCTTGCGCCTCTTAAGGTGAAAGAGGATGCACTCTGAGCCACAACATCAAAGCTCTTTCCATCGTAGGGAATGTTGTCTGCAGCATTTTTGAATGTCAGGGACATATTTGTTCCTGTATCTCCGTCGGGAACGGGGAAAACATTCAGAGCATCAACAGGTCCTTTATTATTAAGTAAATTATTTGCACCGGATTTTATCATTAAGGCAAAAACCGGAGCAGAAAGATTTTGTATCATTATGTTTTGCTCCTTATTAGTTATTTGCCCTTATGGACTCCACTGAAATAGTAACATCGGAAACGTTAAATTCCGTCATTTTTGTAACCTGATAACGCACATTGTGAGTAATGCTTTCGCAAATAGCCGAAATATTAAGACCGTACTGTGTAACAATGTGCAGCGTTATAGAAAGTTCATTATTTTCATTTATGGAAACCTTAACACCTTTGGTTACGGTCTCGCCTTTTAAAAGGCTTGCCACACCGTCAGCAGTGGAACGGTAAGCCATGCCGACAACGCCATAGCTGTTCTGAGCAACAGTCGCTGCGATTCGTGCAATAACCGCTTCTTCTATGATAATATCGCCCAAAGCGTTTTCTTTTTTGCCTACCATATGAGCACCTCCTGAGTATAGATATATTAACGTATTATAAATTATACTATAAAAATTCTGTTTTGTAAAGAGATTATATTTGACGATTTTTCTATTTTATGGTATAATTAAATAAAGAATAAATAATTTATATCTTTAAGGAGGGTACAAAATATGAATAATACTATAATTACAATAAGCAGACAGATAGGAAGCGGCGGAAGATCAGCAGGACGTCTCCTGGCACAAATGCTGGAAGTGCCCTTTTATGACAGGGCCATTGTGGACCTTGCGGCAAAGGAAAGCGGAATGGACGCTGAATTCATTGAAAACGGCGAACAGATGATAACATCAAGTATGCTTTTTAATGTGGCGGCAATGGGCTACGGAGGATATTTTACCGATGCAGGCAATACCCTTACGGATAAGATATATATGGCAGAGAGCAAGGTTATAAGAAACATTGCCGAAAAAGGGCCCTGCGTTATAGTAGGAAGATGTGCAGACTATGTTTTAAGGGACTATGACTGTCTTAATGTTTTTATGTATGCAGATATGAAAACCCGTGCGGAAAGACTCATGGAAGAAAGAAAAATAACATTAAAGGAAGCAGAAAAGCTTATAAAAACTTCAGACAAGAGAAGAAGCCGTCATTATGAACACTACACAGGAAGAACCTGGGGTAAAATGACAAATTATCACCTTTGCATAGATGGAGGAAAAACAGGCTATAAGCTGGCGGCAGAGCTTATGAAAAAAGCCCTGGAAAAGTAATTGACAAAGAGGCGGTTTTGTATTATAATCTAAAAAAACAAATATATTGATGGAGATTTGGAGATACATCAAAGCAAAGAGGCGAAGTGCCCCTTGCTTTAGTGTATCTTTTTTTGTGCAAAAAAAGAAGGAAGGTATTAAAATGTATGATGTAGCTATAATTGGAGCGGGCGTTGTGGGAACACTTACTGCAAGAGCTCTTTCCCGCTACAACTTAAAATGCGTAGTCCTTGAAAAGGAAAATGATGTGGCAATGGGAACAACAAAGGCAAACAGTGCCATTGTCCATGCGGGTTTTGACGCCAAAGAGGGGTCGTTAAAGGCTGAACTTAACGTAAAAGGCTCTTTAATGATGGAAAAGGTAGCCTCTGACCTTGGAGTAAAGTATAAGAAAAACGGTTCTTTGGTTCTTGCGTTTAACGAAAAGGATTTAGATACAGTCAAAGAACTTTATGAAAGAGGAATCAGAAACGGAGTAAAGGAGCTTTATATTCTCTCCCGTGAAGAGCTGATTAAATTAGAACCCAATATAGGAACTGAAGCTGTGGGGGCTCTCTGGGCAAAGACAGGAGCTATCATATGCCCTTACGGTCTTGCCATTGCAGCAATGGGAAATGCCATGGATAACGGATGTGAGCTTAAGCTTAATTTCAATGTGGAAAAAATAGAAAAAGGAGATAAAGCTTTCGTGATATCTTCCTCTTTCGAGAAAATCGAAGCGGAATATGTGGTTAATGCCGCAGGTTTATTTGCAGACGAAATACTTAAAATGACAGGAGAAAAATCATTTTCCATTCATCCCAGAAGAGGAGAATACTTTGTTATGGATAAATCCCAGGGGAATCTGGTGAAAAGTACGGTTTTTGTAACCCCCGGAGCTAAAGGAAAGGGCATTTTGGTTTCGCCTACGGTTGATGGGAATTTGCTTTTAGGTCCCACCGCAGAAGATATAGAAGATAAATTTGATTTAGATACAACTAAGGCAGGCTCGGAGCTTGTTAAAAATCAGGCGGGAAGAAGTGTTGAAGGTGTGGATTTTAAGAAAATAATCACTTCTTTTTCTGGTCTTCGTGCAGTAGGCTCTACGGGAGATTTTGAAATTTCAGGAAAAGACAAATTCGTTTCTGCTCTCGGCATAGAATCACCGGGACTTTCTGCGTCCCCTGCAATAGCGGAATATATTCTTGAAATACTTTTCTCTATGGGGCTTAAAGACGAAGAAAAAAATAATTACAATCCCAAAAGACGTGCCATGGACTTTTTCCGTGAACAGTCAGACGAAGAAAAAAATAAACTGATAAAGGAAAATCCTGCTTTTGGAAAAATTGTCTGCAGATGTGAAGAGGTAACAGAGGGAGAAATAATTTTGGCTCTTACTGAAAATCCCAAAGCAAATGATTTAGACGGAGTAAAAAGAAGAACGAGAAGTGGAATGGGTCGTTGCCAGGGCGGTTTCTGCTCGCCCTCGGTTACGGAGCTTATTGCAAAATACAGTGAAATTCCTTACGAAGATATAACTAAAAACGGTGAAGGCTCTATAATAAACTTTAAAAGAACAAAAGGGGGTGCCCAAAATGCTTAAAGTAGATGTGGCGGTAATAGGAGGTGGCCCTGCCGGAATGGCGGCGGCTGTTTCGGCTTTCGATTCGGGAGTTAAAAATGTACTTATCCTGGAACGCGACAGCACCCTTGGAGGAATACTTAAGCAGTGCATCCATAACGGATTCGGTCTTCATAAGTTTAAAAGTGAACTGACAGGCCCCGAATATGCCATGCGGTATAAGGAAGAAGTGGAAAAAAGAAACATTCCATATATGACAGACACCACGGTATTGTCAATAAGTGAAGATAAAATAATAAAAGCGACTTCTTCTAAGGATGGTGTTTTTGAAATAGAAGCAAAAAGCATCATTTTATGTATGGGCTGCCGTGAAAGACCCAGAGGGGCTTTGAATGTATCAGGAAGCCGTCCGGCTGGGGTTTTTACTGCAGGTTCTGCACAGAAATTCATAAACATAAAAGGTTATATGCCAGGTTCTGAGGCGGTGATTTTGGGTAGCGGAGATATAGGTCTTATTATGGCAAGAAGAATGACCTTAGAAGGGGCAAATGTAAAGGCTGTTTTAGAACTTATGCCCTATTCGGGAGGCCTTGCAAGAAACATTGAACAGTGCTTAAATGACTTTAATATTCCCTTAAAGCTTTCTCATACTGTAACAAAAATCCATGGAGATAAAAGAATTACCGGGGTTACCGTTTCCAAAGTGGACGAAAAATTAAGACCGATAGAGGGAAGCGAGGAATTTATTTCCTGCGATACTTTGCTTTTATCTGTGGGACTCATTCCTGAAAATGAGCTTACAGTTTCTGCAGGTATAAAAATGGACTCGGTTACAAACGGAGCGTTGGTTGACCAGAGGAGGGAAACAAGCTGCGACGGAATTTTCGCTGCAGGAAATGTACTTCATGTTCACGACCTTGCAGACTTTGCATCGAAAGAAGCAGAAATTGCGGGCTTGTCTGCCGCAAAACTGGTGCTTACAGGACTTACAAAGAGCCGTGACATATCTGTTAAGACCGACGGCAAAGTGCGATATACGGTTCCTCAGAGAATAACCGACAATACTGATGTTAAAATGTACTTACGAGTTTCTGATGTATTTAAAAATGTTTCCATAAATATATACGATAAGGGTGAGGTTATTTTCTCCAAAAAAGTAATTAAGGCGGCTCCCGGAGAAATGGAAGAAATCTTACTTAAAAAAGAGGTCATTGAAAAGATAAGGGGAGAAGAAATAACCGTAGGATTGGAGGAGATTAAATGAAGAGAGATTTTACTTGTATCGTCTGCCCCAAAGGTTGTCTGATTTCCGTAGAATATGAAGGAACAGAAATAAAAAATATAGAGGGACACACCTGCAAAAGGGGAGTTAATTACGTTACTGATGAGCTTACCTGTCCTAAAAGAACTCTCACCACCACCGTGGCAGCCAAAAACGGCATTATGGTTCCCGTAAGAACAGATAAAGCCGTGCCGAAAGAAAAGTTATTTCTGCTCATGGACTATATAAATAAAATAGTACTTGACAAATCTGTAAAAACGGGGGATATTATAGTTAAGGATATATTAGAAACAGATGCTGACTTGATTGCAAGTACAGATGCACAGATAGAGTGATGAAAAGGAGGGGTTAAATGAGCTTTGAAAAAGATCCGGTAATTGCTGCAGTCAGAAATGATGAGAGTTTTTCTCTGGCGCTTGAAAGCCCGGTATCTCATATTTTCCTTCTTAATTCGGATGTTCTTACCTTGAAAGAAAAAATAAAAGAGGGACACAGTAAAGGAAAGAAGATTTTCATTCATGTTGACTTTACCGAGGGCCTGGGAAAAGACAAAGTGGGACTCAGGGTTTTATATAACCTATCAGCGGACGGAATTATAACCACCAGAACTAACATTGTAAAAATGGCAAAGGACTTAGGGCTTTTAACGGTGCAGAGATTTTTTATTGTGGATTCACATTCCTTTGATACAGCCATCGAATCCATTAAAAGTGCTCATCCCGATATGATTGAGGTTATGCCTGCTTTAGTAAGCCGTGAAATTAAAAAGATTACTGATTATGTAAAGGTACCCGTAATAGCAGGGGGCTTAATCGAAACCAAGGCGGAAATTTACGAAGCACTTTCATCAGGAGCATCTGCTGTCTCCACAGGAAAGGCAGAACTCTGGGAATAAAAATATGTTGATAAAAACATTCTTTTCTGTTATAATTATCCGGAAAAGAATGTTTTTTATATCCTGAAAGGAAGTTACCAATGAAATCACAGCTTAAAGGAAATGTTTTACTTTTAATTGCGGCAATACTATGGGGAAGCACCTTTGTAGCACAGAGTATAGGTATGGACTCGGTGGGGCCGTTTACTTACCTTGCTTCACGTTCCTTTGTGGGATGCGTTGTACTTCTTCCCCTGATTTTCATAATGGATGCATTAAAGAAGAAAGACGGTGTTTATAAAAAATCCGATGAAAAAGAAAAAAAGTTTCTTTTAAAAGGAGGACTTCTTTGCGGCATAGCTCTTTGTGCAGCATCTAGCTTTCAGCAGTTCGGCATGTATCTTGATGCTTCAGCGGGAGATGCGGGTTTTATTACAACCCTTTACATATTGATAGTTCCTATTGCAGGGCTCTTTTTCGGGAAAAAAGTAAATATAAAAATATGGATAGGTGTAGTTCTTGCACTTTTTGGACTTTACCTGCTGACAGGTAAATTCTCAGAGTTTACTCTTGGCTCATTTATGGTGCTTGTCTGTGCATTTCTTTTTTCGGGACATATTCTTATTGTGGACTATTTTTCGCCCAGGGTCGACTGCATAAGGCTTTCCTGTCTTCAATTTTTAACTGTGGGGATCTTATCAAGTATACTTATGTTTATTTTTGAAAATCCCACCATATCGGGAATCTCAAATGCCCTTTTATCAATTTTATGGGCGGGGATTATGTCCTCTGGAATCGCCTATACCTGCCAGATTGTGGGGCAAAAATACACAAACCCTACGGTTGCATCCATGCTTATGAGTTTGGAATCGGTGTTTGCACTAATTTCTGGTATGATAGTACAGCCGGATGAGAATCCGGTGAACGCATTGAAACTCTTGGGATGTGCAAGTATTTTCCTTGCCATAATAATTGCCCAGCTCCCGGAAAGAAAGAAGGCGAAGGTATGATAGATACAATTTTGTGGGACATTGACGGGACACTCATGGACTTTAAAGCCTCCGAGAAAATGGCAATTAGAAAGGCTTTTTCTGATTTTTCCATTGACATCACAGAGGAGGAAATTCTGCTTTATTCGGAAATAAACGATTGCTGCTGGAAAAGGATGGAAAAGGGTGAAATTACAAGGGAGAGAGTATTCTCCCTCCGTTTTGAGGAATTTTTTGAAAAAGTGGGATATTCCTGCGACATAGAAAAGCTCAACGAAAACTATCTTACTTACCTTGGTCAGATGTATGTAATTCAGGATAACGCCTATGAAATACTTAAAAGCCTCAAAGGAAAGGTGAGGCAGTACATTGTGACCAACGGTCATGTGAAGCCCCAGACCATGAAAGTTAAAGATTCCGGCTTTATGGATTTAATCGACGGACTTTTCATTTCGGGAGAACTGGGATGCCAGAAGCCATCAAAGGAATTTTTTGATAAGTGTTTCCGAAAAATCGGTAACATTGATAAAGAAAGGATCATAATAATCGGGGATTCTCTTTCTAGCGATATAAAAGGTGGAAACAATGCGGGGATTATCACCTGCTGGTATAACCCGGAAGGTTCCGTAAATAAAACCGACGCAGTAGTAAATTTTGAAATCAAAAGTCTTTCCGAGGTTTATGAAATAATAAAATAAAAAGAAGGTGATTTTCTTTCGAAAATCACCTTCTTTGTTAAAGCTGTATTTTTCTTGAGATGCCTCTTGCAATTATTGCGACCAGAGGAAGGACAAACATTGCTACTCCCAGTGGGACAACAATTGCATCAATGCTGTTTTGAGTAATTATCATAGGGAATAAAGGATAACCCCAGATAAGAGGCATAAGCATTAAAATTCCCAATTTCATTCCTCTTTGCAGGAAGAAATATCCCAAAAGCCCTATAAAAGGCAGGCTTGAATAAATCATCATGCCGCGGAATATATACTTTTTACCCTTTTTTTCGGCCAGGTAGGGAATAACGCCCCATAAAACCATATAAAGAACACTCATAATCTGGTCAGGAACGCTGATATTAAGAGAGAAGTCGGGACCCAGGCGGTTGGTTGTTCCTATAAGAAAGTTTGAAAGTGTTATCTGGTAACCTTTCTGGGAAGCATTGAACCCGAAGCAAAGAGCTATAAAAATCAGAATTAAAACGACCGCTAAAGTCTTTAATGCATTTTTCATAAAAAACCATCCTTTTATATAATATAGATATTAAACCATGATTTTTTGATTTTGTCAACAAAAAAGGTTACATTATTATAATGTAACCTTTTAATTTTAGTCGCCAAAGGAAATTCCCATGTTCTTTGCTATTTTAACAAGCTCGCCGTTGGGATCAACGGGTTTGAAGTTCTTGTCAATGTCGTTGGATGGGATAACAACTTCCAAGGGAACGGGAACCATTTCGTTTTCCCTTAAAGCAACCATATGCTTGTAATTTCCTTCCATAAGAAGGTCAACGGCACTGCTTCCGTAACGTGTGCAAAGAACTATATCGGATGCAGATGTGTCGCCGCCTCTCTGGACATGGCCGAGAGCACAGGCTCTGCATTCTACGTCTAAAATATCTTCGCTTATGGCATAGCCGTTATCATCACGTTCGGAGTTTAACATGTTCTCTACGGTTTTTGCCAAAAGTTTGCCGATACCGCCGAGCTTTACGCCGTCAGGAGAAAAGTCCTGCTTGATTGAAGTAACTGTGCTTCCGTCGGGAGCAGGAGAACCCTCTGCCACAACAACTAAAGAATATTTCTTTTTGCTTAAAAGAGCTTTCTTAACTCTTTCCTTGATTTTTTCTATATCATACTTGATTTCAGGAATGATGATGGCATCGGCACCGCCTGCAATACCAGCATAGAGCGCCAGATGACCTGCATTTCTTCCCATAGTTTCAAAGAAGATAACTCTGTGATGGCTTCTTGCAGTAGTCTTAAGACAGTTTATAGCATCGATATTTCTGTTAATCGCAGTATCGAAACCAAAGGTCTGGTCGGTGGTGTTAAGGTCATTGTCGATGGTTTTGGGAATACCCATTACCTTAACGCCCATTCTGGAATAGTCTCTTCCTGAAGTGAGAGTTCCGTCGCCACCGATTATGATTAAAGCGTCAATTCCCGCTTTTTTGATATTTTCAACTGCAACGTGAGAAACGTCATCGTAAATGGGCTTTCCGTCTTCTCCCCTGACGAGGCCGTTTTTGTCACGTCTGGGATATTTGAAAAGATTGTCCTTGTTAGAGTTGTAGAGGATAGTTCCTCCGTCACCGATAATTTCGTCTACCTTATCTGTGGTAAGGGAAATCATCTGGCTTTCTCCTAAGTAAAGACCTCTGTAGCAGTTTTTTATTCCGACACATTCGATGCCGTATTTATTGATAGCTGTGCAAACAACCGCTCGGATAACTGCGTTAAGTCCGCAGCAGTCGCCACCGCCTGTCATAATGCCTATTTTTTTAATTTCACTCATTTTCATACCTCCCGGCAAAAAATTACTAAGTTTGAGTATTTATGATACAATAAAGAAATATGAAAGTCAACAGAATAGACGTAAGTGCATAAAAAAGAGCATAAAAATGTCAAAAAAATAACAATTTGCGCGATTTTTTTAACTTACTGTTAATTTTTACATATTAACGGTTGCAATTATTATATTTTTTTGCTATACTTTATTAAAATGTATAAAGGAGAAATTTCAATGCCGTTATTTTTTCAGAACTATGATTCTCCGGGACCGGGGGTGCCCAAGGGCGAACCCAAAAAGCCGGGAATTATAAGATACTTTATAGTAATAGGAAGACATTTCTGGGATCTGGTTTTTTTAAACATCCTTTATTTTGTTTTAAGCCTTCCTGCCATTGTCATTTATATGTTTCTGGGAGTATATTTTTTCGGGACACTGCCGGGAGATCTTAAATTGGTTCTTCCTGCCATTTTGGGATTTGCCATGCCTGCTCTTTTGGGAAGTGGCCCTGCCAGGGCAGGAATAAGCTCTGTTTTAAGGAACTATTCTGCAGAGGAGCCTGCTTTCTTATGGAGTGACTTTAAAGAATACACCAAAAAGTATTTCCTTAAAGGTTTACTTATATTTTTGTTTGACCTGGTTTTCGTATGCATAATATATGCCGACATTCTCTTTTATGTTAATCTGACCATTAACACAGGGCAGGGCTTTATGAGTATGATTGCAGTGTATGTGGCAATTTTTATCTTCCTTATATATATAATTATGCATCCTTTCATTTACATGCAGCTCGTAACATTTGATGCACCGCTTAAAACGGCTTGCAAAAATGCTTTTCTCCTGACTGCGGTAAGATTTCCCCAGAACCTAGGGTGCCTGATAGCGGCAATGGCTATAGGCTATTTTATATTTGAACTGATACTTTCCTGGAATCCTGCCTTGTTTTTGCTGTTTATTGTTTTCTTCTCGCTTATATGTCTTCTTCTGGATATGAACAGTTTCTCTGTGATAAAGAAGTATCTTATAAAAGAAGAAGCAAAATAACCATCATAAAAAAGTGCACAAGAGCGTCCCTTGAAGGGGCGTTCTTTTTGTATATAAATAAGCTTAAAAAAGTGTTGACAAGTGAGGTATGGTGTGTTAAAATAACGACTGTTGTCGCCTTAGGGCAAGCAGTATAAAAAAGTTTT
>JBGVKY010000009.1:0-21106 GCA_045123995.1 Clostridia bacterium
TATTACATTAACTCCTGTTTACGGAAATGCTGATGTTACTGAAACTCCTACCATCACAATGGTAGTAAACGGCGAAGAAGCAGTATATGACAACGGAACAAAGATGGCAGGTTTCATGATTACAAGATTTGTACCTGAGGACACAGAAGTTGTTGACACAGGTATCATCTACGTAAGAGATTCTGCATACGGCGAACTTACCGTAGATTCTGTTGGTACGAAAGCTCCTAACGGCAATACAGTAACGGTATCACTTTCTTCCAACAAAGCATCCGGTCAGTACAAATTCAACGCACTTTATGAGGTTTCAAAAGGTATCAAGGCAATCGCATTCATCACCTATAAGGTAAACGGAGAAACTGTTACCGTATATTCTGCACCTCAGACAGTTGCAGCAAACTAATTAAATAAAAAGGAAGAGCTAAGGCTCTTCCTTTTTTTGTGCAAAAATAAAAGCGGAAAGTTTTTCCTTTCCGCTTCTTATAATTTATTTAATTTCTCTTGCTCCGTCGCCGATATCAAAGGAATAAAATGTTGCTTCATAGCCGATTTTTTCCTTGTAAATTTCTCCTACGGTTTTAATGAAATTATCTACTTTATCTGTCTTTACAATACTTACGGTACAGCCGCCAAATCCGCCGCCGGTCATTCGGCTTCCGATAACTCCCTCGGTCTTCTGTGCGGTTTCTGCCAGTGTATCAAGCTCAATTCCAGTAACCTCGTAAAGGTCCTTAAGGGATGCGTGAGATTCGTTCATAAGGTGGCCAAAGGTTTCAATGTCACCTTTTTTCAATGCGTCTATGGACTTTAATACTCTGGCATCTTCATAAATAACATGGGTAACTCTGTTTTTAATAATGGGGTCTGATATCACGTGCTTGTGAATTTCAAACTCTTCGGGAGTAATCTCGCCGAGGCAGGTTTTCTCGGGCATAACTTCCTTTAAGATTCGAAAGCCCTCTTCGCACTGGCTTCTTCTTTCGTTGTAGGCAGAGGCACTTAACTTATGCTTTTTATTGGTATTTGATAAAACCAGCTTTGCATCCCCTAAAACTACGGGAACGTGGGAAAATTCCAATGTATCACATTTTAAGAACATTGCCATATCCTTTTTGCCGTTGGCAGATGCAAACTGGTCCATAATTCCGCAGTTTACGCCAACGAAATTGTTCTCTGCCTTTTGACCTATCTTAGCAAGGGTAACCCTATCTGCGTCAATACCTCCTGCTTCCTTTGAGAAGGTAGAAAAAATAAAGGCAGTTACAATTTCGATTGCAGCAGAGGAAGAAAGACCGCCGCCGTGGGGAACACCGTCTTCAAAAAGCATATCCGCACCGCAAAGGGTAAAGCCCATCTTTTTCATTTCGTCTAAAATGCCTGCCTGGTAGTTTCCGTAGTCAAGGTCTTTTGCGGCATCAATGTTGTCAAGGTCAATTTTTACGGTTTGGGGAAGGTCAGTTGTCCTTATGAAAACAAAATTATCATTTCTTTTTCTGACTACAACAGTGCTTTCGGCAGAAATTGCCGCAGGAAAAACATAGCCTCCGTTATAGTCGGTATGCTCGCCAATTAAGTTAACTCTTCCGGGAGAAGCGAAAACCCTTATATCCCCGCCATCGCCGAAAATATTTACGAATTCATTTTTAAGCATTTTTAAATCTGTCACTATAAATCCCTCTTTTCATAAAAATCCCCTCATGATTTTTATTTATTCTAACACACCCGAGCGTAAAAATCAACCAATTTCGGCATTTTCCTTGCATAAAAAACGCATTTGTGATAAAATGAATTAAAAGCCTTGAAAGCAGGTGACAAATTGATTCTCGAACATGAAAAAATAGAAGAACTTGGGGTAGGTAATCTTAAGCTTATTCAGTCGGATAGGCTTTTTAAATACGGAACAGATGCAGTTCTTTTATCGGAGTTTGCCAAGGTGAAAAAAGGCGGCGAAATTCTGGATTTCTGTACGGGCAGCGGAATTATTCCGCTTCTTTTGTATAATAGATTTCCCGAAAGCAATTTTTTTGCCCTGGAAATTTCAGAAAAAGTATCAGACATGGCTAAAAGAACCATGGAATTAAACGGACTTTCGGAAAAAATAAAGGTAACCTGCGGCGACGTTAAAAACGCCCGGGAAATATATAAGGGAAGACAATTTGATTTAATAACCTGCAATCCTCCCTATATGGATGCAGGGGGTGGATTGGTAAATCCCGACCCTGATAAAGCGGCGGCACGCCACGAGATTTTTTGCAATCTGGAGGATATAATTAAAGAGGCTTCAGCACTCGTTCGTCCCTCTGGCTTTTTCGCCATGGTGCATAGACCCAGGAGGCTTACAGATATAATGAGCCTGATGAGAAAATATAAATTGGAGCCTAAAAGACTTGTTTTAGTGGCAGACACTAAAACAAGCGAACCCGATATGATTTTAATTGAGGGTCAAAAATGCGGAGGAAAGTACCTGAAAACTTACATGAAATTTATAAAGGAGCAGTAAAATGGCAGGAAAACTTTATTTGTGTGCAACTCCCATAGGTAACCTATCGGACATAACCTTAAGATGTCTTGAAGTTTTAGAGGAAGTTGACTTAATTGCGGCGGAAGACACCAGAAGAACCCAGACATTATTAAATCATTTTGAAATATCAAAGCCTTTAACCAGCTATTTTGAACATAACCGGAAAGAAAAAGGCATCTATCTTGCAGAGGAAATGAAAAAGGGAAAAAATATTGCTTTGGTTTCGGATGCAGGGACTCCCGCTATAAGCGACCCCGGGGAAGATTTGGTTAAAATCTGCATAGATGCGGGAATTGAAGTAGTACCTGTTCCCGGTGCCGTTGCAGCAATCAACGGACTTATCGGAAGCGGAATGCCCACCGGAAGATTTTGCTTTGAGGGTTTTCTGTCTGTCAACAAACAAAGCCGTAAGAAGCATCTGGAAGAATTAAAAGATGAAAGACGCACCATGATTTTTTATGAAGCCCCCCATAAGCTTATGGCAACATTAAAGGATTTTGCCATTTTTTTCGGGGAAGAGAGAAAAATCACCCTTTGCCGTGAGCTTACAAAAATCCACGAGGAATTTGTCCGTCTTACCATAGGGGAGGCAATAGAGAAATATGAAGAAAATCCACCGAGGGGAGAATTTGTTCTGGTTCTTTCCGGTGCTCCCGAAATTGAGGCAGACTTTTCTGATATTTCCATAGAAGAACATATGGAAAAGTATATAAATGAAGGGCTTTCCGAGAAAGATGCCATGAAGGCCGTGGCGAAGGACAGGGGAATTAAAAAAAGTGACGTATATGCTGAATTAAAAGTGAGAAAAGAGTGATTTTTTTGGAAAAGACGAGAATAATTTTTCTCCGCCACGGACAGAGCGAGGGCAATTTAAGAGGTGAATTTATCGGTCAGGGAAACGCACCGCTTACGGAAAAAGGCCATGCTCAGGCGAAGGCGGCGGCAGAATATCTGAAAAATGAAAAAATTGACCTTTTTTATGCAAGTGACTTAAAAAGGGCTTTTGATACAGGAAAGCACGTGGCAGATTGGTTCGGGATGGAGATTATCCCTGAAAAAGAGCTTCGGGAAATTGAAGCAGGCTCATGGGAGGGAAAACCTTTTGAAGAACTTGCTCGTGAAAATGAAGATTTCAAGCTCTGGCTTTCGGATATAGGAGCATCACGGGCAACGGATGGGGAATCGGTAAAGGAGCTTTATGACAGGGTGAATGCCTTTGTCGATACTCTCACAGAAAAACACAAGGGTAAAACCATTCTCTGTGCTACCCATGCAACACCTATAAGAGCGATTCTTTGTAAGGCAAAAGGTCTTTCTGCCAAAGATATGCAGAAAATCCCCTGGACAGCCAATGCCTCTGTTACAATCATCGATTACTTCGGGGATGAAGTTAAAATCGTAGTAGAAGGCAACGCCGATTTTCAGGGAGAATTAAAGACAGCGCTGCCAAGGGGAGTATGATTTTGGGAAAACACGTTTTATACATATCGTCTTTTAATAAGGAATTGATAAAAAACATTTCTGACGATATAAGAAATTTAGCCAGAAAAACAGGCGAAAGCCTGTGGGGTATTCCCCTTGATACGGGGATAAGTGAGGGAAGTATACTTTATCTGGATTCTTCAGTCATGGGAAATCTTCCCCTTATGGCATCGAGTTTAGGTGCTCCCTTAATTGAATATGTGTTTTTCGACTTTGAAAATGACAGAGAAATTTATCTTATTTCCATGCTCTTGTCAAAGGAATTCTGCGAGGGAGAAATGGTTTTTAAAATGAGGGAAAAAACCATGGAATTGCTCCTTAAAAGGTGCAGGAAGCTGGATAAGGAAAAAGACGGCCCTGATTTTAAGATAGTGGATGAAAATCCCTTTTTCAGAACCAGGCTTTACACCGAGAGAAAGAGTCTTATAAAAGGGGCTTTGGAATATGGCAGCTGCGAAGAATGTGAGGCAGAAGAAATTCTTTCAAAAGAGAGTGTTTCTGATGTATATATAGCAGACCCTTTCATGAAGGACAAGGTTCTTTCAAATCTTGAAAAGGCACTTGGAATAAAGCCATCAGCAGTTCATATAATTTCTGACAGAGCAGATATTTATTCTCCCATGTCTTCTATTGATTCTCTGGTATTTAAGGGAGATGAAAAATCAGTAAAGGAAGCTCTTTGTGCACTGATGCTGGATTTTTCAGACAACGGAAAAGAAAAAAGCATAAAAAGACTCAAAGCAGTATTTAATAAAAATACCGATTGTGAAAAAATAAAAAAGGCGGCAAGATAATATGGACCTTTTAATAGAACTGGAAAATGACTTTCTGCCACGCCACACCTTTGATTCAGGTCAGTGTTTCAGGTGGAATGAGGAAGAAGACGGGAGCTTCACGGGGGTGGCATCGGGCAGAGCGGTTAATATTTCCTATGACGGAAAGTTTATAAAAGTGCATGGGGCAACGGAAGAAGACAGGGCTTTCTTTGAAGATTATCTCGATATAAAAAGAGATTATTCTGCCATAAAAAAACGTATAGCCAAGGAAGAAGTTATGAAAGAAGCAATTAAGTTCGGCAGCGGCATAAGAATATTAAAGCAGGACTTTTTTGAAACACTTTTATCTTTTATAATTTCCCAGCGAAGCTCAATTCCCAAAATCAAGGGCTGTGTGGAAAAGATAAGCCGTGCTTACGGAAAGGAAATCATGCTTGATAATAAAAGCTATTTTTCGTTTCCGTCTCCTGAGGAACTTAAAGATGTAACCGAAAAAGACTATCTTTCTTTCGGCGTGGGCTATCGTGCAAAATATTTAAAAAAGGCGGTAGAGGATGTGCTTTCGGGAAAAATAGACGAAAAAACCATAAGAAGCCTTTCTACCAAAGATGCAAGAGAATGTCTTTTATCCATTTTCGGAGTTGGAAATAAGGTGGCAGACTGTGTTCTGCTTTTCGGACTTTCCCGCTTTGACTCCTTCCCCGTAGATGTGTGGATAAAGAGAGCTATGGACGAGCTTTACGGTGGCAGGGACGGATTTACCCTTTTCGGGGAAGATTCGGGAATTGCCCAGCAGTATCTGTTTTATAAAATGCGTTACGGAAGATAATTTATGAGTGTGCAGATTTTCTGCACACTTTTTTTGGCAAAAGGAAGAAAAGAGGAAGTAAAAACATAATGATATAAAAAATGAAAGGGGGAAGTGAAATTTCATCCGGGAATAAAGAGGGGTTTATTATGATTATGAGAAGAGAGGAGAAAAGACCCTGGAAAATTTTCCACATAATGCTTCTTTTCATGGAAAGATTGGCTTTTTCAAATTCAAAATAGCTTTGCATATGAACACAAAGTCCGTTAAATCCCAGTAAAAAAGCAGATAAAACGAGGCCTCTCAGGCTTTGGCTTAAAGATAAAAGACCTCCTGTGATTTCGAAAAGTCCTCCTATAAAGGCACAAAAATCCCCTTTAGGTAAAAAAGTTTCAAGAATTGATGTTGCTGCCTTGAATACAATGAAATTGAGACAAATAATTGCCATGGATCTGCTGCTTTTTAAAACAGAGAAGGAAAATGACGGAGCAATAGGGGAAAATGAAATTTTTACATATTCCGGCTCCTTTTCTTTTTTAAAGGAAAAAGGTTTTTTTTCACGGGTCAAAACTCCTGCAATAAGTGATGAAAAAATGTGACACAGATAAAGGAGGAGTCCTGTCTTGAATGAGGAAAAATGGGAAACCCCGATGGTTCCCAAGACGAACATTATCCCGGCATTGTTTGAAAAAATCGGAAGTCTTTCAGCCTCTTCTTTTGTTATTTCTCCGTTCCTGTAAAGAGAAGCGGCAGTATTGGAGCCTGTGGGAAAGCCACCCAAAAGACCCAGTATAACCGCCTTGGAAGCGTTTTTGCTTATACCTAAAAGCGGACAAAGGAAAAAAGAGGCAACTTTGGAAAGTGCATCACCGCCAAAGGCAAACAGAAAGTTTGACAGAAATAAAAAAGGAAAAAGAGTGGGAATCAAGGTATCAAAAGATAAAAAAATCCCGTCCTTTACAGCTTTTGTTATAAGCTCTGATTTAAAAGGCATTAAAATAAGAGCTAAAAAAAGTAAGATAAATATAAAAAAGAAAATAAATTTTTTCAAAAAACCACCTCTTAAATTAAAATATATGAAGGCTCGCAGGGAATAAGAATTACAAGGGGGCATAAAATATTTAGGAAAGGAGGCCTTTTTTTGAAAAAAAAGATTTTGGAAAAGGGAATGGAACTTCTGGACTTACCCAAAGAAGTAACATTAGACATTGCCTATATAACCATGACGGGAAATTTAGGAATTACGGTAGAGAATTACAGGGGAATAATTTCTTACGATGATAAATCCATTAAAATAAATACAAAAGAATCTATACTAAAAATTGAGGGAGAAGAGATGGTACTTTCTCTTATTACCGAAGAGATTTTATCGGTTTCCGGAAATATAAAAAAGGTGGAATTTATATAAAATGGGACTTATCAGCTGGCTTTCGGGATATCTTATATTAGAGGTAAAGGGAAAAAATCCCGAAAGGTTTTTAAATTTATGTGCACATTTCGGAATACTTATAAAAAATGCAGTTAAAAAGGACGATTCTTTAGTTCTTTATGTGAGTAAAAAAGCCTTTTTTAAGATGTTGAAGCCTAAAAAAAGGTCGGGATGCAAGGTAAGGATACTGGAAAAAAGAGGACTTCCGTTTTTAATAAAAAAGTGGAATAAGAGAAAAATCTTAATATTCGGGGCACTTTCTTTTCTTATAATCATAGGTATATTAAATTCCTTTATCTGGACATTAAGAATAGACGGAAACGAAAAAATTACAGACGAGGAAATAAAAATTATCGCAAACTATTGCGGTTTGCATCAAGGTGTGTTAAAATATAAGGTGGATGAGAAGAAATTCAGCGAAAATGCCTTAAGATGTGAACCGCGACTTTCCTGGATATGGCCTGAAATAAGGGGTTCGGTTTTATATATACATGTAAGGGAAAAAGCCACACATGAAAATCCTATCGATGTTAAAGAGCCTGCGGATGTAATCGCAAAAAGAAGTGCAAGGATAAATTCTATTACAGTGAAACGGGGATTTAGCCTTGTTTCTGAAGGCGATATCGTAAAAGAAGGGCAGGTTCTCATTTCATCCTACAAAGAGGGATTTACCCCTGTTCATGCCATGGGCGAGGTTCTGGCATCTTTTTGGAGCGAAATGGAAAAAGAAGTAACTAATGAGAAAAAAGTGGTTACATATACGGGACGTGAAAAAGAGTATTACAGTGTTAAAGTAGGTTCTTTCGGAATGAGCTTTCGTTTTTCGGGGAAAGCTCCTTTTGAAAGTTTCGAAAAAGAGCATGAGGAAAAAGAGTTAAAGCTTTTTTCTGAAATTCCCCTGCCTGTTACTTTTGGCAAAACAAAGTATAAGGAAACAAAAGTAGACTTAATTAAAATCCCCATGGATGAAGCCGTCAGAGATGCATGTGGGGAAATGGAAGAGGAATTTATAAAAAACCTTGATAAAAACGTGGAAATAAAGGATAAAATACTAAAGACAGAGGCACTTTCGGAGGAGAAAACAAAGGTAACCTTGGTTTTCGAATGCCAGGAGGATATTGCCCTTTGTCGAAAGGAATGATATTTTTGGTAGAAAAGACCTACGAAATTGAAGAAATGGGAAAAGTATCGGAGCTTTTCGGAAGCTTTGATTTTAATATAAAGCTGGTGGAAAATGAGCTTTCCGTTCAGATTATAAATAGAAACAATGCCTTAAAAATAATGGGTGCTGAGGAAAATGTTTTAGCTGCCTATGAAACCATAAGCGCTATGATGAGCATCCTTAAAAACGGCGAGCCCTTGACAGAGCAGGGCATAAGATACTGTATTGCCATGGCAAAAGAGGGCTGTGCCAAATCTATTTCTTCCTTAAGCGGAGATTTTATCTGTATTACATCCACGGGTAAACCTATAAAGGCAAAGACCGTGGGACAAAAAGAATATATAAAGGCTATAAACAAAAATCCCATTTGCTTCGGAATCGGCCCTGCAGGAACGGGAAAAACCTTTCTGGCGGTTGCCATGGCGGTGGAGGCTTTCAGAAAAAAGGAAGTAAATCGTATAATTTTAACTCGTCCTGCGGTAGAAGCAGGAGAAAAACTGGGCTTTTTGCCGGGAGATTTACAGATGAAGGTAGACCCTTATTTGAGGCCTCTTTACGATGCCATGTATGAAATGATGGGAGTGGAAGCCTATCAGAAATATCAGGAAAGAGGACAGATTGAGGTTGCACCTTTGGCTTATATGCGCGGAAGAACCTTAGATGATGCATTTATAATTTTAGACGAAGCCCAGAATACCACCCCCGAACAGATGAAGATGTTCTTAACCAGAATCGGCTTTGGGTCAAGAGTTATAATAACAGGTGATATAACTCAGATTGACCTGCCAGACGGAAAAACTTCGGGACTTAAGGAAGCTATGAAAATATTGAGAAATATCGAGGGGATTGCATTTTGCGGTCTTTCTGAAAAAGACGTTGTAAGACATCCCTTAGTTCAGAAGATAATTTTAAGCTATGAAAAGTACGAAAGAGAAAAGGCAGTTAAAGCTGCAGAAAGGAAGTCTAAATGAATAACGGAAAAATCGGATTAAAGGTTTATATTGCGTTAATTCTCTCCTTTGCTTTATCTTTTGGAATAATTTTGGGAGTTTCCATTCCCGAAAGTTATGACTATTCATCGGGGGATATAGCAACGGAAGACATTTATGCTACCAGAGAAATAGAGGACAAGGTTACCACCAATAGAAGAAAAGAGGCTGCAGCCTCCCAGGTGGGGATACAGTATAAGATAAACTACGAATTAAATGAAAACATGTTTGAAAATCTCCAGAAGGCATTGGATTCCGTGCTTCAGGCAAGAGGAATGGAAATTGCCCTGGGAGGAAAAATAAGCTTTCTTAAAGAGGACATGGATATTTCGCTGACAGACAGCGAACTTACATATCTTTTAAGCTTGAATGCTGAGGACTTCGGTATATTTTCAAAAGAAGTGAGAGAGGTTTTTACAAAGGTAATGGACGAGGGTGTGGAGGACAAGGATGAAGCCACGGAAAAAATGAAAACCCTCTTTTTAGAAAAAATTCCCGTTAACGAGAGAGTTAATATAGCAGGGAAATTTTTCTCTGCCTTTGTTAAAATAAACGAAGAGGTAGATGTTCAGCTTACCGAGCAGGAGAAAGAAAAAGCGTCAAAGCTTATAGAGCCTACGGTATATAAGAAAAATCAGGTTATTGTAAGACGAGGAGAGGTTTTAACAGATGCCCACATCAGCCTGCTTTCTGACATGGGCGTCCTTAAAGGTTCTGCAAAAATCAGCGTTAAATACGCCATAGGGATTTTTATTTTCATGGTTGCCTTTTACTCTGTTGCAGCATATTACATCGGAATGAAATCAGACAGAAGAAAGTTCACGGAAGAGAAGCTTATACTGGCGTGTCTGCTTCCCGTAATTATGCTTTTTATCATCTTCCTTGCAAGAAAGATAAGCGGAAACTATGTATATCTTCTGCCTCTGCCCTATGTGGCGATTTTAATGGCAACCTTTGTAAGTGCAAGACTTTCGGCCCTTATAAATATATATCTTTCCTTTGCCACGGCAATCATGCTCCGCCAGTCTGAGGAATTTATAATTGCCATGGTTGTGTTTTCAGCATTTTCTTCGGTGATATTCAAAAGAGTCAGAAGTATTTCGGGTTATGCTATGGCAATGCTTTATGCCATGGGGGCGGGAGCTCTTTGTATGGCAATGGCAATGCTTCTTATGGGAAAAGAACCTGAAGAAATCTGGAAATGTGCTCTTTTTGGTGCCATAAACGGGATTATATCTTCAGTTCTTACAATAGGAACAACCCCCATATTTGAAAATGTATTCAACATAATCACGCCATTTAAGTTAAACGATCTGGGTAATCCCGAAAAACCTCTTTTAAAACGACTCATGTTTGAGGCACCGGGGACTTATCACCACTGTCTTATGGTAGGGAATTTAGCAGAGGCGGCATGTATAAAAATAGGAGCAAACAATCAGCTCGCCAGAGTTGCGGCATACTACCACGATATAGGAAAGCTCCGCCGTCCCGACTACTTCTTTGAAAATCAGATTGGAGAAAATCCTCACGATAAGATAGATGCTTCTGATTCCGCAGAGATTTTGAAGGGTCATGTGCATGACGGACTTGAAATCGCAAGACAGTACCGTCTGCCCAAGGAAATACAGGATGTAATAATGCAGCATCACGGAACAACACCCACAGGGGTATTCTATAAAAAGGCTCTTGAGACAAATCCTGATGCAAAGGAAGAAGACTTTAAATATCCCGGGCCTGTGCCCGAGTCCAAGGAAGCAGGAATTGTAATGCTTGCAGACTCCTGCGAAGCAGCGGTAAGAAGTCTAGATGAAAAAACAGAAGAATCCATCCGTGCAATGGTAACAAAAATAATCAAGCACCGTATGGCAGAGGGACAGCTTGATAAGTGTGACCTTTCCTTCAGGGAGCTTGGATATATTATAGATGCTTTTGTTGCAATGCTCGGAAGCTATTTTCACAAAAGAATAAAATATGACAGCAAGGAGAAAAAGAATGAAGCTTGAAATAGAAAATCTAAAGGGAGACGGCTCTTTTGACGAGGTAATCCATCTTGCCGTAAGAGAGTCGCTTCTGGAAGAAGAGATGGAAGATAACTGCGAAATAAGCGTGACCTTGTGCGATGATGAATATATAACGAGTCTCAATGAAGAATATATGAAAAGACAAGGACCTACAGATGTTTTGTCCTTTCCCATGCTTTCCTTTGATGAGAAGAAGAATATATACGAAGATTCCATAGAATTTGACGAGGAAAATCTGATGCTTGGAGATATTGTGATTTCCCTTGAAAGAGCAGCCTTTCAGGCAGAGGAATACGGCCATTCCATGAAAAGGGAAGTGGGATTTCTTACGGTTCATTCCATGCTGCACCTTTTAGGCTATGACCATATGGAGGACGCCGAAAGAGAAGAAATGCAAGCAAAAGAAAAAAAGATTTTAACGGCAATGAATCTGCCGAGAGAATAAGAGGTAGCTATGGAAGAAAAAATATTTAAATCGGGCTTTGTTGCAATTGTCGGCCGTCCCAATACGGGAAAAAGTACCTTGCTTAACAAAATAACAGGGGAACACCTTGCCATTGTGTCAAATAAGCCTCAGACCACAAGAAATTCAATACTCACCATAAAAACAACGGAGGATTATCAGCTTATTTTTGTTGATACTCCGGGAGTTCATAAGCCAAAGACAAAGCTTGGACAGTTTATGAACAGGGTGGTAAATGAAACTATCGCTGATGTAGATGCGGCCGTTTTGGTTGCAGACAGCACAAAAGGACTTGGGGAGCAGGAGAAAAACATTATTTCCCAGCTTAAAGAAAGAAAAATCCCCGCGATTTTAATCCTTAACAAAGTTGATATAGTTGAAAAAGAAGCACTTTTACCCCAGATAGCACAGTACAGTAACGAATACGATTTTGAAACCATTCTCCCCATGTCTGCTCAGAGGGAAAATGCGGACAAGGTTATAGAAGAGGTTTTAAAGCTCATTCCCGAGGGCCCTATGTACTATCCTGAAGACCAGATGACAGATGTTCCCGAAAAGGATATAGCGGCAGAAATCATAAGGGAAAAAATTCTTCGCCTTTTCGACAAAGAAGTGCCTCACGGGACAGCGGTTGAAATAGAAAAATTTTCCGAAGAGGAAGATATTATAAAAATTGAGGCGGCAATTTACTGCGAAAAAAATTCACATAAATCCATTATAATCGGTAAGGGCGGAGAAGCATTGAAAAGAGTTGGAAGCTATGCCAGAGGCGACATGGAGAAGTTTTTCATGAAAAAAGTTTTCCTTAAATTGTGGGTTAAAGTACGTTCTGACTGGAGAAACAGAGACAGCGATTTGAAAACTTTGGGTTTTGAAAGGAAGTAAATTCCTTAAATATAAAACGCCATTTCACACAAACTAAAAACGGAGGTGGCGTTTTGAGTAATTTTGATTTTTATAAAACAGGGAAAATAGATGACTATCTTTCAATGAAGGGAAACCCTTCTTATAAGGAGAAGAGTAAAGATGGGAGAACCCATAAAGATAAAAGGGATAATAATAAGGCAGGTATCCTACGGTGACTATGATAAAATGCTTACGGTTCTGACGGAAGAACTGGGAAAAATATCGGTAAGTGCCAAGGGAGTCAGAAGTATGAAAAGCAAAAACAGGGTGGCATCTGAAATACTTTGCTTTGGAGAATTTATACTGTCCTCACAAAGAGGCGAGGTTTATACCTTAAAAAGCGCAGAATGTATAGAAAGCTTTTTCCACTTAAGAGAGGACTGCCTTAAGCTCGCTCTGGGAATTTACATGGCGGACATTGCGGGAAGACTTGCGCCTGAGGATATGAGAGGAACCATAAAGATATTATTAAACAGTCTTTATATGCTGGCAAAAGAAGAAACAGACATTTTTTTAATAAAGGCAATATACGACCTGAAACTTTTGAAAGAATCGGGATTTGAACCTTCTGTTGATGTTTGCGTCAACTGTGAAAGTTCTGATAAGCCTTTTTCCTTTTCTTCCGTAAGCGGAGGAGTTCTTTGCAGAAACTGTGCGAAAAAAGAGGGGCTTTCGCCCCTTAAAGAGGAGTATCTTTCGCTCCTTACATATATACTTAAATGTCCTCTTTCAAAAACTCTTTTTTCCTTAAAGGCAGAAACTGATTCGGTAAAAAAAGTTGGAGCCTTGGCAGAGAGTTTTATAAAAATTCATGTGGCGGAAGAAATAAAAACTCTGGATTATTTTAACAAATTGGTGAAAATGCAATAAAAAAAGAAATTATTTTGGCAAAACATGACAAAAAAGATGTATATAAAAAAATTTTTCACCGAAAATTTTAAAAAAGGGTGGAAATTTTTTTCAAAATAGTGTATTATTATATGTTAGAAAAATATAGGAGGTAAAAACAATGACAAAGTTTGTTTACTTGTTCAGTGAAGGCGACGCGTCCATGAGAGAACTTCTCGGTGGTAAAGGCGCTAACCTTGCTGAAATGACCAAAATCGGTCTCCCCGTTCCCCAGGGCTTCACAGTTACAACAGAAGCTTGTACCCAGTACTATGAGGACGGAAGAAAGATTAACGATGATATCAAGGCTCAGATTCTTGAATACATCACAAAAATGGAAGCTATCTGCGGTAAGAAATTCGGCGATAAGACCAATCCCTTACTTGTATCCGTTCGTTCCGGTGCAAGAGCATCTATGCCCGGTATGATGGACACAATTCTTAACCTCGGTCTTAACGAAGAAGTTGTTGAATACATGGCAACAGCTTCAAATAACCCCAGATGGGCTTGGGACTGCTACAGAAGATTCATTCAGATGTATTCTGACGTAGTTATGGAAGTTGGTAAGAAGTATTTCGAAGAGCTTATCGACAAAATGAAGGAAGAAAAGGGCGTTAAGCAGGACGTTGAACTTACTGCTGACGACTTAAAGACTCTTGCTTCTCAGTTCAAGGCTGAATACAAGGCAAAGATCGGAAAGGACTTCCCCTCTGACCCCATTGAACAGTTAATGGGTGCTGTTGAAGCCGTATTCCGTTCATGGGACAACCCCAGAGCTAACGTATACCGTCGTGACAACGACATCCCCTATTCATGGGGTACTGCCGTTAACGTACAGATGATGGCATTCGGTAACATGGGTGATGACTGCGGTACAGGTGTTGCATTCACACGTGATCCTGCTACAGGTGAAAAGGGACTTATGGGTGAGTTCTTGACAAATGCACAGGGTGAAGACGTTGTTGCAGGTGTTCGTACTCCTATGCCCATCGCTGAAATGGCTCAGAAGTTCCCCGCTGCTTTCGATGAATTCAATAAGGTTTGTGCTACACTTGAAGACCACTACAGAGACATGCAGGATATGGAGTTCACCGTTGAACACGGTAAGCTTTATATGCTTCAGACAAGAAACGGTAAGAGAACAGCAAAGGCTGCTCTTAAGATTGCTTGTGACTTAGTTGACGAGGGTATGATTACAGAAGAAAAGGCTGTTGCAATGATCGACCCCAGAAACTTGGATACTCTCCTTCATCCCCAGTTCGATGCTAAGGCATTGAAGGCTGCTACACCTATGGGTAAGGGCTTAGGCGCTTCTCCCGGTGCTGCTTGCGGTAAGATTGTATTCACAGCTGAAGATGCTGTAGAGTGGAACGCAAAGGGCGAAAAAGTTGTTCTTGTAAGACTTGAAACTTCTCCCGAAGATATTACAGGTATGAAGGCTGCTCAGGGTATCTTGACAGTTCGTGGCGGTATGACAAGCCATGCTGCCGTTGTTGCACGTGGTATGGGTACTTGCTGCGTATCCGGTTGCGGCGACATCAACATGGACGAAGAGAATAAGAAGTTCACACTTGCAGGTAAGACATTCCACGAGGGAGATGAAATCTCCATCGACGGTTCTACCGGTAACATCTATGACGGTATCATCCCCACAGTTGACGCTGAAATCGCAGGCGAATTCGGCAGAATCATGGGATGGGCTGATAAGTACAGAACATTAAAGGTTCGTACAAACGCTGATACACCCGCTGACGCTAAGAAGGCTGTTGAGCTTGGTGCAGAAGGTATTGGTCTTTGCCGTACAGAGCATATGTTCTTTGAAGCTGACAGAATTGCAGCATTCAGAGAAATGATCTGCTCCGACACAGTTGAAGAAAGAGAAGCTGCTCTTGAAAAGATTCTTCCCTATCAGCAGGGCGACTTCGAGGCTCTTTACGAAGCACTTCAGGGTAACCCCGTAACAATCAGATTCTTGGATCCTCCTCTTCACGAATTCGTTCCCACAGAGGAAGCTGACATAAAGGCTCTTGCAGACGCACAGGGCAAATCTGTTGAAGATATCAAGGCAATCATCGCATCTCTTCACGAGTTCAACCCCATGATGGGTCACCGTGGCTGCCGTCTTGCAGTAACCTATCCTGAAATTGCTGCTATGCAGACAAAGGCAGTTATCCGTGCTGCAATCAACGTACAGAAGAAGCATGCAGATTGGACTGTTAAGCCCGAAATCATGATTCCTCTTACAGGCGAAGTTAAGGAAATGAAGTACGTTAAGAATATCGTTGTTTCCACAGCTGACACTGAAATTGCAAAAGCAGGAATCGATCTTAAGTACGAAGTTGGTACAATGATCGAAATTCCCAGAGCTGCTCTTACAGCTGACGAAATCGCTAAGGAAGCTGAATTCTTCTGCTTCGGTACAAATGACCTTACACAGATGACCTACGGCTTCTCTCGTGACGATGCTGGTAAGTTCTTGGATGCTTACTATGACAAGAAAATCTTCGAAAACGATCCCTTCGCTAAGCTCGACCAGACAGGCGTTGGTAAGCTTATGGAAATGTCCATCAAGCTTGGTAAGCCCGTTAGACCCGAACTTCATTGCGGTATCTGCGGTGAGCACGGCGGCGACCCCGTTTCTGTTGAATTCTGCCACAACATCGGTCTTGACTACGTATCATGCTCTCCCTTCAGAGTGCCGATCGCAAGACTCGCTGCTGCTCAGGCTAACATCAAGAACCCCAGAAAGTAATTGGGATATGTGATTTGGGGCAATTCCCCTTATCACGCAAAAGGCAAAATTGAATAAAAAAATCGACCTTGTTGGATTCGTCCAATGAGGTCTTTTTTTACGCTTATCAACCTTATAATCGCCGTATTTATGCAACTTTGAGCAATTTCTACCAAATCTAAATAAAAAATGCAACGCCGTAGCAATTAAAAACGGTTTTGCCTTTTTGGCAAAAACGACGATTGCCCAAAAACAATATGTCTTGGGGCAAACCCAGATATAATACAAAAGGCAAAATAAAATATCAAATGAGCCTTGTGAACTTTCGTTCACAAGGCTCATTTTCTTTTATGGAGTTGAAATAGGCTAACCTTGTTGAGTATGTTGAATATGGCATAAAAAGGGCATTTGTTGGCATTTGTGCAGGGCAGATTAGGGCAAAATTGAGCCATATTGAGCCAATAAAAACAAATCAGTATGAAAACACAAATTATAAAACCATTTGCCCCTAAAATGATAAATTGGTGTGCCTTTTGACAGGATAAAATGATAAAAACCTTGCTGATTTCTATCAGCAAGGTTTTTTTGTGTCAATCTTTAATTTATTAACTATTTTAATACCTTAAAACAAACTATAAGTTTTATTTATAATGATGATAATATTTAAAGATGGTCGGATAAATTGACTTTAGCTTGCCGAAGTGATATAATAGGAGCAAGTTTTTGAAAGGAATGATTTATATGAAAAAGACATTAGCACTCATCATGGCTCTTGCTATGGTAGTATGCCTCTTCGCAGCATGCGGAGAAAAGAACACAGCAGAAGTAGATTATGTTATTGCAACAGACAAGGGATTTTCTCCCTTTGAGTTCCAGGATGCAGAAGGTAACATTGTTGGTATCGACATGGATATCTTAAAAGCAATTGCAGAAGACCAGGGCTTCACCTATGACCTTCAGTATGTTGGTTGGGACGCAGCTATTGCAGCTTGCCAGGCAGGTCAGGCTGACGGTATGATTGCAGGTGCATCCATCACAGAAGAAAGAAAAGCTTCCGGCTGGATTTTCTCCGACGGTTACTATGATGCAACCCAGGGTATGGCTGTTGCAGCTGATTCAGAAATTGCTGCACTTTCCGACCTTAATGGCAAGAAGGTTGCTGTTAAGAACGGAACAATGAGCAATCAGTACGCTGAAAGCATTAAGGATGAGTATGGCTTTGAAGTTGTAACTTTCCCCACATCTCCCGATATGTACCAGGCAGTTATGGGCGGACAGGTTGATGCTTGCTTCGACGATACACCCATCTTAAAGTACAACATCATGATTGGTGAGCTTTCCATGAAATATGTGGACGGCACAGAAAACGAGCCCGCTCAGTACGGTTTTGCAATTTTCAATGCTGAAAAGCAGGAGTTGGTTGACCTCTTCAATGCAGGTCTTGCTAACATCAAGGCAAACGGCAAGTACGACGAAATTATTGCAAAATACTTAGGTTAATCAAAGTCGTAATAAAAAAATTAGTATGATTAAGGGCATCGGTTAGCCGATGCCCTTACAGAGTGTAAAGGGGAGGCTTTTATGAGCCAGATTATAGAAATTTATGGCGAGTTACTGCTCAAAGCCATGGGACAGACATTGCTCCTTGCACTGTGGGGACTTTTCTTTGGATGTATCTTGGGAATCATCTTCGGTCTCATGAGTGTGGTGGACAGTAAAGTTTCACGAGCAATTTCTTTAGTTTATGTAAATTTAATAAGAGGTGTACCTTTAATAGTTCTTGCGTTCTTTGTATTTTATGGGGTACCCATGGGCTTAAACTCCATTTTCGGTATAAAAACCGTGTTTACTGCGCTTCAGGCGGGTACAATCTGCCTGGCATTAAACTGCGGTGCTTATATGTCTGAAATTATAAGAGCGGGAATTCAGGCAATAGATAAGGGACAGATGGAAGCGGCAAGAAGCCTTGGACTGCCCTACTGGAGATCAATGTTCAAAATTGTTCTTCCTCAGGCAGTTAAAAACATGCTTCCCAGCATTGTAAACCAGTTTATCATTACACTTAAGGATACATCCATTTTGTCTGTAATCGGTTTTCCGGAGCTTGTTAACAAGGCACAGAACGTAATAGCCATAACCTTTAAGTCCTTTGAAACCTGGGCTATCGTTGCGGTAATGTATCTGGTTGTAATTCTCACACTTCAGCAGGTTGCTAAATTCCTGGAAAGGAGGATTAACCGTGAAAAACAGTGATGAATTGAAAATCAAGGTAAAAGGCCTTAAAAAGAAATTTGGCCATCTGGAAGTTTTGAACGGAATCGATCTAGAGGTTACCGAGGGAGAGGTTGTTTGTATAATCGGCCCTTCCGGAAGCGGTAAATCAACCTTTTTGAGATGCTTAAATCTCCTTGAAAAACCCACAGGTGGAACTGTCATTGTTGATGGTACGGAGATAACCGGCAGAAAGGTTGAGATAAATAAGATAAGGGAGAATATCGGAATGGTATTCCAGCAGTTCAATCTGTTCCCTCATCTTACAGTTCTTCAGAACATAATGCTGGCGCCCACGGACAGAAAGAAAATGACCAAGGAGGAAGCGAAAAATAGAGCGCTTGAACTTTTGGATAGAGTTGGCCTGTCTGAAAAGGCAGAAAGCTATCCCAGACAGTTATCCGGCGGTCAGCAGCAGAGAGTTGCCATCGCCAGAGCTCTTGCGATGAATCCCGATATTATGCTTTTTGACGAGCCTACCAGCGCCCTTGACCCTGAAATGGTTGGCGAGGTATTGCTTGTTATGAAAGAGCTTGCAAAAGCAGGTATGACCATGGTTGTGGTAACTCATGAAATGGGCTTTGCCAGAGACGTTGCGGACAGAGTTATATTCATGGATGAGGGTCTTATCTTAGAGGACGCTCCGCCCGAAGAACTTTTCACAAATCCCAAAAACGAAAGAACACAAAACTTCTTAAAGTGTGTCCTTTAATAAAAAAATATTGAAATCCTCTTTTCCTGCATATATAATATAAGTAGGAAAGGGGATTTTTTTATGAAAAAAATAGTTGCTCTTTGTTTAATTTCAATGCTTTTTTTAAGCGGCTGCACCCTGGCGGTCATAAATGAAGAAGAAGTAAAAGACGTTAAAGAAGAAGTTATAGAAACAGTTTTGGAAAAGGAAGAAATAAAAGAGGAAGAAGTTAAGAAAGAAGAGGTAAAACTCTTAACTTCGGAAATAGACTCTCTTCCCAACGATAACTACGGCTGGGGCTTTGTAAAAAGAAAGGGATCTGCCCCTGAATTTACAAAGGGTCAGATGGATATGATGGAGAAATATAGCTGTATCTATTTTGAAAATACAGAAGAAAAAAATCTCTACCTCACTTTTGACGAGGGTTATGAAAACGGATATACAGGAGCAATTTTGGACACTCTTAAGGAAAAAGGCGTTCCGGCGACGTTTTTCATAACGGGCCCCTATCTTTCAAAAAATTACGACCTCATAAAAAGAATGCTGGACGAGGGGCATATTGTGGGAAACCACACGGTAAATCATCCCAATATGCCATCAAAGGGCACAGCCTCTGCTATGCAGGAGGAAATATTAAATCTTGATTTGAAGTTTTATGAAACCTTTGGAAGCCATATGAGCTATTTTCGTCCTCCCGAGGGAGCATACAGCGAAAGAAGCCTTTCTGCCACCAATGCTCTGGGCTACAGGACAGTTCTGTGGAGCTTTGCCTATAAGGACTGGGAAACCAATAATCAAAAGGGAGCTGACTATGCTTTTGACAGTGTAATTCCCTATCTTTATCCCGGATGTGTTCTTTTGCTTCATGCGGTATCCTCTGATAACACTGAGGCACTGGGAAGAATTATCGATGAGGCAAGAAGTCAGGGCTATACATTTAAATCATTGGATGAACTTAAATAAAAATAGCTGCTCACCTATACGGGTGAGCAGTGGCTTTTATATATAAATAACTTGATAAGTGATGGCTTTGTGATATAATATAAATATAGCTAAATAGTGTGCACATAATCTTTACGCAGGCGAAAGAGTCGCTCTGCGGATTTTTTGTCGCACTCAATTAGCTTGCTAGGTTATTTTAAGGAGTGGTGCCTATGATTGTGCGGAGCTTTTTCTACATCTAATGATTATTTTAATAAGGAGGAAAAAGTATGAAAGAAATAAACTTTGAAAAAATTAACGAAGATTATGAAAAAATGAATGAAAACGAAAAATTGGCCGTTCGTTACGGAGCAGAGGGCAGGAATCTAAGCCAGGTTATAAAAAACAGTCCTGAAAAAATTGATTATCCTGATAAAATTTTTGATGCCTGGGACATGGGGGTAAATATGCGTAAAAACGGAACATCAAAAAAATTCCTTTCGGGAATAGAAAAAGAAAGCATGGATTCTTTAAGCCATCCAAACGGCATATCTGATGAGCCTCTCAAGGATATATGGGGAAATGATTTAGTCGGTGAATACTCGCCAGGCAAAGGGGAAACAAAAAAGGAAGATGCCGGAAATTTCAAATTGGATTCAGCGGAAAGTGAAAAATATTTCCCTGAAGAAAACTATCTGTTGAACCCCCAAGAAAAATATGATAAAATGTATATGGAAAATTATAGTAATGAATTCTCTTCAGGCAAAACAAAAGGCGGAAAAACCCATGTTACTTACGGCTGTGAAGATGAAAACATAGTGGGAGGAATTCAGTTAAGACTCAAAGAAATGGGGTATAAAGGTAAATCCGGAGCAGAAATAAATATAACCGGAACATTTGATAAAAACACCGAAGAGGGCATTAAACAATTTCAGGAAGACAGAGGTCTTACCGTAACAGGAATTTTAGATGATGCAACAAAGGAAGAAATGGGCTTTGCCGAGGATTATTCCATTTCAAGAAAAGGAAAAAATGCAACACCCT
>JBGVKY010000010.1:0-17822 GCA_045123995.1 Clostridia bacterium
GTCTCCCGATCCTATTTCTCTTGATACGAGCAGTAAGCTTGTAATCTTTTCGTCCTTTACTGTAAGGGCAAGCTCTTCACTTATTTTAAGTTTACCGGCAAAAGTTACCTTAACGGTATATTCTCCTACTTCAAGAGTTTCCGCAAATTCGCTTGTGAATGTAAGAGTAGTTCCGGAAACAGTGTAATCAACTTCTGCCTCTAATGTTTCAACAACTTCTCCACCCTTTAATATTTCAACAGCTTCTATTGCTGTCTCATCTTTAAGAGTGATTGCATCTGCCGAAACCTCATAACCTGTCTGGTCTATTGTAATTGCCTCTTCATTGGCAATTCCGGGGACATTTGCCAGGTCTTCTGTTGTAATGTTTACAGCATCTCCGTCAGGCTTAATTAAGGACATTTCGCTGACAGCCCAAGTAGAGCCGCCGCCGCCGCAAACTTCGGTTACTTCAACTCTTACATAACTTGCAGTTACATTGGCAAGAGTTCCGCCAAAATAGGTTCTTAAATCCTGACGAAGATTTGAGGCAGCACCCACGAATTCATCGGCAGAAACCCAAGAGCCGTCTAAACCTGTGTCGGACACCCAGATTTTACCCTTTGTAAGTGTCTGCTGTCCAACACCTCCATTATAGGTGTTTCCGTTTGCATCTATTCTTGAGTAAACAGATACACCGGAGAAGGTTACAGGCTCGTTATATTTAATTGTGTACCAGCTTGTTCCGCCTTCTTTAACAGGAGGAGTTACTTCTACGTGGTAGTAAGCGGAATCAGCAGCCTTTATAACATGGTCATGAAGTCTTGAATATGCTGTAACGTGGCCGTTTGTTGTGAAGTTTGGAACAGTTGTGCCAAACTCGGTGGATTCCACCTCTTTGTTAAGCATTTCATCATCTGAAAGGTTAGATGCAACATAGGTCTTTCCATCAGGTCTGTCCTCTTCTGCAACAGGTTTAAGAACCTGAACTCTTGACAATCTTACGATGGTGGAAGAACCTGCCATCTTTCCTGTGAAAAGAATCTTAAGACCATCGAGAACTTCGCCTTCTGCATCAGCGAAGAATACCTCGTAATAATCTCCTTCTACGGGATTTGCATCCTGCACAAGTGTTGCAATTCCGTATGTAGATTCAACAAGCTCACCCGAATCATTTCTTACAAGACCAATTAAAGTTACATTTTTGGGCAGCCACTGTCTGTCCTGTCCGGAAACGGGATAAATTCTTACGCCACCTACAGGGATAGCACCGGTAAATTCAAAGTTAAAGGTTTTTGCCGAACGAGGCTTTCCGTCATAAAAGCCGCTATCGATTGTCCATCCAATGGAACTTTGTGTGGTGTTTGTGAGAGCCAATTCAAAAACAGTCCACTTCTTGCTGGGATCGGATACGCTGCCGGATCCGCCTGCCGGGAATGAGTTAGTTCCTACAGAGCCGACATAAGAACCGTAGGGAACCATATAGTCCAATCCATACACACCGGTGGTGTCAGCTTCTTTTACAGCAGCTGTAATGTCAGCGGGAAGTGATGCTGCCCCTTCCTTTGCACTGATTAAGCTCAAGCCTGAAATATCCCATGCAGCGCTTGACTTGATTCTTACAAACTTCGCATTCACTAAATAGGGAGTTCCCTCAGCATTTGTGAAAAGAGCATCTGCGAAAGAGCCATTGTCAGTAACCTGGGCTGTCACATCATAATAGTAAACACCGTCAGCTGATACCTGCACTGTTGCAGTTGCAAGTCCGTTTGTACCTGCTGTGTTCTCTGAAAATCTCATGCCTGAAAAAGCAGTAGCAAAATCTTCCGCAAATTCAAATGTGAGCCATGCTCCTGCGGGCACGGATATAATCGTGTTCTTAGCATCGTCAAACAAAGCTTCTGCATCTGTCTGCTTTACGTAAGAAGCATTGGGCCAGTGAATTTCTTTAAAGTCCTCTGCCTCTGCCGAAACCGTAATGGGCTTTAAAAATGCCATTCTTGCAAGCTGAACTCTGTTAGTTCCTGTAGGTGTAAGATGAATTCTGTAGTACTGATATTCAGCAACGTTATAGAAATGAAGCTCCTGCAAAACTCCTACAGATGCCGCACCGGTTAGATAGCCTGTTTTGCTTTCCAAAGATGTCCATTCGCCGTCTAAATCATCTGTACCAAAAATTTCAACGCCTTTTACGGGGAAGGGTCCGTTGGAAACCTTGAATCTGAAGCCCTGAGTTGCTACAGCCTTACCAAAGTCAACGTCAATCCAATGTCCTACAGTAGCACCGTCTGAATCAGATGAATATTTTGTTGCTGTTGCAGTTTTATCAGCAAAAAAGGCATTTAATGCCATATTGTAGGCACTTGACTGATGAGAGTCCGCGCGCAGACGGAAACCAGGGAATTCGGTAGCATCAAGAATGTTTACTTCGTCAGCTTCAAGGGATGTACCTGCCGTCTGACCCAAATCACTTTTCTCTGTCCAGTCTGCAACAAAACGAAGAGTTAATGTCTCGTCAGGAATTTCTCCATCGAAAGACACAACCATTTCCTTTTCGAAATAATCTTCGCTGCCAAGATTGTCAAAGTCGGCTGCAAGACGCATTGCATTTCTTTCAAAAGTCAAGGTTGTGTCTGACTGGGTGAATGCAACTGCAGTACCGTCAACAGTAACACCTGTTACCGTACCTTCTGTAGCTATTGTAACGTCGAAAGCCCTGTCTCCATATTTATCTGCGCTGGTGGGCTTTTCGTAGGTGAAGTGAAGCTCGGTATATGTTTCTTCTTCAACAACTTCTCCGTCGCCCTCAGCCATGAGTTCGACTTCGTCTTCCGGCACCTCCTCTTCAATTATTTCGTCGTCTGCGGGAGTTTCTTCCTCCACGACAACGGGTTCGTCGATTGTCTCTTCTGCAAAGCTCGGCACGACGCAAAGGGACAGCATCATGCTAAGCGCAAGAAGTAAAGACAACGCTTTTCTCATAAAAACCACTCCTTAAAAAAACATTTTGTTTTTATATAAAAGGCAAGACTTACGCCTTAAAACCCTTTTTATATAGACACATAATACCGAAACGAGCCGTTTCGGTTAAAAATTCTTAAAAGATAATGGTTATAGCGCAGGTATTTTAGTGTATTATATCTCTTAGTATCGTTATTTTATCACAATTCAATGGTTTTTCCAAGGTTTTTTATTAACAAACTCTTTTTTCTGCGTTTTTACTAAATAACTCCGTTTCTCTTTGTGAAAATTGCCCATATATCCACAGTAATAATGTATATTACCCCTGCATAAGAGAAATTCTCCTCCCCTACCGGGAGAAGGCTTTAAATAGGAAACAAAAAAGCCTTTCTGCGGCTGCAGAAAGGCTTTTTTATTATCTTTTTCCCGTTTTCTTTCTCTTTGCATTTGCTTCCTTCATGTAAACCCAAAGGGGAGCACAAAGGAAGATTGACGCGAATGTTCCCGCAACGATACCCACTATGATGGGAAGTGCAAATTCACGAATTGAAGATACGCCCAGAATGTAGAGCATTCCGATGGTTAAGAGAGTTGTGATTGAAGAATTGATTGTTCTTGCAAGAGACTGGCTTATGCTCTTGTCTGCAATTTCCTCGTAAGAGAGGCTCTTTTCCTTTTTAACGTTTTCACGTACACGGTCGAATATAACGATGGTGTTATTGATGGAGTAACCAACAATTGTCAAAATTGCAGCAACGAATGAATTGTTTATGGGAAGTCCCATGATTGCATAGAATCCAATCATAATAACGATATTATGAGCAAGTCCTAAAACTGCAGCAACACCCGATAAGAATTCAAATCTTATGGTGATATATAAAAGCATGAGAGCAACTGCAATTAAAACAGCGTACATGGAGTCGGTTAAAATTTTCTTGCTTGTAGACTCACCGATAGTAGTTACGTTTCTTTCGCTTTCGGGAATTTCAATTTCATATTTTTCTTCTACGGCAGAGAAAACCTTGTCAACCTCTTTTTCTTCGCCCTCTTCAAGATAGCCGGAAAGTGCTTCGGTCTTTATTACCACATACTTACCGTCAGCCATGGACTGAACCTGAACTTCCTTTCCGCCCAAAACCTCAGACACCAAAGCTTCCATTTCGTCAGTGTTGTATTCTTTGCCCATCATATCAATCTGGATATTTGTTCCGCCTGTGAAGTCGATTCCGTATTTAAGTCCGCCGTTTATAACGAGACCCAAAACGCCGACTAAGATTGCCACCAACGAAACTATTGCAAAAAACTTGCTTTTCTTTGTGTAATTAAACTGTTTCATTAGCAGCACCTCCTTTTACACCGAACCAACCCGAGCTCTTTATGGAAAAGCCCTTGATTAAAAGCTTTAAGATTAACTTTGTAAGAACGATAGCTGTAAAGAAGCTTACCAATGTACCTATTCCAAGTGTTACTGCAAAGCCCTTTATTGAGCCTGTGCCGAAGAAGTATAAAACCACTGCGGAAATAAGTGTGGTAATGTTGGCATCTATAATAGTAACCATGGCACGGTTAAATGCTGCATCCAATGCTGCACCGATGGTTTTACCCGTTCTTAATTCCTCTTTCATTCTTTCAAATATGATACAGTCCGCATCCACCGCCATACCGATGGAAAGAACGATACCTGCGATTCCTGATAAGGTAAGAGTTGCGCCGAATCTTATAAGCAGTATTACAACTAAAGCGGTGTATGCCATAAGGCTTACTGATGCAACCAAACCTGAAAGGCGATACATTGCTATCATGAAAATGATAACCAAAAGTATGCCTATTCCGCCGGCAACAAGGCTCTTGGAAAGAGCTTCTTCACCCAATGTGGGACCCACGCTCTGCACCTGTGCAACGGTGAGCTTGAAAGGAAGCTGTCCGCTTCTTATCTGTGCCGCCAGAGTTGTTGCAGAATCTCTGTCAAACTGACCTGTTATAACGCAAGATTCAGAGTCGATTACGGTTTCAACCATGGGCTGTGAAAAGGCTTCCTCGTCTAAGTAGATAGCGATGAAGTTGTTTCCCTCGTCCTTATAGTCCAAAACCAACTCGGTTGCATTTTTGAATGCTTCTCTTCCTTCTGCTGTAAGCTCAAGTGCTACATAGTACTGTGCGGCACCGGCTTCGGTAATCTGTCCGTACTGCATCTGGGCATCCTTCACATATACGTCAGAGCCTTCCATGAGTACATTTCCTTCAAAGTCTCTGAATGTAAGCTTCGCTGTTGAGCCTAAAATTGAAACTGCCTCAGAGGGGTCATCAACGTTGGGAATTTCAATTCTCACGGTATTGTCCGCCTGAATGGCAACTGTTGCATCAAAATAGCTCTGACTGTCAAGACGGCTTCTTATAATTGAATTTATTGTTGCCATCTGGTCATCTGTGGGGCTTATACCCTCTTCCGGCTCAAACTCGATAAGCGAACCGCCTACCAGGTCAAGACCCTGTTTAATTCCGTATTCTTCGTCAAGTGCATCCGGAAATCTGTAATCGCCGATTGTCACATCAAAAAGACACACGAAACATGTGGCAAATATGATTGCGGCAATTACCAAGAGTGCAATTATACTTTTTGCTCTCATGTAAATCCTCCTTTAAAAATGTATAGCAGATTTATTATATCTCTTTTGGAACATTTAGTCAACTAAAAGTTTTGTTTATACCAACAAAAAAAGACCCAAAGGGTCTTTATTTGTTTCTTTTTATATTTACTCCGATAATTCCCCCAAGACTTCCCGTCAGCACAGAAAGAGCCAGTGTTCCTAAAAGTCCTTTTGAAAATCCCGGAAAGCCAAAGGATAAAAATCCTGTTACGTAAAGGGTCATAGCATAAAGCAGTCCTACGAAAAATCCCAGCAAAAGTCCCTGCCGTCTTAAAGAAACTCCGCCCGCTAAAGCGGATATGAACACCGATAAAAGGGCGCTTACCGTAACTAAAGTCCTGAGTAAATCTTCAGAAAAATCCCCCGTCAGATATATTACCGAAATTATCAAAAGGGAAAGTCCCGTAATTACCAGGGCCGATAAAAGTCCCTTTAATATTCCGTAGGATAAAAAACCTTTTCCGGATTTTTTATTTTCCATAAAAAACGCCCCCTTTAGAACATAACTTATTCAAAGGGGGACATTTTTATTCCTTATTTCTTTGTTTCTTCTGCATTAACACATCTGCTGATTGAAGACTTCGCCATTTTAATCTTTGTCTTATCAGAAGAAGTTTCAATTACAACAGCATCTTCCTTTACGCTCACAACGTTTCCGTAAATTCCGCCGATAGTAACAACTTCGTCACCAGGCTTTAATGCATCAATCATAGCTCTCTGTTTCTTTTCCTGCTTTTTCTGGGGAAGGATAAGTACCACATAGAAAACAACGAAAATTAAGAGCATCATGATAAGACCGCCCCACTGACCCATGAAACCGCCAGCCTGTGCTGCCGCTTCACCTGCTACGGGAGCTGTCTGTGTGGTTGTTTCTGCTACCTGACCTACTGCGCCGGGCATTGTCATAGTAAACACCTCCAAAAGTATTTTTTCTAATTATATACTATTTTTTCCATATTTGCAAGTCTTTTATGCACGGGAGCCGTAAACGGGAATTTTCTCATTATAAAACTTTTCAAATCTGCCCTCGTCCAAGGCATCCCTTATATCCTGCATCATCTGATTATAAAAATGGATGTTGTGAATTACGCAAAGTCTCATTCCCAGCATTTCCTTTGCTTTAAGCAAATGTCTTATATATGCCTTTGTATAATTTCTGCAGGCAGGACAGTCACAGTTTCTATCTATGGGGGATTCATCTCTCATATATTTGTTATTATTTAAGTTTACAATTCCACAGCTTGTGAATAAAAGTCCGTGTCTTGCATTTCTCGAGGGCATTACACAGTCAAAAAAGTCAACACCCCTTGCCACGCCCTCTATTATATTTACGGGAGTTCCAACTCCCATTAAATATCTGGGCCTGTCCTTTGGCATGAAAGGTTCAACTGCTTCTATTATATCATACATTTCCTCTGCGGTTTCCCCCACCGCAAGACCGCCGATGGCATAGCCCGGAAGGTCAAGCTCGGCTATTTCTTTCATGTGCTGGATACGTAAATCGGGATAGGTTCCGCCCTGGTTTATGCCGAAGAGCATCTGCTCTTTATTTATGGTAGTATCAAGGGAATTAAGTCTTGAAAGTTCTACCTTGCATCTTTTAAGCCAGCGGGTTGTTCTGGCAATTGAATCCTTTACATAATCTTTCGGGGCGGGATTTTCAATACACTCGTCAAAAGCCATGGCTATTGTGGATGCTAAATTTGACTGTATCTGCATACTTTCTTCAGGCCCCATAAATATGGCTTTTCCGTCAAGATGGGATTTAAAGGAAACTCCCTCCTCTTTAATTTTGCGGAGGTCCGCAAGGGAAAAGACCTGAAATCCGCCGCTGTCTGTAAGTACAGGGCCCGACCAGTTCATAAATTTCCTTATTCCGCCCATATCACGAACCACATCGTCACCGGGTCTTACATGAAGGTGATATGTATTTGAAAGCTCCACCTGACAGTGAAGTTCCTCCAAATCCTTAGCAGAGAGTCCGCCCTTTATTGCCGCAGAGGTTCCCACGTTCATGAACACTGGAGTTTCAATTACTCCGTGAGGGGTGGTGAAACGGCCGCGTCTTGCACCTTTTTCCTGTTTCAATAATTCAAACATTTTTGTCCTCTTTTTCTTTTGTTTTTGTTTTACTTTCACACTTTTTGATTATTATGAGAATAAGGGTTATTATTGTTATCACAGCAGGAATCGGCAGGGCAAAAATAAGAAGTATAAGCCCGAAAAGTCCCGGAAAAAAGCTTTCACTGCTATAAAGTAAATCCAATATGCCCGTGACAGATATTACTGCCGTCGCAATCAGAGAGCAGAAGAAAACAATTTCAACCACCGGTGCTTTTCTTCCCTTTTTGAAAAGCTCAAAAATCCATGCTGCCAAAAAGCCTATTCCCATTATGAGGGAAACGGGCATAAGTCCAAAACCCATAAAAAGGGTAAAGTCGGAGCTGAAGGTCCCCCTAAAAAACATAGCGGAGACAATACTTAAAATTAAAAACGGCATACTTATTATAAGTAAATTTACGTTCTTTTTCATTTTCTCACCCTTACCCGCTTTCTTTTTACTTTATGAACATCGCATCACCGAAGCTGAAAAAACGATATCTTTCCTCGATAGCTTCCCTATATGCATTAAGCACATTGTCCCTGCCCGCCAGTGCCGATACCAGCATCACTAAAGTGGATTTTGGCAGGTGGAAATTTGTTATAAGAGCATCTATTACCTTGAATTTATATCCCGGATAGATAAAAATGCTTGTGTCCCTTTTTGTGGGGACAAGTTTTCCATTATCGTTCGCCGCAGATTCCAGAGTTCTTACAGAGGTTGTTCCCACGGCAATAACTCTGCCACCTGCCTCTTTTGTGGAATTTATAATTTGGGCCGCCTTTTCATCTATCTCGAAAAATTCAGAATGCATGGTATGTTCTTCAATTTTTTCCACTTTAACGGGGCGGAATGTTCCAAGTCCCACATGAAGTGTTACAAAAGCTATCTTTACACCTTTTTCCCTGATTTTTGAAAGAAGCTCCTGGGTAAAATGCAGTCCTGCCGTAGGAGCGGCAGCACTTCCGTCAAATTTAGCATAAACCGTCTGGTAACGCTCTTTATCCTCTAATTTCTTTGTTATGTAGCCTGGCAGGGGGATTTGACCCAGTTTATCTAAGACATTTTCAAAAAGACCCTCGTAGTAAAAGCGGACTATTCTGTTTCCGCCCTCTATTATCTCTAAAATTTCCGCTTTCAGCTCATTTTCAGGTCCGAAGCAGAAACGGGCCCCCACTTTGGCACGTTTTCCGGGTTTTAAGGCAACCTCCCAGTCGGTTTCATTCATTCTTTTTAAAAGGAGCATCTCAATTGCTCCTCCTGTTTCTTCCTTGGTCCCTAAAAGTCTTGCGGGAATTACCCTGGTGTTATTAAGCACCAGGCAATCTCCCTCTTTAAGCATATCCAATATATCTGAAAAAATTTTATGCTCCGTTTTTCCGCTTTCCTTTGAAAGCACCAAAAGACGGGAGCTTGACCTGTCAGAAAGGGGCTCCTGTGCTATAAGCTCTTTCGGTAAGTCGTAGTCGAAATCTGTTACATTCATCAGTCCAAAATCTCCGTATCTGTAAAGTAAAACTCAAGTATTTCCCTGAAAGTATAGCCGTCTTCTGCCATAAACTTAGCTCCGTACTGGCTCATACCTACTCCGTGGCCGTTTCCACGGCCGGTAAAAGTAAATTCTCCGCTTTTTCCCATGGTTTTTATTTCATGAAGTCCTGCCCCCGACATTACCGTGGCGGACTTTATGCCGTAAACCGCAAGTCCGGACCCGGTTAAAACCTTTACGGGAACTTCATCTGCTCCCTTGGAAACAGTAAAGAGTGTGCTTTTCAATCTTTCGGGAAATGCCGCACGGATATTATCCTTATAATAGGCCTTTTCTCCCTTTGTTCCCTTTATCACTATTTCCAGAGCGTGCTGATTATCGGAATATTCCGTTACCGTGACGTCTTTTATTTCCCCTATGTCAATATCTCTTTCTAAAAGACATTCTCTTATTTCTTCCTTGGTAAAGGTATGACTCCAGTTATATCCGGGGATTTTTTCTCCCTTTTCAAAGGGATCGCTTTTTCCTCTTAAATACCCTAAGGAAGCATACCATACGTTTTCGCTGTCCTCTGTATAGCCGCCGTTACTTGAATAGTAATAGCACTGAACAACCTCTCCATCATAGTAAAGGAGCATTCCCGTTGTTTCATCAACGGCACGTCTGACATTTTCGCCCTCGTAGGCCACTCCGCCGTATGCCTGACAGTGCTCTCCGTTACAAAGGTCAAAACCTTGGTCGCTGTGGCGACCAAGGGAAATAACCGCATAGTTTCTTGCCGCTACGCTCTGAGCTTTTAACGCTTCTAATGGGAAGCTTTCTGACATTTCTCTGCCCACAACCCCATAAAGATACTCATCCATAGCAAGCATATTTATTATTAAAATTTTTCCGTGGCTTTCTTTAAGCTTTATTGCACCTCTGTATGTACGGCCCTGGCATGACAAAAACTCGGAGGTTTTATAAATTTCCATCTCCGATTCTAAAGAGTCTTCTCCGTTATATATCAGTGTTCCTTCCTCGCTTACGGTTACTTCTGCTTCTTCGCCTATGTAATAAGAAAGTTCTTCCTCCGTATCTTCGTCAAAAGAGCCTTTCTTATAAAGACCGCCCGAGGATTCTACTGTGACCAAATCTGCCAGACTGGATGCATTTATCCCTATTTCTATATAATCGGGGATTTCAGCCGCAAAGATATTTGCCACAGAAAGGGATGCCAGGATAAATCCCATAATCAAAAGCTTCTTCATAAGTATATCCCTCTTTTAGTCTATTTCGTAAGCTCCTCTTACCATGAAAAACGCACCGCTTTTAGCATCTATCTTTCTTCCGTCACTTCTGGGGCATATCAAAAGGTGATTTGCTTCCAGCATATCTCCGTTTCCGATGTCAGCACCCTTGGTTACGTCCGTAAAGCCGCCTGCGGCAGTCTTTGGAATGGAAACTACCGCATCGCCGCTTCTTAAAATAATTTCGCTTCCCGATTTGGCTATTAAGCTTTCACCCTTTTTAAGCTCCACCACGGTAAATTCAGAGGAGGCTGCCCCCTCTACCGCCTGATCTATATAAGGCATAACTACACTTTCAATGTAGCTTAAGGAAATAAGTGGGTCATCTTCAGAGCCGATATTTCCCACGGCACTTATGCCAAAAAGCAAAGTGAGAGCCAAAGCCCCTATAATCACGTTTTTTTTCTTAAGTTTCATATTATTCACCTTTCTCCCGTGTTATTATGCGGGCGGAAGTCCGAAGCTCACGAAAAGTGCGTTATTCACATCTTTCATCTGCTCCTCATCAAGATGCCCGATTTTTTCCCTGAGTCTTTTTTTGTCGATGGTTCTTATCTGTTCAAGTAAAATTACAGAATCTTTAGTAAGGCCATAGACTTTTCCGTCTATTTCAATATGCGTGGGAAGATGAGCCTTATTTATTTTGGACGTTATGGCAGCCGCGATAATCGTAGGACTGTATTTATTTCCCACATCGTTCTGCACTACCAGAATCGGCCGCACTCCCCCTTGTTCCGAGCCTATTACAGGGCTCAAATCCGCATAATAAAGGTCGCCTCGTTTAATTATCAATTCATTCACTCTCCGATAACTTTTGCTCGTAGGTCAAAAACTGCTCGTTATCGGCAATAATACCCTGATTCGCCAATTCCAGATTTATATTTCCCATGGCGAGGTATCCTTTTTTCATCTCCGCTTCCTTTTTCTTCCCTTTCTTTCTTCTGGTTTCACAGGAAAGTGCTTTTCTTATAAAAGAGCTTCGGGTTATCCCCTCACTCTTTGCCAAGGCATCAATTTCGGAAAGCAGAGGTTCCTCTAAGGATATTACTATTCTTTTCGTCTCCATAAACCTTTTCCTCTTTCCTTTAAAGATATATCTTCCAATATAATGATTATACATCTTTTTTTCCTTTGAGTCAATTACAGTTTATGGGACTAAAACCGCCCTCTTCCAGTTATGTAGCATATAAGCGGCTTTTTTAAGGCAGATTTCCGACCCCTTCCTATTCTGCCCTAATTTTCCTTACACCATACACTTTTTTATGGCTTTAGGAAATTCTTTTATAAGATCGGTAGCTGAAAATGTTCCTTCTGCCTTTCTTTCTTTTATTAAATCCCCCGAAAGTCCGTGGATAAAGGGGGCTTTATATTCTGCTCCATCTATGCCCTGAGCCATCAGTGAAGCCAAAAGTCCTGCCAAAACGTCTCCCGAGCCCCCCTGTGCCATGCCGGGATTTCCCGTGGTGTTATAATAAATTTCTCCCGTGGGATATGCAATAACGGTAAAAGCTCCCTTTAATACTACACAACAATTATATTTTTCTGCAAAATTAAGGGCAGCTTTTTCTCTGTCTTCCTGAACGGTTTTTACGTCGCAGCCCAAAATCTGTGCCATTTCACCGGGATGGGGTGTTATTACGGTTCCACTGAAATATTCAGGAGAATCCGAAAGACACGTAAGGGCGGAGGCGTCAATTACAATATTTTTTCCTTTGAACAGGGTTATTGCCTCCCTAACAAGATATGCAGTTTCTTCGGTATTGCGAATACCAGGCCCTATTAAAAGAGTATTACAGGAAGGTGCCATCTCTTTTATATCATCTATGGCTTCTTTAATAAAGGTCTTTCCATTGTGGGCACAGTCCTTTGTCATAGCTTCGGGAAGTTTTCCTCCCACGGTATCTGAAATGACTCCCGGAAGTGCCATGGTTAAAAGACCGCAGCCGCTTTTAATTGCCGCTTTTCCCGCCATATATGCTGCTCCCGACATCCCTTTGGAGCCTGCCACACATAAAATGTGCCCGTACGTTCCCTTATGGGAATTTTTTTCTCTTTTTTCAAAGGTTATTTTATCTAAAAGATATCTTTTGGTATCGGGGATTATATTTTTCGGGATGGAAATATTACAAAGAACAACTTCACCCGAATAAGATGCCCCGGGATACTGGTAAAGTCCCTTTTTGGGAAAGGCGAAAGTCACAGTCTTATCAGCTTTTACTGCCACCCCCATTACATTTCCCGTATCTGCATCTATTCCCGAAGGTATATCGCAGGCTATTTTAAATCCTTTTTTTCCGTTGATATAGTCTATAAGTTTTTTTGCATCCCCCGTTATTTCCTTGGAAAGTCCTGTACCGAAGAGGGCATCTACATAAAGCTCCGCTTCTTTATCCTCCATTTTGTCAAAAGGCGTTATTTTTATTCCCAGCTTTTCTGCGATTTTTGCATTTTTGCATAAAGAGGGAAAAAGAGCTATAATTTCCACCTCCGTCCCTTTCAAGAAAAGGTGGCGGGCAAGGGCATATCCGTCTGCCCCGTTATTTCCCTTTCCGCAAAAAATCCGTGCACTTTTAACGGGAGGACATTCCCCAAGAAGGGCAAGCGCCGCATTTTCAATTAAGACCTCTTCCGAAATGCCCAGATTTTCTATTGTAAGCTTATCCGCTTTTTTCATCTCTTCACGGGAAACCAGATTTATATACATACTAATTCTCCTCGATTACCACAAATGCCATGGCATAGTCCCCGTCGTGGGATACAGAAAGGCTTATGTTTTTTAAAAACTCTTCCTTAAAAGAAAAATAAGGCTCGCCCGTCTCTTTATGCAAAACTTCGGTTTTCTTTATGATAAAGCCCGAAAGTCCGCATCCTAACGCCTTTCCCAAAGCTTCCTTTGCGGCAAAAATCCCTGCGGCTGTCTCTTCCTTTTTTTCCTTGGAAAGGATGTAAGAAAGCTCCTTTTCGGAAAAGAACTTTTCTGCAGTTCCGTTTTTTAAAAACTTTTCCATCCTTTTTATAAGGACAATATCACAGCCTGCTTTAATACTCATCTTTTAAACCTCTGACCCATGTAAAGCTCAAAGGCACGCAGCATGGTTTCATTGGGGTCTATTATGATACATTCTTTTTCGTTTTCAAGAAAATAAAGGTTGTCGCTTACTTTGGAGGGGCATAAGAACAGACCTTTTCTGCCGTCATATTTTCCGCCCTCACGAAAATCCTTTATGCTGTATGTTCCAAGGTGTTTTCTGTTTCTTTTTGCAATTATCTTATCAATTTCAAATTCGTCATTTGTGACAGAGTATTCAATTTCAGTAAATAAAATTCCGCTTGCAAGATAGTATGCTCCGAATAAGGACGCCGCAAGCACAATGATTGCAACAGTCTGTAAAAATAAAAAGGCTAAAACCGAAATTAAAAGTGCCGCCAGGAATAAAAGCATGCAAATAATCAAATCCTTGGCCTCGATTTTTTTAACCATCAGTCTTTCAGTAAACAAATCCATAATTTCACTCTTTTCCTATGTTTTAGGATAAGTATACCACACACTTTTGTAAATTACAAGTAAAGCCTTGAAAAATCTTCCAGGCTACCTTCTAAAAAATCCGCTGCCAGAGCCTTTAAGTGACAGGCACTTGCAAAATTTTCATGAATTTCTTTGAAAAACCGTTTTGCTCCCTTTTGGGTCAGGTATCTTATTAAGATTCCTCGCTTTATTTTCTTTTCACTAACCTTTATAAAAATTCCATCATTGGTGCTTTTTATAAAATAGTCTGTCTTTTTCGCATAAAACCGCATATTTCAAAGCTCCTCTCTCAAAAGCTTTCCCCGTGCACGGAAAAGTATTGCCTATGATACTACCAATTTTTTCGTTTGTCAAAGATTTTTTATTTCGTCCGCAAAAATGAAAAGAACCCCTTTCGGAGTCCTTTCTTCTATCCCTTGATGCTTGGTTTTATTTTGTGTTTTTTCCTTTCGTTTTTTAAATAATATGTAACAAATTATGCCACTTTTCCACAATTTGTTCATTGATTACTCTTTATTTATATGTTAAACTAACGAAAAAGGGGGTTTTTTCATGGAAAAGCTTAATAAAAAGACGAAAGCCATTCTTTTTTCGGGAATTATCTATTCTTTTATTATAACAGTCCTTGCCCTTTTCTTCTTTTCTTCCGGGTCTTCGCTTAATGCAACAGCCGCCAAAGAGCTGGTTTTCACGGCATCTGAAATTTTGTCCGCCGCTTTTATATTCTCAGCCTTTTTGGAGCTTTTTATGAAACGATTTAAAGGTTGACATATATTTTCCGCTTTATTATAATTATAATGTATTTATGTTATAATTATAATATGAGGTGATTTTATGATAAAACCGATTAAAATCCATAAAAAAGGGGAGGACGGACATAAAATTATATCTGTCCGCATAAAAGAAGGAACCTTAGATAAGATTGACCGTCTTGCTACAGAATCAAATCGCTCCCGAAACGAAGTTATCAATATACTTTTAGAAAACAGCGTAGACGAAGTGGAAATCAGCTGACGAGTTAAGAGGTATATATGGATACTTATACTGCTGTTAAAAACAGAATTCTCTTTTTATGCGAAGAGAAGAAAATGACAATAAATCGTCTTGCCACAGAGTCGGGGATTTCCCCGTCAACTCTTAAGAGCATTTTGTACGGGAACAGCAAAAATCCCGGCATTGTCACATTGAAAATGCTTTGTGACGGACTTTCGGTCTCCCTGACTGAATTTTTTGATACAGAGGAATTTAAAACTCTTGAGCAGGAAATAAAATAAAGTTCGACCAACGGTCGAGCTTTATTTTTTAGCTTCGCTTAAGCTATTATAACACACCACCTATCGTTTTGCAATACTTTTGTTATGCATACTCTAAATATTTTTGCATATATACTTGTATTGCAGAGGTGATTTGAATGAAAAAATTTAAGATTCCGTCCATTCCGCCCACAACAAACAAGTGTATAAGGTTTCCCAACGATATAATTGCAAAGGTGGAAAAAGCCATTATCGGTAAAAACTGCACATTTACTGCTTTTGTAATCGAAGCCGTAAAAGTGGCACTGGAAAATTTAGAAGAAGAAAATTAAATTCGGCACAAAAAAAGAGCCTTTCGGCTCTTTTTTTATGTCTCAGTCTTTAGTTGAGTTCTCCAAATCTTCCGTTTTTTCAGAAAACTTATGTTTATAATATGAATTTATACCATAATAAGAAATGGATAGAAATACCAATTCTAAAGCAAAAAAAATCACTCCTGAAATAATCGCCGGAGCAACAGCCCCGTAAGAAGTATCATACTTAAGCACAGCGGTTAACAGCGTGTATAAGGAAAGAACTCCCGTTATTATAAGCAAGACTTTTTTTGATTTGATTTCTTCTCTGTTCAATATTACAAGAAACACAGGATAAATCACCGGAGAAAGAAAACGAATAACTGAAGTCTGTACCAGTAAGAAGATTAAAACAAAAAGGAACCATTTATTGTTTTCGCTGTAATTTTGACAAAGCCCCAATATTCCCCATATAAAAAATTCTGTTGCCACTACTATTAGAGGGAGAAAATTATAAAAAATCCTTGTTTTTTCTGGCATTTTTTTATTTGCCACCGTATATATCAGACAAAAAGAAGCTATAAAAGCCAAAAATGCCCCTGCCGGTATTATTGCAGATATCAAGCTCAGTTCTCCTTTTCCTCCAATCGTAAGAACAAAATCGTCTCCCAAACCTATACATAAAATGCATAAAAATTCTATTAAAAGTATTTTTAAAAATGTCCATACTACGTTTTTTCTGAGCGAGGAAAAATTTACACCTGCAAGATAAATCGGCAGAAAAGAAACCACCGCTTTTAAGATATCTCCATACTGCTTATCATATAAAAAAGCTTCAGGACGGCCATCTTGGTATCTTATAAATCCTCCCACTATGTAATATAGCACAATAGCTATAAAAGGTAATGTATTAAAAATTTTTCTTATCATTTACCCGTGCTCCTCTATATTTTCTCTCCTTAATGTAATCGTCTTATGTTATTAGATTACTTTTTATTAATTTACTATGATTCCATCTAAAAGAATTATGTTTTTTAAATATGCTATCTTTGGAATTAAATCTCCTATCTGCTTTATTCCCCCGTATTCAAGCAGTTGCTGGGCAATTTGACTACAATTTGATGTTAATAAATTATATTTAGGATTCTCCTGCGCAATCTTTATTCCATATTCTAAAATTTTCATGCCTTGCTCTGGGGTAAACTTATATTTCACCCCTCTATCATATTGCTCCGTACAAAAATCGCCATAAGATGAAGACGTCTTTATCGGTGTCCCCCAGAGAAAACTTTCGGTAGCTTCTTTGTCTAAAACTGCGATTCGTGTATCCGACTTTACATCGAAAAGTTTGTCACCGACATCCTTGTTCCTGAAATAGCTAAATAAGATACCCTCACCTTCTTCATTTATCAAAAGTACACCGGCATGTCCGAATATCCCTGCTCCTTGATCATCAACTAAATAATATGCTTCCGTTATGCTTTCTGTATCATAATCCCTAAGATTCTCTACCGTAACATCTATTGACACTTGTGCATATTTATTATTTTTTTCTGTTGCCGTAGCATACGCCCTATCGAATACAGTAAGTAGCTTATACTTTGCTGAATCCTCACCATAGTTATCTGCATCGGGGTCTTCACTCCATTCTCCCTTTGCATTGTAGCCCGGCTTTATTACACCTGATTCTTTCGTAGCTTCAGCTTGTTCTTCTTCGGTAAAACTTGTTTCGTTTTCTGATGGATAAGGGAACTTTACTTCTTTTGGGAAAGAATTATATAAGGCATCTTCATATATGCTTTGAGAAAAGTTTTCCGAAGAAGGCTCTTTCGTCTCATTATCTTTCTCTCTTTTTTTATCACTTATAGCTTTCCAGGTTTTATCACCCACAACACCGTCGGGAAAAAGACCGTTATCCTCCTGAAACTTTATAACAGCATTAAATGTATTTATACCAAAATCACCGTCTTCTGAAAGAGGTCTACCCAAGGCGTCGGTATAGCCCATAGAATTAAGCTCCTTTTGTAATTCCTTTATGGTATAAGGTGAGCCGGAATGTACCGAAAGCACAGAACCCTTTTCCTTCAGGCTTTCAAAATCTTCCTCATCTTTAGTAAAATCAGTCTCGGTTAATTTATTTCCCCCGGTACGGGCAGGGGAAGTTTCAAAGGCCTTGTCTATAGTGGCAAAAGCTCCGTGTTTTCGCGGATTATTAACATTATCACTGGCTTCCACATCATTTTGCGGAGAGACTGCTCCGCTGTCTGTGTTGGAGAGGTTAGT
>JBGVKY010000011.1:0-29477 GCA_045123995.1 Clostridia bacterium
AAAGATAAAGTGGATTTAACTGAAAAAACCAGAGTATAAACCGCGATACCAAACTAGCGAAAAAATTAGGATTTGTATTTTGATTAAATAGAGGAGCATTATTAAATAAGAAAATAAACAAAGCCGTAGGAATACAGCATATTAAAGTCTGAATAAACCATTTCAACAATACTTTTACAAAATTCCACATATATTTTCTCATAGCACACATCTCCTTTTTAACTTATCAAAATTCTCACGTTCCTGTAAAAGAAAAATTTGGAAGTATCTCTTTTTTAACTGCTATTCCGCCCATTCCCAAAATTGACAGAGCGATATGGTCGCAGTTTCTGTATGCCAGGTCATAGCTGAAGCCTAAGCCCGTAATAGCTACAGCCTGCTCAAACATAGTTTTACCCTGCTCCGGAGTTACCTCATATTCCATAACCCTGTCGTAGCTTTCCGCTTTCTTTTTTTGTGTGCAAAGTCAAGTGCGTACCCAAGCGTTTTCTCTGACGTCCCTACTTACGCATGTATCTCTGCCTGCACACAACGATTGCCCAAAAAATACCCACGGCTACGTAATTATATATTGCTATCCATTTCATAAGAAAAGTTCCGATATTGTCAACATATCCCACTGTAAAATAAAGAGCAATATCAATTCCCCACCACAAACTCATTCCCAATACACAAAAAAGAAAGGCTTTTAGCAATGAGCTTTTGAAAAAGCTATAATTAATAAGGCAATAATATATCCATCCACCATAGATAATAATATTCGTAGCCGTCCCTAATAAGGAAAATGCCCACCCGAATATATTTTCAGCTTTCGGGGATAAAACATTATAAATATGGCACAAGCATGCTGTCAAAGGAATAAAAAACAATAATAAATACGTTTTTTTGTTCATAACTATTCTCCTTTAACTAAATCTCTAATAAAATCAATACTACTTTCCAGGTCATACGTCCAATTAGGTCTTATCAAGCTAAAGATATTTATTCCTCCTGCCTTAAAAATTTCTGTGGTAATCTGATCACAATTGTTTGTTAAAACATTATATTCATTCATATCTTTCGTCACCTCTACTGCTTTATCAAACATTTTATATCCATCCTCTACAGAAATAGTGTAATCTGTATTTCTACCATACTTTTCTCTTTTCATATTTCCTGTATTAGAAACCACAAAAACTTCTTTTTTATTTAATAGGTTTTCTACAGCTATAGGACTATATATTCCAATATTCATTCTTGCCGGGCCATCAAAAAAATCTCCTGTGGCAGCTCCATAACTAAACAGAATCCCTTTTCCGAGTTGGTTAACCAACAATATCGCCGCATGACCTTGCCAGCCGGCACCAAATTCACTATTCAAGTAATATGCTCTATCAATTGTTGAAGCATCAAAATCTCTTAAATTAATTGATATAGCGGATAAATTTCTTTTATTGGTTGTATCTGCGATGCTCCACGCCCTATCAAATACAGTAAGTAGCTTATACTTCGCCGAATCTTCGCCATAATTATCTGCATCGGGGTCTTCGCTCCATTCTCCCTTTGCATTGTAACCCGGATTTATTACACCGGATTCCTCTTTTGCTTCAGGTTCTGTTTCTTCTTTCAATTTTGTATTTGATAAATACTCTCCAGCAGGCTCATTACCGGTGAAAGCAAATGCCATATCTTTATTTTCTCCGCTTTTTTCTGTTTCGCCCGGAGCATAACTGTAAAGCTCTATATTTCTTCTTTCACCGGGCGTATCTAACCCTCGTTTATTTATGCCTTTTTTATTAAGTGGTGTCTTTTCTCCTTCCGGCACATACTTCCCCCAGATATCCCAATCTGTCCCGGGAACATAGGGTCCCCAAGGCTTTATCCTGTTTTTCCGCTCGCTTCCCTTTGCACGAGGAGAATTCTTAATTTCCGGAATGTTCCACACATCGGGGATTTTTTCGCTATTTTTGCCCAACCAATTTTCGGCAGAAGATTTTATCCGCTCTTCCTTTTTCTTCTTTTTGTTGTAAATGGAATCCCAGGTTTCATCTCCCACAATTCCGTCAACGGATAAGCCGTTTTCTCTTTGATAGTCCATTGCCGCATTGGCGGTGTCGGCTTCATAGCGTCCGTTTACCCTGAGCTTTTCTCCCTTTTTATCTTTATATCCTTCTTCGTTTAAGAAGCTTTGTACTCCTTTTACGGCATCTGAATTAAAGGTGGCAGGAAAAAGCTCTTCTTTTTCCTTTTTGAGCTTTTTAAAATCATCACTTTTAAGCTCATCAGCTTCTATACTGTTTTTATACATTATTTCCTCCTTTGATTATATCATATTTTTACTGTCATGACAATATTATTTTGCCGGGCAGACGTTTCGAACCGTCATACCCCGGGATTAACCCTGCAGTTAATATTATAACATATAAAGTTACATTTGTCAAGAGTTGTTTTTGCTTAGCACGTTATTTTATGGCTCGGATGGTAATTTCCCTACAAAAAAACTTCGGCACAGCCGAAGTCTTTTTTATGTATCAAGATAAGTATCTAAGTTACTTCTTAAAATAACCAGTGGGTTTATATAAACTGTTTTCTCAATTTTTTTATGCTCTGCTATATGCTCATAAAGAAGGCGGACTGCAATTCTTCCGTGCTTTTCCAAATCCTGAAATATTGTGCACTGGGCAATTCCCTCTTTAAGATAGTGAACCACAGCACTGTCGATATCGGTGCAGACCGCTTTCAAATCCAGATTTTCCTCCTTTATAATTTTGCCGATAGAGGAGAAATTGGAAGTGGCGGAATAAAGCCCGTGAAGATTTTTTGAGTCGCCCAGAATCTTTTTAATAAGGTGAAGTGCGATTGTATCGTCATCATGGGTTTCGTATACACCCACGGAATTAAGTCCATAATCATTAAGACTGTCCATAAAGCCCTGTATTTTAAGCTTGTGCTCCACGTTGTCCTTGTTTCCTACGAAAATAGCCACGTTTGAATTTTCTTTTGTAAAGAGTCTTAAAAGCTCTGCCGCCATCTGACCCGAACGGTAAGCATCAACCTGAACGGAGCAAAGATATTTGTTGGTGGTGGATTGTGAATCGCCAATTAGCACGATGGGGATATTTCTCTTTTCCAGCTCCATAAAAATTTTGTCAAGCCCGAAAGGGAAGAACTCGCATAAAATAATGCCCTGAACCCCGTCTTCGATACATTTGTTAAGCGCATTTACGGTATCAATACTGGAATATAGGTTTTCTATAACGTAATAGCGCTTTTCCACGTTGTAGTCGGAAAGCAGTTCAAATTCCTTGTCCAGACCTTTTTTCATAAAGGAAAAATAATCCTGAGTGTCAGAGGGGATAACAACGCCGATAACAATGGTGTTGCGCGCCATACTCTGGGCAACCTTGTTAATGCGATAGCCCATTTCATCTGCAGTCTTTAATATTTTCTCCCGAAGCTCCTTATTTACACCGCTTTTGTTATTTAAGGCCTTGCTTATTACGGCATAGGACACACCAAGACGCTCGGAAATGTCTTTTATGGTAATTCTCTTTTGTTCCATAATTTATCCTACCTTTAATATATAAAATATACCAAAGCAATTATACCACATTAAAAAAAGGGTGTCAAACAAAAAAACAAGTAAACGGAAAACGTTTAACGGAGAAAGAGGGCTTTAAGATAAAACAGACCTTAAATAAAAAACCACAAAAAGCCCGTGAAAACGAGGATTAGGCAATAAAAAGGCTTAATTGCAAGGTTATTTTTAAAATGCAGGAGAAAATTTTTTAAAAATTTTTCAAAAAACTGTTGCAAAACGTTTTACATTGTTGTATAATGCAATTACATTAAGGGATATTTATATATCAGCAAATTCAATATTTATGGGAGGTTTAATTATGAACAAAGCAGAATTACAGGTTAAGTTTGAAGCCGGCCGCAGAGCTATCCGCAAAGCAGTTGATTTTCAGCTGGGATTTTTGCAGGAAGACGGGGGCTATATCTGGGAGGGATACGTTCCCGATGCATTCCACAAGCAGGCATATTCCTGGAACCTTGTGGGAAACAATGAAGAGGCTCATCGCCTCTTATCCTGGATAAGAGACAACCGTCTCCGTGAAAACGGCTCTTTGATATTGACAGAGGACCCCAATGATACAGAAAACAACGTTGACGTATACAAGCACGCTTGGACCTGTCAGGGTGCGCACCGTCTTGGCCGATTCGATGTTTCTTATCCCGTTTATAATTTCTTAAAGACATTGGCTATGCCTTGTGGCGGATTTCCTCTTCATAAGGGTATGCCTCTTGCCCGTATGATGACAACTGCCTGGGTTGGAACAACGGCTATCTATTTCAACGACTTAGAGATGGCAAACAAGTGCGCTGACTGGTGCATTAAGGTATTGGATGCTCAGCCCGATGCAAATAGATTCTACTACATGACAACTCCCGACGGAAAGCTTGCTTTAGAAGCTGACGGCGGCGAATTTATCGACAACAAAAAGACAAAGCAGTGCTACTGGGAATGCGGTTTTGCGATGATTCTTATGAATCGTCTGTATCAGATTACAAAGGATGAAAAGTATTTAGGCTATACCAAGCGCTACATGGAATTCCTCTTCACCTGCGCTGAAGATACATGGAGCTATTGGGGAAGCGGTAAGGCTGCACTTGGCTGTGCTATGTACTACTCCTTCACAGGCGACGAGAGAGCAATGGAAGCTGCAGTTAAGTTTATCGACTTCGTTGTTGAAACTCAGGTTCAGGTTAAGGATAAGGACGGTAAATATGCAGGCGGTCTCTGGTATGACGACGAGCCCGACATTTTACTTATCTACATCGACCATGCTGCTTGCTTCTCAGGCTGGGTACTTGACAGCATTTCTTACATAGAATCAAGAATGGGGCTTTTGAAATAATTTAATTTGGAGGTACACTATGTATACAGATAAGGAAATCAAAGAAATAAAAGAGTACGCTGCGAAACATGTTTGTACTCATTACGCAGTAAATGCAGATATTGATAAGCATCCTAAAATTTATGACAGAAGTGAAGGCGTTTATGTTTATGACATCCACGGAACACGCTATCTTGACACCTTCGGTTCACTTCTTACCACAATCTGCGGCCACAACAATCAGGCGATTATGGATGCAATGAACGAGCAGTTCAAGAAGATTGACTTCTTCCCCAACTTTGGTGATGACTATTGTATGCCTGCAATCCAGCTTGCAAAGAGACTTGACAAGGTTATGCCCAAGGGACTTTCCTCTTACTTTTTTGTATCAAGCGGTTCAGAAGCTAATGATGCAGCAGTTAAAATGGCTCGCTCCTATCACGTAAACAGAGGGGACGACAAGAGATATAAGGTAATTGCAAGACAGGGTTCTTACCACGGAACAACTGTTACAACCATGTCTCTTACCTGCCTTGACTACTTCAGAAAGAACTATGAGCCCATGGTAAACCCCTTTGTTATAAGATCAAAGGGTGCAAACTGTAAGCACTGCCACTTAGGCAAGAAAAAGGCTAACTGCCAGATGGATTGTATCGAATATTTAAGACAGTTAATCATCGACAACGATCCTGAGACAATCTCCTGCCTCATCATGGATCCTCTTCCCGGTTCCAACTCAGGTTATCCTGTTCCTCCCGAGGGATATTTACAGAAGGTTAGAGAGCTTTGCGATGAGTTTGGTATCATTCTTATCTTCGACGAAGTTCAGGTTGGTATCGTAAAGAGCGGTGCAATGTTCGTATCTGAGCTCTTCGGCGTAACTCCCGACATTCTTACAACTGCAAAATCTCTTACAAACGGTATGATGCCCATGGGTCTTTGTGCTATGAAGCAGAAGATTATGGATTCCTTCCGTGAAAAGCCCGGTAATGAGTTTGTAAGCGGTAATACCTTCGGTGCTCACAACCTCGCTTGCGCAGCAGCCATCGCAACACTTGATTACATAGAAGAAAACAAGCTTGTTGAAAGATGTAACATGCTCAGCGCTTACATAAAAGAAGGAATTGAAAAGCTCATGGCTAAATACGACTTCGTATCAGGCTATGAAGGACTCGGTCTCATGCTTTGCATAGAGCTTGCTTATACAAAGGACGGAGAACTTGTTCCCTTGAATCCCGATTACAAAGTTGGTACATTTATCAATGACTTCTGCTACGACAACGGTCTTATCATGAGAAACAACGACGACTTAATCGTTGTTGCACCTCCCATTGTATTCACAAAGGAAAATGTTGACGAAATGATGGCAACATTTGATAAGGCATTGGCAGCAGCTAAAGAAAAGTTCAATCTGTAATAAAAAATCCCCCAAACAAAAGTTTGGGGGATTTTTTTGTTAGTTTATAATTCCGCTTAAATCATCCTTGTGACATAAGGTATTTAAGTATTTTTTGCCGAATTTGGATTTATCGCAAAGAAGATAGCTTTCCTTTGAATTTTTAATCATAATTTTTCGCATCACATTTTCAAGAATGGAATTATCGGAAACCACTCCGTCTTCGCTTATACCACGGCAGGAGAAAAAAGCCACATCGGCATTGTAATTTTTAAGTGTAGCTTCCGCATCCGGGCCTATGTAAGAAAAGGATTCAAGTGTCATTTCTCCGCCGGTACAAATGGTCTTGATACCTGATGCAGCGGCATCCAGAGCGGTCTTTGCTCCATTGGTAATCAAAAGAATGTTCTTAAAGGAAGAAAGATGGGGAATAAGGTGATAGGCGGTGGTGGAAGCATCAAGCATAATTACATTCCCATCTTTTATGTGTGCGAGAGCCTTTAATGCAATTTCCTTTTTTACCTGCTGATGCTCCAAATCTCTTATAAAAAGAGGAATTCTTTTATCCGCATAGTTGACTTTTAGTTTCACATTTCCGCGTCTTATTAAAACAATGTCCTTTTTCTCCAGAGCTATTATATCTCTTCTTACCGTAGGCTCGCTTATAAAAAGCCTTTCGGAAAGCTCCTTAACGGAAAAATCACGCTCCGATAAAAGATTTATATATTGCTGTTCTCTATCATATATTGACATATAATCACCCTTTTTTCATTTCTTTCATTATTATAATCAAATTATGATTATTTTGTCAATATAAAGAACATATATTGAAAAAAATTTTTATTTCTGTTAATATTATTTAGGGTGATTTTATGAGTTTAGATATTTTTGCAAATATAAGTAAAAGAGAATGTCCTTGCAGAAAAGAGCATATTTTTACATCTAAAGTGATTAAAGGAGAGGGAGCAATAAAAAGTCTGCCCAATGTAGTGGAAAGCTTTGATGCAGAAAATATTTTTTTAGTAGCTGACAAAAATACCTATGAAGTGGCAGGAAGAGATGTAAAAAATATACTTTCAGAAAGCGGGAAAAAGGTTTCTGAATATATATTTAAAAGCGACGCCCTAGAGCCTGATGAGGCAAGTGTCGGCCTTGCCATTATGAACTTTGACCCCCAAAGCCAGATAATTATCGGCGTAGGCTCAGGAGTTATAAATGATATAAGTAAGATTGTTGCAACAGTATCCGGCAAGCCCTATGTAATTGTAGGAACTGCTCCGTCCATGGACGGCTATGCCTCCGCAACCTCATCCATGACAATGGAGGGACTTAAAATTTCTTTAAATAGCAAGTGCGCAGATGTGATTATAGGAGATACGGACATTTTATGTAAGGCTCCAACCAAAATGATGCTTTCGGGACTGGGAGATATGCTTGCCAAATATGTAAGTATTTGTGAATGGCGAATTTCAAATCTTATAACAGGAGAATATTACTGCGAGAGCATAGCTGATCTTGTAAGGACTTCCTTAAAAAAATGCGTCGATAATGCCAAAGGACTTTTGAGTCGGGAGAAAAAAGCGGTGGAAGCAGTCTTTGAGGGTCTGGTTATCTGCGGAGCCGCCATGAAATTTGCAGGCCTTTCTCGCCCTGCTTCGGGAATTGAGCATTACTTATCCCATATATGGGATATGAGAAAGGCGGAGTTTGGAACTTTTGCGGATTTCCACGGAATTCAATGTGCGGTAGGAACATTAATTTCTGTAAGGCTTTATGAAAAAATAAAAGGTATAACACCGGACTATGAAAAGGGAACTTCCTATGCCGAGGCCTTTGATTTTGGCACCTGGAGCGAAACCTTAAGAGAATTTTTGGGAAAGGGCGCAGAATCTATGATTGCCCTGGAGGAAAAAGAACAGAAATATAATAAAAAATTACATAAGGAAAGGCTTAAAAAAATAATTGATAACTGGGATGAAATATTAAAAATCATAAAAGAGGAATTGCCGTCTTCAAAAGAATTAGAAAAGCTTTTTAAAAGCATAGGGATTCCTGAGACCTTAAAGGGAATTGGAATTGATGAAAAAATCCTTCCTATGACATTCAAGGCGACAAAGGATATAAGAGATAAGTATGTATTATCTCGTCTCTGCTGGGATCTGGGGATTTTAGATGAGATAATCTGAGGTGGATATTATGGTGGAAGTTAAATATGCAAAAAATATAGAGGTTATAGAAAAAACCGAGGTTTTGGTTGCTGGCGGAGGTCCTGCAGGAATCTGTGCTGCGGTGGCAGCAGCAAGGCTTGGAGCAAAGGTTATTTTGATAGAACGTTACGGTGCCGTTGGAGGAAATTTAACCCTTGGCAACGTAAGCCCTATTTTGGGAAAGGTTTCCAAAGGAACAATGTATGATGAAGTTATAAATCTCCTTTCTGAAAAGCATGGAGATGAAGAAAAGGTGGAGACCAGAAATGGAAAGGAAATACATATAGATGCTGAAGAAGCAAAAGGAATCTTAATAAAATTCTTAAAGGATAATAATGTAAAGGTTATTCTTCAGTCTTCTTTGGCAGATGTAATAGTCGAGGATAAGGAAATTAAAGGAGTTATCGTGACAAGCCAGATGGGCATAAAGGCAATTTTGGCAAAGAGGGTTGTGGATGCAACAGGTGACGGCCTTTTAGCGTATCTTTCAGGCTGTGAATATAAAATGGGAAGAGACGATGGATTAACTCAACCTGTAACATTGGAATTTACTATAAATAATGTGGACGAAAGCCGTGCTATTATGTGCTTTGGCGGAAGTGATCCCGTAACTCTCCCCGACGGAAGAAAATATTCCGACTTTTGCAAAGAATGTGAGGCAAAGGGAATTCTTCCTGAAAATGTTTCAATAGTACGCCTTCATAAAACCTTTTACAAGGGCGAGCGCAACGTAAACGCAACACAGATGAATGAAATTAACGGTCTTGCTTTTGATGACTTATATAAGGCAGAAATAAATTTACGCTCACAGATAGACAAGGTAATTGAGTTTTTAAGAAAATATATTCCGGGATATGAAAACTGTATGCTTAAAACTACAGCCTCCACTTTGGGAGTTCGTGAAACCCGAAGAATTATGGGGGATTATATAATAAACGACAGCGATGTGGAAAACGGAAATCATTATCCCGATGCAGTAGTTCACGATGCCTGGTTTTTAATTGACATACACAATCCCAAGGGTGGCGGTCAGGCAGAGGGACATTCCAAAATTGCAAAGCCCTATGATATAAGATATGGTGCGCTTTTGCCGAAAGGCATTGAAAATCTGATAACAGCTGGAAGATGTATATCGGGAACACACAGAGCCCATGCATCATATAGAGTGATGGCAATATGTATGGCAACGGGAGAAGCGGCAGGAGTTTGTGCAGCTCTAAGTATCAAAGAAGGTGTTTCTCCAAGAGAGCTTGGAGCAGAAAAAGTGAGAGAAACTTTGAGGGTAAAGGGTGTAGTATTTTAGGTATGAAAAATACTGCCTTTTCAGGAAATGCGGGAATTTTAGACGATAATGTAGGAAGAAAAAACATTTTTCTCTTAAATTTTATTTATAAGGAGATTATTTATGGCAAACACGATTAATTTGAGAAATAAAAATCACAGCGTTGATTTATGCGTAATAGGCGGTGGTCTTGGTGGTATAATGACAGCAATTTCTGCAGCCCGCAACGGGGCAAAGGTCTTGCTCATGCAGGATAGGCCGGTTTTAGGCGGCAATGCATCCTCGGAAATACGCATGTGGGTATCAGGAGCAGGCAGCCGTGTAAGGCATCTGCAAGAAACCGGCATTGTAGAAGAAATATTACTTGAAAATATGTATCGTAATCCGGAAAGGAATTTTTCTATATGGGATTCAATACTTTATGAAAAAGTTAAATTTGAAGAAAATATTGATCTTCTGCTTAACTGTGCTTGTTGTGATGCCAAAATGGACGGCAGCTTAATTAAGTCTGTCAAAGGATTTCAGCTTACGACTTATACCTGGCATACGGTTGAAGCAAAGATTTTTGCTGACTGCTCCGGCGACAGTATTTTAGCCGACCTTACAGGAGCTTCTTATATGGTGGGAAGAGAAGCTAAGGAAACCTTCAGCGAAAGTATGGGGCTGGATAATGCTGATAAAAAAACCATGGGAATGTCCCTTATGATTCAGGCCCATGAAACAGACAGAAAGATAAACTATATTCCGCCTTCATGGGCTTATACCTTTAATACTGATGAAGATATGAAAAATAAACCCCACGACTGCATAGAGAAAATCAATACCAATTTCTACTGGATTGAGCTTGGGGGAGAGCAGGATTCCATTCACGATACCGAAGAAATAAGAGATGAACTTTTGAAAATTGCTTTTGGCGTATGGGATCATATAAAAAACAAAGGAGACCACGGCGCAGATAACTGGGAACTTGACTGGATAGGCTTTTTGCCGGGAAAAAGAGAAAGCCGTCGTTATAAAGGAGACTATGTACTGACACAAAATGATGTTATGGGAGCTAAAATATTTGAAGATACCGTGGCATACGGGGGCTGGCAAATAGACAATCATCTTCCCGGGGGATTCAATATGAGTGGTGAGGACGGAAAGCATCTGCAGAAGGTAAGACTCAAAGAGCCTTATGGTATTCCTTATAGGTGCCTTTATTCAAATAATATAGATAACCTCATGTTTGCAGGAAGAAATATAAGCGCATCTCATCTGGCTTTTGCTACCACAAGAGTCATGGCAACCTGCGGTGTTATTGGACAGGCAGTGGGAACAGGGGCGGCATTGGCTATAGAAAAAAATGTTTTGCCAAGAGAAATCGGCGAAAATCATATAAAAGAGCTTCAGGAAAGACTGTTAGAGGACGACTGCTTCTTGCCGAAATTTAAAAGACAGATGCCGAAACTCACAAAAGAAGCAACTCTTTCTTCTGAGTACGGAGACGCATCGGTGCTTCAAAACGGAATTGACCGTAAAATTTGGGGCAATGACAACGGCTATTGGGGAATTTGCAATAGGGCGATAACCTACACATTCCCGAAAGAAACCTATGTAGAAGGATTCAGAATAGTTGCAGACAGCGACCTTGACCGCGAATATACCGAGGGAAATCCCGATGCACTTAATATTTCCACCACTTTATTTAAAAGAGCTGACTACAATCACACCTCCTTCGGTTTTCCCAAGTGCATGCTTAAATCCTTTGATGTTGAAATATTGGATTCTGACGGAAACTGGAAAATTGTTTACACCGAAAAGAACAATCACCAGAGAATGATACGAGGAAAAATAAAAGCAAAAACAAAAGCAGTCAGACTTATTCCAAAATCCACATATTTTTCTGAAACTTTATGGAATGACTACGGCAGTTCGCAGGTTCATATATTTGCATTTGATATAAATTAAAGTTAAATTTATAATTAAAAGGAGTCTATAATGAAAAGAGGCAAAATAAGACAAGAGACTTATGAATTTGCCGTAATAGGTGGGGGCATGTCGGGGCTTTGCGCTGCTCTGGCAGCTGCCCGTCACGGCGTAAAAACTGTTCTTGTTCACGCACGTCCCGTTTTAGGGGGAAATGCATCAAGCGAAATAAGAATGCATATATGCGGTGCCGATGAAAACGGCCACAAGCCGAATCTTGCCGAAGGCGGAATTTTGCACGAGATACTCTTAAAAAACAAGGCTCGAAATGACCATTTCAGCTATGCACTGTGGGACCTGACCTTGTATGAGATTGTTAAAGCAGAGCCTAATTTAACGGTATATTTTAATACTGTCATGACGGATTGCACTGTCTTTGAGGAAAAAATAGTTTCCGCACTATGCTATCAGGAAACTACGGAATATCATTTGGAGATAAAGGCAGATATGTTTGCAGACTGTACCGGAAATGCCACCTTGGGCTATTTTGCAGGAGCAAGCTACAGAGAAGGCAGCGAAAGCAAGGCGGAGTTTTTAGAGCCTCACGCTCCCGAAAAGGGAAATAACGAAAGAATGGGAAACACCATTTTATTCAAGGCAGTAAAAAAAGACGGGCCTGTAAAATTTAATCCCCCTGCCTTTTATAAAAAGCTCACGGAGGAAAATCTTAAATACCGTCTTCACTCGGCATTTCACTCGGTTGATGCATCATCAGCCTCTGACCCCGAAGCCTTTAACCGTGCGGCAACTGGAAGCAGCTCTTCGGTTGACTACGGCTACTGGTGGCTTGAACTTATGGGCAGAAGCGACGATTTTATAGGTGAATATGAAGATATAAAGGACGAGCTTTTGGCCTATGTTTACGGCATATGGGACCATCTTAAAAACGGCGGAGAGCATGGAGCAGAAAACTATGAGCTTGAATGGGTTGGAATGCTTCCCGGTATGAGAGAAAGCAGAAGACTTTTGGGAGACTATGTCCTTACGGAAAACGATATCTTGGAAAACCGCATTTTCCCCGACGCCGTGGCATACGGTGGCTGGCCCATGGATATGCACTGTCCCAAGGGACTTTTGGATTTTGACAAGCTTCCCAGCGAAATTTTCGCTTTCCCGGGGGCTTATACCATTCCCTGGCGGAGCTATTACTCCGAGAACATAAAAAATCTTTTAATGGCTGGAAGAAATATAAGCACCACAAGAATGGCTCTTGGCAGTACAAGAGTTATGGGAACCTGTGCTCTTGGAGGACAGGCGGTGGGAACGGCAGTCAGCCTTATGAAAAAATATAATTGCCTGCCCCGTGGACTTTCTTCTCACATAAAGGAGCTTCAGCAGCTTATATTAAAGGACGACGGATTTATCCCGGGAGTTTATAACGAAGATGAAAAGGATTTAGCTCTTACATCGAAAGTTTCAGCATCATCTTTCAAAGAAGGATATGAACCATCTTCAGTAATAAATAAAGTGAGCCGTCCCACAAACGAGGGCGAAAATGCATGGCATTCGGATAAAATATCGGAAAATGGAGAATGGCTTAAATTTGAATTGAAGGAAAAAGCGAAGGTATCTATGATTCAGCTAACTTTTGATTCTGCCTTTTCATACCCTATAAAAATGACCTTATCCGATAAAAGAAGAAATCAGCAAAGAAAGGGAACTCCTCCCGAATTGGTGAAGGATTTTAAGATTGAACTGTTAAAGGACGGAAAAACTGTACTTAAAAAAGAAATCGTTGACAACAAGGTAAGAATGTGCAGAGTTAATTTTGAACCTGAAGAATGTGACAGTATTAAAATTACATTCCAAAAAACAAACGGAGCCGGCGAGGTTCGTGTTTTTGAAGCAAGGATAAATTAAGGAGGCATTTTATGAGGCTATCTACAACAACGGGAGGAATAAGTGAAAAGTTGGGCTATAAGGAAGCCGTAAGAATAATTGCCGAGGCAGGCTTTGACGCATACGATATGAATATGTCCAAAATACATCTTGACGACTCTCCCTTAAAGGGCGATGACTATATGACCTACATAAAGGAATTAAAGGCATATGCTGATGAAAAAGGAATAAGCTGCAATCAGGCGCACGCACCCTTTCCCACAGCCTTAAACGGCAATGAAGAATATAATAAAATGACCTTTGATATGATAGTCAGAAGTATGGAGTGTGCCGCATATCTTGGGGCGGAAATTATAGTTGTTCATCCCATTAAGGAAATATCCTCCAGCGTACCTAAAGGCTTTTCAGAGACTCCTGTTGAAAGCCAGGAAAAGCTTTTTGCCATAAATATGGACTTTTACAGAAAGCTCATCCCTTACTGTGAAAGGTTTGGTATAAAGGTGGCTCTTGAAAATATGTGGTATCGTAATCCTTACTGGCGCGATGCCATAATACCGGCAACCTGCGGTCTTTCGGAAGAGTTTAGAAAATACATTGATGAATTAAACTCTGAATGGCTTGTGGCCTGTCTTGATGTGGGGCATTGCCTGCTTTGTGGAGAAAAGCCTGAGATGGCCGTAAGGAATCTGGGTAATAAGCGTCTTTTTGCTCTGCACGTTCATGACGTCAGCGGACGGGAGGACTCGCACGTGCTGCCTTATCTTATGAATGTAAACTGGGATGAATTTCTAAAAGCCTTAAAGGACATAGGCTACACGGGAGATTTCACCTTTGAAGCACATAACTTCTTAAAGAACTGTCCCGTTGATTTTATTGGGGAAGCCGTGAGCTATATGTGTAAGACAGGAAGATATATGGTAAATTTACTAAAAAAATAAAAGTCCATAGGACTTTTATTTTTTTGTTTTTATATAGTTTTTGGGAGATGCCCCCGTTTCTTTTTTGAAAAAGCGACTGAAATAAAGGCTGTCGGAAAAGCCTAAAGATAAGGCAATTTCGGATATATTTAGATTTGTATCGGATAAAAGGTCAATGGCTTTATTTACGGTAATTTTTGCCATAAACTTGTGGGGTGTCGTTCCGGTAACTTTTTTAAATGTCCTTAAAAAGTGATATTCGCTTAAATTACACATTTTAGCATAGTCTGAATTACTCATGGAATTTATATTTTCATTTTGCATATGAAAAAGGACTTTGTCCATAGGATTTTTTTTGGAGTAAATCTTTTTTGATATTTGTGTAAGCAGCATATATGTGGACGCAGATAAAAATGATTCCGTTGTAAAATCCTCTGAAGCTGTGGCTTTTCCCATATCCTCTATTGCGTTCTTAAAGGCATAAAAATCTCCTACGTTAAAAAAGCTGCCGGAAAGCTTAAGCCCTGAAAGAAGCTCATCTGCCCCCTTGCCCGTAAAGTGAATCCAGTAATAATCCGTATGTGACCCCTTTAGAAATTCATAGTGGTTTTTTTCTCCGGGCCGGATTAAAACCACGTGTCCGCTTTTAATATCAGTTAATTCACCGTCCACTAAAAAACGGCCTTCGCCCTTATCTATATATATTATCTGATAGTCAAGCCGGCCGTTTTCACGGCAGATACAAATATCGCAGTCAATGTCCTTGGTATAACCGAAGTTATTTACCAAAAGATAGTCCTCGGATTTTTTATCGGTGCTAAGATATCCCCGTCCGCTATAGTTAATCATAAAATACCCCCTTAAGGCTTTAGTAAATTATATAATAAAAATATTTCCCATGTCAAATAAAAAAAGCAATTTTGTCCATATAAAAACCACTTTTATGTATGGTTTTTACGGCTTATTTACACTACACTGTATTTGAAAATCCATATAGGAGGGTTTCTTATGATAAGCTATGATGATAAAAATTTTTATATCGACGGTAAAAAAACAAAAATAGTGTCAGGGGCTATGCACTATTTCCGTATAGTTCCCGAATACTGGCAGGACAGACTTCTTAAACTTAAAGAAATGGGATGCAACTCGGTGGAAACCTACATCCCGTGGAATCTGCATGAAAAAACCGAGGGCAATTTTGATTTTTCGGGAGCTCTTGATTTTGTAAAGTTTCTGGATATGGCAAAAGATATGGGGCTTTACGCCATTGTCCGCCCGGGACCTTTCATCTGTTCCGAATGGGATATGGGAGGTCTTCCCTGGTGGCTCTTAAAATACAGGGATGTTGAATTAAGATGCTCTGATGAAAGATTTTTAAGTCTTTGCACTCCTTATCTTGAAAGAGTTTGTGCTTTGCTTAAGCCTCATCTTTATGAAAACGGCGGAAATGTTTTGTTTTTGCAGATAGAAAACGAATACGGAAGCTACGGAAACGACAAAAGCTATCTAAAGTGGCTTCGTGACTTCTATTTGGAAAGAGGAATAGACTGCCCCTTTATAACCTCTGATGGGGAGACGGATTTCCTTCTTCGTGCAGGTTCGCTTCCGGGAGTTTTAGCATCAGTTAACTACCGCAACGAATCGGAAAAGTGTGTGGGAAAGCTTAAAGAATTTAAAAAGGACCAGCCCGGTGCCGTAATGGAGCTGTGGAACGGAATAGGGATGCGATGGGGCGTTGATTTTTGCCGCCGAAATGTGGAAGAAGTAAAGGAATCGGTTAAAAGTGCACTTAAGTGTGCTGAGCTGGTGAATTTATATATGTTCCATGGCGGCACAACCTTTGGATTCATGAACGGAGCCTTGGATTTCGGGAAAGAGTTTTTAGTGCAGATGACAAGCTATGATGTGGATGCACCTCTGGACGAATATGGCAGAAGAACAAAAAAATATTATGCAGAGCAGGAAGTAATCTGTAAAGAGATGGGTAAGTTTATAGAAAATACTGCAAAAGATACCGAACTTTCTTCTTACAAACTTTGCTTTAAGGGAGAATGTTCTTTAGCAGAAAGCGGACTTAAGCTTAAAAAACATAATTCCGTCTCGCCTGAGCCCATGGAATTTTTCGACCAGGGCTATGGATATATAGTGTACGAAACGGATATCTTTGTGGATGAAAAGGGAGGAAGCATAAATCTTCCGGAAATTCACGATGTGGCACACATTTATATTGACAGTGAATATAAAAATACTTTAGAGCGTTACAGCGAAAACAAAACCTTGGAAGTGGAAGCCGGTGAACATCACCTTTCGATATTGGTGGAAAATTTGGGAAGAGTAAATTTCGGTACAAAGCTTAAGGATTATAAGGGCTTGGTGGGAAATATAGTTCTTCACGACAACTTATATGGAGCAAATCACGTGCTTTTTAATTTTTCTGTTTATTCGCTTCCTCTTGAAAAGTTGCCCAATGAATACAACGGAAAGGCAAGGTTAAACGAACCTGCTTTTTATAAATACGAATTTTTCGCAGAAGAAGCCTTTGATACAGTAATTAACTTTGGTGGGTTTACACGTGGTGTTGCCTTTATCAACGGAATAAATTTAGGAAGACATTGGGAAATCGAAAATTCAGAAAATAAGCTTTTCATTCCCGGCCCCTTCATTAAAGAGGGAATAAATGAGCTGGTGGTATTTGACGTTCTGCATAAAGAGGGTGAAAAAACGGTTGTTTCCGGGGAAGCTTCTATGTGATTTCTCTTGCTTTTTTTAATCCTCTGTGATAAAATGAACCCGAATAAAAAAATGGAGGATAATTATGAGAGAGAGATTAGCTTTATATACCATGCCCTATACGGGAATTAAATCCTACTTTGAAATGGTTGACATCGCAAAGGAGCATGGACTGTCCAAGCTTGAGATATTAAATCACCTGGAGCTTACAACTCCCGATATCGAATTTGCAAAAAAGCTTAAGGAATATGCTGACGAAAAGGGAATTACCTTCCCTTGCGTATCTGTGGGAATTCAGCTTATGGTGGAAGAGCCGGCAAAGAAAATTGCAGCACTTAAAAAATATGCGGAAATTGCAGCAATTTTAGGCTCGCCTTTTCTTCACCACACAATTGCCTTTGCCTGGGAAAATCCCGACGAGGTATATTCCCACAAGGAAGAATATTTTGAAAAAGGCATAAAGGCGGTAAGAGAGGTTTATGACTATGCCCAGTCTATCGGAGTAAGAGTTATAAACGAGGAGCAGGGCTTTATTTTCAACGGTCTGGAAAACTTTAAGCGCTACATAAAAGAAATTGACAGAAATGTAGGAATGGTTGCAGACTTCGGAAACATTCAGTTTGTTGATGAGGGTCTTGAAACCTTAATCCCCGAATTTGCCGACAGAATAGTCCATGCTCATGTAAAAGACTATCGTATGGTTAAAGAAGGGGATTACAAGGATTTGGACGGTGGCTATTTAACGCTTAACCACAATAAAATCATTGAAACCGACCTGGGCGCAGGCTCTGTAAAGATAAAGGAAATCATAGAGGAGCTTAATAAAATCGGATATAAGGGAACTATCGCTCTGGAAGCAAAATGCAGAACCAGGGAAGACGGGGACATTTTGGAGCAGAACATCCTCTTTATGGAAGAGTTGCTTAAATAAAATGTCGACTCAAAGCGGTTTTTTCATCTTGTCATGCTATAAAAGCTCTTGATTTTGAAATGGCTCTGTGTTATAATAAAAAAGAAGTTTGCTTGCGCCAAAGAGGTTGCAAGAGTTATAAAAGAAAACATATAATTTTTTATAAGAAAGGGAGTAAAAATTATGAAAATGGTAAAAGACAAAGAGTTGGTTGTAGGTGCTGACTTCGCCGGATATCCTCTTAAGGAAGCGGTTGTTGCGCATCTTAAGGCAAAGGGTTGGAAAATTAAGGACATGGGCGTTCAGGCAGATTCTGACCCCAATGACACAGACTTAATGTTCCACAGAGTGGGACTCAGAGTAGGTGCTATGATTTCTGAGGGCGAATATGAAAGAGCACTTCTTTTCTGCGGAACAGGTATGGGTATTCACATTGCGGCTTCTAAGTGCCCCCACGTTCATGCGGGTGTTGTTGAAAGCGTTCCCGCTGCTCTTCGTGCAATCACAGGTAACGGCGTAAACGTTTTAGCTATGGGTGCTTTCTATGTAGCTCCTGCTATGGGTTGCGATATTGCAGACGCATATCTTAATGCAGACCTTGGTTCCGGCTATGAATGGTGGAAGAACTTCTACGAATTCCACAAGCTGGCAATAGATGAGCTTGAAGCTTTCGATTACGAAGCATACAAAGCAAGAGGATTTAAGGTAGATAAGCTTGGGGACTTCCCCTTAAAGCTTGAAACAAAGCCTGAATAATAAAAGACAGGGAATTTCTTCTGAAATTCCCTGTTTAATTAGGAGTATATATGAAAATTTATTCTTTCAGTGTGGCCGACATGGAAGTTGCTCTTCTTTGCAACGGTCTTGATAATTTAATAAAGAATTTGCCTTATGAGGGAGTTGTGGCTGAGTCCTTCGACGAAGCAGATGTTGTTATTCTGTTTTCGGGAAAGGAAGATAAAGTCATTGGTGGTATTATTGAAAAAATAGAAAAAGACGGCGTTAAAGCAGGTCTTGTCATAAGTATAACGGCAGGGGACAAAACGGAAAAAAGCCGTGCCGTTGATATGAATATTCTCGCAAAAGAGCCTCATCTTAAAAGTGCACTTTCCTCGGTTTTGGTTATGCTTGACTATTACACCCATATAAATTCGGTGGATATAGGATATGAGCTTGCATCCTCAGGCAGTTTTTATTATCTTCCTCCGACAGAAGGTGAGGTTTTCGGGCTTATCCCCCAAAAGGTATCTGAAACCATGGGCGAAACCAAGCTGGCATTTATGCTTTTAGAGGCAGGAGAAGATATATGGATCAGTGAAATTGATTCTCTGTGTGAGGAAATTTCGTCAGTATGTCCAGAGAGCGAGATAAAAGTTTTTGCCGCAAGAACTCTTGGTGAAAATAACGTGAAGTGCTCACTATTTAAAAAGATAGATTGATATATTGATATAAATGAATATGATAATAAAAAAATAAACGCCGGTTTTCGGCGTTTTATTTTTTTATTATTCCACTATAAACTTTTTAAGCTCTGCAATTAAATCGTCGCAGTCATCAGAGTGAACATCAACCTTTATGGGCTTGCTCAAATCAAGGCTGAATATACCCATGATTGACTTGGCGTCAACTACATATCTTGAAGAAGAAAGGTCAATATCGCAGGAACATTTGTTTACGATGTTAACGAACTCCTTTACATCGATGATGGAATTAAGTGCAATGTTAAATGTTTTCATAAAAACACTCCTTTCCTAACAATAATACCATATATTTTCATTTTAGTCAATGATTTCCCGTTATTTTTTTACAGCCTTCAAAATATACTTATCTTAAAAGGAGAGGATTTTTTGAAGAGAATATTTGCTCTTTTTGGCAGCTCTTTATGCATATCGGTAATTTTCTTAATGATTTTGCTTGCTTCATCGCTTTTCAATGAAAATATAGAAAAAAAGATTAAGACAGTGGGACGCGAGGCGGTAAATGTCATGGAAGAGTTTTCAAAAAAAGCTGAAATCAATTTTTTAAGGGGAAGTCATGATTAAAATTTTTGGTGGGTTTTATGTTCATGTGACTTTTTTCATAATTTTCATAATTTCGTTTTTCGGAGGAACTTTTTATGAGACTGCCCTGGCTTTTTTAATGGCACTCTGCCATGAGCTTTCGCATCTTTTATGCGCCCTTTGCCTTAAGGAGCGTTGCCGTGCCATTGCAATTATGCCCTATGGCTGCAAGCTTCTTGTGACGGGGGTAAAGAAATTATCTCATGAATTTTTCATTGCCGCAGCAGGCCCTTTTTTCAATTTATTCATGCTTATTATTTTTAAAAATGGACCGCTTTTCGATATTAATCTTGCGATGCTTTTGATAAATCTCTTTCCCATAATGCCCTTGGACGGAGGAAGAATGTGCTATGCTCTTTTATCCCTGGCAAAGGGACCTTTCGTGGCTATAGGGCTGATTAAAAGGATTTCTTTTTTTGGAGGGATTTTCCTTGTATTACTTGGGATTTATCAGGCTCTGTTTACGGGATTTAACCTATCGGTTCTAACCTCGGGAGCCTTTCTTCTTTTTAGTGCCTTAACGGATGATTCGAAGCTTAAAATTTTCAAAAACTCCCTTGTGGGGGAGAGGATAAAGCTTAAGGGTAAGCCGAAAAAAGCGTTCTTTCTTGCGGCTGAGGAAAGTGTTTTTGCCCGAAAGATTTTAGAGTATCTTCCAGCGGAAAAGTACACCTTTTTAGCAGTTTTGGATAAAAAGGGAAGATTTTCGGGCATTATCGGGGAGGAGGAAATTTTTTGCCGCATAAACCAGGAAGGAGCTTTGGTTAAACTGGGTGATATACTGGAAAAAGATGCCCAAGTGAAAGGGGGAAAGTCAAACACGGACTTGTCTTTTTTTAAAATGTATGATAAAATTACTTCATCAAATGTAAAATTAGCTGAGTTAGCCCCGAGAGATAAGGGGAGCTCTGAAATTTCAATGTAAAGGAAAAAAGATATGTCAAAGAAAAATGATAGAAACACAAAAGGAAAAATAATCAATGCCGCATGGGATTTGTTTTATGAGCAGGGATATGATTACACTACCGTAGAAGAAATAATTGAAAAATCAGGTACTTCAAAGGGCTCGTTTTATCATTACTTTGAGGGTAAAGATGCACTTTTAGGCTCACTTTCCTACATTTTTGATGAAGAGTATGAAAAATTGCAAAACACTTTGCCCGAGGGAAGTTTTGAGAAGCTTCTTTATCTTAACCGTGAGCTTTTTGCTGTGATAGAAGACAGAATAGACATAGAGCTTCTCACAAGGCTGTATTCTACCCAGCTTATAACAAAAGGGGAGAAGCATCTTCTTGACAATAAAAGACTTTATTATAAGCTTTTGCGAAAAATTGTTACAGAAGGGCAGAAAAACAGAGAGCTGACGGATAAAATGACAGTCAATGAAATTGTTAAGCTTTATGCAATGAGTGAGCGTGCATTGATTTACGACTGGTGTCTTTGTAACGGGGAATATTCTCTCTCCTCATATTCAGACAGGGTGATGCCTACATTTTTGTCTGGAATTCGTATATAAAACAGTCTTTTTGAAATTTCTTTTAATAATGGCATTTAGCGAATTTGACAGAGAACTAAGTACAGAATATAGTCTGTACTTAGTTCTCTATTGATTTTTGTTTCATTGTGTGGTAAAATGCCATTTGTATAAAAAATATTTTTAAAAGGGGATAAAAAATAATGGATATTTTTGCATTTGTGTTTTATTTTGTGGCAATGCTCGGCATTGGAATTTTCTTTTTCTTTAAGTCAAAGAATGTTACTGAAAAGGATTATTTCTTAGGCGGACGTGCAATGGGACCCTGGGTTACAGCCATGAGTGCCCAGGCTTCCGATATGAGTGCATGGCTTTTAATGGGACTTCCGGGAAGCATTCTTGCTTTCGGCTTCGGTCAGGCGTGGATTGGTATCGGTCTTGCAATCGGTACTGCAGCTAACTGGATTCTTGTTGCAAAAAGACTTCGTAAGTTTTCAAAAGCATCAGGGGATGCTATTACACTTCCCCAGTATCTTTCAAACAGATTTGCAACAAAAGACCATACAGTAAGTATCATTTGTGCAGTAGTATTCCTTGTTTGCTTCACAATTTATGTAGCATCAGCTTTCGTTGCAGGGGCAGGCGTGTTCACTACTTTAGTTCCTTCCCTTTCAACATCAACTGCCATGATTATTTTTGCGGCGATTGTGGTTATTTACACATTTCTTGGAGGCTTTAATGCAGTTTGCTGGACAGACTTCTTCCAGGGGCTTCTTATGCTCGGTGCTCTTTTGATTGTTCCCATTGTAGTAGGCTTCACAAGAGATCTTGATCCTGCAGCCCTTGCTACGGTTTATACAGGTCCTAATGGTGAAGAATTCCAATTTGTTGCAAGTTTCGCCAATGCAAGCTGGAAGGATATTGTTTCAGGTCTTGGCTGGGGACTTGGTTACTTTGGTATGCCTCACATCATCGTAAGATTTATGGCAATCGAAAAACCTTCAATGGTAAAAAAATCTGCAACAGTTGCAATTATCTGGGTTGTTCTTTCACTTGGAGCAGCCATTGTTATCGCATATTTAGGCAGAATGTTTGTTTACTCAAACGGAGTTGACCTTTCTGAAAAACTTTTAAGAGAAGGTGCACAGTCTTTGATTTTTGTGGAACTGGCACGAGATGTATTTCCCGCATTTATTGCAGGTCTTTTACTTGCGGCAATCATTGCGGCTTCAATGTCAACAGCAGATTCGCAGCTCCTTGTTGCGGCATCTTCTTTCTCAAGCGACCTTTATAAGCCGATTATAAGAAAAAATGCTTCAAATAAGGAAATGCTCTGGGTAAGCCGTTTAATCGTTATGGTGATTGCGGTTATTGCATTCTTTATTGCAAGCAGTAAAGGAAAGGCAGCTCAGGCTATCATGGACCTTGTATCAAACGCATGGGGTATTTTCGGTGCGGCGTTCGGACCTGTAGTGCTTTTATCCCTTTTCTGGAAGAGATTTACATATAAGGGTGCGGTTGCAGGTATAATTGTAGGTGCACTGGTTGATATGGTTTGGTTATGGCTCCCGATTTCGGGGGCAACACTTACCGCAATAACAGGTGTTTACGAGCTTGTTCCCGGATTTATACTGGGCGGTATTGCCGCAGTTTTAGTTACACTTATTGATAAAGCTCCTTCGGCAGAAGTTAAAGCGATTTTTGAAAAAGCAACAGACAACAGCATTGACGACTGATTACTTAAAAATGACAATTCTCATAATTGAGGATTGTCATTTTTTTGTTTTTGTGGTAGAATAGATTTAACGAAAGTTGAATTTTGCTAAAAGGAATTATAGAGTGTTGGGATATGAACATGAGGATATAGCTTTTGCTTAAAATTTACAATAAATAAAAGGTTTCAGAAACGGAGACAGAATATGAACATAGATAAAATATTAAAAAGAGTGCAAAAACCCGGACGGTATACGGGCGGCGAATTTAATAGTGTTAAGAAAAATCCAGAGGATGTAAAAATCCGTTACGCCTTTTGCTTTCCCGATTCCTATGAAATAGGCATGAGCCATCTGGGAATGAAAATACTTTATCATCTTTTGAATGAAAGAGAAGATACTTTCTGCGAAAGGGTGTTTGCTCCCTGGCCCGACATGGAAGAGGAGATGAAAAAAGAGGGCATTCCTCTTTTCTCTTTAGAGACCAAGACTCCTGTTAAGGATTTTGATCTTGTGGGCTTTACCCTTCAGTACGAAATGTGCTATACAAACGTTGTGAATATGCTCCTTTTATCAGATATCCCTCTTTATTCAAAGGATAGAGGGGAAGATTGTCCTTTTATATATGCGGGAGGCTCCTGTACCTATAACGGAGAGCCTGTGGCAGACTTTTTTGACTTTTTTTCCATCGGCGAGGGGGAAGAGTCCACCAACATACTTATGGATGAATATCTTAAATGGAAAGAATCGGGAGAAGACAGAAAGGGATTTTTAAAGAGAGTCGCAGCTCTGGACGGATTTTATGTGCCGTCATTTTATGATGTTACCTATGACGAAGAGGGGAAAATAAAATCCTTTGAAAAGAACACTCCCGAAGCAAAAGACAAGGTGAGAAAATGCGTTATAGAAGACCTTGACGAGAGTTATTATCCCGATAAAATAATCGTTCCCTATATAGATGTGGTTCATGACAGAATTATGCTTGAGATGTTTAGAGGCTGTATAAGAGGCTGCAGATTCTGCCAGGCAGGGATGATTTACAGACCCGTGAGAGAAAAAAGCACCGAAAAGCTTTTGGAGCAGGCAAAAAAGCTTATACGCTCCACCGGATACGAAGAAATGAGCCTTATGAGTTTATCTACCAGCGATTACCGCAACTTAGGATGCTTTACGGAAAAACTTCTTGAGATGACGGAAAAGGAAAAGGTCAGCCTTTCTTTGCCTTCGCTCCGAGTTGACAATTTCTCTCTGGATTTAATGAATAAGGTTCAGAAGGTAAGAAGGACAGGTCTTACCTTTGCTCCCGAGGCAGGAACTCAGAAAATGAGAGATGTTATAAATAAAGGAGTAACGGAAGAAGACTTGTTACAAAGCGCATCTCTTGCTTTTACCGGGGGATGGACAAGCATAAAGCTCTATTTCATGATTGGTCTTCCTTTTGAAGAAACTGAAGACTGTCTTGGGATAGCCGACCTTGCAAAAAAGGTTGTGGGCAAGTTCTTTGAGGTAAATAAAGAAAAAGGAAAACGCCCCTCGGTTACCATAAGCGTATCATCCTTTGTTCCCAAGCCTTTTACACCTTTCCAGTGGGCAAGACAGAACGAAAGAGATGAACTTATTAAAAAGCAGGAAGCCCTAAAGGGTGAAATAAATTCCAAGTTTATAAAATATAACTGGCACGAATCCACTTTAAGTGTTCTGGAGGGCGTTTTTGCAAGAGGAGACAGACGACTTTCAAAGGTAATAGAACTGGCGGTTAAAAAAGGCTGTAAGTTTGACGGATGGGATGAATTTTTCCTGGCAGACAAGTGGGAAGAAGCCTTCCATGAAGCAGGTCTTTCTCCTGAATTTTACAGAAGAGAAAGAACGTACGATGAAATTCTTCCCTGGGACAAGATTGATATAGGTGTAACCAAGGAATTTTTAATGAGAGAAAACGAAAATGCAAAGAAAGGCATTGTAACGCCTAATTGCAGGGAGAAATGTTCAGCCTGCGGAGCGTCATGTCTGGTAAAAGGCGGTGTATGTCGTGAGTAGAATGTGGTTAAGATACGAAAAAGGCGAAGAGGCTAAGTTTATCTCCCACCTTGATTTTTTAAGAGCTATAACAAGAACCTTAAGAAGAGCCGAAATTCCCGTAAAATTTTCCGAGGGCTTTAATCCTCATCCACGTCTTTCCTTTGCACTTCCTCTGCCTCTTGGCACTACCAGTATAACGGAGCTTATGGAAATGGAAACGGATCTGGAAATTGACCCAAAAGAGCTTATAGAAAGATTAAACTGTGCAGTTCCTTACGGAATTAAGTTTATAGAGTGCGGAATTTCTCCCGATAAAAACAAATTCAAGGAAATTTACGCATCCAAGTATAAAATAATAATGAAAAACTCCCTTGCGGATAAGGATATTGTAGATTTTATGAAGCTTGAAGAAATCATAGCGATTAAAAAGACCAAAAGCTCCGAAGGAGAGGTAAATGTAAAGGAAGACATAAAAGGGATAAAAAAAGAGGGCGAAGACATTATCCTGACACTTGCGGCGGGAAACAACGGATACTTGAAGCCCGAAGTGGCGTTATCTGCCATGGAGAAATATATAGACAGATTTTCCCTTGGAGATTACGAATGTGTAAGAATCGGAATCCTTGATAAGGACTTAAGATATATATAAATATATACATATTTACACATTTATAAACGTAAATATGTGGGAGGATGAAATATGAATATATCAGAGCTTAGAGAAAAGCTTAATCATTTGAGCTATATGTATTATGTAATGGATAATCCTGAGGTTACCGACTACGAATACGATATGCTTATGAGACAGCTTATAAAAATGGAAGAAGAAAAAGGGGAGCCTATTCCTCCCGACTCACCCTCCCAGAGAGTAGGTGGGCAGGCGATAGATAGCTTCAGCAAAGTTATTCACGAAGTTCCTCTCCAGAGTCTTACCGATGCTTTTTCCTACGAGGAGCTTTACGCCTTTGATGAGAGGGTTAAAGGAGAATGCCCCTATGCCACTTACGACGTGGAAACAAAAATCGACGGGCTTTCTGTGGCACTCACCTATAAGGATGGATATTTTGTAAAGGGAGCAACCCGTGGTGACGGAGAAGTGGGAGAAGATGTGACGGAAAACTTAAAAACCATTGGATCTGTTCCACTTAAGTTAAACGAGCCTGTGGATATAATCGTAAGAGGCGAAGTTTATATGCCTACAAAAAACTTCCTTTCATTAAATGAAAAGAGAGAGGAAGAGGGCGAACCGCTTTTTAAAAATCCCAGAAATGCGGCGGCAGGGTCTCTTCGACAGCTAGACCCTAAAATTGCAGCAAAGCGCGGTCTTGATATTTTAATTTTCAATGTGCAGAAGATGGAGGGCAAAACCTTTAAGACTCACACGGAATCTCTTTTATATTTGGAAAGCCTTGGTTTTAAAATGGTACCCGTCAGGGAAAAGTGCAACACCATGGATGAGGCTATAAAGATAATCGAAAAAATAGGCAGCGGCGGATATAACTTAAAGTTTGAAATTGACGGAGCGGTTATAAAGGTTGACGACCTTGAAGAGCGAGAGCTTTTGGGGTCAACGGCAAAGGCTCCCAGATGGGCGGTTGCGTATAAGTACCCCCCGGAGCAGAAAGAGACAAAGCTCTTGGATATTGAAATAAAGGTAGGACGAACGGGAGTTTTAACACCCAATGCAGTGCTGGAGCCTGTTTTTATAGGCGGAACCACCGTGAGTCGTGCAACACTTCATAACCTTGATTTCATAAAGCAGAAGGAACTTTTGATAGGAGACAGAGTAATCATACAAAAAGCAGGAGAAATAATTCCCGAGGTGGTTTCTTCCGTAAAAGAAAAAAGAGACGGAACTGAAAAGGGATTTATGATGCCCGAGACCTGTCCTGTATGCGGGGCAAAAGTAGTCAGACAGGAGGGTGAAGCAGCCTACCGATGCTCAGGCTTTGAGTGCGGAGCACAGATGCAGAGAAATATTGAGCATTTTGTATCAAGGGATGCCATGAATATCGAGGGCTTGGGCCCTGCCATAATAAGTCAGCTCATTGAAAGAGGACTTATAAAAAGTGTGGCAGACCTTTACTATCTTAAAAAAGAAGATGTTAAAGAGCTTGATAAAATGGGTGAAAAATCTGCAGAAAACTTAGAAGATGCCATAGAAAAATCAAAGGAAAGAGATCTTTCTAATTTAATCTACGCCCTTGGTATACGTCAGGTAGGAGCATCTGCCGGAAAGAGTCTGGCAAAGCACTTTAAAACCCTTGATGCCTTTATGAGTGCCAGGGAAGAGGAACTTTCAGCTATAAATGATATAGGGCCAATCACCGCTAAAAATATAATTTCCTATATGGATGAAAGTCAGAACATTGAAAATATTGAAAGGCTCAAAATGGCGGGAGTCAATGTGGAAAGCCTTGAAGAAGAGTCCGGGGATGACCGTTTTTCCGGTAAAACCTTCGTTCTTACGGGAACACTTCCTACCTATACGAGAGATGAGGCATCAGTGATAATAGAAAGACTGGGAGGCAAAGTTTCAGGTTCCGTATCCAAAAAAACAAGCTACGTCTTATACGGTGAGGAAGCAGGAAGCAAGCTTACCAAGGCAAAAGAGCTGGGAATAACCCTGATTACCGAAGAAGAATTCAATGAAATGATAAAATAAATAAAAAAACCGCCGTTGGCGGTTTTTTTATTTATAAATTATTCGGATACGATTTCCTTGGGATTTTCTCCCTTCAAGGCTTTTCTCTTATTAAAATACCTTCCCAAAAGGACACCTGCGGTTATGAAGAGTACTTCTAAAATATATGCCACGATGAACGAAAGAAGCAAATATCTATCTTCCGTAATATAGCATATTCCTTCAAGAAAGGCAAAATATCCTCCGTTTACCGCAAGAAGCTTCCATGACTTGAAAATATACCATAAAAATACTCCCAATGCATCCCACAGAAGAACAACAGGTAATGTGATTTTTAAGTTTGTGCGAAAGCTCTTAAATCCTGCATATATGTACCATAGCGAAACCGGGAGCATAGATATAATCCAGCCTAAACGCACCCCTTCTTTGGAAAGATATCCCATCGGTGCTCTTTTAGACAATATTACAAACAGACCTCTTACCATGCATGATATAATAAAAGCAATTATAATACCGCAAAATTTCGAAAGGTATATAGAATACTTACCCTCGGTTTTTCCGGCCTTAATTCTTCCTGTGTATATGCCCAATATTATAATAGCCATCTCCACAAAAAAGCCTATTATCCCTGAAAGATAAGGGTTTTTCGTAAATCCGAGTATGTTATTAATATATGCAGGAAACCAACTGTATCCTCCACTTAAATAAGTCAAATACGGATTTATAAAAATGCTTGCCGAAAAAACAGCAACTGTCCATATAAAAAACACAAGTAACAGTTTTTTAATGCTTACTTCATAAAACTTTTTTCCGGCAAAAAAGTATAAAAGACACATAGCAATAATGCCTGTTGAATGACAAATATCAATAACTTTATTCCCAATGGCTCCTTCCAATGAATTAAATCCGCTTGCATATAATACAACCGCCGCTGCTACTGCTGTAAATATAAAAGCAAGCATTGCTAAAAATCGCGAGATAATAAGCTTTTTCATTTTTTTAATATCCTCCTTTTAATTATCGACCGTTCTCATAACCCGGAATATCATGAAAGTCATTTATACCATCATGGTCATGATTAGTAACCAAATCTCCTTCTTCCGCTTCCTCAAGCTCTCCTCTGTTCGTCATATCCGTACCCTGTGCTACTCCTTGCGGATACAAAAAAATTGTTCCTAATAGAGGTTTCCACAAACGCTCCCATGCACTTAAACTTTCTTCATGTTCCTTTTCTTTTCTATTTTTCTCTTCTTGCCTTTCGTTGTATATTTCTAGGTTAAAGGGGTAGCTATACGGGAGGTTAAAGGGTGTTGCATTTTTTCCTTTTCTTGAAATGGAATAATCCTCGGCAAAGCCCATTTCTTCCTTTGTTGCATCATCTAAAATTCCTGTTACGGTAAGACCTCTGTCTTCCTGAAATTGTTTAATGCCCTCTTCGG
>JBGVKY010000012.1:0-141787 GCA_045123995.1 Clostridia bacterium
ATCAGATACAGAGCTTGTATTCGCTAATATAAATGGAAAATCTGTTAACAATGTTACGGTTGGCGACGTAGTAATTCCTCACGATACTACACTTTCAGATTCTACAAAGACAGTTATCTTAAGAAATGACAATACAAATAGTTCTTATAATGACCTTGCAAATACCTTAGATTTGTATAAGGACATTACTCTTGACGGAAAGAATAACATCACATTTACAGTTCACTATGAAGACGAAACAACGGAAGACTTCACAGTTACCTTTGAATCTGACTGGTTCGGTACAGGTGATGCAGCAACAGTTGGTTCTGCAGTATCCTTCAACGATGACGAAATTGATGTGATAGCTTTAGAAAGCTTCAAGGTAAGAACAGACTCTGTTAATGATATCTCAGGAACACCCGCAAATGGAATTCTTGAATATCATCCCATTACAGCATTTGTAAGAGAAAACGGCAACGAATATCTCTACAGATCAAGATTTGAAGAAAAATTGATGGGTAACTACGTGGATGTAGACTTCGGTAAGGCTACTAAGATCGCAGGTTTCCGTTATGCTTTGAATACATTTGGAAGTGATGAAGACAGCGATAACTACTACTCAAAGACAATTGTAATCTACGGTTCTGATGACGGAGCAACTTGGTCTCAGATTAAGGAAGAAACTTACGAAGTATGTCCTACTACCCAAGTTGTTGATATTAAATTCCCTGAAACTGTAGAAAAACAGTTTATAAGAATTCACTTTAAAGATATTAATAAGAGATACAATAAGTTTGACTACTTCCGCTTCTTAAAGCCCGAAGACAAAGAAGAAATTACCGTAAAGGTTGAATCTGTTGGCGGTACTGTTGATACTTCAACAAATACTGGTATTACAGGTGATCAGAGCTTCGGCAAGGGCGAAGAAATCACGCTTACCGCTAAACCCGGCGTGGGTGCAACCTTCAAGTACTGGCTTGAAGAAAACACAGGTAAGATTATTTCTTCTACTGAAGAGCTTACAATGAGCGGTAATGTAGGAAGACAGGTAATTGCTATATTCGCAGGCGAGAATCAGAGACTTATCTCCTTCTACGGAATGGATAAGAAGACAATCCTCGGTCACGATACTTCAACAGAATTTGGAGAGGAGCCTCTTGCAGAAGTAGTACCCTCCGAGCTCAAGGCTTATGTATCAGGACACAGATTCTTAGGATGGAAGCTTAATGACGCAGGCGAAATTTTAGTAGCAGGCTCTCTTGGTACAACGGGAACTGACTACTACGCAGTTTATGAAAAGATTGATCACGGAACATACGCTATTACATTAGGCAATGGCGGAAGCTTGGTAGATCAGACACTTAATAAAGACGCTATTCCTTACGGAACCACAGTATCCGTAACTGCAGTAGATGAAATTCTTGAAGAAGGAAAATTCATGTACTGGAAACAGGGCGATGAGATTGTAAGCTATGATAAAACATTTACATTCAGAATGCCCGCAAATGCTATTACATTAACTCCTGTTTACGGAAATGCTGATGTTACTGAAACTCCTACCATCACAATGGTAGTAAACGGCGAAGAAGCAGTATATGACAACGGAACAAAGATGGCAGGTTTCATGATTACAAGATTTGTACCTGAGGGCACAGAAGTTATCGATACAGGTATCATCTATGTAAGAGATTCTGCATACGGCGAACTTACCGTAGATTCTGTTGGTACGAAAGCTCCTAACGGCAATACAGTAAAGGTATCACTTTCTTCCAACAAAGCATCCGGTCAGTACAAATTCAACGCACTTTATGAGGTTTCAAAAGGTATCAAGGCAATCGCATTCATCACCTATAAGGTAAACGGAGAAACTGTTACCGTATATTCTGAGGAAAGAACAGTAAATAAAACAGTATAATACCACTATCTTAAAAAACCCAAAAAAGCAAGCGACTTTTTGTTGCTTGTTTTTTTGGTGCTCTTAAAAGTGAGAACATATCACATATTAAAAAACAAAAAATCCCGTCTTGCGACGGGATTTTCTGTTTTGGCGTGCATGAAAGGATGGATATGCTTTGCATCTCCTTTGCTCGACCACCCAAATGCAATGCATTTCGGTACCGGTCTTCGCACCATTTAGCTAAAAAACTTGCCACCGGCAACTTTTTTTGACGCTAAATGCCCTCTCAGGGTTCGAATCCTTAAGAAAGTAAGCTTCCACGCATACAGAGGGAAAGAGGCCACGACGGATTCGCTTTCTTGCGAGAAAGCCACGGCGTGGAAAATGATAATCAATCATTTTCTTGGACACGCCTTTCGAATCCTTTCAAATCCATTGAAAAACAAAAACACCACCCAAAAGGATGGTGTTTTTGTTTGGCGTGCATGAAAGGATTCGAACCCTCGACACCTTGGTCCGTAGCCAAGTGCTCTATCCAGCTGAGCTACATGCACAAGCAACATTAAAATAATACTACAAATCTTTGAAAAAGTCAAGACTTTTCTTTCGGGAAGGTATGTAAAGTTTAATTTTTATATAACCATGACTAAAGTTCCGATGCCGATTAAAGTACATCCTATAAGGGATTTTATAGTAAACTGTTCGTGGAGAAAGGTAAAGGCTAAAACAAGGGTGATAACAACACTCAATTTATCTATAGGCACAACCTTTGAAGCTTCTCCTATCTGCAGCGCTTTATAATAGCAAAGCCAGGAAGCTCCTGTTGCAAGACCTGATGCCACAAGAAAAATCCAGCTTTTTTTACTTATATCCGAAAGACCTCCCTGGGCATTGGTGAGAAAAACCATACCCCAGGCCATGAAAACCACCACAACCGTCCTTATTGCCGTTGCTAGGTTTGAGTTTACCCCGTCAATACCAATCTTGGCGAGAATTGAAGTGCCTGCGGCAAAGAGGGCAGATAATAAAGAAAGTATGAACCACATAAAAACACCCCATTATCAGTAATTAAGAAAGCTTAAGACTGTGAGTTCCAAGGTCTGCCAGTCAGAAAGAACACCCATTTTCACCTGATTTTCCGCTTTTGAGCAAGTTGAAATACAGTTTCTTAAAAATTCGGGATTAACGCTTTTGACTCTTTTGAACATCTTGTCCGCCACAAATTTTCTGGTGGGAGGCAGATTCATTGCATCTAACATATCATTATAGCTTAAATTCTCTCTGGAAAGAATGTATGCTCTGTAAAGGTCAGAGAAATAGGAACCTAAAACAGACAGAATCCTTAAGGCTGATTCGTTTCCTTTTTTCAGGTCGGAGAGGAGTTTTAAGGCATAGTCGGAATTTTTTGATAAAACCGCCTCGGAAATGTCATAAATTCTGGAAAGAAGTGGGGGAGAAATGTTTTTATCAATATCCTCTTTTGTAATAAGATTTCTTCCTCCCGAAAAGGCAATAAGCTTTTCTAACTGGAGTCTGATATTAGTAAGATCGGGACCCGTAAGGTCTAAAAGATAGTCCATATCCTTTGGGTTCATATCCTTTTTTTCGGATGAGAGCTTTTTTAATATATGGCTTTTAAGCTCGGGTCTTTCAAGATAGGTAAATTCGCATATTACGGCTTTTTTTGAAAGGTCTTTATATACCTTGCTTCTTTTATCGGGAGCATCTTCCGTAATTAAAACCGTCACATAGTCGGGAATATTCATAAGAAGCGAAAGATAGTCCTCTCCTTTTGACGAAAAGACGGAAGAATCCTTTATGTTAAGAAGCTTTCTTTCGCTCATAACGGGATAGGATTCAAAGAAATCTTCAATTTTTTCTTTGGACAAATCGTTTCCTGATAAAATGAGATGATTGAATTCTGCAAAGTCTAAGTCCACCGCCATCTGAGTTAATTTATCCTTCATGTAATTTAAAAGATAAACCTCTTCTCCGTAAAAATAATATAAAGAAGAAAGGCCCTCTTTAAGATTTTTCTTAAGTTCGGCAAAATTCATTAAATCACCTCTTTTTATAGGGTATTATCTCTCCGTTTTTAAGGGTTATATCCCCGTAATCTTTTGTAGTCATTATGTTTAGCCCCTCAAGTCTTTTTGTAAAATCCTCTGAAAGGGCAAGGCTTCTGCTTGCAATTACGCAACCGGGCTTTGCACTTTCAAGAAGCTCGGGTGTACATGAGCCTTTATTTCCGTTTCTGGGTGCAAGAAGAACATCTATGTCATAGTCTTTATCTGAAAGATTTTCTGCCAAAGCTGTTTCTTCATAGACTGAAATATTGCCAGTAATTAAAGAAACGCTACTATCATTACTCAGGATATAAGTGGCTTTACCCAAAGCTTCATAGGGTACGAAAAGGGTTATTCCGCCAATTTTATAAATGTCATTTTCCGAGGCGTAAATTACCCTGAAGTCTCTATCCTTTGCCATATCAGAAAGCATGGGAATGTGGGAGTTTTCGGGAACAATCAGGCATTTTACTGGAAAATTCTCCAAAAAGGTCAAAACTTCTTCATCATTATTATATTCCGTCAGAGCCAATACGTCAAGAGAGGAATGGCCCTTTCTCTTAAGATATGGAATTAAAGTATCAATAGAAAAGTCCTTTTCACTTGATGATATATCCAAAATTACTGAATGAGTTCCAGATACGGAAAGGGTACATGAGCCTCTTTTGGCATCCAGGTGAAAAGTTGCTCTTTCCGGAAACAGTAAAGGGGAAGTATAAGAAAGCAAAATAAAGATAAGGAACACATTTAAAAGTACGAAAGAAAGCCTTTTATTGTCCTTTAAGAAAAAGAAAATCATCAAAAGGAAGAAAGATATAAATACCGCCCATAAAAGTACGGGGTTTTGATATACGGGGCTTAAATTTGAAAAAGGAAGAGAACCGAAGAATTCCGCAATTTTTATGCATGAGCGAATAAGTAAATCCGAAATAAAATCTGTGAAAAGGGGAATTGGAAAAATCAGGGCAAAATAGCCAAAGCCCATTATAAAGGGCACAAGGGGGACAACTAAAAGATTTGCAAAAAGGGAGAATAAGGGAATTTTTCCGAAATAGAAAAAGATAATTGGTAAAATGAAAACCTGAGCTGCCAGTGTGACTGAAAGACAGTCGGTAATATAGGCTATGGGAATAAATTTAAGGTATCTTATAAAAGGCTTTGTGAAAATAATAATTCCCAGCATAGCCCCGAATGAAAGAAGGAAATTAAGGGAAAAGGCGGCAAAGGGGTTGTATATCAAAATGAGCGTTGCCGCAATGGTTAACGATGTTATGGCGTCATAGTGAATAAGAAAAACCCATGCAAAGATGAATATAATAAACATAAGTGCCGAGCGCATGGCAGAAGGAACGGGTGATACCATAATTACAAAAAAGCACACAAAAGGAATGGTAAGGAATTTAAGATATCGTCTCTTTTGCGAAATTTTATTCATAAGGAACATAACGGCTGCCGCCACCAAAGAAACGTGGGTTCCTGACACGGAAATCACATGGGAGATACTGCCGTCTGCAACCTTGTCTCTGAATTCATCGGAGGAAAGGGAAGTGTTACCAAGCAAAATGGCACGAGCGAACATTAAAGCTTCACCCTCCCATAAAGTGTCTGCTTTCAAAAGAAGCTTTTCCTTTAAGGTTGTGGCGATATCCACTATATTGAAAGAACTTTTTAAGTTTTCTAAAACCTTTATTTCCTCTGTAAAGCAGGTTATGTAAATCCCCTTGCTTTTAAGATATGAGGGGTAGTCAAAATCAAAGCTCCTGCTCTTTTCATCAGGCAGGGAGAATGAGCCTTTAAACATAATTTCGTCTTTGTATTTTATATCATCTTGGCTTGTCATTAAAAAGATTTTAACTCCGCCTACCGAAACAACGGCACTTTTACCGTAATTTTCTTTTTCAGGAATGGAAATGACGGTGCCTTTTAAAAAGTCCGTTTCTTCTAAAAGTGATGAGGCGTCATTGGTTTTTATGGCTTCTGTCCATGTGGTATGAAGACCACCTGCTGTAAAAAGCAAGGTACACAAAAGAAAAACAAGCCCTTTCTTTTTAAGAAACACCAGAGATAAAAGGGAAAGGCATAAAAACACCAACGAAAGAAAAAGGGAGTACCTTTTTAAAAATACTCCCAAAATAAAGCTTATTAAAGTTAAAGCCGGCCTTTTAGAGAACATGCTCATTGATTTAAATACTCGATTACGGAAAGTGCCAGTCCCGTTCCTTTGGCAACAGATGCCACCGCATCCTCGGCAAGATGAACAACAAGGCCGGTTTCTCGTTGTATAAGTCCTGCAGCACCCGAAATGAGGCTTCCTCCGCCGGTTAAGACAATACCTGTGGAGCTTAAGTCACTCACCAGCTCGGGAGGAGTAACGGAAAGAGTCTGGTGTATAGAATCGATTATGTCGTAAAAGCATTCGGTAAGGGGAGATAAAAGCTCGGAGCTTGTAACGGTAATGGTCTTGGGAAGTCCTGAAACAAGGCTTCTGCCTAAAACCTCCATGGAAAGCTCGTCGTCCCTGGGGAAGACACAACCGATATTTATTTTTATATCTTCTGCGGTGCGTTCGCCTATAGCAACACCGTATTTATCTCTTATGTAACGGACAATGGCTTCGTCAAAACGGTTGCCCGCAGTTTTTATTGAGTTGGATTTTACAATGCCGCCGAAAGAGATAACCGCAGTATCGGTAGTTCCGCCGCCTATATCAACAACCAGTGTACCAAGGGGTTTTGAAATATCCACGCCTGCACCGATAGCCGCAGCCAGAGGCTCCTCAATGGCGAGAGCCTGCATTGCTCCTGCAGCTTCTGCCGCTTCAACAACGGCACGCTTTTCAACCTCTGTAACAGAGCTGGGAACGGAGATGACAACCTTGGGCTTTATAATTCTGTTTTTGCAAACCCTTAAAAGGAAGGAGCGGAGCATTTTTTCTGTTGTGAAATAGTCGGAAATAACCCCGTCCTTAAGAGGACGGATGGCTAAAACCTCACCGGAAGATTTTGAAAGGAGAGCTTCTGCTTCGTGTCCAACAGCACGGATTTTCTTTGTAGAAGCATCAATGGCAAGCAAAGATGGCTCTCTTAAAACGACACCTTTATCTGGAACGTAAACCAAAACGGAAGTAGTTCCCAAATCTATGCCGATTACCTGTGCCTGAAGTGACATATTTATCTCTCCTTTCTAAAGAATTTAATTTGATTATTTTTTGATTTCGGAAATCGCCTTAGCTATGGCATCATCCTTTGCCATATCGGTATAGTCCTTTTCGCTGCGGAGTTTATATTCGCAGATTCCGTCAGCGGCCTTTTTGCCCACTGTGATTCTTACGGGAATACCTATTAAATCCCAGTCCTTGAATTTAACACCGGGACGCTCGTCTCTGTCGTCTAAAATAACTTCGATACCTGCGTTTTCTAAGCTTTCTGTAATTTCATCAGCCAAAGCCTTCTGAGTTTCGTCAGAGTAATTTACAGGAACAACAACTGCCTTGTAAGGAGCAACGTCCATAGGCCAAATGATACCGGCGTCATCATGATTCTGCTCAATTATAGCAGCAACACAACGATTGATGCCGATTCCGTAGCAGCCCATTATTACAGGCTTAGCCTCTCCTGTTTCATCTGTAAAGTTGAGACCTAAAGCTTCGGAATACTTTGTGCCAAGCTTAAAGATGTGACCAACCTCGATACCCTGAGCAGTTTTGATTTCTTTTCCGCAAATGGGGCAGATGTCGCCGTCAGCTATGCAACGGATATCGGAAACTAAAGTGGCACTAAAATCTCTTTCGGGATTTACGTTTTCAATGTGACAGTCGTCTTCGTTTGCACCAACGATAAAGTTTCTCATGCCCATAACTTCGTTATCGGCGATAATGTCAACCTTAAGGCCAACGGGACCTGCAAAACCTACCTTAGCACCGGTAACGGCAACAACATCAGAAGCTTCGGCAAGTGAAACCTCTGCTACGCCTAAGGCGTTGGCAAGCTTGATTTCATTGATTTCTCTGTCACCACGAACCAAAACGGCAACGATTTTTTCGCCTGCCTTATAAATCATGGTCTTGACAAAGTCCTTTGCATTCTTTCCGAAGAATGCGGCAACTTCCTCGATGGTTTTTGCATCAGGAGTTTCTACCTTGTTCATTTCTTTCATTTCTTCAGTGGAAGATTCGCCTTTTACACAAACTGCCTTTTCTATATTTGCAGAATAACGACAAGCTTCACAGTAAGCTATTGTATCTTCGCCTACATCAGAGATAACCATAAATTCCTGACTTCCTGAACCGCCCATAGCACCTGTATCTGCATCAACTATCATATAGTCAAGACCCATGCGGTCAAAGGTTTTCTTATAGGCATCATACATTGCATCGTAGGAAGCATCAAGCCCCTCTTTGGAAATGTCGAAGCTGTATGCATCCTTCATTAAAAATTCCCTTGTACGCATAACGCCGAATCTGGGACGGCGCTCGTCACGGTACTTGGTCTGAATCTGATATAAAGTGTAAGGATAGTCCTTGTATGAATGAACGGAATCAATAACCGTCTGAGTGAAAATCTCTTCGTGGGTGGGACCCAAGCAAAAGTCCCTTTCGTTACGGTCCTTAAGGCGGAACATATCGTCGCCGAATCTGTCCCATCTTCCTGACTTCTGATAACATTCAGCAGGGAGAAGAGCACTCATCAAAAGCTCCTGGGCACCGGCTCTGTTCATCTCCTCGCGGATTATACGCTCGGTGTTCTGGAGAACCTTAAGACCAAGTGGCAAATATGAATATACACCTGCAGCAAGCTTTGAAATAAGGCCTGCACGCATCATAAGAATATGGCTTGCGATTTCTGCTTCTGCCGGAGCCTCTCTCAAGGTGGGCATAAGTAATTTTGTTGCTTTCATTAAAAAAACCCCTTTTGCATACTGCATTATTATACAGTGTAATATTATAGCAGAAAAAGAAAGGTTTTGCAAGAGGTTTTACTTAAAGATTGATTTTTTTGGGAATATGGTATATAATTGACTTTGTCGTATTATGGCAAATTAAGTAAATTAAATGAAATTCAGGCGGTGGATTTTTTGAATAAGGTATTTGGCTTTATAAAAAGATATTACTTTTTTTTGTTTCTGGCACTTACCCTGATTTTCCCTGAGATACTTCTTAAAGGGATGCAGGGGAAGGGATTTTTTGCGGAGGAATATGTAAAGACTGTTTCTTACATATTTGAGCTTTGCTGGATTTTTCTGATTATTTTCTTCTGCGTTTTTATCTTGCCGAAAAAAGCAGGAAGGATTGTTTTTTCGGTGGTGTCGTCTCTTTTTATAATCCTCTCTCTGAGCCAGTACATATATCACAGAATATTCGACCAGTTTTTCTGGCTTAAAAGTATAATGCTGGCAGGTGAGGGGAAGGACTATTTCAGCTACGCTTTGCAGATGGTGGATAAAAGACTTCTGGTTTTTGTATCAGCGGCATTTATTTCCCTTATCATCGGATTATTCGGCTGGGAAAAGCCTAAAACAAAATTAAAAACAGGTGTTTTGATTTCCCTTTTACCCGTTATTACTTTAGTTTTTACACATGTAGGCATGAGACCTGAAATTCACAGAGATAATATGAACGTGTGGGATACATGGAAAAAGCCCAGGGTGGTATATAAAAATTTCAATGATATAAATAAGTGCTTTGAACTAACCGGTCTTTATCACCTTACTTATCTTGACCTTTATAAAACCATATTTCCGGGAGAGAAATATTCAGAGGAAGATCTTATAAAAATTGAGGAATATTTTAATTCCAAGGGAGAACCGGGTAAACATAAGTATACGGATATTTTTGAGGGCAAAAATGTCATTGCAGTAATGATGGAGAGCATGGACACCTGGATGATAGATGAAAAAACAACCCCTACCCTTTATAAAATGATGAATAAGGGGATAAATTTTACCAACTATAATGCTCCGTTTTTCGGGGTAGGGTTCACTTTTAGTTCGGAATTTGCATTTAACACCGGATTTTTCACTCCGGTAAGTGCCATAAGTGCATCAAATTTCAGCACAAACAGTTTTCCCTATGCCCTTGCCCGTCTTTTTAAAGAGAAAGGTTACGCAGTAAACTCCTTCCACTTCAACAGCCCCGAGTTTTATAACAGAGGTATTATGCATAAGAGCTTTGGCTACGATAAGTATAATTCCTTTGCGGATTTTAATCTTACGGGAACAGAGGCGGAGCTCGACAGTAATATACTTAAAAATGACGAGCTTTATGAAAAAATGACGGAACAAACGCCCTTTTTCAATTTTTTCATAACCTATTCGGCACATCTGCCTTATAAGGGGGACAGTCCCAAGCTCCTTTTGGCAAAAGAAATATGGGCTGATCGCATAAATGAAGAAGTTATGGAGGAGCGAAACAATATAGAAATTCTCGCATCGGATACAGATGAATTTTTTAGACAGCTTTTAGAAAGGCTCCAAGAAGATGACCTTTTAAAAGATACAGTAATTATAGGATATACCGACCATTTTGCTTACGGAGTTTCTGATTCTGAGCTTATAAAGGAATGGAAAGGGGACACCTTGTCCTACACGGTTCCTGCGTTTATATATGCCGAGGGGATAACGCCCCAAAAGATTGCAAAACCCATGATGACCATTGACTGGGCACCTACTATAGTTAATCTTTTCGGCCTTTCCAAAGAGGGAAGATACATAGGAGGAGACATTTTAGATCCCGAAAATCCCGGCTTTGCCTATTTTGAAACCTGGGGATGGATGGACAGCAGTATGTATTATATCCCCTCGGAGGAAGAGCTTTTTTCAGATCAGCAGGAGCATATAGAAATGCAGAATCAGAGGGTGCGAGACAGTATAACTGCCAACGATACGGTGGTTTTAGGGGATTATTATAAAAAGCGATAGGGGATTTTTATGGCGGAATTATATTTTCTGGGAAATTCAACTAACGGCCAGATGTTCGGATGTGTTATAAAAACCGAAAATAAAACACTTGTAATTGACGGCGGCACCAAAGGAGATTATCCTTACCTGGCAGATTTTCTGAAAGAAAAATCAGGTGGGGTAGTGGACGCCTGGTTTTTCACTCATCCCCATCAGGATCATATAGGAGCTTTTTTGGGAATAATAGAAAACCGGCCTGAAATAAAGACAGATAAGATTTTCTGTAATTTTCCGCCAATTGAAATGCTTAAAAAATACGGAGGCCGTGTGGAATTTGAAATTCTTATGTGGCAGGAAATGAAAGAGCTTTTTGACACTCGTTTTAAGGACTCTCTTCACACTGTAAAAGAAGGCGAAGTTTTTGAATTTGACCACATAAAAATAAATGTTTTAAGGGTGTTTAATGAAAAAATCACCCAAAACTTTGTTAATAACAGCTCAGCTGTTTACCGCATAGATTCCAAAGATAAAAGAGTACTCCTATTAGGAGACTTAGGTGTTGAGGGCGGAGAGGAAGTTATGGAGAAGATAGACTCAGAAAGCCTTTATGCTGATTATATTCAGCTTTCGCACCACGGACAGGGTGGAGTTAGTTTTGAATTCTATAAATATGTAAAGCCAAAAGTGTGCTTCTGGCCGACTCCCCATTGGCTCTGGGATAATGATAAGGGCAATGGCTTTGATACGGGCCCTTGGAAAACAGTTGAAACCAGAAGATGGATGGAACTTTTAGGAGCTAAAGAGCACATTGTGGCAAAAGACGGTACAGCTAAAATTTTAATTTAAAACCGGAGGTGAGGAAGCTGATAAGTAAAAATGCGTTATACGCCATGGAAAGCCTTGAAAAAAACGGCTTTTCAGCTTATCTTGTTGGCGGATGCGTTAGAGATATTTTAATGGGCATAGCTCCCAGTGATTTTGACATTACCACAAATGCACTTCCTGAGGAGATAAAAAGGTGCTTTCCGAAAGAAAAAAAGATTTTGACGGGATTAAAGCACGGAACTGTAGCTCCTATAATAAACGGTAGGGCCATTGAAATTACCACTTACCGCATTGACGGGGAATACGAAGATTCCCGCCATCCACAAAAGGTCACATTTACTACAGAATTAAAAGAAGATTTAATGAGACGAGACTTTACAATAAACGCCATGGCGATGGACAAAAACTTGAATCTTTTTGACCCTCTTTCGGGGAAAGAAGACCTCGAAAAAGGAATAATAAGATGCGTGGGAAAAGCGGATAAAAGATTTTCCGAAGATGCCTTAAGAATAATGAGGGCACTAAGATTTTCTGCAAGATTTGGCTTTCGGATAGAAAAAGAAACTGAGAAAGCCATAATTAAAAACAGAGAGCTTTTATTAAACATTTCAAAAGAGAGGATTTACGAAGAACTTAAAAAGCTCTTAATGGGAAAGGATATGGGCAGAGTAATATTTTCCTTCAAAGAGGTTTTATATGTAGTAAATCCTTTACTTAAAAAGGCAGACATGAAATTTGTTGGAAAAATGTCAGCTCATCTTTCTGTAAACTTTGCTCTTTTGCTTTCGGGGCTTTCAAAAGAAGAAATAAAGGAGTTTTTTAAAAGCCTTAAAGCCGATAAAGAAACGACGAATGAGGTTTTGTCGTTAGCGGAACTTTCCCGAAAGGATTTTTCAGGAATAAAAGAGATAAAATATCTGCTCAGAGATTTTCCTGCTGAACTTATTAAAAAAGCAGTGGAAATAAAAAGACTGAAAGAAGAAATTGATGATGAAAAAACAGAAGAAATATTTGATTTGATAGCTCTGGCGGAAAAAACATGCACTAAGGTAAGTGACCTTTCGGTAGGAGGAGCGGATATTAAGAAGCTGGGCTTTAAAGGAAGAAATATAGGTATGGTTCTTTCGTTTTTACTGGATGAAGTAATTGAGGGAAAAGTAAAAAATGAGAGAGATGCTTTAATAGAATGTGCAAAAACACAATGTAAGTAACGGGGTATTTCGGCGTTTTTTGTCAAAATATCCCTTGAACACACGTTTGTTTTGTGGTATAATAAGATTATACTAAAGAAAATGAGTGAGGCTGACATGTATAATATAGGGGATATGGTGCTCTACGGCGGCGAAGGTCTTTGCAGAATAAGTGCCATAGAGGAAAGAAAAATTGCAGACAAAAAAATAAGCTATTACATGCTTTCTCCCGCTAAGGAGTCCAGTGCGGTTTTTTATGTCCCGGTAGAGGGGAAGACTGCAAGTACCAAGCTCAGGGAAATTATATCTGCCGATGAATTTATTTTAATCGTGGAGTCGGCAAAGCCGGCAGAGTGGATTGAAAATGACAGGGCGAGACGTGACAGATATAAAACGGCGATAAATGAAGCGGACAGGGCATCTTTGGCTTCTTATGTGAAGGCTATAAAAATACATAAAGAAGAACTTATAAGTCAAGGGAAAAAACTTCATAAGCTTGATGAATATTTCTATACGGAAGTGGAAGATCTCTTGTTTGGAGAATTAAAAACCATTTTCAGAATTGAAAGGACGGAAATTATTCCTTTCATTCTGGGAGAAGCGAGTCCTGAAAAATTATAATTAAAAGAAGGAGAAACTCCTTCTTTTTTTGTTTTCAAAAAGCAAAATATTGACTTTGATGACCTTTTAATGTATTATTTAGATAGACAGAACATAAAGAAAGGATGAATTTCATGAAAAGAAGTATTTTTAAGATTGTATCTTTGATTTTAATAATGGCACTTGTTATGACAAGTGTGTTCTCCTTTGCCGTATTCGGTGAAGAATCAGAGGGAGAAAATCCTGAATCAGGTTCAAGTGAAACAGAAAACACACCTGTAGAAACTCCCGGGGAAGAGGGAGAGACCAATGGAACGGAAACTCCCGGAGAAAACGGGGGTGCGGAAGATTCCGGAAATACCGAAAATGGTGCAGATTCGGAAAACACAGAAACTCCCGGAGAAAATGAGGAAACGGAAGATTCCGGTAATACCGAAGGGGGAGAGGAATCCGGAAACACAGAAAGCGGCACCGAGGGAGAAAATACAGGCAATACCGATAATACAGAGGAAGATGAAAAGGAGCTTTCTGACATTTTATATGAGGGCAAAAAAGGGAATGCGGTTTATTTTGACAAGGATGATTTTGCAAATGCCTATAAAAAAGCTACCGGTGAAAAATTCGGCTATATAAAAATTCCAACTCTTCCTTCCACTACATACGGAAAGCTTTACTACGACTATGACGGAGAAGATGAGGAAACAATAAAGAAAAATGAAAAGCTTGATACATCTGAGCTTGACGAAATTGCATTTATTCCCAAAAAAGAAGGAACGACAAAAATTACCTATACTGCTTACGGAAGTAAAACTTCATACCCGGTGCTCTCTGGAATAATAGAAATCTCCATAGAAAAAGAAATAGAAGCGGATGAACTTAGTTTTTCTATCTATAACAACAAGACCCTGGCTTTTGACGGTGATGAATTTGCAGAGATCTGTGATGATGCAACTGATAAAGAACTTCTGGCAATTGTATTTACCAAGCTTCCAACCACGAGTCAGGGAGCAATTTACTATGATTACAGGGGGGACGATGAAAAGAAAGTAACCAAGATCGATGAATTTTTATATGATGACGAGGATGAAATTTCCGATTTATATTTCGTTCCCAAAAAGGGATATTCGGGAACAGTAAGCCTTACATACAAGGGATATTATACATCTTCAAAGTACTACGAGGGGGAAATTGAAATAAAGGTTAAATCCACCACGGCAGATGATGAAGACGACGAAGACGACGACTATGACATTGACACCCTTTCTTTCTCGGTATATAACGATGACGAACTGGATCTTGATGGCGACAAATTTTTCGACAATTTGGAAGACAGCTTGGATGAAGAACTTCTTGCCATAAGCTTTGTGACACTTCCTTCTTCAAGCAAGGGAATACTTTACTACGATTTTGACGGCAACGACGAAGAAAAAGTGGCAAAGGGAGATAAATACTATTACGCCGATGACCCGGATATTTCTGATATTACCTTTGTTCCCGACGAAGATTATTCCGGAACAGTAACTTTTGAGTACAGAGCTTATTATACAAGCTCCAAATACTACGAGGGAAAAATTTCCGTAAAGGTAAAATCCTCATCAGGAGATGACGAGGACAAAGAGGGAGACGATGAAATTCAGACTATAACAGTGGAAGCAGATGTAAATGATTCTGTAACTATGGACTATACAAAAATCAATACAGCTTATAAAAAGGTTACGGGAAAGACTTTATACAGCATTAAGTTTTCGCTTCCCTCATCTTCTTACGGAACACTTTACTATGATTACGACGGAGATGATGAGGAAAAGGTATCTTCCTCCAAAAAGTATTACAGTTCAAGCGAACCTTATATCAAATATGTAAGCTTCATTCCTAAGAAGAACTACTCGGGAACAGTCACTCTTACTTATACAGGCTATTCTTCATCTTCATCGGCAAATGCAGCAACCGGCAAGATAAAAATAACATATAAGGGAACGAAAACAGAAAGCTCTGAGCCCTCAGATAAAATCACAATAACATATAATGATGTTAAAAAATCAGGAAAAAAGCTCACCTTCGGAGAATTCAATACCGCTTGTTTGGAGGCTCTGGATGAATCTATCTATTACATCAAGCTGGGTGTTATGAATGCAGCGGCAGGAAAACTATATGTAAATTACGGAACTTCATCCCAGACAGAGCATACGGCAGGAAAGAACTATTATACAGACAGAGAGCCCGTAATAACCGATGTAACATTCATTCCTCAGAACGGATTTAAGGGAACTGCACAGGTATCCTTTACAGGCTATACCTACGAGGGCGAAAGCTTCACAGGATATGTAAAGTTTAATGTAAAGAGCTTTACAAAGAGCTTTGTCGACGTTACCGAGCAGAACTGGTATTATGACAATGTAATGACCGTGTGTGACGCAGGTCTTATGCAGGGGTCGAGCGAAACCACATTCAATCCCGAGGGAACAATGACTCTTGCAGAAGCTATCACCATGGCGGCACGTCTTTACAGCAGCAACAAAAAGGACAATGAGACCTTTGTTCCTACGGGCGGTGCATGGTACGAAGTCTATGTAAATTACGCCATTAAAAACGGCATTATAAAGGAAGGGGACTTTTCAGACTACGGAAAGGCTGCAACAAGAGCGGAAATGGCATACATTTTCTACGGAAGCGTTGACGCAAGCTGGCTTAACAAGATAAATTCCAGAACTGTTCCTGATGTTTCAAAGGACAGCAAATACGGAAAAGAAATTTACGCCCTTTACGATGCGGGAATTTTGACAGGCAGTGATGATGCGGGAACATTCCGTCCCGATTCTGTCATAATAAGAGCCGAAGCGGCGATTATTCTGGGAAGAACCGCATACATAATTTCCAGAGTAAAAAAATAAATAATTTGTCAAAATTTGCTTTACAAAAAGTAAAGAATATGATATAATTCTTTTAGCAAAAAAATCTTTAATTCGATGCAGAGACGTCGGCAAGAGCTTTTTGGGATTTTGACAGTTTACACCTTGTCCGCATGCGTCGGACAAGGTGTTTTTTTGGAAAAATTAGGAGGTAGATAAAAATGAAAATGATTTACGGCGTAAAAGACAAGCCCTCATTTGGCCAGCTTATAGTTTTTGCTATTCAGCAGCTTTTGGCTATTATGGCGGCAACATTGGTAGTTCCGATTATTATCGGAAATGGAATGCAGCCTGCTGCAGCACTTTTAGGTGCAGGATTAGGAACTTTGGTATATCTTTTATTCACCAAGTTCCGTAGCCCTGTTTTCCTTGGAAGCTCCTTTGCTTTCTTGGGTTCTATGGCAGCCGCTTTTGCAGGCGGAGTTTCCATGGCTCTTGGTTATCTGGGAATTATCCTTGGTGCTATTTTTGCGGGACTTGTTTATGTTGTTATTGCAATAATTGTTAAGTTTGCAGGGGTTAAGTGGATAAATGTTCTTATGCCTACCGTTGTAATAGGACCTACAGTTTCCATCATCGGTCTTTCTCTTGCAGGAAATGCAATAGGGGATTTGCAGACAGGTGAAGTAGCAAGTGCAGAAGGAATGGTTCTTGCTTCTCCCTACGCTTGTATCGTAGTAGGTCTTGTAACACTGGCAGTTACAATGCTCTGCTCTGCAAGAGGTAAGAAAATGGCAAGACTCATACCCTTTATTTTCGGTATCCTTGCAGGCTATGCAGTTGCACTTGTAATGACCTTGATAGGAAATGTAGCTAATATAGATGCTCTTAAGATTATAACCTTTGAACCTTTCAAGGCTTTGGTTGCTGACGGATTCGGAATTTCCACATTCTTTGCTATTCCTGAGTTTACATTTGTAACAGCACTCGGCGGATTTGCAGAACTTAATGCTACATATATAGCAACAATAGCAGTTGCTTATATTCCTGTTGCTTTCGTTGTATTTGCAGAGCATATTGCAGACCACAAGAACTTAAGCTCTATTATAGAATCTGACCTTTTAGAAGAGCCCGGACTTCACAGAACACTTTTAGGTGACGGTGTAGGCTCTATGGTTGGTGCATTCTTTGGCGGATGCCCCAATACAACCTACGGTGAATCAGTTGGCTGTGTAGCTATCACAAAGAACGCTTCTGTATATACAATTTTCACAGCAGCAATCCTTGCTATAATCATAGCATTCTTCAGACCCTTTGTGGCAGTTGTTGATTCTATTCCTCCCTGCGTAATGGGTGGCGTATGTATCGCACTTTACGGCTTTATCGCTGTATCAGGTCTTAAGATGATACAGAAGGTTGATTTGGAACAGAACAAGAATCTCTTTGTAGTAAGCATAATTTTAATTGCAGGTATCGGTGGTCTCACTCTTAACTTCGGTGCCGTTACTATTACAAACATTGCTACAGCTTTAATTTTAGGTATATTAACAAACCTCATGCTCAAGGGAGCTAAAGAGCAATAAAAAGGAGAAAAAACAAGGCTCCCACTGGGAGCCTTGTTTTATTTATAACTATGAAACTTAAATCAGTATTATATGATGCGGATATATTAAACCGCAGTATAAAAAGAATTGCCCACGAAATACTTGAAAATACGGATGATGTGAAAAAGCTTTGCCTTGTGGGAATAAAAACAAGAGGCGTGCCTTTTGCCAAAAGGCTATCTCACTGTATTTCTCAGATAGAAGGGATTTGTGTTCCTGTAGGGGAGCTTGATATATCCTTATACAGAGATGACTTAAAAGAGGATAAACAGACTGAGCCGGTAATATCGGGAACAAGCATTGATTTTGATATTATAGGCAAAGAAGTTGTTCTGACCGACGATGTAATCTGTACGGGAAGAACAGTTCGTGCTGCCATGGATGCCCTTATTAAAATGGGAAGACCGGCTAAAATAAAGCTTGCGGCATTGGTTGACAGGGGACACAGGGAGCTTCCTATAAGACCCGATTTTATAGGAAAAAACATACCTACTTCAAAAAGTGAGATTGTAAGGGTATACTTAAAGGAAGCAGATGGCAAGGAAGCAATTGAATTATACGAAAAATAGAAAACATCCGGAGGAAAAAGGTCCTCCGGATGTTCTTTTACATTGGTATATTTTTTATTTTTTCTTCTATATATTTGGTGGGGCTTATGCCGTACATTTTACGGAAAACGTAGGAGAAATAAGAACAGTCGGAAAAACCGCACTTAATTGCAATTTCCTTTACAGAATAGGCAAGGCTTTCCATCATGGATAAGGCTCTTTTCATTCGTACATCCCTTATATATTTCTGGGGAGATGTATTAAAGTGTTTTGAAAAAAGATGCCTTAAATGACCTTCGCTGACAAAGCTTTCTTTTGCAAGATAGGCAATGGAAAGGTCGGGGTCAGAAAAGTTTTCGTTTATAATGGCAACAGAATCCGCCAGAGCCTTGGGAAGAGAACGCATTTCTTTTTTGTTGATATCCTGTTGGATCATAGAAATTGTTTTATATAAAAGAGATGTACATTCAGCCTTGAATCCTGATTCCTTTTTTATCCATTTTTCTAAAATTTCATTGAACAGGTCAAAATATTTTTCTAACTTATTGGGACTGAAAATTGAAATTTCCGAAAAATCCTTATAAAAACAGTCAAAGCTTATAACTATAACGTTGTCTTTGGTGCATTCTCTTATATATTCTAAGTCACTTGGGATGAAGCATATATCACCGGTCTTCACGGAAAAAGTCTGATTTCCGGTTATAAACTTGCAATCAGAATTAACCCTTAGTGATAAGGAGCAGGTGGAATTTACCGTGAGATTGCTTTTAAAGACGCCCTGCGAAAAAGAATGAATATTTATAATTTCAAGGGGAGGGCAAATTTCTCTTTTGAACATTTTAATCACCCACTTAATGAAATGTCATAATTTAAGTGCTTTTTTTATCTTTATTTTAACTCGCAGTAAAAAATTATCAAGTTTCTTTTTGTTAAGAAGCTTTTTTTTATAGGAAAGATATTCTTTGTTTTCTGTTAAATTGATTTTCTCCCCGTCACGGGTAATTTCAAGGACAATTGCAATCATCTGCTCTTTTTTTAAGCCCTTTTCAAAGACCGTCTGATTATCTCCGCAAAAGGTATAAAGAGCACCTTTTTTCCCCATAACTCGGTGAAGAACAAAAGAACCGTCTTCTCTTTTGTAAAGAATTATGTCTCCTTTTAAGACTTCTTCGGGGAGAGGGGATAATAAAACCTCGTCAACTCCCGGGCGGAGAAGTGGGAGCATACTCTGACCTTTCGGAATTATAGGAAAAGTTCCGCCTTTTTTCAGGGTTTCCCTTATTAAAGGCTCTAACTCCTTAAGAGGAATTTGCTTATTCATGTCAGTCCTCCAGGATATCAGCTTTTCTGAGAGTGGAAATGAAAGCATCCACATCAGAAACTGCCGATTTTTCATCAAGGTCATATTCTTCTAAAAGGAGGTTTATAAGATTTTCTCTGTCTTTACCCTCTGCTATAAGATTAAAAAGGAAAAGTGCGGTTTCGTTGAGAGTAATGATTTTTCGTTCCTGCTTACTGGATAAAATCATTAAAACATTTTCTCCAGCAATATTTTTTAATATATAGTCGGTTTTTATTTTCATAGAAAAAATCCTTTCTTATACATTCATTGTTTTTTCTGAAAGAATTGCCGCCTCATCTGATATGGTACAGCTCATAAGATAGGCAGGCACTTTTTCTAAAAATGCATCTAAAAGGGAGAGGATTTTGTTTCCTGCATCCTTATCATCGGTAAGATATACCTGATGGAATATTTTTTTAAGAGTTTCTTTTTTTGTGAGGGGTCGGATAAAGTTTTCATCCGCTCTTTCCAAAAAGCACAAAGCTTTTACAGGAGCGAAGGTGTTTTTATTGTATTTTTCTTTTCCCGACCAGGGGGCACCGTAAACATAAAAAGTGTCACCAATAAGACGGAACAGGGGCTTGTCTCCGTTTATTACGAATGAACCGGGAAAAAGCTTAAGCCAGAGACGTGAATGAGTGGTTTTTCCGGTTCCGCTCTTGGCTGAAAATATAAAGGCAAAGCCATCTTTAACCACGGCGGAAGAATGCATCATAAAACAGTCTTTTTTAGATAAAATCACACAAATTTTTTTATAAAAGCAAAGACTTTCAAAATAGCCTTTATCAAAAGACGGGTATTTTTTTCTAGCTTCTGTAATTTCATCCTCGCTGACCGAAAGGCAAAAATCTGCTTTTTCAGAATCGGTTATATAGTCTTTTACAAAGTTTTTGGTATATTCGTATTTTGCATTAAGGTCAAAAACAAAATCGCAAATCTTTACTTTTTCCAGACTAACCCCCTCCTTAAAAAATGCTTTCTCTTAATTATAACACTCATTTTAAATTTCTTCAAGTAAAATTTAATAAGACAAAAAAACATCTTTTTTTAGAAAAACTATGGATTTTTTCAATAAAGAGTGATATAATTTAAACAATCTTATGGTTTTAGGAGGGATTTTCTTGATAAGGGTTCTTATTTTCAATGAATTCAAGCACGAAAAGACATCAGAAAAAGTAAAGGAAATATATCCCGAGGGTATACATGAAGCATTGAAAAAAATCCTTGAAAGTGAAACATCCGTAAAATGTGTTACTCTTGACGATGAAAACTGTGGGATTACAGAAGAAGTTTTAAAGGAAACCGACGTTTTATTGTGGTGGGGTCACATGGCACATCACCTGGTGCCGGATGAAGTCGCCAAAATGGTGCAAAATGCGGTGCTTTCGGGCATGGGAGCAATCTTTTTACATTCAGCCCATCATTCAAAACCTTTCCGGCTTTTAATGGGAACAACCTGTAACTTGGGCTGGAGAGAGGATGGGGATTTGGAGAGAATATGGGTTATAAATCCCGGACACCCCATAGCACAGGGGATTGACCGTTACTTTGAACTGCCTCACGAGGAAACCTATGCAGAGCCTTTTGATATACCTGAGCCTGACGAGCTTGTCTTTGGCGGATGGTACGAGGGCGGAGAAATTTTCCGTTCCGGAGTATGCTATACGAGAGGGATGGGAAAGATATTCTATTTCCAGCCGGGTCATGAGTCTTTTCCTACATTTTATGATGAAAACGTAAAAACCATAATAAAGAATGCAGTTAAATGGGCAAAGCCTGTAACAAGGGGAGTTCTTTCTTGCCCTAATATAAAGAGAGTAGAAAAATAATGAAATCTGATTTTTAACCGGAGGTGAGCAGATTGGCAAAAGATTTTATTGATGAAGGAAAAGCCAAAATAGGAGGCTTTGAAATTCCGGTTCAGTGTATACTTAAAAACCTTGAAGATAAGAAAAAAGAATTTAATTTCAAGCACTACCATGAATATGTGGAATTTCTTTACGGACTGGACTGTGACATAAATGTGTGGATAGACGGAAAGAGTGTGGAGATAAAAAGCGGGGACTTTTGCATAATAACTTCAAAAACTGCTCACGATGTACTATCTAAGACAAATAAGAGCAGGTATCTTGTTATAAAATTTGTGCCTCAGATTTTGTATGCCGCAGAACAGTCGGTATTTGAATTTAAGTATAATCTCCCTTTTATATCCAGAGATATGAATAAAAGAGATGTGTTTTATAAGCCGGAGCTTGAAGGAACACAAATCCCGTCTCTCATGGAAAAGATACTGACTGAGTGGGAAAAGAAAGACTACGGTTATGAAATAGCATTGAGAGCTTATATAACACAGATTGCCCTCTGGCTTCTTCGGGAATGGAAAAAGGAGAAAGGCAAAGAAGAGGTTTTGGATTCGGTAAATGCCGAAAACATGAAGATTATTAAAAGGGCCATGGAATATGCCCAGAAAAATTATTCCACGGCATCGGTAAAAGAGGCATCGGAGCTTTGTAATTTAAGCTATAGCTATTTTTCAAGGCTTTTTAAAAGAGTTATGGGCGAAAATTTCAACGAATACGTTAACACTCTAAGAATAAGTGAAGCAAAGCTTATGCTAACATCCACATCAAAAAGCGTTGCCGAAATTTCCAAGGAATGTGGCTTTTCTTCCGTCAGCTATTTTTCCAAGATATTTAAAGAAAAGACAAAGGTTACGCCCCATAAATTCTCTAAGTAATTAAAGGTTGACAAAACGTAAGAATTATATTATAATTATTCCGATTATAAGTAAAAGCGATGACGAAGACAGTAGCTTTCGGTGAAAGTTTAAGCGAGTCGGGGAAGGTGTAAGCCCGATAATTATTAACCGGAAATGAAAATCACTTCTGAGCAGCGCTCCGAAACAAAGTAGGCAGCGACGAAAGCCTTGTCGTAATAAAGGCGGCATATGAACCTTAAAGGGAGTATGCGCAGAAGGTGGTTAAAACGGTAAATCCGTCCTTGCTGCAAGGGCGGATTTTTTAATTTCAAGGAGGGTATCTCAAAATGTACGAAAAAGTTTCTCCGGATTTAAATTTCCAGGAACGAGAAAAAAATGTCCTTAAATTCTGGAAGGACGAAAGAATTTTTGAAAAGAGTATCGAAGAAAGGGCAGATGGTGAAACCTATACTTTTTATGACGGGCCTCCTACAGCTAACGGTAAGCCTCATATAGGTCACGTTCTGACCCGTGTAATCAAGGATATGATTCCCAGATATCGAACAATGAAGGGTTATAAGGTTCTTCGTAAGGCAGGCTGGGACACTCACGGTCTTCCCGTTGAACTTGAAGTTGAAAAAAAGCTCGGTATTGACGGAAAGGAACAGATAGAAAAGTACGGACTTGAAGCATTCATCGGAGAATGCAAGGAAAGCGTTTGGAAATATAAGGGAATGTGGGAGGATTTCTCAGGTACAGTCGGCTTCTGGGCAGACATGGATGACCCTTATGTAACTTACGACAATAACTTTATTGAGTCTGAATGGTGGGCGCTTAAAAAGATTTGGGAAAAGAAACTTTTATATAAGGGATTTAAGATAGTGCCCTACTGCCCCCGTTGCGGAACTCCCTTATCCAGCCACGAGGTTGCCCAGGGCTATAAAGACGTTAAGGAAAAGAGTGCTATTGCGAAGTTTAAGATTCCCGGAGAGGAGAAATCCTACTTCCTGGCTTGGACAACTACACCATGGACACTTCCCTCCAACGTTGCACTTTGCGTAAATCCCGAAGAAACCTATGTTAAAATAAAGGCCGGGGAAGAAAAGTATATCCTGGCTGAAGCTTTGATAGAAAGTGTTATAGAAGGCGAATATGAGGTGCTTGAAACCTATAAGGGACGTGATCTTGAATACAAGGAATACGAGCCCTTATTCGACTTTGTTAAAGATAAGCTTGATAAAAAAGCATATTATGTTACCTGCGATAACTATGTAACTCTTACAGATGGTACAGGTATCGTTCATATTGCTCCCGCTTTCGGTGAAGACGACGCCAATGTAGGAAGAATTTATGATTTGCCTTTTGTTCAGCTTGTAAACTCCAAGGGTGAAATGACAGAGGACACTCCCTGGAGCGGAATGTTCTGCAAGGATGCAGATAAGGAAGTATTTAAAGCGCTTTCCGAAGCGGGCCTGCTTTTTGCTGCACTTCCCTTTGAACACTCCTATCCCTTCTGCTGGAGATGTGATACTCCTTTAATTTACTATGCAAGAGAATCTTGGTTCATAAAGATGACAGAGGTAAGGGACGACCTTATAAGAAATAATAACACCATTAACTGGATTCCCAAAACAATAGGCGAGGGAAGATTCGGAGACTGGCTCAAGAATGTTCAGGACTGGGGCGTAAGCCGTGACAGATACTGGGGAACTCCCCTTAACATCTGGGAATGTTCCTGCGGACACCGTCATGCAATAGGCTCTATCGCAGAACTTCGCGAAATGTCCGATAACTGTCCCACCAATATTGAGCTTCACCGTCCCTTCGTTGACGAGGTTACAATAAAGTGCCCCGAGTGCGGTGGAGAAATGAAGAGAGTTAAAGAGGTTATAGACTGCTGGTTTGACTCAGGTTCCATGCCCTTTGCTCAGTGGCATTACCCCTTTGAAAACAAAGAAATTTTCGATGATAACTTCCCTGCAAACTTCATAAGTGAAGCAGTTGACCAGACAAGAGGATGGTTCTATTCACTTTTGGCTATATCAACACTTTTATTCAACAAGGCTCCTTATAAGAACGTTATTGTTTTAGGTCATGTTCAGGACGAAAACGGACAGAAGATGAGTAAGTCAAAGGGAAATGCGGTAGATCCTTTTGAAACGTTGGAAAAACACGGTGCCGATGCGGTTCGCTGGTACTTCTATTCAAATTCTGCCCCCTGGCTTCCCAACCGCTATCATGATGCGGCAGTAACCGAAGGACAGAGAAAGTTCATGGGAACGCTCTGGAATACTTATGCTTTCTATGTGCTTTATGCTGAAATTGATAAGTTTGATCCCACCAAGTACACTCTTAATAAAGATACACTTTCCGTTATGGATAAGTGGCTTTTGTCAAAGCTTAATACACTTACAAAGACAGTTGATAACTATCTTGCAGAATACAGAATTACAGAGCCTGCTAAAGCACTTTCAGACTTTGTAGACGAGCTTTCCAACTGGTATGTAAGACGTAGCCGTGAACGTTTCTGGGTTAAGGAAATGACAGAGGATAAGATAAATGCGTATATGACACTTTACACCGCGTTGGTTACTGTTTCAAAATTAGCAGCTCCCATGATTCCTTTCATGACCGAGGATATATACAGAAACTTAGTATGCTCTGTGGATAAAGAAGCTCCCATAAGTATACACCTTTGCGATTATCCTGTTTGTGATGAGTCATTTATTGATGAAAAGCTCGAAAAGGAAATGGAAGAAGTTTTGGATATAGTTGTTCTTGGAAGAAGTGTAAGAAATTCTGCCAATATAAAGACAAAACAGCCCTTATCCAGAATGATTGTAAAGGCTGAAGGCAATCTGCCTGAATTCTTAAATGAAATAATCACAGAGGAAATCAATGTTAAGGCTGTGGAATTTACCTCTGATTTGGGAAATCTTGTAAGTTATAACGTGAAGCCGAAGTTCGATTCCTTAAGGGCAAAGTATCCGAATGAAATGGGTATGTTAATCGGCATAATCAATAAAGCAGATGCAGGACAGATTGTTTCTGCTATTGATGCTGAAGGTCACTTTAAGGTAACTCTGCCTAACGGAGCGGCAATACTGCTTGAAAAGGAAGATTTGATTATCGAAACAAAGAAGACTGAGGGCTTTGAAGCTGCATCTGACTATGGAATTACCGTGGCACTGGATGTTTCCTTGACTCCCGAGCTTATCGAAGAGGGAAGTGTAAGAGAAATTATCTCAAACATCCAGAAGATGAGAAAGAATTCCGGCTTTGAAGTAATGGACCATATAAAGGTATATGTAAACGGAAATGAAGAAATTATTGCCGTTGCAAAGAAAAATGAAGCTGAAATCAGAGATGTATGCCTTGCAGATGAATTCTGTTACGGAGATAATACTGAAAATTCTGCAGAGGTGAAAATCAACGGAAATAAGACATTTATAGGTGTAGAAAAAATTAAATAATTAAAAGGCCCGTAAAACTTTTGTTTTACGGGTCTTTTTCTGTTGCATTTTTCTGTCGGATATTGTATAATAAAAATATAAGTACAGATGAGAGGATTGATTATATGCTCTGTGAAAAATGCGGAACTGAAAATAAACCCGGTGCTACCTATTGTAAAAAGTGCGGTGAGGATATTTTGACAGAGGCTGAGCTTTTAGCTATTGCCAATGCATCCGATGAGGCAACAGAAAAAACCGTAGAGGAAGTAAAGGAGGAAGTCCTTTCTGAAGAAGAAAAGAAAGCTCCTGTTGCCTTGAAAGAGGCAGATGACAGAGTGAGAACCTCTCCTCTGGCTGTGAGAATTCAGGAGAAAAATTTAAAAGAAGATAAGAAAATAAAGAAAAAACTTAAAAGAGGAAAGGTATGGGCAAGTATCGCCATCATTCTTTTGGTTTTATTACTTGCTGAGAACACAGTTCTGGTTTTGAATAAGCTTGGTTATATAGGAAATACCCAGGAGGTAGTAAAAGAGGAAGTTTCCGAAGAAACCAACGTTCCTGAAACACCCATTTTCTTAAATTCTGAAACAATAGAGGGAGAATGGAACTATACATACAGATTAAAGAAAAACTGGGACTCCGACGCATCGGGAGATTATGAAACAGTTACAGAGATAATTGAATCTTTGGGAACCATTTACTTTGTGGATAAGGGGAATAATCACATGGCAGCGGTTTTAACACCTGATGTAATGACTGTTGACGGAGCAGCCCTTGAGGTAGGCGGAACTCCTGAAGCATTTATGGCTTGGTACGAAAACGGAAATCTGGCATTGCAGTTTAAGGGGACCGAGCAGAAGTTTATTGCTCCCGGCGGAGCAGAGCCTTTGACGGTGAGAGTTCCTGTTTCCATGGATGCAGAGGGAATAATTTCTGGCGGAACCTATGAATATACCTACGATAAAACTGTAACTGAAATGAATATGAGATATGAAATTTCAGTAAGTCTTGAAAAAGTTTATTGATTAAAAGGGCTGTAATTTATTACAGTCCTTTTTCAGAAAAAGGTGACAAAATTTGTTAAAATACCTTGACAAGCCAAAAAACTCTGTTATAATCAAGTAAAAATAAATACTTGGTAACTAACTGAATGTTTGTCATTCACAATTATAAAACGAGGTGTTTTATATGACGTTTATGGATTCAATGCTCATAAATAAGGCTGTTCCCCAGAATATGGAGGAGCTTTTGAAGCCGTATTATAAAGAAGACGAGCCTTTTCTTTTTGCTGTGATAGGCGATCTGACTCCGGAAGCTAAGTACGGAAGGACCGCCCTTGTTGTCAGTGAGAAAAGGTTTTTTATTTTGGATTTTGACAAAGAAAAAGCTGAGGAATATTTTATATCCGAAGTAGAAAAGACAGTGGTCAAACGTCTTTACGGAAATGCCTATATGAGACTATTTAAAAAGGACGGGGAAAGAAAAATCCTTATGAGATATACTTTTTCTGTGGCGGCTCTTATGGATATGGCATCTTCCTTTATAAATGCGTTATCACAAGGAAATAATTTCTCTGAAGAAATGGAAAGAGTTGAGGGCACATATGAAAAGCTTATGTGTGTATGTCCTAAGTGCGGAAGAACTCTTTTGCATCCCGGTGCAACCTGCATCAAATGTTCATCCAAAAGCAAGGCGTTCGGAAAATTCATTCCATATATAAAACCTGAGATAGGAAAGCTTATCTGCTGCGTTCTGATATCCATTTCTCTTATACTGATTGAGCTTTTACCCCCTATTGCAACGAAGATTATTGTTGACGACATTCTTCCAAATAGTGACTCAGTAGGTCTTATAAAGCTTGTTATATTCATGCTTCTTTGCTATATATATCATTACGGGGTAATGATATTCAAAAACTATACTTTAAGAAAAGCGGGAGCAAGAATTGTAACCAGAATAAGAAACGATGTATATAAGAAAGCACAGTTTCTGCCTATGAAGTTTTACGATAAAACCCCCACAGGTCAGGTAATAAACCGAATAAGCAGTGATACGGGGACTATACAGTCTTTCATGCTTAATATAAGCCAGTCTGCATTAAATCAGGCACTTTTGCTTGTGGGAATAGCTGTTATAATGCTTTTTATGAACTGGAGACTTACATTGCTTGCTTTAATCCCTGTTCCGTTTGTTGTTTTTATAGGAAGATTGTTCGCAAAGATAATTGCTCCCTATTACAGAAGAATATGGCGTAAATGGGCGAGAGTAACATCAATTTTAACCGACAGTATTCCTTGTATAAGGGTAGTAAAAGCGTTTTCGGGAGAAAAGGCGGCGGTAAAGAAGTTTGATTTCTATACAGATCAGTGGCTTAAAACTGAGTATAAAACGGCTAAAATAGCAACGGCATTCCCTGAAATCATGGGATTTTTAATTACAATCGGCGGTCTTTCCATCTGGGCTATCGGCGGTCATTGGATAATCGGGGCAGATGGAGGACAGGTCACTGGCGGACTCACTGCCGGAGTGCTGGTTTCTTTCATTTCCTATACCTCTATGTTCTATACTCCTGTGAGATATTTTTCTTCTTTAGGAGACTCCTACCAGTCGGCTCTGGCGTCAGTTGAAAGATTGCTGGATGTTATAGATGCAGAGCCCGAGGCTAATCGCGAGAACGGATTAAAACCCGATATCGTAAAAGGGAAAATTGAATTTAAAAATGTCAACTTCGCCTTTGATAAAACCAAAAAAGTTCTTACTGATGTGAATTTCACTATAAATGCAGGTGATATTGTGGGAATAGTAGGAACTACGGGAAGCGGAAAAACAACTCTTATAAATCTGCTTTTGCGATACTATGATAATTATGAAGGACAGATTTTGCTTGACGGTATTGATATAAGGGAACTGGATTTACAAAGCTACCGAGACCATTTGGGATATGTTCAGCAGGAACCCATGATGTTCTCTGATACCATCTATCAGAATATTGCCTATGGTGATCCAAAGGCATCTCCTGAAGCTGTCATGAATGCGGCAGACGTTGCAAATGCCCATGGCTTTATAATAAAGCAACCTGATGGTTATGACTCAATGCTGGGTGAACGTGGTGTCGGTCTTTCAGGCGGTGAGAAGCAGAGAATATCAATAGCAAGAGCGATACTTAAAAATCCTGCCATTTTGATTTTCGACGAGGCTACCGCTGCGGTTGACTCCGAAACGGAATCTATGATTCAGAATGCCATAGATAATTTGATAAGCGGAAGAACAACTCTTATGATAGCGCACAGACTTTCTACCTTAAGAAAAGCCAACCGAATATTGGTGGTTGATAACGGCAGAATCATAGAAAACGGAAGCCATGATGAGCTTATGGCTAAAAAAGGAAAGTATTATAAGCTGATACAGATACAATCTATAGGCTCAAAGCTTACCGAAGATGAAATTAAGCTTTGATTGGAGGAATAGCTATGGCAAGACTTTTTATAAATTCCGACGAAGTCAAGATAACTCTTTCTGAAGCGTTTTTGCTTAATCTTGAGTTTTTTGATGGGACAAAATTTGAAAATGTAGAGGCAAGAAGACTTTTTCCTATAACGGGGCCGGATAAATATATAACACTCCTTGACGATAAGGGTGGAGAGGTTGCAGTTGTGAGGGATATAAATACATTGATGCCAGAGTCATCTGAAGCCTTAAGAAAATCCCTTGAAGAATATTATATGATTCCTAAAATTTCAAAAATATTAGGAAGAAGTGAAAAATTCGGGGTTCTGAAATGGGAGGTTTTAACCGACCGCGGGATAAGGGAATTTGAAATAAGAAACAGACAGACCGATATAAAGGTAATTCAGGACAACAGAGTTTTAATAAAAGACTCAAATGATAACAGGTACGAAATTTCGGATTTTGAAAAGCTTGATAAAGGAAGTTTCAGGCTTATTGCAACTGATTTATAAAAGGGAGGTGTATATAAAATGAAGCTGGTACTGGCAGTAGTAAACAATGACGATGGAGCTATAATAACATCGGCACTTACCAATGAAGGATTTTTTGTAACAACTCTATCTACAACAGGGGGATTCCTTAACACAGGAAACAAAACCCTTTTGATAGGCACTGAGGATGATAAGGTTTCTAAGATAAAGGAGCTTTTGGCAAAATATTGTTCACAGAGAACCCAGAAAAAACCAGAGATTGGGGGAGGGCTGCACAACGGAAGTGTAACCAGGGAAATATTGGTAGGAGGAGCTACCTTCTTTGTGCTGGATGTATCTGAATTCGGAAAGGTATAAAAAGAAATGCAGGGTTTTCCTGCATTTCTTTTTATTATAAAAGTGACTTGACAAGTTATATAAAATATGATATAATATATAAGAGCATCAGCAAGAGTTGATGCATTTTTCTGTCTGCGTGGTGACGTTTTAAGTTAAAAGGGAGTGGTTTTATTACAGAATTGGAGCATCCGTTAATAAGTGAAATGTTAAAGTTTGGAGAAATAACCGAAAATAAAATTGGAAATGACGTTGTTTTTTTCGGCGGTCTGATTTATAAATCCTATAATAAGGAGGATGAAGATTATGAAAGAGAAGAATGAAAATACAAAAAAGACCTTGAAAAAGGTAAGTGAAAAAAACTTAAAGGAAATTACGGCTCTTTCCAAAAAGGCTTTAAAGGAGCTGGAGAGGGTTGCCTTTGACGAAGAGGTTCAGCTTAAGATACGGACGGATATTTTAAGATGGATTACAGAACTTTCTTTCGGAAAGGGAGGAAAAGTTTTAGAGGAAGAGAAAAAGGATAACAAACTTGACATAAGAATTCACGTTGAAAAGTAGGGGAAAATAAAAAAGCTTGTTTCTTTAAAACAAGCTTTTTTATTTAGAAGTTTATTCGTCTGTGGGTTCGTCTGTGGGTTCATCTGTAGGTTCGTCTGTAGGTTCGTCTTCGGGATTATCCTCCGGAGGAGTCAGAGAATCTTCATAATCTGCAATCGCTTCATCAATTGAAGTTTTAGCGTCCTGACAGATAGTTTCTGCATCTGAAAGAGTTTCGGCATTCTTTATAGACTCTATTCCGTCTGTAATTAAAGTTCTTAAGGTATCTGCAATTTCCTCGTAGTCATCGAATGCTACATAGGAGTAAAGAGCAGTGATATTATCAATTTTGCCCTTGGTAAAATGAGCTGCTTCTTCGATTGCTTCTGAAGATTCACATTCATCTATTGCTGCTTTACCTTCTGAGATAACCTCACTCAGGACGGTTGCTATTTCATCAAAGAGGGAAAGATTTACATGGTCGTCAAGGGAGTTCTTGGCAAGTTGCCTTTCTCCGGTTAAAACATCAACATCATCACTGTAAAGAGGAGGATTTATCTGTGAAGAAGAACGGATAATATAAATTATTCTTGCAGTATTGTTTAAAGATGTATAAACAAATACATGGTCTGCTCCGTCATAGGAATCTCCATTTTCTGATACTGTTAAAAGACCTTGTTCATCTTCTGCATCGCCTGATAAGAATTCTTTTAACGTGGTTGGGGTAGAGGAGGTATAAGCTGTAATCGTTTCCTCTGATTCATCATAAACCAAGAGTCTGGTGGAACTTGAGATGATGAAGCTTTCATCATAAATGTGGTCGGGTACAAGATAGTCTGTTGAAAGAACGGGATTTACTGTGAGAGTTGAACCCGATGAATCATATGCTACTGCAGTTCCGTAAATTGTTCTGTATCTTGCATCATCCGTAGTATCCTGGGTTGCATCTGTGGGATATGTAGCAAACCCCTTGATTCTTCTGTCATTTATATAGCTCTGACAGTAGAAAAGTGCGGTGTTGTCAATTCTCTTTATGGGAAGGTTATCTGTATCAAGGGAATGATAGTAATCGTAAATTGAAGTCTTATCTCTTGATTTTGAGAAGAGAATTACATCGCCTTCTTTAAGGTCGTCTCTCTTTTCGTATGCAGGGTAATCATCTTTGATTAATATGCTTAAATCGGCAGTGCTCGTATTAGTTCTGTACTTAACGGTAAATTCTTCCACTTCATCTTTGTCGGGGTCTAAAATATCAGTTATAACACCTAAGGTAGAAGTCTGAGAATAAGCGGTTATCTGCTCGTTGCCTGCAGTCATATATTGAAGAACAAATTCCGCATAATTGCTTGAATCGAGGTTATATGCTTCTACATAGTATTTCATGTTTGCAATAAAGTTGGAAGAAGAGTATTTAGCCACTGAATATTCATTGCCACTGGTTCTGTTTCCGGGAACAAAAAGTATATTTGTAGATGAGTTAACTCTGAAACGTTTGCTTGTTCCCTCGGTGTGGAAGCCTGCAGAAGGTGAGGTGCAGAAAATGTGCTTTCCTCCGTACTGGTAAAGTCTTCCAGGAGCAGATTCTCTTTCGTCATAAACATATTTTTCGCTTCGTACAAGAAGGTTATAGCGTTCATCTGTTTCTGTTGAAAGATGTCCTTCTTTATCTAAAATTGTATCAATTACGGTAATTTCGTTTCCTGTGCTTTCATAGCGGACAAAGGAAGCAAAAGTCATATTCTGATTCTGAGAATCAAGCTTGCCTCTGTTTGCAACGGAAGCCGCCAGTAAAAGTCTTTCATAAACCGCAACAGGATTGTTACGGTAGATATTTCCGTCTACTATAACCTTTGAAGATACAGAAAGAGGGGTTTTTGTATAGGATTTCGTTGAAATCTGATACATCTTAAGAACGGGGATATCCTCTTCTGCTACATCGTCGGGATTTGTAACATATTCATCTTCAGTTTCTGCTACTTTGAATGCCATATCGGTTATATAACCGTATTTGGAATTTGCGGTAGTTAATATATATTCCATGTGAGCAATATTTCCGTCTTTATCAAGATAAAGCTTTAACGAGTCATCTACCATAGGAATATATTTATCCTCTGCCAGATTAAGGTTGAAACGGTCCTTGAAGTACGGATTGAACTTGTAAGACTTCTTTGTTGTAGAATTCTTAAGCTCTATAAAGCTGTCGTCATCAATTACGGGTCTTGTTATATCGGGAGTATCTCCTTCACCGGGGGTTACAACCTCCGATGCAAATCTGAGCTTGGAAACGGTTCCGGAAGCAGCTGATTTTGCGGGAGTAACCATAACCGACAATAAAAGACCATCCAAAGATTCCTTATAATCGATAACGTCATACTTGGAGATGTCAGAAATTGATATATTTTTACCTGTGGTGGAATCAGTTATAGTTACACTTTCTCTGTCAGAACCGCTTTCATTTTTAGTAAGGTCAAGCTTGCTTCCGTCTATGAAAGTTAAAATTCCGGTATTTTTATTTTTGGAGTTTACAACGGAGGTTTTGTAAGAATCAATCATTACCACATCAATTTTCTTATCTCCGTCGTATGATAAGAACTTGAAAGAACCGATATTGGTATTTTCTATAAAATCGGGATTGAAAACATATTCTTCTGCATCATTGGTATTTATGGATTTGCCGTTGTATATAATGTAAATTTCGTCGGGATTTGTAAATTTAAGAGCATCTTTTTTATCCTTGGAGTTGTAGTAAGAAAGGATGTAGCTATTGGTTTCGTCGTTGGAGGGATCGTCATCCTCCGCATTTTCGTCATAGAAGCTTATGAAATCTTCTAACTTTATGTCAATGGAATAGTTTTTCTTGGGAAAGTCGGATTCGATTTTGGAAACAAATTCCTCTCCTTCATCATCCCTGGATAATGTTATTTTAACGTATTTGCCCAGATATTTATCGTACTTTCCAATCATGCTCTCGGGGAAGAAATAGTTTCTCTTTTCGTATGAAACCGCATTTGTATTCTTGTCCTTGATTTCACAAAGAAGTGATATCTGATTGTCATAAAGGGAACTTCTTGTTGTGTCGAGCATAGTGGAGAAAGTGCCCCATACAACACCATACATGGTTTTTACGACGGGGGTTTCAATAAGGTCCTCGGGAAGGATGACGTTGCTTCCTCCGCCACCGCCTCCTCCGCCACCGCCACCGCCGCCTGTGGCGGGAGTTTCGGTTGAGATGTTATTGTTCTGAGGAACCATAAATGCATTGTCAATTAAAATGGCTGTTGTTCCTCTTGTAATGGGGTCGCTTGTTGCACCATTGTGAGTTGAATTTACAAAAAGTCTCTTCTGACCTGCTGTCTGGATATATCCGTGGGGATAAGCCAGATTGGTATAACCTAAAGAGCAAAGAATCATCTTTGTAGCCTGTTCATATGTAACGGGAGCATCAGGGCTGAAGGTGCCGTCCGGGAAACCGGAAATAATACCCATATCCTTGGCTATTTTTATGTAGGATTGTGCCCAGTGTGCACTTCCTCCCACATTGTCAACATCAGGAAAGCCTGAAGGCTCGGAAGATGCTAAAGTGGGGTCTTTAAAGCAAACAATGATTTTAGCGAATTCCGCACGGGTTAATGTCTGGTCAGCTTTAAATGTTCCGTCCTGATAGCCTGTAATTATTCCCTTACCGGTTAAAGAATCAACAGCCTTACCAAGATGAGAGTCATAATCTATGTCGGAAAATTCCGTGGGAACAGGAAGTGTTTCTGTATTTCCTCCTGTATTTTCCAAAGTAGTTGTAGCATTGCTTACAGCAGTATCAGTCACGGGGACGGTGGTATCTGCCGAAACAAAGCAGAAAGAAGCAGAGAGCATGGAAATAACCAGTCCCAGACAGAGTAATTTCTTTATTGACTGCATATATGTACCTCCTTAAAATGCGAAAATATCCAATGTACTATAATAATAACATAGTTGATAATTAAAGTCAAAGGAATTTTATTGCAATGTTGCGATTTTTTGTCTGTTTCTTAAATAGTTTACAACCATCAGAACCAAGCCTGTTGCAAAAATCAGAGCTGAGAGCAAGGCGGAGACTCTTATATTCGTATCTGGGATATAAAGACTGTCTGTCCTTAAGTTTTCTACAAAAAATCTTAAAGCACCGTACCACATCATATAAAAGTAAAGCTTAAAGCCCGGAAAACGGGGATTTCTTGTGACAAAGTGAAGTATTAAAAAGCCCAGAATATTCCCCATAGATTCGTAGAAAAAGGTGGGATGGTAAGGACCTGAACCATTTACCATCATACCGAGGATATTTTTGTCAGAGCAGACGGAACCGAAAGCTTCGCCGTTCACAAAGTTCCCCCATCTTCCAACGGCTTGTCCTATCATAAGGGCGGGGGCAAGCAAATCCAGATAGTAAATTACGGAAAGCTTATTCTTTTTACAGTATAATAGAACTGTCAAAACAGCTCCTATGATACCTCCGTAAATGGCAATTCCGCCGTTCCATACCTTGAAAATATCTAAAAGATTGTCTTTATAGCTGTCAAAGGAGAAAATTACATAATAGGCTCTGGCACAAATGATGGAGAGAGGAAGCCCTAAAAGAACCATATCCAGTATACGGTCATTTTTCCCCTTGAGCCTTTTGTCTTCGTGAGTTATGTAGAGCCAGGCTAAAACAAAGCCTAAGCATATAATTACGGCATAGTAATATATGCCGCCTCCGAAAGCGTCAAAATCTATAAGTCTTCTGTTCAATGTAAGGTCGATAGATAAATTGGGAAAAGCCACATGGGTTCTCATCAGTTTTCCTCCTTTAGGGGATAAATGGCTGAAAGTACAGCCAGGTCATTATCAAGAGACGAAAGGGCTTGTTCTATATCCTTAAGCCCGGTTTTGTCAATTACACCCGGATAGGTCATTAAATCTGCTTCCTTTACTGCAAACTGACAAAAGTTGTTGGCAAAGCTCTCCTGTCGGTCAAACATTGAAACTGCTCTGCCGTAACAAACTCTCTTTGCTCTTTTGAAAAGGTCAGAAGAAATACCTTCAGCCTTAAGACGTGAAATTTCCTCCTTCACTGCCAAAAAAACCTTATCCGGATCACTGCTTTCTCCCGAGAACATAGAAAAAGCGTAGGTAAGCTCGCCCTCATAGGCACAACCGAAGCTGTCGTTTATCAGATTTTTCTCATAAAGTTCATTATAAAGATGGCTTCCTCTTCCTCCAATGATTTCAAGTAAGATGCTCATAACAGCATCTTTTTTTATAACGTCAGGACCCTTTATGGGGAGATTTATGTCCTTATAAGCAATTACAAACTGAGGAGTTCCAATATCAAAAAATTCCTTTACGGTTGTTTTTGCCACTTCCCTTGGCTCTTCGGGGAAATGATTTATGATCTCCCCGGGATTTTCAGTTTCACCCACGAGTCTTTCAACGAAGCTACCCACTTTGGCGGGAGATACGTTTCCTATGGTGAAAAGAACCATGTTTGAGGGGTGGTAAAAGGTGTTATAGCATTTATAAAGCTTTTCTTTGGTTATTTCGGAAATGGATTCAACCGTTCCTGCAATATCTATATTAACGGGGTTTTTCTGATACATTGCACGAAGTGCGTTAAAATATACATTCCATTCGGGGTCATCTTCATACATTCTTATTTCCTGACCGATTATACCCTGCTCCTTAGATACGGTTTCATCGGTATAGTAAGGATTTAAGGTGTAATCAAGTAAAGTTTCCAGGTTTTCGTAGAAGTCGGAAGAAGCCGAGAAAAGATAGGCAGTCATGGTAAAGCCCGTAAAGGCATTGGCATTGGCACCATGCTTTGAAAATCTGTCAAAAACATTGGAGCCGTCCTTCTGGTCAAACATTTTATGCTCTAAAAAATGCGCAATTCCGTCGGGAATTTTGGTGCTTTCAGTATCTCCGGGGGCTGTGAAATGGTTATTTACAGAGCCATAACGTGTAGCCAAAATAGCATAGCTTTTGGTGAAACCCGGCTTTGGAAGAACATATATTTTCATGCCGCTTTTATGCTCGGCAACATATAATGTTTCTTTCATGTCGGAATAATATTTTTCTGTAAAATACATTATCTTTGGGCTCCTTTCAAAAAATAAATTGTCTTGGGTGTGACTTTTTCTGCCATCAACACAAGGTCTTCCAAGGTTACATTTTCTATTTTTTTAATTAAATCCTTTGTCTCAGATAAGTCGCCTCTTAAGATTTTAGCAAGATTTAAAGAAGCCAAGCCGGTAACGGAATCGCCCATGGAAACAAGAGAATTTATAATACTTTTCTTGGCAACAGAAAGCTCGGTCTCTGTTATTTCACCAAGAGTCATAGCCTTGTGCTGAAGAAGAATTTCTTCTTTGGCTTTCTCAAAGTTTTTTGTTTCAATACCTGAAGAAACTAAGATAATCCCCTTTAATGGGTCATACGTGCTTCCGGCATAATATGCAAGACTCAGTTTTTCCCTTACATTGTTGAAAAGCTTTGAATGAGCACCGCCGCCGAAGACAGAGTTATATACTGTCATTTTGGCATACTCCTCTTTGGTGGGAGCGCAAAAGCCGACACAGAGCTTACCCTGGGAAATATCCATGCTTTCTGTAACGGTGTCAAGGTCGCCTCTTTCTGAAGGAGTGGTCAAAGGAAGCTCCGACTGTCTTTCGCTTAAAGAATCTTTAAGCGAATTAAAGAAAGAGAGGGCATCTTCTTCTGGAAAATTTCCCGAAACTATAATGTCAATGGGACAGGTGGAAACTAAAGAAGTGTAGCGATCCTTTAAGCTTTCTTTAGTGATAAAGGAAAGCTTTTCTGCATATCCGTTTTCGGGGACGGCGTAGGCACTTCCCTTATTCATCTCCTGGCGGCACCTTAAAGAAGCGTAGGCTCTTTTGTCGTTTTTTTCACTTTCTATAAGCTCTGCAAGGTGGAGCTTTTCGCTTTCCAAATATTCTTCAGAAAATGGAATAAGCGGGTTGAATGCTATATCGGAAATCAAGGAAAGACCGTCGTGAAAACATCCGTCGAAAGGAGAAAATGCGTCAGAAACACCACTTATACAAAAGGAAATGGTCTGGACTTCACCGCTTTTTTTGGCATGTGAAGAAAAAGAAGCACCCATAAGCAGATCAAGCTTTTCGGAAATGGCTGCCTTAGTGGGATAGCTCTTACTTCCTCTTTTAAGCATGAGGGGGAGCAGAGCATTTTCCGTAACGGTATCTTCCAAAAGAGGAGAATGAATGTATATTCCGGCATAGTAGGTTTTGAATTTTTTATCCGGAATCAGATATAAATTTATTCCTTGCTTTAAGGTTATTTTTTTCATAGTTATTTCCTTTCTGCTATTACTTATTTTCTGCCAGTTCCACGGCGAGGTCTGCCACGCGGGAGGCTGAGTCGGGGTGGGAATAAAGGGAAGAGAGATTTTCCATGGCTTTCCTTATTTCTTTATTCTTATGAAGCCTGTAAACTGCTTCGCCGATAGGGAGGGTGCGGCTTACCGCCAGAGCAAGCCCTGAATTCAATAAAAATTCCCTGTTTCTTGTTTCCTGACCGGGAATGGGATTTACTAAAATCATCGGCAGATTTTTTGCTAAGCTCTCGGAAACAGAAAGACCGCCGGGTTTTGTAATTATAAAATCCGATGCATCCATCATTATATCTATATTGTTCACAAAACCGAAAGGATATACATCGTGGTCATAGAGGGAAGATGAGATAAGTTCGTAATTATCCTTGTTGCTTCCGCAGACACAGAGAATTTGAAAATCTCCTGAGAGAGAATCAATTTCGGATAATAAAGAAGGAACATCTCCAAAGCCCATACTTCCGGTCATGAGCAAAATTGTGTCTTTATTCGGGATTGAAAGTTTTTTTCTTGCTTCTTTTTTATCTGTTTTTATAGAAAATTTGTTTGAAATGGGAATTCCCAGGGGATAAACCTTTTCCTCGGGAATGTTTTTCTTCTGACACTGATAGCCTAAAAATTCACTGGGAACCACGTAAGCAGAAAGGCAGCTTTTCTGCCAATAGGGATGCACGGTGAAATCGGTTATTATTCCTATGGAAGGGAGATTTCTTATTTTTTTGTGCTTTATGGCTGAGGTAATCATTATGGCAGGGAACACATGGGTGCAGATAAGGCAATCTGGGTCAAATCCGTTTATAAATTCTGCGACCTTTTTGTAAACCAGCTTCTGTGCTCCTTTTGTAATGGCTGAGCCCAAACCATGTTCGTCTGCAATCTGATAAAATTTGCCGTAAAGGTCAGGAGCATATCTGGTGGATAAGAGATAGCCTTTGTCAATGGTTTCTCCCAGAGGAGAGGATACAAACTTATAAACATCTAAAATCTCAGCCTCGTGGCCTTTAGCAGAAAGAGCCTCTAAAGTGGCTTTGGCACACTGATGGTGACCTTGTCCTGCAGTTACGGATAAAATTAAAAATTTCATAATTTACACCTCTGAGTTTTTTTAACATAAAAAATGTAACCGAAAACGGAAAATCACATAATATGTTGTGGGAGGCAAACCTCCCTTGAAATAAATAGTAAATAAGCCAAGGAGGATTTTTATGTTTTGCGGAAACCAGGGCTTATGGATCATCATAATCTTAATTCTTTTATTCGGAAACGGAAATTTTCTGAATACAGGAAGCGGATGCGGTAATTCCTGCGGCTGCTAAAAAACCCTTGCCCTCCCTTTTGGGAGGGCAGGAAAAAATCTTCCCTAACAATTGTTTTTCATTTTGAAAGGAGTAAAAATTATGTTCGGTAATTCTAATGGTTGCGGATGCATCTGGATCATCATTCTTATACTTATTCTTTGCTGCTGCAATAATGGCGGCTCATGCGGCAACACTCAGGATAATTGCAACTGCGGAGGCGGCTGCCTCTGCTAAAGGATTAAAAAGCCGCTATATGCGGCTTTTTCCTTTTTAAATGATGCCGCGCTCCTTTAATTTTTCACAAAGATTAAATAAGGCATTGGCTCTGTGGCTTATCTTGTTTTTTTCGGAAAGCGAAAGCTCTGAGAATGTTTTGCCCAGAGATTCAACGAAAAATACAGGGTCGTAGCCAAAACCCCCTTCGCCTCTTTTTTCATCAATTATAATTCCCTTACATTCGCCTTCAGCAACAACCACGTCATCCTCTGAAAAAGCAAGGGCAACAACGGAAACAAATTTTGCATTTTTATCTTTTTTTCCTTGTAGCTCGCCCCATAGCTTTCCTATAAGCATATCCTGAGAGGCACCTTCGCCTGCCCAGCGGGCAGAATAGATGCCGGGAGCACCTGAAAGTGCATCGACACAAAGCCCTGAGTCATCACCGATTGACGGGGTTTTTGTTACTTTATAGGTTTCTACAGCTTTCTTTACGGCGTTTTCACGGAAGGTAGTTCCGTCTTCCTCAACTTCAATTTCAAATCCTGCATCCTTTAATGTCATGACTTCAAAGCTGTCGCCAAGATAGGAAGAAAGCTCTAAAACCTTGCCCTGGTTGTTTGTTGCCATAATAAGTTTCATAAAAATCAAATCCTTCAAAGTAATTTAAGTTCATTTTCTGTAAGAACTGCCTTCTGGCATTCGAAAAGATGTTTTATAGACTCGACACCCAGATTAAAAAGTGAATCCAACTCTGATTTTTTATATGTTCCGTGCTCTGCGGCACCCTGTATTTCCACTATGTTAAAGTCGGAATCCAAAATAAGATTCATGTCAACTCCTGCACGGCAGTCCTCTTCATAGCAAAGGTCTGTCATAACTTCCCCGTCAACGATGCCAAGGCTTACTGCGGCAATCTGGCTCTTTACGGGATTTTCAGAAATTAACCCCTCCTCCATAAGTCGCGAAACCGCAATAAGGGTGGCAACGAAAGCACCTGTTATGGAGGCGGTTCTTGTTCCGCCGTCAGCCTGGATTACATCACAGTCTATCTGTATTGTACGTTCGCCTATTTTGTCAAGGTCAAAGCCTGCACGGATACATCTTCCTATAAGACGTTGGATTTCGGCACTTCTGCCGTTTAATTTAAGCTTGGATATATCACGGCTGTTTCTCTCCTTTGTGGCAGAGGGAAGCATGGAATATTCCGCTGTAATAAAGCCGGAGCCTGTATCCTTCTTGAAAGGGGGCACTTTTTCATCCACCGAAGCTGTAACGATAACCTTGGTTTCACCGGTTTCTATTAAAACGCTTCCTTTGGCATATTTTGTAAAATCCCTTGTTATTTTACAAGGTCTTGTTTCATTGAAATTTCTTCCGTCAACTCTCATGATTAAGCACTTCCTTATAAAAATTATATCACCTTTAATTATAACATAATAAGGGGAAAAAATAAAGATTTTTTTTATATCATAGTGAAATAAAAAAGAGAATAACTATATTTTAAGGGAGGATGGTAAGATGCACTTTTATACAATGAAAAAAGACGAGGCATTAAAGGCCTTATCTTCGTCTGTCAACGGACTTAAGGAAGATGAGGCAGAAAGAAGACTTTCTTCTTTTGGAGAAAATAAATTAAAAGGGAAAAAGAAAAAAAGCCTTATAAAAAGATTTTTAAGTCAGTTTTGTGACTTTTCCATAATTGCTTTGATTGTTTCGGCAGCTTTATCTTTCGGGATTTCTTATATTTCGGGGGACAAGGATGTTTTGGAGCCTGTTATAATTTTAGCTATAGTTATATTAAATGCCGTAATAGGGGTGGTTCAGGAAAGCCGTGCCATATCGGCAATAGAGGCATTGAAAAGCATAAGCTCGCCAAAAAGCAGAGTTATAAGAGATGGAAAAATAAAGGTAACAGATTCGGAAAAAATCGTACCGGGGGATATTTTATCACTGGAAGCGGGAGATTTAGTGCCGGCAGACTGCATGATACTTAAAGAAAGCTCTCTTTTGGTGAACGAATCATCCCTTACCGGGGAAAGTGAAAGTGTATCCAAGGATGCTTCCTTCGTTTGTGAAAAAAATACGCCCGTGACTAAAATGGCAAACTTCCTTTTTTCTTCAACGCTAATTTCGGAAGGACACGCCGTCGCTTTGGTTGTGGCAACCGGAATGGACACAAAAGTGGGGATTCTTGCATCCATGATAGAAGAGGAAAATAATGAAAAGACACCCCTTGCCGAAAGACTTAATTCTTCAAGCAAGGTGATGGTGCTTTGCGCAGTTTTGTGCTGTGTGATACTCTTTTTTATAGGAATTTTCAAAAAATATGACCCACTTTTTATGTTCATGACATCGGTAACTCTGGCTGTGGCGGCAATTCCCGAGGGTCTTTCTGCCATAGTTACGGTGATGCTGGCATTATCCGTTTCGAAAATGGCTAAAAGCGGTGCAGTTGTAAGGAATTTACCTGCAGTTGAAACATTGGGGAGTGCCACCTTTATTTGTACCGATAAGACGGGGACTTTAACGGAAAATAAAATGACCGTAAAGCATGTGACGGGAGATAGAGAAAAGGTTCTTAAATTCATGGCAATATGCTCGGAAAAAGGGGAAAATCCCACGGAAAAAGCAATACTGAAAGCCTCGGGATTGGATAAGGATAAACTGGATTCAGAATTCAAAAGGCTTTTTGAGATACCTTTTTCATCTAAAAGAAAAAGAATGGTAACCGTAAACAGCTTCGGGGATAAATACATAACCTTAGTAAAGGGTGCTTTTGATATAATTATGCCCTTTTGCAGTTTCGCTGAGATAAACGGACAAAAAAGGTCTTTAACAAAGGAGATATCCCAAAAGCTTAAAAAAGAAAATGATTCTCTGGCAGAATCGGGAATGAGAGTTATCGCTCTTGCCTGTAAAATTACCGACACCCCGGAAAATGACGAAAAGGACTTAACCTTTATGGGAATGGCAGCCTTGAGCGATCCTTTAAGGAAAGAGGCAAAAAAGGCGGTAAAAGAATGTATTGAAGCAGGAATAAGGGTGGTTATGATTACGGGCGATCATAAAAAAACCGCTCTTTCCATAGGACGAGAGTTGGGGATTGACAAAGGCGGAGTCATAGAGGGGACGGAAGTTGACTCAATGAGCGAGGAGGAACTTAAAAATTCACTTAATGAAGTTTCCGTCTTTGCAAGAGTTCTCCCGGAGCACAAAATGAAAATTATAAAGGCGTTAAAATCCAAAGGACATATTGCTGCCATGACTGGGGACGGGGTGAATGACGGACCTGCCTTATCTTCGGCAGATATAGGGATTGCCATGGGTAAAAGCGGAACCGATGTGGCAAGATGTGCCTCAGACATGATTCTGACAGACGATAATTTTGCAACTATTGTGAAGGCGGTAAAAGAGGGAAGAACGCTTTTTGCCAATATAAGGAAGGCTATTCATTTTCTCTTATCCTCCAATATGGGTGAGATAATTTTAATGATGGCAGGTTTTCTTTTAGGAAACGGGGCAGTGCTTTTTCCCGTTCAGCTTTTATGGGTTAATTTAATAACCGATTCACTTCCTGCCATATCATTAGGAATGGACAAAGCCTCGGAGGATATTATGCTTAAAAAGCCTAAAAATCTGAAAAAAAGCTTTTTTTCAGAGGGTCTTTTATCCGAGATTATATTTGAAGGGGCGCTGATAGGTGCCATTGCCTATGCGGCATTCACATTCGGTAACACCCGTATAGGAGGGGGAGAGGCTCTTGGAAGAACCATGGCTTTTTGTACCTTAAGCATATCGCAGCTTATCCACGCTTTTTGCGTGAGAACGGAAAAAAGCGTCTTTTTAAATAAAAACCACAACTTCTATCTTATAGGTTCATTTTTCGTAGGTTTTTTTCTGCAGTATTTATCCTCAAGTACCCCTTTGCTATGTAAAATTTTCAAGACAACACCACTTGATTTAACATCCTGGTTCTATGTTTTTTTATTCTCATTGGTGCCACTTTTTGTAAGCGAAGTATCAAAGCTTTTAAAGGGGCTTAAAAGTTGACAAAGACAAGACTTTAATATATAATGAGAAAAAACTTTGAATGAGGAATTTATATGAGCACAGTCATTTTCGATCTTGACGGAACACTTTTAAATACAATAAAAACTATCACCTATTATGCAAATTGTGCCTTGTCGGAGAACGGATTTCAGACTTTTCCTGAAGAAAGGTATAAGTATTTTGTGGGAAACGGAGCGGTTCTGCTTATCGAAAGGGCACTGGATGCCGGGGGAAACCTTACAAAAGAAAATTTTGATAAGGTTTTTACACTCTATAATAAGATGTATAATGCCGATACATTGTATCTTACAAAACCCTATGACGGGGTCATCGACATGCTTAGAAAACTTAAAAAAGAGGGGATAAAAACTGCAGTTTTATCCAATAAACCCCACGAGGCGACGTGTGATGTGGTGGAAAAGATTTTAGGAAAAGAGCTTATAGACTTAGCTTCTGGCGGAAAAAAGGAAGTCCCCTTAAAGCCAGATCCCACTGCGGTTTATGAAATAATGGAAAAGCTTTCTTCTGATAAGGAAAAAACCTTTTTTGTGGGAGATACCTCGGTTGATATAAAAACAGGCATAAACGCAGGCCTTTGTCCCATTGGTGTCACCTGGGGCTTTCGCCCCGAAAGTGAGCTTTTGCGTGCAGGAGCTAAATTTATCGCAAATAATACAGGTGAACTTATTAAAATAATAAGGAGTAACAGATGAAATTTAAAAATGAAGCAACATTTCCAGGCAATGAAAAGTGGGAAAATGCAATAAAAAGAGAGGTTTCAATATATAAGCGTGAGGAAGATGTGAGAACGCCTTTCGGGAGAGATTATACAAGAATTATACACTCCATGGCATACAGACGCTTAAAGCACAAGACCCAGGTGTTTTTCTCCCCTCAGAGCGATCATATATGCACAAGAATTGAACATGTATGTCATGTGGAATCAGTAAGCTATACCATTGGAAACTATCTGGGGCTTAATACGGAGCTTACCAAGGCTATTTCCGTGGGTCATGACTTAGGTCATGCTCCTTTTGGTCATGCAGGGGAAGGGGTTCTTAATGAAATTGCTGTAAAAAACGGAATAAAAGAGGGCTTCTGGCATGAGAGAAATTCCCTCCATCTGGTTGACGATTTAGAGCTTTTGGAGGATGATAAAAGCTTTCGTAAAAATATGAATCTTACCTATGGTGTAAGAGACGGAATACTTTCTCATTGCGGAGAGGTTGATGAAAATCATCTTTTCCCCAGAAGTGAGGCTGTTAGTCTTAAAAGCTTTAAGAAAGCATCAGATTATTCCCCCTATACCTGGGAGGGCTGTGTTGTAAAGCTGGCAGATAAAATATCTTATCTTGGAAGAGACTTGGAAGATGCCCTTATACTTAAAATCCTTTCTAAAAATGAGATAAAGGAGCTTGTTAAAATCTTAAAGGATGATGAAAAGCTTTCGGATGTCAGCTTAGAGCACATAAACAACACTGTTTTGATAAGTGAATTTATATCGGACGTGTGCAAAAATTCTTCTCCTGAAGAAGGCATATGTTTATCTCCCCAGAGGGTTCATTTGATGAAGCTTATAAAAGAATTCAACTATAAGCATATATACGGTCATTACAGGCTTGAGGGCTATAAGGAATACGCATTCATGGCACTTAATAAAATTTTCGATACAATTTATAGTACTTATAAAGGTGAAAAAACCGCAGATGAAATTATAAAGGCATCAAAGTATTATCCTTTCATGCAAAGCTTTCTTCACTGGATAGCGCAGTACTGGGATCTGGATGAAGAAAAGGCAGAAAACCTTAAAAATAAAAATGTCTATAATATAAAAGAGGATAAAATTGATTTTGCCAGGGCGATAGTTGACTATATTTCGGGAATGAGCGACTCCTATGCCGAAAAGGTTTACAGAACGATTATAAATTTTTAGGAGACAATATGCTTAAGATAGAAAGAACAATTATAGTTGAGGGAAATTACGATAAAATAAAGCTTGGTAAGCTGGTGGATGCTCATATTATTGCCACCGGAGGATTCAGGATTTTCCGTGACAAGGCAATGAAAGACATGATTTCTGCCCTTGCTAAAAAAACAGGGATTATAATTCTCACCGATTCGGACAGAGCAGGCTTTGTTATAAGAAACCATATAAAAGGGTTCGTTAAAGAGGGAGAGATAATAAATCTCTATATCCCTGACGTAAGGGGAGTTGAAAAAAGAAAAGATGAGCCTTCGAAGGAGGGGCTTTTGGGCGTTGAGGGCATGGAGGACGAAGTTTTGTTAAAGCTTTTGGCCGAGGCTGACTCAAAGAATAACAGAAAAAAAGAAGTATCTTATTATGAATTTTATACTGACGGCTTTGCAGGAGGACTGGGAAGCAGGGAAAAGAGAGAAAAATTCTGTAAGGAAGCAAATCTCCCGAAAAGACTTTCCGCAAAGGAGCTTTTACTTGTTATAAATAGACTCTATACCCCGGAAGAATACAGAGAAATTAAAGATAGAGTAATATAAAAAGCCAATGCAAAAGCATCGGCTTTTTACTTTATCAAACAAAAAAACACATCGGGGTACGATGTGTTTTTCGTTTGGTGGGGAGAGGTGGATTCGCTTTTCTGCGGAAAAGCCATCCGGTGGCTCTGACAGTCCACCGGACTGTCATTCACTACCACAGGTTCGAATCCTCCATCAAATAAAAAAAACAGACGCCCAAAAGGACATCTGTTTTTTTGGTGGGGAGAGGTGGATTCGAACCACCGAAGCTAGAAGCAGCAGATTTACAGTCTGTCCCCTTTGGCCACTCGGGAACCTCCCCTTATTTAATTGGAGCTGGTGATGGGACTCGAACCCGCAACCTGCTGATTACAAATCAGCTGCTCTGCCAATTGAGCTACACCAGCGCAACAACTAAATAATAGCATAAGTGAATACGTTTGTCAAGCATTTTTTTTATGTTTTTAATTTTTTCTTAATCTCCTAAAATCTCAAGGTTTCTTAAAAGAACATTTTTACCGCGCCAGGCAAAGGCACGGTCACGATATTTTTCATTAAATTCCCGATTTGAAAGACCGTTTAAATCTTCTTTTCTTAAGGTACATATTCTGTCTTTTTTAAATTCATCAAGGCAAGCACCCTTGCCTTGATTCATGGGACAAACCCTCTGACAGATATCACAGCCGAAGATAAGATTGCTTTTTTTTAGAATTCTGATTTCTTCTTCGTTAAGTTCTCCTTTTTTCTGGGAAATATGGCTGGCACATTTTTCAGCCAGAAAAGAATTTTCCGAAAGTGCACCCCCGGGGCAAGATGTAATACATAAATTACATGAAAGACAGGATGATGTCAAAGGGGCATCGGATTCCATCGGAACATTTATAAGTGCATAACCGATAAAGAAATAAGAGCCTAAACGCCCGTTTATCAAAAGACCGTTTTTGCCAATGATACCGAGACCTGATTTTTGTGCCACATGAATATTATCAGCAGGGCCTATATCCACCAAAATTTCAAAATCATCGGTATAAGGAGAAATAATTTTTTCTAAAATTTCTTTTGCTATAATGTGATAATCTTTTCCCCTTGCATAAATGGAAATGTTTCCTTTTTCTTCGTCTTCAAAATAGTAGGGGAAAAGACAGCAAACACAAGTTTTGCCCTTATGATGGCAAAAACCGATTTCTTCAATACCCATTGATACGGCTTTTTCAATTATGCTTTTTTTCAGGTCAGCTGTTTTAGACATTCTCTTAAAATACCCTCCCTTACTCCTTTATTGCAAATTACGATTTTTTCTGCATTTTTAAGGGTAAAAATTGAATAAAACGGAGCAAGCCCCGCATTTATTATGTCATATCTGTCGTTAAAGGCAGGGATTTTTTTGAGTTCTTCAGAAGATGTATTTGTTATTTTATCGTAAAATTTCAAAAAAGAATCTTTTGAAATTTCATTTCCGTCATTTATGCCTGAAGAGTATGAGAAAAGTGAGCGGATTGAGCCACCGAGCCCAATTAAAAAGTGATTTTCAGCATTTTGCAAAAGGTGAAGAGAGGAAAAAGTTTCATTGAAAAATCGTTCTAATTCCTTTTTATTGTTTCCAAATCTATCGCTCATAACTACAGCGCCTAATGGGAGGCATACGTGGCCGTAAAGCTCGCCTTCGTCAACTCTTATAAGCTCGAGACTTCCTCCGCCTACATCCATTAAAAAGGCGGAATTTTTACCTATCAAGTCCTGTGCGGCATAAAAATCATATTTTGCTTCATCATCCCCTGAAAGAATTTTTATAAAAAATCCGAGATTTTTTGCACGAAGGAGAAAATCATCTCTGTTTTCAGCTCTTCTCAAAGCTTCCGTTCCCACGGAAATCACCCGGTCGCACCTTTCTTTTTTGATGATTTCTGAAAAGGTTGAAAGAGCCGAAAGAGCACGATGCATGGGTTCTTCCTTTAAGATGTTATCTTCTGAAAGTCCCTCTGAAAGTCTTACATAAATGCGGTTATTTGAAAGAACTTCCCGCTTATTTTCTGTGCAGTCCCATATGGTCATCCTGGCTGAATTTGAACCTAAGTCGATTATTGCGATTTTCATTTTCTGCCCCCTTTACTTTTGGATATTTTTATAGTATTATATTAAAGGTGATTTTATGTTGGATTATTGTCTTTCTTTTCTTGAAGTGAAAAAAGAAGCCTTTTCTGAAAGGTGCGACGAAGCCTTGGTTTTATCGGAGCCCTGCACCATTGTGGAGGCGGAGGGGAAATACTACTGCTCTGCAGTAGCGGAATTTATGCCTTTTTTGAAGAAGGAAACCTGTCTTTTTGAAAAAAATGTATTAGAAAGACTTAAGGTTATAACCTCCCTTTACATAAAGGGAAAAAACTTGATCCCCGACAAGAATGTAAATATAATTAACTGCTTTGATTTAACCGGGATGGGGGTAAAGACCGAAGCTGAGCTTTTAAAAGGAGACGAAGAGGATGTGCTTTTTTCTGACATTCCCTATCTTCTTTCAAAAGGGCCTGTTTATGGAATCAAGGAAAACGGAAAGATTGTTTCCCTGGCAGGGGCAGTCATTAAAGGCGATGTGGCACATATTCACATTGAGACTGCGCCCGCAGCCAGAAAAAAAGGCTATGCAAAGGCGTGTCTTTTGGCTCTTTGTAATCATCTTAAAGAAGATGAAAAGAAGGTTTTATACGAATGCAGAAGAGAAAATGAAGCTTCATACCAAACGGTTAAAAGTGCCGGAGGCAGACTTATCTGTCGCTATATAAGATTTATCGGAAGAAAATAAATGGGCGTTAAAACGCCCATTTATTTTTATTCTTCATCAACACCCAATCTTTTGGAAACGGCATCAAGTTTGTCTTTATAGCCCTGCATTGCCTGGAGCGTGGAAATCCTTAAGTCCTTAATCTGATTGCGTTCATCTGAAAGCTCTTTTATTGTAGCTTCCCTTAATTCCTCAGCACGAAGCTGTGCATCAGCTAAAATTTTCGCGGCTTCTTTTTCGGCAGCGACAATGGCGGTAGCTACATAATCTCTTTCTTTTTCGGAGGCACCCAAAGAATTTTCAAGCTCGGCTATTTTTTCTTCCAAAGCTGTGATTTTGTCCATAAGCTGACCCTTTTCTTCAGCTAACGCCGAAAGCTTTACTGAATTTTCCAAAGAAAGCTCCTCTAAAAAATCGTGTACGCTTTTTTTGGTATAGCCGCCGAAAGCGGTCTTTTTAAGTGAATTTATATCCATGGATTTTCCTCCGTAGTAAAAGTATAGTTATATTATAAACCTTAAACTAAAAATTGTCAATAACTCCGAAAAGAAGCCCGCTTTTCGAAATTTTTGTTATTTTTACAGGGTAAATTTCGCCTCCAATATACCTTTCACTTGAAACGGCAACCTTTAAGTAGTTTTCCGTATAACCCTCATATATTCCGTCTTTACCTTCTTCGAAAAGGACAGAAAGCGTTCTGCCTAAAAGATTTTGGGAGAATTTAAGGGCCAGCTTTTTACCGTCCTTAATCAAAACTTTAGCCCGCTCAGAGCGGATATTTACGGGGACTTGCTCCATATCGGCGGCTTTTGTGCCCTGTCTTTCCGAGTAGGGAAAAACGTGGAGACGGGAAAAACCGGCTTTCTCAATAAAGGAACGGGTGATTAAAAATTCCTCTTCTGTTTCGCCGGGAAAGCCTGTTATAATATCTGTGGTAATTGCAGAATCAGGCATGAATTTCCTTATTTTTTCGAGGATTTTTAAGAAATCATCTCCCGTATAATGCCGGTTCATCCGTTTTAAGGTTTCGTCTGAGCCCGACTGTGCCGAAATGTGGAAGTGGTGGCAAAGCCCATCTATTTTTGAAAGCCTTTCAATAAAGTCATCTGAAAAAGCTCTTGGGTCAATGGAGCTTAAACGGATTCTTTCAAAGGAAACCTCCTTGGAAAGACGTTCCAAAAGGTCAATTAAAGAAAAATCTCCTCTGTCTTTTCCGTAGCTTGCAACTTCAATGCCTGTCAAGACAATTTCCTTATAGCCTGAAGCTTTTAATATTTTTGCTTCATCTATAATTGATTCGGCATCCTTGCTTCTCACTCTGCCTCTGGTATATGGAATTATGCAATATGAGCAGAAGTTGTTGCATCCGTCCTGAATTTTTATATAGGCTCTTGTACGCTCAGAGGTATCTGACAAAGGAAGATATTCGAAGTCCGAGACCTTGGATATATCAGTTACCAAAGTGTCTGCTTTTCCCGAAAGAGAAAGGGAAACAAGCTTTGCTCTTTGGTCTGTTCCTATAATAAGGTCGGCTCCGCTTTTTTTGACTTCATCGGGGCTTGCCTGGGCATAGCAACCCAAGACAGCAATGAAGGCAGTGGGATTTTGCCTTCTTGCTCTGTGAATTGCCTGTCGGGATTTTTTATCCCCGGTATTGGTAACGGAGCAGGTGTTTATAACATATATATCCGCTTTATCCGTAAAATCCACTTTAAGAAGCCCTTCTTTTTCGAAAAGGGCGGAAATACAGTTGGATTCGTAGGAGTTCACCTTGCAACCCAAGGTGTGAACGGCAAAGGTTTTTTTAATCATAAATAATCTTCCTTATAAAAGCTCCTTAAAGCTTTCGATGAAATATTCTGACTTTTCTTTAAGTAAAGAAAGGGGTTTGCTTGTTTTTTCGTCATACACACAGCAAAAATCAAGACCTGCCATATGGGAAGAGACAAGAGAGTCATAAATATCGTCAAAAACCAAAACTTTGTCCCTCGATATGCCTGATGCATTTACACACTCTTCATATATATCGGGAAAGGCTTTGCCCTTGCCAATGTCCTGTGTAAAGAAAATCTTTTCAAAGTAGTACTCGATGCCAAGGTTTTTCAAAACCGCAAAGCAGCAGTCCTTCTGGCAGGAGGTGGCAAGATAGAGCTTTTTGCCCTCTCTTTTATACTTTTCTAAAATTTCCTTTGCAAAAGGCTTGAGCAATATATCATTTGAGTAGGCGGAAAAAACCATTTCGGTCCATTCGGAAAACAAAACGTCTTTTTCTTCCTTTATTCCAAGACGGGTTTTGGCATAGATGACGGCATCGGAAAAGTCCATGGTCTTAAAATCGTCCAGAATTTCTTTGGTGGGAGTAATTCCGTGGCGTTTAAGCCAGCGGATATCCACATCCTCCCAGACGGATATGGAGTCGATAAGAGTCCCGTCTAAATCGAAAATCATTAAAGAATAGTCTTTATCCATATAAATTACCTCGTTTATAATATAATATAACAAAAAATACCGTTTTGCAAGCGAAAATTGAAAACGAGAAAACAAGAGAAAAACAGAGAAAAAAAGAGAAAAATCAAGCAAGCAAAATACAAATTTAAAAAATCGAAAAAAGTTGTTGACAAGTTGGAAAAAATATATTACAATAGCAAATGTTGAAAAAAAGAACGGAGGTATTTTTATGAGCACATATCTTGAAAAGAGCTCTGCCGTTGAGAGAAAATGGTATATCATAGATGCAGCTGGAAAGCCTTTAGGACGTACAGCAGCAGTTGCAGCAAGCATTCTCAGGGGCAAGCATAAGCCCACTTTCACACCCAACGTTGATTGTGGCGATCATGTAATCATCATTAACTGTAAGGACGCAGTTCTCACAGGTAAGAAGATGGAACAGAAGTATTACAGAAGACACACAGGTTATGTAGGCGGCCTTAAGGAAACTCAGGCTAAGATTATGATGGAAATCAAGCCCGAACGTGCAATGTATCTTGCAGTTAAGGGTATGCTTCCTCACAACACCTTAGGTGCAGGCGAAATAGCAAGACTCAGAGTGTATAAAGACGCAAACCATGTTCACGAGGCTCAGAAGCCCGAAGCATGGGCAGGCGAAATTAAGTAAAGGAGGTAAACGATAATGGCAGAAAAAACAATGTTCTACGGAACAGGTAGAAGAAAAGAATCTGTTGCCAGAGTAAGACTTGTACCCGGCACAGGTAAAATTGTAATCAATGGTAGAGATATCGATGATTATTTCGGACTTGAAACATTAAAGGTTATCGTTCGCCAGCCTTTAAATGCAACAAGCACACTTTCTAAGTTTGACGTTATCTGCACAGTTGCAGGCGGTGGCGTTTCCGGACAGGCAGGCGCAATCCGTCACGGTGTAGCAAGAGCTCTTCTTAAAGTAGAAGAAACTTTCAGACCCACATTAAAAGCTGCAGGTTTCTTAACAAGAGACCCCAGAATGAAGGAAAGAAAGAAGTACGGCTTAAAGGCTGCTCGTCGCGCACCCCAGTTCTCAAAGAGATAAATTTTATCTTATCAAAAATCCCACAACGAATGTGTTGGGTTGCTAAGGACATTAAAAAAATAAGCGGTGTAACTATTGCGGTTGCACCGCTTATCCCATTTTTACGCACTTTTTTCATTGCGTATTTCATCCATTAAAGAAAGTAGTTCTTTTTCATCAGGTATGCTGATTAGTCCTACTGCTGTGAAATAGATGTCTATTTTAACTCTGCGATGTTTAAATTTTTCATCAGGGTTATGGACATCTATTCTTTTTATCAGGGTGTTTACGATAGTTGGTGTAAGTTCTTTTAAATCAGTACATTGCCTTATCGTTTGCAGAAAAACTTTCAAATCAACGTTCTCTTGTTCAGCATTTTCAATATCCTGCTCTGCTTTTGAAATAGCTTCATAAAGTTCCTTTTGCTCAAGTTCATAGGTTGCAGACAATCTTTCAAAGCGTTCATCGGTTATTTTTCCAAGTGCATTGTCCTCATAAAGCTTTGTAAGTACACGGTCAATTTCTGCAATTCGCATTTTAGAATGTTCAAGATTTTGCTTTGCCATCTTCAAATTGTGCTGTTTGCTCAATTTGTGCTGCTTTGCAAACAAGTAAAGGAACACCGGCTCGAACTGACTTATGTACTCAGCTACATTCCTTATTGCAGTCAAAACCAATTCTTCAAGAACAACATTTCGGATAAAATGTATTGTGCATTTTCCTCTGTTATCCTTATACTGTGAACATCTGAAAAATTCAGCATCTTTATCAATGCTTTTTGAAGCACAAAAATAAAGTTTTGAACCACAATCCGCACAATATGCAAGTCCTGAAAATAAACTCGTTCTTCCCGTCACGGTATTTCTCCTTCTGTGTTTCTTTAATTCCTGAACTCTGTTCCAAGTATCTTCATCAATAATCGCTTCCTGCGTATTCGGTATAATCTGCCAATCATTTTCATCATTATAAATTGTTTTATGGACTTTATAGCTTAGTACCGATGTCTTGAAATTAACTGTGCATCCCGTGTATTGTATATTTTCCAAAATATGATTTACACTTGTTTCAGACCATTGGTAAATCCCTTTTTGCAATTTGTTTGATGTAGGTCTGCCAACGGATAAATAATATGCGGTAGGTGTCATAATCTTTTCTTGTTCAAGCCTTCTCGCAATTTTGGTTGGTCCAAGACCTTCAAGACATAATTTGAAGATATATCGAACATTGTCTGCAACAACATCATCAATTATCCATTGCTTTGAATCCTCAGGTGATTTCATATAACCGTAAGGAACTGCTGAAGAAACCCTTTCACCTTTATCGGATTTTGATCTCCATACTGCACGGATTTTCTTGCTCGTCTGTGCAGCATACCATTCATTAAAGATGTTGTGGAATGGCATCATTTCTGTACCACCACTTTGAGATGTATCAACATTTTCCTGAATAGCAATAAACCTTATACCAAGTGTAGGATATGTTATTTCAAGATATTTACCAACTTCAAGATAGTTTCTGCCGAAACGGGATAAATCTTTTACAATGATTGTTGCAACCTGACCTACTTCAGCAAGTGCTTGCATTTCCTTGAATCCACTTCTTTCAAATGTGGTTCCTGATATTCCATCATCAACGAAGAAACGGGGATTCGGTAATTTGTGTTGCCTTGCATACTGCATCAGGATTTCTTTTTGGTTTGATATACTGTTGCTTTCGCCGTCTATGCCGTCATCTTGTGAGAGTCTGCAATATAGGGCGGTAATTTTTTCTATGCTTTCGGTTTGTTTTTTCATTTTATTCTGATTCTCCTTCCTAAACTAAACCGAGCATTGCGTAAGGTGTTCCCATTATACAATGCCCGACAAAGTTCTACAATTTTATGAAAGTATAAGTTTTTTAAACTGTTCCAATAAAGTTTGTTTCCCTGACAAATCAAAGCTTGTTGACACCTCGTATTCCGTATTGCCGATTTTAGTTGTAAAATTAAGCTCGTCAAGCGGATATTTTACTTCGTGGCGTTGCCTTTTGTTAACATCAACATAGTATTTGAGATTTTCGAAACCTTCATTTTCATCAAGCTTCATTCTGTCAACGACTATGATGGGAATAGGTTGTATTGATATTTTCTTTGTCATATAAATTCACCTTACCTTTCTTTCTGTTGTTGCTTCTTGCGATACTGTGCTTCGCACATCTTGATGATGGCATCTTCAATTTGAGATGCAGAAAAATCTCTTGGAAAGTATTTCCGTAATTTTTCTGTCGGAATTTTTATCCGTTCCTTTTGGTTGGCTTTTTCCTCTGACATAATTTCAAGAATCTTGTCATCGTCAAGTAAGCCTTGCTGACTTAACTTTTTCATACGAACCGCCTGAGATAATGACGGAGTACAATCCTCACTCTCGATGGTTTGTATGAGATCTTGTTGCTCAATGTCATTAAGGTATGAAAGTTCAACCGCTGGAGTAAAAGCAATCCGACCTTCGTCAACATATTCCAAAAGTTTCGGGTGCAGGTATGTAAGACGGATATATCTTTGAACCGATTTATAGCTTTCACCATACGCTTCACCAATTTCAGCAGATGTTCGGTTATCATCCGACTTCGGGACAACTTGTCCCGAAGTTAAATCTGACCTATATCCTTGTCTGCTCATAGCCTCCATCTTCAATTTATAAGCGAAGGCTTTTTCGCTTGGTGAAATGTTATCTCTGTGCAGATTACTGTCAACAAGAGCTATTGCCGCATTATCTCTGTCCATTTCAACAACAAGAGCAGGAACTTCTGTAAGCCCTGCTCGTTTACTTGCAAACAATCTTCTGTGTCCTGAGATTATTTCGTATTCATCATTTTCAAGCGGTCTTACGATGATGGGAGATAAAATCCCGTGTTCTTTTATGCTCTCGATCAGCATTTCCATTTCATCATCGTGCTTTACCTTGTAAGGATGGTTCTCAAATTCCTTTAATTTTGTTACATCAAGTTTTTGCATATTTTTCATCGTTCTTTGCTCCTTTTTTTCTGTATAACTTTTCTTTCCATTTCTCGTTCAATATCAAAGAGTTTTTCAATCTTCGGAATTGTTTCCAAAGTCGCTTTTGCGATTTTGAGCTTATCCCGTATAGGCTTTATTTGTGCGGATATACCTCTGATTTCTGCTAAATACATTTCCTTATCATCATCGGTTTTAGCTCGTCTGCGTTTGTTATCGGTCTTTGAGCGTTCTTCCTCAAGCTCGCATATCTGCATTGATAATTTGCCTATAAATGCTTCAAGCTCCGGCACGGTGTTAATTTGTTCATCGTGCAAGAGCCTGAACTGTTTTTGATACTGTTCAAATTTTCTTAATTCCTGCCTCAATACAGGAGATAACGGCGGTGTGTAGTTTGATTTTGGTGTGCTTGGCTTTAAGAGTTCCAACAGCAAATAAAACAGAGCTTCAACAGTATCCATATATTTAACACGCCGCAGTTGATATTCAAGCTCCATAAGCGGAGTGTGCTTCGGTTTTGCTCTTTGAACACGCTCACTTTTACCAAATGAACTCACAAAAATTTTATTGTCGGTAATTCGTCTTATGATTCTTTCTCTTGTATAGTCTTTGCCTAAACTGTCAATACGAACAGCTCTTTTCCAACCTTTTGTAATAACTGACGGATGCTCCGTCATAATATTACGGTTAAATGTGTATCCGAAGTTGCACATTATTCGTTCAAACTCTAAAAGATTTCCGGCTTGTTTTATCGCCGAATCAACATCTTCACGAAGAATATCCCTATGGGTTTTACCGCCACGCTTATGTATCCAATAAGCATTTCTGTCGGCATTGTAAAATTTTGAACCCTCAATAACCGATTTCCCATATTCCTTACAAACCTCATCGGATATTTCTCTTAATCGCTTATGGTCTCTAATATGGTTTTCAAATTTAAGTCCCGTGTTGAATGAAACGGAATTTATGACGAAATGGTTATGGAGATTATCTGTGTTTAAATGCGTAGTAACAACAATCTCATAATCCTTGCCCCACATACGCCTTGCCGTTTCAAGTCCTATCTCAAAAGCTTCTTTAGGTGTGACTTCACCTGACCTAAAACTCTGATAACCGTGATACGCCACATTTCCGCCCGTTTTTCCGTGTCGGCGTTTTGTTGCCATCATCTGTTCATAAGCTCTTACGGGTGGGCAATTGATTGCACCTACAAATAATTGCATATCTGTTTTATCATCATTTGATACATATTTAAGAGCCGCTGCCAAGTCATCATCAAGATATTTTGGGTTAGTGGTCTTGTCAGGATTTTCAGCATATTTCACTACATCCTTTAATGAGCCTTTGACAGGCCAAAATCCCGTGGTTGCCATTTAGTCATCACCTTCCTTTCTATCAGGTGTAAGAAGCTTTGCATAAATTTCATCAAGCAGCTTTAACACCTCCGCCTGAAGTTCGGTACTTTTTAAAGTTCCAAGAGCTTTATACAAAACGCCGATCTTTTCTGTAAACTCATAAAAGCTTTCAGGCAAAAGAGCCTTGGGCGAATATCCCAAAGCTCTCTTTCTCAAATATTCAGAAACCGACAAGCCACATTTCTTGGCTTTGTTTTCTATGCGTATTTTCTCTTTTTCGGTAACACGCACATAAATTGAATTCTTTTTTTCTTTCATCAAATCAACTCCTATCTAAAATAAAATATCAGGGGGATTGGGGAACTCCCCAAAGGGTAAAGGCAGGATTTCCGAAAGGAAGTCCCACCTTTTATGGAATTTGTGCAATACAAGTTCCCTGCTCGTTACAGTACCGGACAGTTATTCTGTCCGTTTTACTGCAATAAGCTTATTGTTACCTCTTTTGTTCCTTTGGTAGGTTACTTCAAGTCGTTCTCCGACCTTGTAATCTTCCAATCCCAAGTAATTGTCTTGCTGTTGGAAGGCGGTGCAGATGATTTTTCTGCCATCGTCCAATTCTACATAACAGATGATGTTGCATTTCTTGCCCCATACGCTACACATAAGCGTTCCGGTGAATGTACCTTCAACCTCGTTTAATGTGTAACCCTCTCTGCTGAAGTCCGACCTTGCAAACTGATTTCTTGATAATGCTATAATTTTTTTCTCCTTATGTTAAATATGATTTGGTTTTAACATCACATTTGGCTTTGTGATGTTTCTTTGTATATAAAAATAGCAACACATTGAAAAATCCCGATAAGAGAAATTTTTGTGTTGCCACTTTATATATGATTTTGTTGTCATTTCTGAAAATGCGTTGATAAAAATACGCTTTATTTGCCGTACAATCCATTTATGAACTCCAAAGAGGTTGTAGCATTTTCATCAGGTTCGGTTTCCTCAATAACCTCTTGTTGCACACTCGCTTGCGGTTGACTGAAAAGGCTTGCAAGAGTTAGGCTTGCGTTTGATTTTAGTTCCTGTCGTATTGTAGATATAACCCGTTCAAGGAAGTCGCTTTGTTCTTTCTCGGTGTTATAGTTTTCTGCATACTCGGATATGATTTCTATAAGGAATTTGTTTAGCGATTTATACCGTTCCTTATCATATCCTTGCAGAAACTCAAAAGCCTTCCGGTCTTTTTCTTTGTCAAGATTAAACCTGATAGCCAATCTTTCGATTTTCATTTGTTGTCACCTCGACTTCTTAATATAAGGTCTGCTAAATATTCATAACCTTTTGCCGTTGCACAAATATCATCATTGATATATACACGATTTTTGTCAAAGTCGGTAAAGTTTTTAACTAAACAACCACCGCCACCTACAATGTGCAATTTCATAAGATTTGGGTTGTAGTTGTGTTCACGAAGCCTGCGGAAAATTTCTGATACATATTCTTTGGCAGTTCCTCTCATAGTTACAAGATAATCTTCCAAAACATCAGCGGTTCCGGTGCAAAGAAAATCTGTGATAATATCTTCATCAATATTAGCGTGGTGTTTTTTCATCATATTTTCTTTGATTTTGAGAGTGCATTGGTATGTGCCAAACTTTTCGGTAAAACAGTTTTGAATATCGGGATTGCCGTTGTTGATATTCATAATGTTCATAGTGCCGTTACCAATATCGGCAAGCATATTCATTCCCGAAAACTCAGAAACACGACTTGCAATAGCGGAATAGCCTTGGGGGAAAATATCAACTCCTGCAATGGTAATGTGATAATCTACACCTTTGAATTTAAAGTCAACGGTTTTGTTTTGCAAAAGGTATTCTTTGAAGCTTTCCATCTGCTGACCTATCCAAGTAAGGGGTAAGCCTGCAGCGATATGAACCACCGCTTGTGTAGTTCCTCTCTGACGGAGTTCTGTTGCAATAGCGGCAAGGGTTAATACATAATAGTCAAAGTCTATGAACTTATCTGCAACAAACTCCTTGTGTCCTTCACCGATTAAGTAATACGCTCCGTTGTAGGTAAGCAAGTTCTTATCAAAATACGGTTTTTCGTTGCATTTGATTACGCCGCTTTTGAAAATGTGATTTGCTGTTTTGATGTTGCCATATCCGTGGTCAACACCGATAATAGTTATATGTTTGTAAAATCTCATAGTAAAATTCCTCCTGTAAATTTAATTTTGAGCATAAAAAATACACCTACCGATTTTCAATCAATAGATGTATTAGTTTTCTTCATCAAAGCCTAAATCAACTTTGGTGAATTCCTGATAAGCTAAGCCTAACTTTGTTATTCGTTTTTGAACTCCGCTGTGGTTTTTATAACCAAGTTCATCTGCAATTTCTTCTTGCGTGTATCCCTCCAATCTCATTTCAAGTATTTTTCTGTCTTTTTCTGATAAGCTTTCCATAAACTGTTTTACTATCACCTCCGATATAACTTGTTCTTCGGCATTTGCAGATACATCTTCAAAATCCAAATCTCGCCCGTCATTGTACTTGGCATATTGTTCGATTTCAGCATCAAGCGATACAGTAGAGTGCTTGGTTCGGGTATGATACCATTTGCGAGTAAAATCAATCTTTTGATTGCTTTCCCAATTATCAACAAAATCTTCAAAGCAGCGATATTCTTTTATAACCTCAATAACTTTGTCAATGTTGTATTGCTTCATAACTTGTGGAACGATATATGAAAGTCGTTTCTGCGATTCTTCCATAGGAATGTATTGAAACCTGAAATGCATAAAAGAATCTATCTGTGATTTTAATTCTCTTGCATCCCACATTCCGTCATAGTCAATAAAACCTTTTATCCATATTGACATACTATATGCAACTATCCATGCAGGATCGTGCTCTGAATAGACTTCCATTTTAGGACTTACATTCAAATACGGCCATATCATATATGCGACACAGTTTATGAGTCCCTTTAGAAAAATATCGCTTTCGATAAACCTTATAACCTCTGCATCGTAATAAGCTGATGCCGGTGTACGTGGAATCCACATAAGTTCCTTACCTCTGACTTCCAAAATTTCTTTTGGGATTCTGTAAAAGATAGGTAAGAACTGTGAATTAAAGTAATAATACTCACATCCGTTGTCTAAAGGCAGAGTAGCTACCGGGAGATGTACCTTCATATCCATTTTTCATTCACTTCCTTTCTGAGAATAGTGTTCTCTATATAATAACGACATAAGTATACATAAAATGTTCCTAAGCTTTATAAATATTTTATCAAAATCAAAAAGCCATGTCAAGAAACAACAATAAGCCTCCAAGGAAAAATCCTTGGAGGCTTATTGTTTCGCATTTGCTAATCAGCATCAAAAAATTGTTGAATATATCTGGCATTTCAGCTCTTGTTATATTGTTATGACGATTACGTGTACATTCCTTATAATCATTGATATGTCACTGATTATCATGTTCTTTTCCATGTTTTAGGACTAAACAGAATCAGAACAGGTAATATTTCTAATCGTCCAAGCATCATTGTAAGTGTCAGAATAACCTTTGAAAACAGGCTATATCCTGCAAAGCTTGAATACGGACCTACTGCCTCAAACGCAGGGCCGACATTGGATATGCAGGTAAGCACTGCGGAAAAGTTACTGAAAAATCCGTGCTTTACTGTATATTCTCCTGCATCCGACACAATATTAAAAGTCTGACCATTGACTGGATCAAACGATAGCAGGAATAATGCCGAAAGAAAGATAAAGAAAAACAGCGTTATAAATGCAAACACATCATTGATAGTGCGTTCTTCCAATGTCTTTCCCTCAAACTTTGTTTTGGGAATGTAATGCGGATTGATAAGTTTTCTCACATTGATATGTGCGCCTTTAAGTGCTATAACAATTCTTGATACCTTAATTCCGCCTGCGGTAGAGCCTGCCATAGCACCGATAAACATAACAACCACAAGCGTAGTTGTTGCAAGCATAGGCCACACATGATAATCAGTTGTCGAATATCCTGCTGTAGTCATCAGTGATGCTACCTGAAACAGCGAATGCCGGAAGGCTTCTTCAGTGGTATAAACCTGCGGAAATGCTTCAAAACGCCATACGAGGCTTACGAATACAAATGCGACTGCTGCACCTACGATAAGAAAATAGCTTCTGAATTCTTCGCTCTTTAGTACTTGTCTGAGCTTACCTATAAGCAGCAGATAATACAGGCTGAAATTACACCCGAACAGTATGAGGAAGATTGCCATTACATACTGCGAAAACGGATGAAACAGCTCCATACTGCCCGGAATAAATCCAAATCCGCCTGTACCTGCACATCCAAATGTAGCAAGAAGACTAAAGAAGAATTTTTCGTTCTCATATCCGGGAATGGGTTTGTCAAACATCATTATGATTACTTGAAGAACTGTCATTCCAAGATATATAAGGTACAGTATCCGTGTTGTTACCTTCATTTTGGAAACAATCTTACCAAACTGCGGTCCGGGGCTTTCTGCACGAAGCAAGTGCATAGATGAGCCTTCGTTGCTTTCAGGAATAAATATCAGCACAAAGACTAAAATACCCATACCGCCAATCCAGTGTGAGAAGCTTCTCCAAAAGAGCGTGGAATGTGATACTGCGGTAATGTCTGTAATAACGCTTGAGCCTGTGGTGGTAAAGCCGGACATCATTTCAAAGCAAGCATCTATGTAATTTGGAATATCTCCATTGAGAACAAACGGAATCGCACCAAAAAGAGTCATTACAACCCATACAAGAGCCGTCAGTGCAAAGCCTTCTTTTTGATAGAGAGTATTTCTCTTAGGGTTTGGTATCTGCAATAAAAACCCAATAGCTGCAAGTGCAAGTATCGGTATAGCAAACGAAAGGATGTTTCTCATGCCTTCTTTATATATTATAGCAACAACAAGTGGTGCAAGCATAAGAATGCTCTCCAAAATCATAATTTTACCGAGTATTTTACCAAGTTTCTTATAATTCATTACACCGCCCCTTACTCAAAAACATCAGTCAAATCATCAAAGTTTTTATACGTTGTTACAACGATGACATTATCTCCACGCTTGATACAATCGTTACCGCCGGGAATAATAACTTCATTTTGACGGATGATACAACCTATCAGACAATTTTCCTTAATTTTTAAATCTTTCAGCGGCTTATCGTAAATATTTTCCTGTGTCTTTGCAAAAAACTCCAATGCTTCCACCTGATTATTTACCAAACGATAAAGAGTCAGCACATTACTGCCCCCTGTATTTACAATCGCACGGATATAACTGATAATTCGGCTTGCAACGATATCATTCGGAGATACATTGTTCTTGATGCAAAGCTCATCAAGCATACCATAAAGATCAACACTCTTAATTTTTGTAATAGTCTTTCTGACCTTCATCTTATTGGCAAACATAGACACAACCATATTTTCCTCGTCTATATCAGTTAAAGCAACAAATGCATCCATTGCTTCGATTCCTTCTTCGATTAGCAGGTCATGCTGTGTGCCGTTTCCATGGATGACGGTTACTGATGACAGATTTTCGGCAAGTTCCTCAGCGGTTTTTCTGTTACTTTCAATCAACTTGATTTTATATTTTTTCCTTGATAGTGCATTTGCGAGGTAATAACCTATCTTACTTCCGCCTACAATCATAATATTTTTCAGCGGAGTTGTGTAAAGATTGATTTCAGCCAAAAAGTCACGCAGGGACTTTGCATCGGAGGTAAGATATATTTTATCTCCTTCTTCGATAACAAAATTACCGGTCGGGATAGTTACACTCTGACCTCTCTGCACTGCACATATAAGAACTTTTGTATTAAGCTTTCTACCAAGAGAAATCAGGCTTTCGCCAATCATTGAGCATCTTGGTTCTGCAATAATTTCAACGAGTAACGCTCTGCCTTTGGCAAAACTTTCAAATTGTGTGATTGATGGCAGGTTTATGAGATTAAATATTTCAATTGCAGTATCCAATTCGGGATTTACAATCATAGAAATACCAAGCTCATCGCGCATCTCCATAATCTGTTTTCTGTAATCGGGATTTCTGACACGGGCTATGGTATTCTTTACGCCCAATTTTTTTGCAACAAGGCAGGCAAACACATTAAGCTCATCACTGTCTGTCAGGACAATGGCAAGATCTGCATCGCCAACATTTGCTTCCTTTTGAATGTCAAAACACGCACCGTTTCCAACAACGCCCAATACATCATATTTTTCGATAAGGTTTTCTATCTTTTCTTTTTTGTCATCTATAATTGTAATGGTGTGTCCTTCACCCGACAAAGCTTCTAATACAGTCCTGCCAATTGTGCCAAGACCAATGATTACAATTTTCATAACTGCCACCTCGCCAACTGCAATAATATCACTTTTTCCGAATCAAGTCGCTGTAATCTGTACCCTTGGGACGAATCTTGTCCGGATTTTTGAAGAAGTTATCACTCAGCTTCTTAATAACAGGAGCAAGTGCAATAAGTGCAATAAGGTTTGGAACTGCCATCAAGCCATTAAACAAATCAGCAAATTCCCATACTGCATCAAGGCTTGCAACACAGCCCCAGAAAATCATGAGTGTGTAGATAATCTGATAAGCAAGCTTAACTGCTTTGTTTCCCTTAGATAAATATTCAATACATTTTTCTCCGTAATAATACCACGCAATAATGGTTGCAAACGCAAACAGGCAAAGACCAACAGTTACAATGTACTGACCGCCTGTAAAAGCATTTTCAAATGCCAGAGAACTCATTGCACGGGTATCTCCAACGAGTGCCGCATCTGTCCACAAGCCGGATGTAAGAATAACAAGAGCTGTTACGGTACACATAACGATTGAGTCAAAGAATACCTCAAATGCACCCCAAAGTCCCTGACGAGCAGGATGGTCGGTTGAAGCAGATGCGTGAGCAATAGGTGCCGAACCCATACCTGCTTCGTGAGTGAATACGCCTCGCGCCATACCGACACGGCAAGCGTACATAACGGTTGCTCCAAGGAAGCCCCCCATAGCAGCAGTTCCGGTAAAGGTATTTTTAATAATCAATCCAAACGCTGCAGGGATTTGTTCGATATTGATGATAAGAACAATTAAAGCACCGGCTATGTAAAGAATAGACATAAACGGAACAAGGAACTCAGTTACATTGGCAATACGCTTGATACCTCCAATGAAAATCAAAGCACCCAAACCTGCTACAACAGCACCTATAATCCATGTAGGAGTACCGAAGGTAGCATTTACGCCGCCTGCAAGTGCATTGGACTGTACTGATGCACCTATACCCAAGGAAGCAAAGCCACCAAATACAGCAAACAAAACTGCAAGCCACTTTTTGCCCATACCTTTAGAGATATAGTACATAGGTCCGCCGACAACCTCACCCTTGTCATTGGTTGTACGATATGCCTGAGAGAGTGTAACCTCGCAGTATTTGATAACCATACCAACCAAAGCAGAAATCCATAGCCAGAATATTGCACCGGGACCGCCTGTTGCGATTGCAAGAGCAACACCTACAATATTTCCCGTACCAACTGTTGCCGCAAGTGCGGTACATACGGCCTGAAATGGTGTAATCGCACCGTCTTCCATCTGCGACTTGTCAACCTTACGGAATAGTGTTTTGGTTGTGTAGCGCATGACAACATTAAATTTAGTAAAAATAACACCTTTAGTAAGGAACGTCAGGAAAATACCTGTCCCAATCATCAATATGACCATTGGCAATCCCCATATAACATTATCATTTAATTTTCCTATAAAATTTAAAATAGCTTCCATTTTTTCTGAGTCCCCCCATTTATATAATCTGTCATAGGCAGAGCATCATCTGCCTATGACAATTTAGATTTTATTTTGATAGCTTAGTACACAAATAAACAATAACGGATATGGCAGCCATAACAATGAATATAGCAAGCATTCCTTGTCCCATAAGCTTAACTGCCGACACTAAATCTGTATAATTCATATTTCTATGCCTCCCATTACTTTATTAACTGAGGAATGAGATTAAGTATCATTCCTCCTGCAAGAACCGATGCAATCTGTCCGGAAACATTCGCTCCGACTGCGTGCATAAGAAGGAAATTCTGAGGATCTTCCTGCTGACCGAGTTTCTGAATTACACGAGCTGACATCGGGAATGCAGAGATACCTGCAGCACCAACCATCGGATTGATTTTGTTCTTTGTAAACAGGTTCATAATTTTTGCAAAGAATACACCTGCAACAGTATCAAATACAAATGCCACAAGACCAAGTCCCATGATAATGAGTGTCTGAACATTTACAAATTGTTCTGCAATCATGCTGAATGAAATTGTGATACCCAGCAGAAGCGTAACAAGATTTGCAAGCACCTTCTGAGCAGATTCAGAAAGCGAATCAAGCACACCGCACTCTCTTAAAAGGTTTCCGAACATAAGAAAGCCTACAAGAGCAACAGATGTCGGTGCAATAAAGCCTGCAATAAAGGTTACGATGATAGGAAACGCAATTCTCAGCCCCTTTGAAACATTTGCAGGGTTGTATGCCATTTTGATTTGTCTTTCCTTCTTTGTGGTAACCGCCTTAATTGCAATTGGCTGAATAATTGGAACTAAAGCCATATACGAATATGCCGCCACCGCTATTGGTCCTATGTAATTCGATTTAAGCACCTGAGATACCAAGATTGATGTAGGACCGTCTGCCGCACCTATTATACCGATTGAAGCTGCATCCTTCAAATCAAAGCCAAGCATAACTGCAACGATAACTACAAAGAATATTCCGAACTGTGCAGCAGCACCGAATAGGAACATTTTCGGGTTGGAAAGAAGCGGACCGAAATCAATCATAGCACCGATACCAATGAACAGTAAAAGCGGCATGGCTTCTGATGCACCAATTCCCAAATCATACAACCACTGTATAATTCCCTGTACTTCTCCGATGCCTTCAATTGTCTGGTTCAGTACACCCGAAAACGGAAGGTTTACGAGTATTGCACCAAAGCCCATAGGCAACAATAGTGAAGGCTCATATTCCTTCTTGATTGCAAGATAAATCAATAATATTCCAACGATATACATAACAATTTGCTGCCATGTTACCGCCATGAATCCGTCTAACAAAAAACTCATAACGCACCTCTTTTATTAACTTTCCTGTATAACTTTTCCCTTAGCCTTTTTCTCCTTATGTTTCTGCCAACTTACCCAAATAGGTCCTGCAATGCAGATTGTAGAATAACATCCGCTTATGATACCGAAAATCATAGGCAGAGCAAAGCTTTTGATTGACTGAATATCCTGAACGCATGCAAATATATATACCACTACAATACTTAAAAGTGTGCAGAGATTTGTATTAAGTGAACGTGTAAAGGATTGGCTTATACTCTTGTTTACGATTTCTTCAATAGGCATCTTATTACCATAAAGCAGCTTGTTTTCACGGATTCGGTCATAAATTACGATGGTATCGTTAATTGAGAAACCGAGTATTGTAAGTGCCGCTGCAATGAAGGAATCGTTTATCGGAATATTAAACACTACGAAAGCAAAGAACACGATAAGTACGTCGTGAAGCAGTGCAATAAGTCCTGTAACGCCTGCCGATAATCCCGATACCTTTCTGAAGCTGAACCAAACATAAAGAATAATGAGTATCGCAGAGAAGATAATTGCTTTTGTGCTGTCAATAGCAAAATCCTTTCCGATAAACGGCTCTACTACAGATACATCCGAAAGCTTCAAATTGTTATCAGGGAATGCTTCTTTTAGTGCATTTGTAAGTTTGTCCTGATCAGCAGAAGCAAGACCTTCTTTTCCTGCAAGGTTAAGTACAAGCTTTGTTGAATCTGAGGTTAAATCAGATTTTGTCTGGACATCGCACTGTCTGCCAAGCGTATCCTCTACAACTGACATAGCTTTGTTTGTGTCAATTTCCTGTGTGTATGTATAGTTTATGATGGCTCCGCCCTTAAACTGAATATCAAAGTTAACTCCATTTGTAAAGATACAAACAATGCCTACAAGGAATATTGCAAGTGAAACAAGATAACACTTGATTCTGTTCTGATAAAATCTGAATACCTTTTCGGTTTTCTTTCCGTTACCGTAGAAACCGGGCTTTCTTAACTTTTCGTAATTGCTCAGGGATTTTATCATCAGCTTAGATGTAACTACACCGCACAGGAAGTTAAGAATAACACCTGTAAGCAATGAATAGCCGAAGGAAAGCATTGTTCCTGAACCAAATATCATAAGTATTATTGCAACGATAATAACCGTTATATTACCGTCAAATACAGATGAAAAAGCTTTATGGAAGCCTGAGTCAATTGCAGCACGAACCGATTTACCATCTGCAATTTCTTCTTTAATTCTCTCTGCCGTGATGATATTAGCGTCAACACCCATACCGATAGACAGAATAACCGCCGCAATACCGGGAAGTGTTAATGTAAACTGCGGAACGGACAAAGCAAGAAGCTGACAAGCTACCTGAAGTGTAAGAGCAAATACCGCTACAAAACCGGGAAGTCTGTATTTAATTACCATAAACAGACAAATCAATATAAATGCCGCAATTCCGGCATATACCATTACATCCAATGCACCTGTTCCCATAATAGGACTGATAGCGTTATAGTTCTTTGATTCAAGTGAAAACGGCAACGAGCCTGAATTTATTTTTGATGCTAATTCTCCGGCTTCCTCTGCATTTGCCATACCGGTTATAATTGCCTGACCTCCGGCAATTTTTTCTTCAACCATTGGATTGGAAATCATCATATCATCCATATAGATTGCCATTGAGCTTCCGATGAGTTTTTCTGTTGCCTGTTCAAAAAGCTTTGCGCCCTCGCTGTCAAACTCCAAAGCAACAACCTGCTTACCTGTCTGCTGGTCGTACTGAGCCATTGCATTTTTAACATTTTTACCTTCAAGCAAAATATTGCCCTGCGGATCTCTGAATGTTAAAAGTGCAGTTTCTCCAAGCTCTGCAATCGCTTTTTCAGGATTAAATTCAGATTCGTCAGCTTTCCACGGAAATCTCACAAGAATTGAGCCGTTTTCTCTGTTAACCGTTATTTCTCGGTCAAGTATGTTCTGAGCATCGCATCTTTCTTCCATTATTTGCTTTGCTGAATCAAGTTCTGCAGCAGATGGAATGCCGTCATAATCTTTCGGGAAATATGTTGCTTCCACACCGCCACGAATATCGATACCAAATCTCATTTCGCCTGCACTCGGAACCTTAAATGAACCGATGCTTACTCCAAAAACTGCAGTATATGTAATAAGGGCAATAAGGACAAAGACAATCCAAAATGTACCTTTATTTATTTTTTTATTCAAAACCTTTCACCTCATATTGAAATTAAATTTTTAATTGCTTGTATGATAATTTCAATATGCGTTTCTTTCCATCCGTCATAAAAATATATATTACAATCAGTTGTGCCAGTAATGTGCACAATTCCGCATAATACGGAATCCTGAGATTCGCATAAACACTGTTTATGTATTTTTCAAGAACAGTTTTTGTAACAGGTAATAATTTCTCCTGCCTAACGGCACTATGACGTTGTTTCAGTTCCTTAACACCCTCAAACCTGCCAAAAAACTCCGTTCTTTCAGGAGCAATAAATGAGGCGCTTATATCTACATAATCAAAGAAAGCATTGCTCTTAACCGGAAAATTCGGTGTTTCAGGCTTTGCAAAAGTCTCGCCCATATGAGTAGGAACAACAAAGACAGCAAAAGCCAAAAGCAATGCAAGTGCCACAATATATTTAGTTTTATAAACCAAATTAAATATACGCACCTTAAAAACTCCTATTTTTTAAGTCTATCACAAATTCGTGTAAAAGCATACGATACAAAAGCTCCGCATACTATGCAGATAATCTGTCCTATACCAAAGGCATTCCAATCAGGGAAAATCATCACGGTTGTTGCAGCAACCACGCCGATTATAGCGTGTGAAATTATGCCGTAGTACTTCTTGTATGCAACATTAACCGCTTTAGATAAAAGCATTACGCATACAAAAATACCGATTGCAAGAGGTATAATAACACCCAAATCAAGACCTGATATTCCGTCAAGCATCGGCTGATACAGGCCGAAGAAAAGAAGCAGTGTGGATGAGCTAAGTCCCGGAACAATGAAACTGAGTCCCCATAATATTCCGCAAAGCAAAAATCCGAAAACATCTGCATTAACCTGCACTTGAGCATGGCTTTCAAAGAGGAACAGAAGCATAAGCATCACAGCAAAGCCTACTGCCATACTGATATATGATTTTGTGTTTCTGCCCTTCGTTCCTGCGTCCTGCCAAAGTTCGGGGAATGTTCCTATGATAAAACCTATAAATGCACAAATAACAAGCTCGCTGCTCAGGTCCATGAGCCACGATGCAAATCCGGATAACCCTAAAAAGCCAACGGCGGCTCCCATACCGAAAACCGCCAGCATTTTTCCGTATTTTATTATATTTTCTTTCGGGTGCGAGATTACCCATATAAGCGGAAGATACATTCCAAACGCAACGCATAGTGTTCCGCCACTGAGTCCGGGCATTATCGCACCAAAACCAACTATTATTCCTTCAAGAAACCACAAAAGCCCTTTGAAGGATTTTTTAATTTTATTATTCATTTTTCACTCCACCAAAAGGCTTTTTGTCTTATTTTTATCTTTTCATATTAATCTGTAATTGCATATTTTTCAGTATAATAAGAATATTTTGAACTGAAATATGTATTATTAACCTTCATATCTCTTACAGACTGATGTACATTCATATTGTTTTCAGCTGCATCAATAACACAAGCTGCAATATTAGAGCAATGGTCTGCGGTTCTTTCAAGATTGGTTATAAGATCTGCCCACACAAACCCTGCTTCGATAGAGCAAGTTCCGTTTTTAAGGCGTTTTATATGTCCATCTCTGAGTTTCGCTTTTAATCCGTCAATTACTTGTTCCAAAGGCTCAACATCACGGGCAGATTTTAAATCATTGTTGATAAATGCCATATATGAAAGGGTCAGAATTTCGGATACAGCACCGCACAATATATCAAGTTCTTTAATAGCATCAGGTGTAAACTGCATTTCTTTTTCTTTAAGTTCTTCAGCTGACTCTAAAATATTTATACTGTGGTCTGATATTCTTTCAAAATCTCCAATTACTTTAAGGAGTTTTGAAACTTCTGAGCTATCATTGTCACTTATCTGATTACGGCTCAGTTTTACAAGATATGTTCCTAAAATATCTTCATAGTGGTCTGCTTTTTCTTCAGCGGCACGAATTTCTTCTGCAATAGCAGAATCATATCTGCTTAACATATTTAATCCGTTTTTAAGTGCGACAACCGAAGATTCTGCCATTTCGCATACAAGCTCATTGCAACGTTCCAATGCAACAGGCGGAATTACAAGAAGCTTTTCGTCAAGCTCTGCAATTTCATCTTTTTTGTTTGTATCCGGTACAAGTTTTATAGCCAATTTCTCAAGAAGCGAAGACATAGGAAGTAAAAGTGCAGTACAAGCAATATTAAACAGTGAATGTGCGATTGCAATACCGAGATATGATGCTGATGCATCTAAAAGTGCCGGCTTTAAAATAGCAGATATTAGGCTGAATACCGAAAGCCAAATTATTGTACCGATCACATTGAATGATAAATGCACAATCGCTGCACGCTTTGCATTTTTATTTGTACCAAAGGATGAAAGGAGTGCGGTTACACAAGTACCGATATTCTGTCCCATTATAATCGGAACAGCAGCACCATAGGAAACCTGACCTGTTGCAGAAAGTGCCTGAAGGATACCAACGGATGCAGAACTCGACTGAATAATCGCAGTCAGAATTGCACCTGCCAAAACACCCAAAATCGGATTTTTAAACATTATAAAGAGATTTTGGAAAGCAGGAACATCAGCAAGTCCTGATACAGCTGATGACATTGTATCCATACCGAACATTAAGGTTGCAAAGCCAAGAAGGATTGTACCCGTATCCTTTTTCTTGCTCGATTTGCCAAACATTAAAAGTGCTGTACCTATTAAAGCAAGAAGTGGCGTGAATGAAGTTGGCTTCAATAGCTGAATGAACATATTATCGCTTGAAATTCCGCCAAGACTTAATATCCACGCTGTTACGGTTGTACCGATATTTGCACCCATTATAACGCCAATAGATTGTTTAAGGGACATTATACCGGAGTTTACAAAACCAACTACCATAACGGTTGTTGCAGATGAACTTTGAATAACCGCTGTTACACCAAGTCCGGTTAAAAATCCTGCGATTTTATTCTGAGTAAGTTTTGCAAGTAGCTTTTTCAAACTACCTCCGGCTCTGCGCTCCAATGCATCGCCCATTACATTCATTCCGAAAAGGAATAAGCATAATCCTCCAATTAAAGTTAGAACATCAAATATAGTCATTTATACACCTCGCTATGTTAATTTGCCTTTACTGATTCAAAGTCCTCTTCAATTTCTTTTGATGGAGGCGCTGTCATAAGTGATACAACAACAATACAGATTGATGAGAAAATAAATGCAGGAAGCAGTTCATAAATCGCAAATATGCCACCTAATTTAGATATAACAAGTTTCCACAAGAATACCATTCCTGCACCACCAACCATTCCTGCAACCGCACCGGGGCGATTTGTTCTCTTCCAGAACAGAGAGAAAAGCATAATCGGACCAAAGGTTGCACCAAAGCCTGCCCAAGCAAAAGAAACAATGTTAAATATAACACTCTTTTCATCAAGAGCAATGAACATTGCAACTAAAGCGATTGCAAGTAATGTTATTCTTGACATATTCATAACCTGCTTATCAGAAGCATTTTTCTTAAATACTCCCTGATATATGTTTTTAGCGAATGCTGATGCCGCAATAAGAAGATATGAGTCAGAAGAACTGATTGTTGCTGCCAATATACCTGCCATTACAAAACCTGCTAAAATTGCAGGAAGCGAGCTTGTTGCAAGAGTTATAAAGATATTCTCCGCATCAGTTGATGTTAAATGAACTGTCGGATAAAGTTGTCTGCCGACAATACCGATAAACACAGCTACCGCCAAAGAGATTACTACCCAAATCATAGCAATTCTTCTTGAACGCTTAAGTTCATCTTCTTTTCTGATAGCCATAAATCTTAAAAGCACCTGCGGCATACCAAAATAACCAAGTCCCCATGCAAGCATAGAGAAGATTTTTAACCAACCATATTCGGAAGCTGCTCCAAACAATGGTTTTCCTGCTTCAACCATTTGCACACCATCAGCATTAAGTTCAGGCGAAGCAAGACCAAAGAATTCAAAGAAACCGGGAATAGCTTTCGCGTTTTCGATTACTGCACCAAATCCACCTGCACTAACTGTACTTATAATGACAATTACAGTTAATGCAACAATCATTACGATTCCCTGCATAAAATCAGATGCACTTTCTGCAAGAAAACCGCCTAAAACAGTATATAACAACACGAAAATAGCACCAACTATCATCATTGATATATATGGCATTCCAAACAATGTTGAGAACAACTTACCACAAGTAACAAAACAACTTGCAGCATATACAGTAAAGAATACAAGAATAAATACTGCAGAAAGAGTCATTATAACCTTTTTGCTTTCACGGAATCTGTTTGAGAAAAATTCCGGCAAGGTTATGGAGTTATTCGCTCTTATACTATATCTGCGAAGTCTTTTTGAAACGATAAGCCAATTTAAGTATGTACCTATTGCAAGACCGATAGCTGTCCATGCTGCATCTGCAAGTCCGCACCAATAAGCAACACCGGGAAGTCCCATCAAAAGCCAACCACTCATATCGGATGCTTCCGCACTCATAGCTGTCACCCAAGGACCGAGCGAACGCCCACCAAGAAAATAATTCTCTGAGCTTTTATTTGCCTTCTTTGCAAACACTATACCAATTACTACTACAATAGCCATATAAATAATCATAGCTATTAAAATCTGAACTGTCTGACTGTTCATATTTCTTTCCTCCTGAATGTTGTTTAAATAATTTATTTAATCACTTCAACCTTTATGGTATTCGTGTTACCGACTGTTCCGTTAATCACTCCGCCCGTCATTACAATGTTATCTCCGGACTTTAGTGAAAACAGGTTTTTTGCATGTTGTTCCGCTTGATAAAAAACTATGTCAAGTGATGGGTACTGTTCACACAGAACAGGCGTAACACCCCAACTCATATTTAACTGCCTCCAAGCTCTTACATTGGTTGTTGTTCCTATAATATCTGTAGGACATCGGAATCTGCTTACCATTCGTGCGGTTTTACCGGTAATGGAATTTACTACGATACATTTTGCATCCACATCTATTGCCATAGAGCAAACCGAATGAGAGATGGCATCAAGATTGTTATTTATCTTATAATCGGTTGATTTGAACCATTCTTTATAATCAATATGCTTTTCGGTAAACTCAGCGATTTCAGCCATATTTTTTACCGCTTCGGCAGGGTATTTACCTGCTGCTGTTTCTCCCGATAGCATAATTGCTGATGAGCCATCATACACGGCGTTTGCCACATCCGAGATTTCTGCTCTTGTTGGTCTTGAATTATATATCATCGATTCAAGCATTTCTGTTGCGGTAATAACTCGTTTGCCAAGTAATCGACATTTCTTTATAAGATATTTTTGAACTGACGGCACCTCAACAAATGGAATTTCAACACCCAAATCACCACGGGCAACCATTATTCCATCGGCAAGCTCGCATATTTCATCAATGTTATCTACACCTGCACGATTTTCAATTTTGGCAATGATATCTATTTCTTCGCCGCCATTTTTGTTGAGAAAGTTTCTTACCGCTTCAACATCGCTCTTTGATGAAACAAAGGATGCAGCAACAAAGTCTATTCCGTTTTTGATGCCAAACAACAAGTCCTCTTTGTCTTGGTCGCTTAAATAATCGTGTGTCAGCACCTTATTAGGGAAGTTCATACTTTTACGGTCAGACACCTCACCGCCTGCAATAACTGTACAATGTATATCTTTTCCGCTGATTTCATCTACTTTAAATTTTACAAGTCCGTTATTAACCATAATAACATCGCCAATATTTAATTCTTCGGTCAGGTTTTCATAATTGACAGATACTTTTGTTTGATCGCCTATAACATCATCTGTTGTAAAAGTAAACTTATCACCATCTGAAAGAGAGATTTTCTTGTTTTCAAATGTTTTAATTCTGTATTCAGGACCTTTTGTGTCAAGCATAATGGGGACAGGCAGCTTTAGCTTAACACGGACTTCCTTAATCAAATCAATTTTTGATTGATGTTCTTCGTGCGTTCCGTGCGAGAAATTAAGTCTTGCTACATTCATCCCATTTAAGCACATTTTTTCAAGAATTTCAGCGTTTTCACACGCTGGTCCAATGGTGCAAATAATTTTCGTCTTACGCATATTCTTCCTCATTTCTGCCTAAAATCCATACTATCTCAATATACCATTTGATTATATAATAATTTCGGCTAAGATGCGGTTAAGAATACAAAAAAGGATGTAAAAGTCGACTTTTTACATCCTTTTTTATTAATTATTCTGTTGGTTTGCCTTGAATATATCTGCAACCTCGCTTATAATTATATAAGCAGCGAGGTCTATTTCGTGGACAATACTCTTCATTCTTGTTACCTGAAACCTGTTCACCACAAAGTACACAACCGTTTTTTCCTTTCCGGAATATCCGCCCTTTGCCTCAATTCGCGTCATTCCAACCTCAAAGGCACTCGTCAATGCTTTGCAGATTTCATCGGGTTTCTCAGTTACTATCATGGCACATTTTTCACGGTCTAAGCCTTCTACAATAAAGTCGACGGTCTTAAGTGCCGCCATATATGTGACAATTGAATAAAGCGGCAATATCCAGCTATTTATCGCTATGCCGCATATGATATACAGAAAGACATTATATATCATAACAAAGCTTCCTACACTGATTCCGATTTTTCTTGCAAAAATAACTGCCATAACCTCAATACCGTCCATGGCGCCGCCGTATCTGATAGCAAGACCGCTGCCTACTCCCGAAATCATTCCACCAAATAAAGCACACAATAGAAGGTCTGTTCCCGCAAGAGGAGATGCAAGGCTCACATCAATGGGTAGCACGTCGGTAATAAGCCACGCTGACACAGAATAAATAGTTACTGTATATATAGCATACACCGTAAATAATGCACCTTGTTTTTTCAGTCCATAAAGAAACAGCGGTACATTAAGCACCAAAAGAAAAATTGACAAGGTTAAATACCCGGGTGTTATTTGCGCCAACAGCATTGCCGTGCCGGAAATTCCACTATCGTACAGCTTGACGGGATATAAAAATAGTGTTATACCTGCCGCGTTTATAATTCCTGCCAATGTAAGGAAAATAATATTTTTAATCTGCAACTGTTTTATAAATCCAACCATATTTTCACCACTTTATTCTGATAGATTTTATTCATCTGTTTCACACATACGGTAACCAACACCAAGCTCATTTACAATATAATTGTTTTTACCGGGTTTGTCACCCAATTTTTTTCGTATGTTTGCCATATTTACCTGTAGTTTTTTGGTGCTATTTATGTCATTATATCCCCATATATCACGAATAATAGAGGCATAAGTCATAACCTTTCCTGCGTGCTCTGAAAGAAAAGCTATGATATTATATTCTGTTTGCGTAAGAGTTACCTCTGCCTTATCAACAAACACACGTCTTGCGTCATAGTCAATCTCAAGACCACCAGACTTAAATCTTCCACCGGGTAATTTACCTTCATCCGTGCTTCGCCTTGAGTTCCTGAGTGCAGACCTTACCCTTGCCACAAGTTCCGCTGAACTAAAAGGCTTTGTTACATAATCATTTGCCCCAATATCAAGGGCATCTACCTTATCTTTTTCATCTGTTCTTGCTGACAGTACAATAACAGGGGTTAAGGAGTCTTTTCTGACACTTTTCAAAAAAGTCATTCCGTCAAAATCAGGCAAGCCAAGATCAAGAATTACCAAATCAGGTCGGTGAGACGCAAATAGCATTTGACCGCTACTGCAGGATTTTGCACAGATAACCTGATAGCCGCTTGTTTCAAGAAGGTTTTTCAGTAGGTTATTTATATTTTCTTCATCTTCAATCACGAGGATTTTATATTTATTATTATGCATTTTATTTATCCTCCATATTTAATGTAAAACGGAATATACATCCGCCTTCCTTTTCGTTTTCAGCTTTGATATCACCGCCATGTGCTTTGATAATTGAAGCACATACCGAAAGTCCGATTCCTGCATTGTTTTTCTTACTGTCTGAAATATCAAGGCTTGTTGTATAAGCACCGCTGAAAATGTCCTTGAGCTTTGATTCAGGAATTCCGCATCCGTTATCTTTAATTTCAAAAATTGCTTTATCCGAGATTGTAAACACCTTTAATTTCAATGACGTCATACCTTCTGCATGTTGCACGGCATTTTCAAGAATGTTTATTAAAACCTGCTCAATCAAAAGTGCATCCATAGGCACCGTAACAAAATCATCAGGAATATCAATATCAATCGACTGATTAGGATATCTTTTTGAGAATTTAACCAAAACTGAATCGATAAGCTCATCAAGAACCGTAGCCGTTTTGATGATTTTTACATTATTTCCGTCAAGTCTTGTTATTGATAACAGATTCTCCACCATTCGATGAAGCCATTGTGAATCCTCGCTGATACCTTTAAGCATTTCCTTGCACTGTTCAGCAGAAAAATCATCATAGTTTTCTAAAAGTGCAGAACTTGAACCATAAATTGTTGTAAGCGGTGTCCTCAAATCATGAGAAACAGCTCTTAAAAGATTTGCACGCATTCTCTCTTTATCTCTTTCAGCTTTAATGGCATCCTGATGTCGTACTTTTGCTGTGAGTCCGCAGGTTATCATTGTAACAGCAAGTAATATTATAGCTGATACAATGTTTTCTGCTATGGTAAAATTAAATGCAAAGAACGGAAAGTCAAAAGCAAAATTTACCATCAAAACACTTATAAGTGCAGAAGATATACCGTAAATATAGCCGGGTGTAAGAACAGATACTATATAAACAGCTAACACAAAAATTGCAGATATTAATGCACTATCATTAAATAAGTATTTTAAAACTAAACACAGTAAAAAACATAAGCAAAGAATGGCTAATGTAATGAGCGTGTTTTTCAAAATTTCAACTGATTTTTTCATAAATACTTTCCTCAATAAAATTTATATTTCAAATTTAAAAATTACACCTATTATAGCTGAGATAGCAATAAAAACTATCGGATGCCATTTTAATTTTTTAGTTGCAAAAAATAAAACAACTGCAAGAATCGCACCCTGCCAAAAGAACTCTGTCATTTTTTCTCCGAAAAAGGCAAGGCGTGCAACACCCAATCCTGCAACTGCAATTAAAGCAGTTGATGCAGCTCTGAGGCCGTAAAAAACATCTTTTACAATTTTGCTGTCCCTGAACTTACGGAGAAACTTTGCAATAACGACTATAATAATGATTGACGGTACAACCAATCCCAAGGATGCAGTTACCGCACCTGCAACGCCCGACTGCAAAAATCCCACATAAGTTGCCATATTAATTCCAAGCGGTCCGGGTGTGGATTCTGAAATCGCTACAAGGTTGGATATATCCGAAACTGTAATCCAGTCATACTTTTCAGTAAGCTCATATAAAAAAGGCAATGTTGCAAGACCGCCGCCGATTGCAAAAAGTCCCACTTTGAAAAAGGCAAAGAAAAAGTCAAGTAAAATCATTTTTCAGGCTCCTCCTTTGCAACAAAGCGTTTTATAATATAACCAGCCAGACCTGCCGCAAGTACAAGAATTGCCGCTGAAATATTAAAGAACATCGACAGAATAAATACAACTGTAAAAATTCCCGAAGTCCATTTGTCAACTAATGAGCTTTTACTTAATTTATGTACAGCATTCAGAATAAGGATGCACACGCAAACCCTTATCCCATTGAAAGCATATCTTACAACAGGAAGCTCGGCATAGTTGGTGATGAACGCTGCTATTATAGAGATTATAACTATTGATGGACATATAACACCAAGAGTTGCAAATATACCGCCCCAAACACCTTTTTGCTTATAGCCAATAAATGTTGCTGTGTTTACAGCGATTATTCCGGGAGTACACTGACCTATGGCAAAGTAATCCACAAGTTCGTCATCAGTAGCCCATCCGTGTTTTTTTACTATGTCCCTTTGCAGTATCGGAAGCATTGCATATCCGCCGCCGAATGTCACGGCTCCAATTTTTGCAAAGGCTAAAAATAATTTTATAATTTCTCTCATCATAATCCTCTTCTCATTTTGATACAACTACATTTTATCACTATTTCGGTTAAGAGGCGGCTAAGGATGATGTGTCAAAAACATACATATTTTATCATATTTAGAACTAAACATCAAGATTTCAACGCGTTTTTATGCATTTTAAGAAGCTTTTTTAAGCGATAAAGCGGTTAAGATTCAGTTAAGGATGGTGTGAGTTTATTGCATTTTTAATAAAAAAGTGATATTATTTTCGATTGGAAATTGAGAATGTACAATTCTTTATTTCTGAATATAATTAAATATTGAAGGAAGGCGTATTTTATGACTCAAACCGCAAGTATTTTCTTGAGTCTCTCCATCGCTTTGCTTTCCGGACTTCTCTTATCCAGACTTGCAAAGAAAGTAAAGCTCCCAGCAGTTACCGCATATCTCATCTCCGGTGTTCTCATTGGACCATTTGTTCTTGGTGCTTTTGATATTCCCGGAATTGGAATTACGGCAAGTCAAATTGAAGGTTTCGGTCTCATATCAGATTTAGCACTGGGCTTTATTGCTTTTGCTATGGGTAATGAGTTCCGTCTTGCACAGCTTAAGAAAATCGGCAAGCAGGCAACTGTAATCGGTGTTGTTCAGGCTCTGTTCACCACCGTTGTCGTTGATATTGTGCTGATTGCTCTGCATTTTGTTATGCCGGATAAACTTTCATTATCCGCAGCAATTGTTCTTGCTTCGGTTGCAACTGCAACTGCTCCTGCTGCAACTTTGATGGTTGTTAAACAATACAAGGCAAAAGGTCCTGTTACAGATGTACTGCTTCCTGTTGTTGCACTTGATGATGCCGTTGGACTTGTTGTATTTGCAATTTCCTTTGGTGTTGCAAAATCTATCAGCACCGGAGCTGTTGACGTACTTTCAGTTGTTTTAGAACCACTGCTTGAAGTTGTTTTGTCGCTCAGTCTTGGTTTTATTATGGGATTATTTTTCACACTCTGCGAAAAATATTTCCATTCCCGTTCTAAGAGAATGGCGGTTTCAGTTACATTTGTTATGATGACCGTTGCTATATCCAGCCTAAAGTTTGATGTCGGTGGTATTCACATTGGTTTTTCTTCACTTCTTGCTTGTATGATGCTCGGCACTGTGTTCTGCAATATGTGCGAGGTATCCGAAGAACTGATGGATAGAGCAGACAGATGGACAACGCCTATTCTTATTTTGTTTTTTGTAATCAGCGGTGCTGAACTGGAGCTTTCTGTGTTTGCAGACTGGGCTGTTGTAGTAATCGGTATCGTGTACATAATCTCCCGTTCTGTCGGTAAATACTTCGGTGCAAATATCAGTGCCAAGATGACACACTCCGATCCTAACATTGTTAAATACCTTGGTATCACATTATTGCCACAGGCAGGTGTTGCACTCGGTATGGCAATTAAAGCGATTGAGCTTGGTCCTGATGGCGCTATTGTAAGAAATATTACATTATTTGCTGTATTGATTTATGAAATTGTTGGTCCTTATCTTACCAAAATTGCCCTTACAAAAGCTGGCGATATCAAAGAAGAAGAACGCACAAGCGCAAGAGAAGAACATCTTGCAAAAAAGGTACAGTGATAACGTTTGTAGATAAAATAGAAATGAAAAGAATTTAAAATGATCCCTAAAACAGACAAAGATCTCAATCAATGAGGTCTTTGTTTTGGTTTAGGGATTTTTCTTTGATTTTTTAACACACAAAATAAAACCCTTCAATTTTTTAGTATATTTATAATTTCTTTTTTCTTCATAATAGCGTAATCATAAGCAACAGCAGTCCCACTTTTAGGCTGATAGTCCGTTAAATCTCGCTTGCTATTTTTTCTCCTTGGTGGAAGATAGTTTTTGTCATAGTAAACCACACAAAAATCAGACCTATTTATCATTTCCTGATTACGCTCTACATAGGAGGCTCTTCCGGAGTTTACAATATGCTCGGGATAGTATGTATCTTCGTAACTCTCAAGCAGATAATTTTTGTAGCTGTTATGAATATGCTGATACGACGACCTCACATAAATCCTTTTAATATGGGGATATTTTTCTTTAAGTTTAGTAACCGTTCTAAGACACAGACCGTCGAACTCGCTTTTACTTCCAAATAGAAATGTATCAACTTTTTTATCTATTATCAGCCTTTCAATCTCATCGTTTAATTTTTCTTTTAACTCGTCTGTTTCTTCTATTTTCCTATGACCAAAAAAACAACAAGTATGTAATTTTAACTCTTCCATAACATCACCATAAAAATATTATAGATATACTGTATATCCATTAAGTGCATTATATCACATAATATTGATAAAATAAATACATAATATATTTATTTTGGAGTGATTTTATGGCTATTAAGAGTGTTTCGATAAGAATCGAAGAAGAAATGTTAAATAAAATTGCCTATGTTGCTGATTACGAAGGCAGAAGCGTTAACAGTCATGTACTTGTTTTAATCAGGGAAAATATAAAGGCATTTGAAGAAGCAAACGGACCAATAGAGGGAAATATAAATCCCGATGTAAATGTAAAACCCACTCGCAAGTAAAAGGTGTAGCTATTGAACAGCTACACCTTTTGTTCTTCTTCGGTATTATTTACTTTCTAAAATCAGTTTTCTTGCAAGGATAAACAAGCTATTATCCATCGGCGGAATATCTCTCGAAAGAGGATCTTTCATATATTCCACATCGGGATTGAAGTCAGGCTTTACAGATTGATAAATTTTATTTCGAGCGTTGAACTCTGCTTCTGCATAAGTGATTTTGCCGGATTTATAATCTTCTATTACAGGAGCGATGATAACTCTGACTTTTTCAAGATTATTTGCGTAAAAATCAGGTCGCAAGTACATATCCCGATATTGCCATATTGCAGCGTTGGCAATATCAACAAGCTCACCGTAGCCATAACCGTTTGTTTGACCGTTCAGCCAAGCGTTAAAGAATATACGATTTGATTTTGCTCTTGCATCAGCATATCCCAATCCGTTCTGTACTTCGGTTAAAATATCTCCTATCAAACTTTCAACGACCACGATTGCTTCATTTGTAGCATTGCATGGTGTCGACTCTCTCGGCACCTCTGCAGCATTTACAGAAAAAGAACTTATTAAAATTGATACGATTGATATGATGGATATGATGGATTTTTTCATTTCGAAATACCTCCGTTATAATTTAATATCCTTCAGAATAAAACTGTTATCAAATAACAAACTGTCACACATCATCAGCACACCAAGCCTGAAACCTATTTTGAAATTCTCAACACCACTTGTAGCACTTATTTCATCGCTTGCATTTACAAGCTCATTAAAGAGTTTCAAGTTTTCTCCATTTAATTCCTTTGACAGTTTGTTTTCAATGTCAGAAAAGGTTCTTACAACTTTTTCATAAGGAAGAGGTTTTCTGTTTCGATTTTCGTTTGGATTGATATTACCGTAATATAATTCGTCAAGAAAACTCATCTTCGCACCTCCATAGAATATACAAACTCTCGTAATACAATTTCTTCTGCGGAATGTTTTATACTGTTCATTGCACCAACCCAAGCCATTTGGTCTTTTGCCTTTAGTTCTTCCGTAATGCCTTGTTTGACCGCAGTATCTTTAACAAGCTTATCGACCATTTCTTTTGCGGTTGTGTCAATCTCTTCAAGATAGGTAAGCCAAGTTCCGTTGAGCATTTTCGCTGAATATAGGCAAGGTCTGTTTTCTTTAATAAATATTGAGTGTAGCCTGCCGTACTTACCAATGTTGAATTTTCCTTCAGGTGCTTTCAGGTTTGGTATGTAATAATCACCATCTCTTACATACTCAATTCCGTTTTCAATAATCTTTTCTTTCATAGCTTTACGCCTCCTTCAAATTTGGTATCTTCATTTTATCAGAAGGCATTTGCTTTGACGAATGTGCGGATAAAAAAGAAAAGAGGAAAACCCATTTTACTGAGTTTTCCTCATCTTCTTACCTCGCAATGCTCGTATTCCTATCAACTGTCCTTAGGAACCCGATGCAAATGTTGTGGGATTTTTTTATTTAGTGATGGTGATGATGGGAATGGTGGGAGGAAGATTCCTTGGTATCTATATTGCAGTGATGTTCGCTGCAATGTTCGTTTTCCGCTTCTTGTTCTATTGTTACGTGGCTTATACCGTGGAGGAGCAGTTCTTCCCGCAGTTCTTCTTTGATTTTTTGATTGTCGCCCTCGCACACAATGTGCATGGTAGCATGATTTATTTGACCGTCAAGGCTTCTTATGTGGATATGGTGAACATCTTTTATACCCTCTATCCCAAGGATATGTTCACGGAGTTTGCCGACATCAAAGCCATTTGGGATTTTTTCTAAGAATAGAAAAAGGACAGAGCGTAAATTCTTAAGGGCATTAACTAAGATAAACAATGCCACGCCAATGGACATTATGGGGTCTAAAAGGGAAAAGTCTGTGAAATTCATAATCAGGGCTCCAATTAAGACAACGGCCCATCCAAGAACATCCTCCAGCATATGGAGATGCACCGCCTTTTGATTAAGAGAATTTCCACCATGGGTGAAAAACGCCGCCCCTGAATTTACTAAAAATCCTATAATGGCAAATATAACCATACCGTTATAGTTTATCCTGGAAGGATTTATTATTCTCAGAACCGAGGCATAAATTACCATTAGAGAGCCTGTTAAAAGAATAATGGTGGTTATCAACCCTCCTAAAACAGAAAACCTCCTATAGCCGTAGGTATATTTGTCATCAGGCTGTTTTTTGCTTTTTTTCTCAAGAAAATAGGAAATGCCGATGCCTAATGCATCGCCTAAATCGTGCAGTGAATCTGAAATAATGGCAATGCTTCCTGTAAAAAAGCCGCCGATAAATTCAAAGACGGAAAAAAGCAGATTTAATAAAAATGCACAAAGAATGTTTTTTTCGGTTTTCATAATAACTCCTCTCAGCTCAATATTTTATACACTGATATTATAGCAGATGAAAGATATAATATCAATATGCAGCTGTGTAATTAGTCGAGACCTATTTAGATAGTTTTACGGAAAAAATAGGGAGAAAAAAGTAAAAAATATTGACTTTAAGCCCTTTATTTAGTATTATAAAGAAAAAACAAAAGAGGGACTTTTATGAGTAATCTTAAGGATAAAAAACTTTTTTTACTTGACATGGACGGAACAATTTATCTGGATGACGACCTTTTTGACGGAACAATTGACTTTTTATCCTACGTTAAAAAAATCGGCGGAAGGTATCTTTTTTTAACTAATAATTCTTCAAAAAGTGTAGATAAATATGTAGAGAAACTTGCATCTATGGGAATAGAGGCTAAAAAGGATGACTTTCTTACCTCAACCGATGCGACCATACTCTATCTTAAGAAGAAAACTTATAAAAAAATATACGCTTTCGGGACAACATCTTTTAAGGAACAGCTTAAAGAAGCTAATCTTCCCATTACGGACCAACTTGAAGACGATATAGACTGTCTTTTGATGGGCTTTGATACGGAGCTTACCTTTAAAAAACTGGAGGACGCATGCATTTTACTCGGCAGGGGCGTTGACTATATTGCAACAAATCCAGATTGGGTTTGCCCCACCTGGTACGGATATGTACCTGATTGTGGGGCAATTGCACAGATTTTGGAAACTGCAACCAAAAGAAAACCTAAGTTTATCGGAAAGCCCGAACCTTCTATGGCACTTTTAGCCATGGAAAAAACAGGCTTTTCCAAAGAAGAAACTCTCATGATGGGAGACAGACTCTATACGGACATTGCATCGGGAGTCAATGCAGGAATTTCAACGGTGTTCGTTTTGAGCGGTGAAGGAACCATGGAAGATGTAGAAAAAAGTGATGTGAAGCCGGAATACATTTATGATAATATAAGAGCATTGTATGAAGAACTTGTAAAATAAAGGAGGATTATTGTGGACACTATTGATAAAACTGCACTTTTTAAAATCGGTTACGGGCTTTATGTTGTGACAACCAATGATGGCAAAAGAGATAACGGACTTATCGTGAATACAGTAACACAGGTTGCGGATAATCCTTTGACGTTAACAGTGGCCGTAAACAAGAAAAATTATTCCCATGATATAATAAAAGAAACTAGGAAAATGAATGTTTGCTGTCTTACGGAAGAAGCTCCTTTTTCTCTTTTTCAAAATTTCGGTTTTAAGTCGGGAAAAGATGCAGATAAATTTAAAGACATTCCCGCATGGAGAACGAAAAACGGCCTTATGTGCTTAAGGGATTATATAAATTCCGTCATATCCCTTTCAGTGGAAGATTACTATGACATGGGGTCTCACGGTCTTTTTGTTTGCTCTGTTACGGAGGCTCATGTGATTTCGGAAGAACCCTCAATGACCTATGCCTATTATCATAAAAACGTGAAGCCCAAGCCTGATAATACCAAGAAAAAGGGATTCAGGTGTAAAATATGCGGATATGTATACGAGGGAGAGGTTTTGCCAGATGACTTTATCTGTCCCTGGTGCAAGCACCCGAAAGATGATTTTGAACCTATTGAATAAAAAAATAAGTATCGCAAAGCGATACTTATTTTTTTACATTTAATTAACATAAGTAACCTTGACTATTTACTTCATTTATATTATGATATTTATATAAGGAGGTGTTTTTATGCCTGAGACAATACAACTTTCAGATAAAAGACAGCAGGAGCTTATCTTATCTTTCTTCAGGGAAACTAAAGCGGGAGAAAAGCTGAGAGAATATTTAGAGAGCTATAACAGACTTATGGCTTATTATAAGTGTGCTCTTATGGAAATTGAAACCAAGCTTAACGTATTAAATGAGCAGTTTTCATTAAGATATGACAGAAATCCAATAAACAGTATAAAATCAAGGCTTAAAAACCCTGAAAGTATAAGGACAAAGCTTTCCAAAAACGGATTTGACATATCTCTTCCTTCCATTGAAGAAAACTTAAACGACGTGGCGGGAATAAGGGTAATATGCACCTTTACGGAGGATGTATATACAATTGCATCGGCTCTTTTGGGCCAGGATGATATTAAACTCATAAGAAAAAAGGACTATATAAAAAAGCCGAAGCCCAACGGATACAGAAGTCTGCATTTGATAGTTTCTGTGCCCATTTTCCTTGTGGATGAAAAAAGATATATGAAGGTTGAAATTCAGCTCCGTACAATCGCCATGGACTCCTGGGCGGCATTGGAGCATCAGCTTAAATATAAAAAGGACGTGGAATTTACAGAAGAAATGTCAAATGATTTATTAAAGTGTGCCAAGATGAGCGCGAAGCTTGATAAAACCATGGACAATTTAAGAAAATGTGTATATGATAAAAAAGCTTCCTCATAAGAGGAAGCTTTTTTAATAAATTTTACTTTAATGTGGCAGCCATAACTGCCTTGATTGTGTGCATTCTGTTTTCCGCCTCATCGAACACAATGGATTTTTCGCTTTCGAAAACCTCTTCGGTAACTTCCATAGAATCAATACCGAACTTGTCATAAATTTCCTTGCCTGTTTTTGTATCTAAGTTGTGGAAGGCGGGGAGACAGTGCATAAAGCGGCACTTATCTCCTGCGTTATCCATGATTTCTTTTGTAACACGGTAGGGAGTAAGATCTTCAATTCTTTCTTTCCACACACTGTCAGGCTCTCCCATAGAAACCCATACATCGGTATAAATTACATCAGCACCCTTGGTAGCCTCCATCGGATCTTCTGAAAATGTCAATGTTGCACCTGTTCCTTTTGCAATTTCCCTGCAGGTATTTATGAGAGCTTCGTCAGGGAAGTATTTCTTATTGGTACAAGCCACGAAATTCATTCCCATCTTGGCACAGCCCACCATAAGAGAATTACCCATATTATATCTGGCATCGCCCATATAAACAAGTTTTTTGCCGTAAAGTGAGCCGAAATGCTCCTTTATGGTTAAGAAATCCGCTAAAATCTGGGTGGGGTGAAATTCGTTTGTAAGGCCGTTCCATACGGGAACACCGGCGAAAGAGGCGAGTTTTTCAACAATTTCCTGCCCGAAGCCTCTGTATTCTATACCGTCATACATTCTTCCTATAACTCTTGCAGTATCAGGGATACTCTCTTTCTTGCCAAGCTGTGAGCTTGTGGGGTCAAGATAGGTAGAACTCATTCCAAGGTCAGATGCGGCAACCTCAAAGGCACATCTGGTTCTTGTGCTGGTTTTTTCAAAAATCAAGGCGATGTTCTTACCCTTTAATATTCTGTGGGGAATTCCCTTTTTCTTTTTAGCCTTAAAATCAGCGGCTAAATCTATAAGGTAATTTATTTCTTCCGGGGAAAAGTCCAGAAGCTTTAAAAAGTTTTTTCCCTTTAAGTCCATTTTTTTCATAATTATGCTCCTTTTTGTATAAATATACGAAATAACTGTATATTTACATATTATAAGTACCGAAAGCTGTATTGTCAAGATAATTTATACATTTATAAAAATATTTAACTTTTTTTGCAACTTTTTCTTGATGTGAATTGTATTATATACAGAAATGAAAAAAGGAGAATATATTTTATGAAGAAAATAAGTTTATTACTGGCGATTTTAATGTTATTTACGGCATTCGGATTTTGCTCTTATGCCAATGAAGAGGTGGACCCCTATGCAACAATGCTCATCGATGATTTGGATGATCCCTATGCAACAATGCCCATTGAAGAGGGAGACGCCCCCGAAGTGGATTTTGTGAAAGAGGAAGCTATGCCCCAAAAGATTATGCAGCACGGAATTGTATCGGAAATAACAGAAGAATACATAATGATAAATGACGGAAGCTTAAGATTCAATATTGACGAAAATACATATATCGCAGATTACAATTTGAATCCTGCCCAAATTAAAGTGGGAGATATGATAAGTGCAGTAACTTCAACCATGACAACAATGAGCATTCCTCCCCAGAACTACGCTTTCTTTATTTTGATAAATACTGAAAATTCCATTTCTGCTCCTATTTACATGAAAGTTGTGGAAAACAAAGACGGAGCGATTTTGTCAGAAGACGGATCCTACCGTGCGGTATATGAAAAAGAAACACCTGTTATTGCTCACAGAATAAGAATTATGTTAAAAGCTATGGATATTACCGAGGGTTCTGAAATCTTAGTATTCGCATCGACTGTTGGAATGAGCCTTCCTGCTCATGTTCCTGCAGAGAAAATTGCCGTACTTACTTTGGCGGAAAGAAAAGCAGGGGAAATAGAAAAAATTATGGTTGACGAAGAAAGTTTTTTAGTTTCTTTTGAAATAAAAGAAAATTTAATTCCTCTTCGCCCTTTAGCAGAAGGCCTTGGTTTTGAAGTTGCCTGGAACGGGAAAGCTAATACCGTAAGCCTCAAAAAGGATGATGCAGAAAAGACAGTAACAATCGGAAAGAAGCTTTCTGATACAGGCGAAAAAGAACCCGAAATCATTGAAGACAGAACTTTTGTGGGAATTGATATCTTCAATCTTCTTTTCGGAGATAATGCAAAAGCAGAAATAAATGACGGAGTTATAACCGTAAATACAAAATAAAAAAAGTGGCTATGCCACTTTTTTATTTTGCCTTGGGGTAAGGCTTTGTTTCGTCTGTTATACCAGCCAGATAGTCAATGCTGGTCTTATAAAATTCTGCTAAAAAACATAAAACAGGAAGAGGTACGTTCACTTCGCCAAGCTCATAGGCGGAATAGGTTGTCTGGTGTATATGCAAAAGCTCTGCCAGCTCTTTCTGTGTCAAATCGTGATCCTCGCGTAAATCTCTTATTCGGAGTTTCATTCTCATCACCTCGGAAAATATCTTATCATAAGGGAATATTCCTTATTGTGTTTTAAGGGATATTCCCTTATGATATACTTAAGATAAAGAAAATATAAAGGAATGATTTTTATGGCAACTTTAGGAGAGAGAATACTATACCTTATGAAAAGCAGAAATATGGAGAGGGAAGAATTCTTAAATCGAACCGAAATCGGAGAGGTTTCCTTTGAGAGAATAATCTCGGATTACAGTGCGCCCGCTGATGAGGATATCATAAAAATAGCAACGGTTCTTGGAGTTCCTTTATCTTACATAAAAGGGGAAACCGATGCAAAGTTTATGTCAGAGCCCATCACTAAAATTCCTATTTTTGCTGAATTCCCCAAAAAGGTAACCTCCAGGGAGGATATAAGTAATATAAAGACAATAGGGCATGTTACAGGAAATTACAGAAATGAGGATATGGACCTTTGTTATTTTGTCATAGCAAAAGATGACAGTATGATTTATGCTAAGATAGGGGCAGGGGATAAGGTGCTTATAAATCCCTCCATTCCCTTTGAGTCAGGAACAATAGGTGCGGTAAGTGTTGACGGAAAAGAGCCTGAAATCAGGCGTATTTTCATAAAAGGGACAGAGATTACCATAAAAGACGAATCTTTGGCTCCCGATATTAAAGTTTATGATGTTACGGAGCACGATATAAAAATATTGGGTTCTGTTGTTTTCGTAATCAGCTACCCGTTATAATTCCGGCAAGTCCGTAAGATAAGGCTTCAGCGCTTAATAAAGCTTCTTCCAGAGTGTTTCCGGTTGTGCCTATTTCTATAATTATTTCGTTTTCCGACACATGGCCGTTGAATCTCTCACATCTTACATTGATAGGCCTCATGATTCCGGGATATTTTTCTTCCATGGACCTCTGGAGGCAAACCGCAAAAGAAAAATTGCTCATCCAGCCATTATGTGTAAGTCCGCTCTGGTCTGTGCCCACAACAATCATTATCTGGGCGGCTTTTTCTCCGTTTATTTCACAAACGGTACTTAATTTGGTGCCGTCGGATTTTTCCATGGCATCGCGGTGTAAATCCAGTACTATATTTATGGAAGGATTTTTTTCCAAATGGGACTCTATAAGACGGAGGGTTTTGCTGTATGAACCGTTATACGAAGGATAGTCATTTATGGTATTATCGTGGGTTACGTCTATCCCTTTTTCTTTAAGACAAGAATAAAGGTGCGAGCCCACTTTGGCGACATTGAAATTTATGTCCTCACTTCTCTGGTTGTCTTTAGGTTCGTAGAAGTATTTTTCTGAGGGACGGTAGGCCTCAGATGTGTGAGTGTGTACTATAAGAACGGAAGATGACGGAGAAAACTCTTTTTCAGAGAAGGCGTTTTCAAGGTTATATTCCGTTTCGTTGTTTATTTCTACACCGAAAAGACTTGTCCCTCCCGTCTTTACGGTTATCTCCTTTATTTCGGGAGGTATTGCTTCATTATTTTCTTTTTCGGAAACAGGGCTTTCTTTTAAGGAAGCCTCTTTTTTTTTATCTACACTTAAAGGAGGCAATGTTCCCAGCAGTATAAAGGAATCTTTGGAAAACATTTTTGAAGACTCCCTCTTCGGTAAATAATTGCAAAGGGCGGATGAAAAGGAAAACTTTATAAAATTGTCGGAGGGATTTACGGTCACTTTATTTACAAAAACGAGGAAAAAAGCGAAAGAAAATGTGAATATCAGAAACAATCCCTTTTTCAAAAAAAGCCCTCCCTTTATAAGACAGTATAATATATACTATTGTAATAACTGGAAATTATGACCCTTTGGAAAGGGGAATTTTATCTAAAAATAAACATCATCTAAAATAGATTAGAAAACACTTAAAACCTTTGTAAAAAGGGGAAGATAATTAAAGGATACTCTAAAAAATCAAGCGAAAAATTAAATGAAATTGTTAAGAAAATTAAAAAATTTTAAGAAAAAATATACTATATATAGTGTATAGAACGATAAAAAAGAAACAAAAGCAACTAAAGTAAAATAAAAGTGGTTGACATTTCGTAATAATTTAGTTATAATTTACGAGGCGTTTGAATATAATCGCTTAAAGAAGGCTGTGTCATCTTATAAAAATGAGTGACAAATAAAATTAAAAAACTCTTTCAGCCTTAAGAGAAAGGAACGAAAATTTATGTTAAAAGAGAAAGTTACTGCAGTTATCTTCGCTGTAATGTTGGCTGTTTCCTCAATTAACAGTTTTGTTTACGGAAATGATATTCAGGTTAATATTGAAGTTGACGGAATTTTGCAGAAGACTTTGGTAACAGAAGCTGATACGGTAGAAGATATACTTAAAGCAGGCGGAGTAAGTCTTTCTAAGGGAGATGTGGTAAGCCCTACGGAAGATATAAAACTTATGGAAAACTCCACAATCAATGTAAAGACATTGAAAAATGTTGTACTTTTTAACGGAGAAGAGAAGTACGAAGTTGCCACAAACGCAGTTACAACAAGTGAACTTGCGGATTCTGTCCGTGAAGAAGTAGGGGAGAATAATACGGTTGTTGATCCCGCTACAGGCGAGGCAGGCAAAGTCATTGACGGCGGAGAATACGAAGTTAAGGTGGCTTTCCCCGTTTACATCTATGCTGATTACTTTACTTATATAGTTGAAGTATCTGAAGGAAATGTTGCATCTGTTCTTGAGTTTGCAAATATTTTACCCGACGAAAACGATCTGGTATATCCCGCTTTGGATACAAATGCCTATGCCGGCATGGAAATTTATATAACCAGGGTTGCAGTAACCTGCGACAGCGAAAATATTTCCATTCCCTATGAAGTGGAATACAGAGTGAATAAGAGCCTTGCTCCCTATACCGAAGTAGTGGTACAGGAGGGCTTAAATGGTGAAATGTTAAGAGACAGCATTGTAACTTTCCACAACGGAAATATTGCGGGATATGAGACAAAGGAAACCGTAACAAGACCTGCAGTAAATAAAATCGTTGAATGCGGTGTTTACAACGTAAAGAGAAATGACCAGAATGCAGCACCTGCAGTGGGTACTGTTGAAGGATATCCTTACAGCAAGGTTATTTCTGCCAAGGCTACAGCTTATTGCGACAAGGGAAAGACTGCTACATCCATAAGCTCTAAAGTTGGCGTTGTTGCGGTAGATCCCAGAGTAATTCCCTTAGGAACAAGACTTTACATTGAAGCAACCGACGGCTCCTGGAGCTATGGTGTGTGTCTTGCGGGTGACACCGGAGGACTTATAAAAGGCAACAGAGTTGACCTTTTCTATGACTCTTATGATGAGTGTATTCAGTTTGGCAGAAGAAGCTGTAACATATATGTACTTGCAGATTGATTGAATGAAAACGTGTACGAAAGTACACGTTTTTTTATGCAAAAAACTAAATATTTCCTAAAAAAATATTGAAGTTATTTCCTTTGTGTGATATGATGTATTTATAAGGATATAATTTCGGAAGGAACGGATGAAATATGAAAATACTCATAGTTGACGATGAAAAATTGCTGGTTAAAGGCATGAAATTCAATTTCGAGCAGGATGGATATGAGGTGGAAACCGCCTACGACGGAGAAGAAGCGGTGAAACTTGCAAAGGATAAGACTATTGACTTAATTATCCTTGACCTTATGCTGCCTAAACTTGACGGTCTTGAGGTGTGCCGTATAATCAGGGATTTTTCCTCCGTGCCTATTATTATGCTTACTGCGAAAACCGACGATATGGACAGAATCATGGGGCTTGAATACGGAGCAGACGACTATTTAACCAAGCCCTTTAACATTTTGGAACTTAAATTAAGAGTTAAGGCAATAATCAGAAGAAGCGGTCAGAGTCCTGTTAAAAAGAACAATACAACCATTACCCGGGGAGGAATAAAAATCGACTACAATTTAAGACGTGCCACAGTGGACGGAAAGACAGTCGAGCTTACATCCAAGGAATTTGAAATTATGGATTTGTTTATCACAAACCCCGGTAAGGTTTATACAAGAGAAAATCTTCTTGATATCATATGGGGTTACGATTATCCTGCGGATATAAGAACATTGGACGTACATATAAGAAGACTCAGAGAAAAGATTGAGCCCGATCCTGCGAATCCTATATATATAAATACAAAGTGGGGAGTAGGTTATTATTTTAAGGAAGAATAGAGAAAATAAAAAGCCGGATATGGTATTAAGGGGGCTTTTTGATAAAGTTACTCATATAACTTCAGGCATGAGATTCAGGCTTATTTTTACTTATATTATTATCATTGTGCTTTCTGTAACTGTTATAAGATTTTATATGTTCTCAGCTCTTTCCAAAAGCTTATATAATGATAATAAAATAAGCATGCTTACAAAAATAAATATTATAGCAACAGATATTGCCTCTGTCCCTGAGGCAGGGCTGGAAAAGGCACTGGACGAGGATATAATTCTCCTTGCAATCGGAGGGGACAGCCGCATTATAGTTACAAATACCGATGGAGTTATTGTGTATGACAATACGGGCAATATTTATGCAAATTCAAGGGGGAAAGTCAGACTTTCTCCTATGATTCTTTCTGCCCTTTCGGGCGAAAGCTCGTATAATAAGGCTGAAAAGGATAAGGTTGTTACAACTGCTGCATCTGTTCCTATCATGAAAAACGGAGATATAGTCGGGGTTGTTTACATGGAAAGCTCGGCTGATGAAATAACCAAGGTTTTATCAGACACCAAAAGAAGCATGAATTATCTTTTAATTCTTTTGTGCGTGTTTGCTATTTTCTTAAGTTTTGTTTTTGCGGGATTTTTCTTATCTCCCATAACAAAGCTGATAAATAAGATAAAGGCTCAGAATGTAGATAAGAAAATGAAGATAGAATTCAATGCTAAAGGCGAAATAGGGGAGCTGGTTAAAAACTTTAATGACCTTATTGAAGAACTGGAATCCCAGGAAGAAAAAAGAACAGCCTTTGTATCCAATGCGTCTCACGAGCTCAAAACGCCTTTAAGCTCCATAAAGCTCATCTGCGATTCCATTATAGAGGCAGGAGACAGTGCACCCCCTGAGATGGTAAGGGAGTTTTTGGGAGACATGAATGAAGAAGTTGACAGGCTCACAGTTATAGTAAACGACCTTTTAGATTTGACAAGGATGGATTCGGCTAAATATAACGAAAATAAAAAGTTTGTGACCGGAAGCCTTAAGGATGTTGTGAAAGGTGTTACGGACGCTTTAACCAAAATTGCCATAAAAAAAGGCGTCGGACTTAAGTTTAACTGCGTGAGCGACGTTTTCATGCTTATGGAGGAAAATAAAATATGGGAAGCAGTATATAATATTACGGATAATGCCATAAAATATACACCTTACGGCGGAAAGGTTGAGGTTTTCTTAGAAAAAGACGTAGATAATGCAATTATCACCATAAGGGATACGGGCATTGGTATTTCCAAGGATGAAATAAGCAAAATATTCGACCGTTTTTACAGGGTTGATAAAGCCCGCTCCAGAGAAACCGGGGGAACGGGTCTTGGTCTTTCCATCGCACTTTCTGCGGTGGAAATGCATGGCGGTCACATCGATGTGGAAAGTGAGGAAAGCGTGGGAAGTATATTCAGAATTTATCTTCCCATTGCATAAGAAATATGAAAAAAATTGTTTCATTACTTATTATTTTAAGTCTTGTTTTAAGCCTTACCGCATGCATCGGGGACAGAGAAAAGCACGTTTTATATTTTGTCGGAGCCGACGGTAATAGCTTTACGGAAGAGAAAGTAGTTATAGATAAAACCGATTCTCTGGAAAAAACCGCAAGGCTTATTACAGAGGCCTTGCTTAAAGGACCAAAAAAAGCCGAAAACATTAGGGTTATCCCGGAAAACACAGGTCTTATTGGATTAAGAATAGAAGATAATGTGGCGCTGGTTAACCTTTCACAAGATTTTGAAAAAACGAAAAACGACGCCCAGAGACTTCTTTCCATCTATTCTGTGGTAAATACACTTTGCATTCTTGAAGGTGTAAATTCTGTTAAAATTTCGGTAAACGGAAGAGGTATAAAATATAGCTCAGGGGACGAGGAAATAGGAGCTCTTTCCATGAATAATGTTATAACCGCCGATGAAATAGGGCGGAATATGACCGTGGTTCTGGAACTTTATTTTGCATCAGAGGACAAAAAAGACTTAAAAAGAGAAAAACGAATTGTAGATATAAAGGACAACGAAACATTGGAAAAAACGGCAATTGACCAGCTTTTGAAAGGCTCTTTGGAGAAAGGGAATAAGAATTTATTGCCTCCTTTGGTAAGACTCTTATCGGTTGAAACCAAAGACAGACTCTGCTATGTTAATTTTTCCGAGGAGTTTTTGTCAATAACAGAAAACGACGGCGCTCTTTCAATCTACTCGGTGGTGAATACTCTTACAAGTCTGCCTGAAATAAGTGCAGTACAGATTTTTATAAACGGAGAAAAGACCGAAAAAGCAGGAGGCATTACTATATCATCCCCACTTGCATATAACGCTTCTTTAGTAAATTAGCATAAGGTACAACCTTACCTGAATATCTTACTTAAAAAGATGTTCGGAGGGAAAATGTTTTGTTTTATATCCTTTATACTTTAATTCAGAAGATTTTTATGCTGGGGCATATCCAGAACGGAAGCTTTCCAAAGCCCCTTTCAGAAAAGGAAGAAGCATATCTTTTAGAGAAGTATGAAAAAGAAAATGACCAGGAAGCGAAAAATAAACTTATTGAGCATAATTTAAGGCTTGTAGCTCATATAGTGAAAAAATATGCAACCACGCCTGAGGAATCTGACGATTTGCTGTCTATTGGTACAATCGGACTGATAAAGGGAATAAATACCTTTACAAAGGACAAAAAGACCAGGCTTTCAACCTATGTGGCGAAATGTATACACAACGAAATTTTAATGGTTTTAAGGGGGAAAAAGCATTCTGTTCCCGAGGTATCATTATCCGAGACCATAGGAAGCGATAAGGAGGGTAACGAGGTCACTTTAATGGATATACTTCCCTCAGAGGAAGAAGAAATATCAGAGCAATATGAAAAAAAGATTAAAATAAAAAAGCTTTATGAAGGAATTAAAAATTCTTTAGAAGAAAGAGAAAGAATAATTGTGGAAATGCGCTACGGTCTTAAAGACGGAAAATGTATTCCTCAGAGGAAAATAGCAAAGATGCTTGGAATTTCCCGTTCATATGTATCAAGAATAGAAAAAAAGGCTGTGGAAAAGCTTAAAGAGAGTATAGAAAAATAAATAATATTCGTAAAATATAGTTTTTATTGTAAAAAGCTATTGATTTTTTACATAAGATAGCATATACTATTGAAAAAACGAAAGGAAGAAGATTATGGAATTTGAAAAAATAAGAGACATTATTGCAGAACAGTTCGGAATTGATGCTGAGTCAATTACAGAGGAAACTCCTTTCAAGGAGCTTGGAGATTCCATGGACTTAATCGAGCTTATTATGGCTTTGGAAGAAGAATTTGACATGGAAATTGAAGATGAAGATGCAAATAAGATTAAAACTGTGGGAGATGCCGCAGAATATATAGTACAAAATTCTTAAGTGCCTTAAAAAGGAGCACTTAAAGCGAGGGATAAAGATGAACGGTTTTTATAAAGCCGTAGGATATACTTTTAAAAATGAGCTTCTTGCAAAAGAAGCTCTTACTCATAGCTCTTATGCAAATGAGTATAATGTGAGAAGCTATGAAAGACTGGAATTTTTAGGAGATTCCATTCTTTCTTTAGTGATTTCTGATTATCTTTACAAAAACTATCCCGAAAAGCCGGAGGGAGAGCTTACCAAGGTGCGTGCAGCATCGGTTTGTGAGCGATCCCTTTTTGAAGTTGCAAAAAAACTTTCTTTAGGACAGTTTCTCTTTCTTAATAAAGGAGAGGAAGCAACAGGAGGCAGGGAAAGAATTTCCATTCTTGCAGATATTGTGGAAGCGACTATTGCCGCAATATTTTTGGATTCTGACCTTTCAACTGCCAGGGAGTGGATAATTAAGAATTTAATGTTCGTTATTGATAAGGCTGTTGCAGGAAAGGCATTTAAGGATTATAAAACAGAGCTTCAGGAACTGGCACAGAGCGGGGCAACGGAAAAAATATCATACAGACTTGTGAACGAAACAGGTCCTGCACATTCAAAGAGCTTTGAATGTGAAGTTTTAAGCGGAGATAAGGTAATAGGAAGTGGAATTGCCGGCTCCAAAAAGGAAGCGGAGCAGCTGGCGGCCAAAGCAGCATTGGAGGCTCTTATATGAAAAGGGCTAATATTCCTATTTTTGTGTCGCATTTAGGCTGTCCCAATGACTGTGTTTTTTGCAATCAGCGAAAAATTACCGGGCACAGCGGATATGTGACAGGAAAGGATGTAGAAGAAACTGTCAGAACCTGGCTTTCTTATATAAAAGGTCAGGCGGAAATAGCTTTTTTTGGTGGTAGCTTTACAGGTATTGACGAAGATATCCAAAATGAGCTTCTTAAGGCCGCAGAAAAATTTATTGACGGAGAAAAAATAACAGGCATCCGCCTTTCTACAAGACCCGATTATATTAACGGAGATATTATAGAAAATCTTTTAAGACATAAGGTGAGTACGGTGGAATTGGGAGCACAGTCCACAAGCGATGAGGTCTTAACTGCATCAAAAAGAGGTCATAGTGCAAAGGATATAGAAAATGCTTCAAAGCTTATAAATGAAAGCGGAATAAATTTAGGTCTTCAGATGATGACTCATCTGCCTTTGTCAAATGACGATAAGGATATAAAAACCTGCCATGATTTTATAAAAATGAAACCAAAGGAGGTAAGGATTTATCCAACTTTGGTTTTGGAGGATACCTGCCTTTTTGAAATGTATAAAAAAGGGGAATATAAACCCCAGACATTGGAAGAGGCAGTTGAATTAACTGCAGTTTTAACCGATGAATTTGAAAATGCGGAAATTTCCGTAATAAGAACGGGACTTCAACCTTCTGACAGTCTTACCAAAGGCTTCGTTGCAGGGCCTTTTCATCCATCATTCGGAGAAATGGCTCAAAGCAGGCTCATATTAAAAAGAATATTTTCCTATATAGACGAAAAAAAGCCCGACTTTTTGAACATCTACGCAGAGGAAAGGCTTTTGTCAAAGCTTTTGGGACAGAAACGGTGCAATATAATAAAAATTGATGAAAAAATGAATCACGCCTTTAAGATTACTTTTACAGCCTATGGTACGGGAATAAGGGTGGAGAATAAAAAAATATACGGCTGAAAGACAGGGGTGATTTTACGGACAGCTTAATACTTTCTTTTAATCTGGTGTTTCCCATATTTGTACTTCTGTTTTTGGGCTTTATAATAAGAAGAATAAAGATGGTTGATGCTTCAGCGGTTAAAATGTTAAACAAGCTTGTTTTTACCATATTTTTGCCGCTTAGCATTTTCAAAAACGTGTACGAGTCGAAAGTTTCTGAGGTTTTTGATGTTAAACTCATTACATACGGAGTTATAAGTGTGACTTTCTGCTTTGCCCTCATGGTAGTTCTGGCTTTGGCTTTTGTTAAAAAGAAAGAAAGCAGGGGAGTTTTAATACAGGGTGTTTTCAGAAGCAACTTTCTTATATTCGGAATTCCCGTGGCAGAAAGTCTTTTTGCCGACGGCTCTCTTTCAGGCAAGGCAGCGGTAGTAATTGCGGTTATTGTCCCGGTTTATAATGTTCTTGCGGTAATAACCCTTGAAAGCTTAAGCGGGAAAAAGGCGGATTTTAAAAAGGTTATTTTCAATATAGCTAAAAATCCCCTTATTATAAGCTCACTTTGCGGATTTTTAGCTGTGGCTCTAAAAGGAGTGGATATTTTTATTCCCGCACCCCTTTACAGTGCAGTAAAGTCTCTTTCCGGCATAGCAACGCCTCTTGCTCTGGTGGCTCTTGGAGCAAGCCTCAATTTTTCGACGATCAAGGGTAATTTAGCCTATATAATCTGGGGCATAAGCGGAAAACTGGTGCTAGCACCTCTTTTGTTTTTTGCCGTAGCAATTTTACTGGGATTTCGGGACAGGGAGCTTGCCATTCTTTTGGCAATGCACGCATCTCCTGCGGCGGTTTCAAGCTACACCATGGCACAGCAAATGGGTGCAGATGAGGACCTGGCAGGGCAGATGGTGGTTTTCGGCACGGCGATTTCAATTATAACCGTGTTTTTGTGGGTCAGCGTACTTACATACTTCGGGTTTATAAATCCCGTGATATAGGGAGGAATTATGAAAAAGAGAATTTTGGCCATAATAGGTCTTATTGCATATATTGCTTTTATAATATGGTTCACGGTTAAGGATTTACCAGATAAGGAAGAATTTAAAAAGAAAATGGAAGAAAAAAATCAGGTGCTTACGGAAAACATAATGGAATAGACTAAAAAATACGGTGTTAAGCCCGAACAACAGTAAAAAATGTTTTGTTTTCCCCATCTATTGAAGAGTATTTAAATTGGTGGTATAATGTTCGGCGGATTTATAATCCGCCAATTTTTTATAGGAGAGGATTTTTTTGAGAGAAAAAATAAAGTCTATGTTGATTGTTCTTGCAGGCACATTTTTAACATCCGTTGGAATAGCGCTTTTTTATGTACCCAACAAAGTAGTATCAGGCGGAGTATCCGGTCTGGCAACAGTTTTTTACCATGTTTTTTCAATCCCTGCAGGGGTATCTCTTGCCGTGCTCAATGTGATTTTGCTTATATTAGGATTGAAGGTGCTTGGTAAAAGCTTTATTATAAAAACCATAATCGGGTCATTTATGGTTTCTTTGATGGTAGGACTTCTTGAAAATCTGCCACCGGTTACAAATGATATACTTCTGGCATCTATAGTTGGTGCATCACTTTACGGCTTTGGCATATCTCTTACTTTTGTGGGAGGAGCATCAACAGGAGGAACGGATATATTAGGAAGAACTCTTCAGCATTTTTTACCTCACCTTCCCATAGGAAAACTTATTTTAATTGTTGACGCGGTAATTATAGGAATTGCCTTTTTAGTATTCAGAGAGGTGGACAGAACAATTTACGGTATTATAGCCTTGTTTATTTCCACTTTCGCAATCGACTGGCTCATGAGAAAGCTAAATGTATCAAAGCTTGCATTTGTTGTTACGGAAAAGGGAGAGGAAATGGCAAAGTTTCTGACAGATAATTCTCCCAGAGGAGTGACCTTAATAGATGTTAAAGGCGGATATACCTTCGAAGATAAATATATGCTTATCTGTGCCCTTAAGGAAAGGGAAATGCCCCTTTTTGAAGAGAGAGTAAAAAAACTTGATGAAAAGGCTTTTACTATTTTCTCGGAGAGCAGCGAAATCATTGGAAACGGATTTTATATATATAGATAAATGTCAAAATAGTGCAAAAATAAGTCAATATAATTATTGAATTGCAAAGGGGGATTTGATATAATCAAAATGACTTTGATAAAAGGAGTTTTATTATGAAAAAGTATAATGTTGGTCTTCAACTCTACTCTGTGAGAGATGATTTGGCAAAGGATTTTGAAGGAACCTTGAAGAAAGTCAAGGAAATGGGCTATGATTATGTTGAGTTTGCCGGTTTCTACGGAAAAAGCGTAAAGGAAATCAAAGACATTTTAGCAAAGTATGACTTAAAGTGCGTATCAGTTCATCAGGGAATGGATCCTTTCTTAAAGGAAGGGAACGAAATTATTGATTACATGGCTGACCTTGGGGTTAAGTATGTTGCAATTCCCTGGTATGAAAGGGAAAAGCTTGAATACGGCACTCCCGTTTGGGATGAAACCATTTCAAACTTTAAAAAGTACGGTGAGGCATTAAAGGAAAAAGGCATGGAAATGATTTATCACAACCATGACTTTGAATTTGATATGATTGACGGAATGACAATTTTCGACAGACTTTACGCTACTTTAGAGGGGACATTGAATCCTCAGATAGATACCTGCTGGGTATGTTATGCAGGATTTGATCCCGCCCAGTATATAAGAAAATATGCTGATCGCTTAAGCGTGCTTCATCTTAAAGACTTTAACTGTAAGGAGCTTGCAGGTGGGCCGGCTTATGCACTTATTGATGCAGACGGTAATGCCGGGGATAAGCCTTCAAAGGCGGATAATGAATTTAAGTTTAGACCTCTTGGTATGGGAAGACAGGACTTTGATGCCATCTTAAAGGCGACAGAAGAAACAAAAATTCACACTCTCATTGTGGAGCAGGATGAATCTCACGATATGCCTGCACTTGAAGCTGTAAAGATCAGCAGAGAGTATCTTAAAGAAAAATACGGAATATAAAAATAAAACCGGGGTGACGTAATCACCTCGGTTTTTATTTATTGATTGTGCAAGGTGCACAAAAATATTTAAAAGGTTTAGTGCATTTCTACTAAATTTGGTATTGAAAAAATTGACAGACAGTGCTATAATATGCTTGTAGCAAGTTAATACATATTTTTATTTCCCTCCTTAAGCATCGTATTTGCCAGAATACGGTGCTTTTCTTTTTTTAAATCATAAGACTGTGTATTTGGAGGGATTACTATTTCTATTTTAAAAATCCATTTACTATCTGTTCTTCTGCTTCTGCCTCTGTCAAACCTAAAGTCATGAGCTTTACAAGCTGTTCGCCGGCAATTTTGCCGATTGCCGCCTCGTGAATTAAGGAGGCATCAATGTTATTCGCCGTAAGTGACGGAACTGCCACAACCCTGGCGTTATCCATTATAATGGCGTCGCATTCGGTGTGACCTGTACAGGGACCGTTTCCTATAATTTCGGAGTCAAACTTCTGATAGGAATTGTCCTTTGCAACGGAACGGGAAACCACGTCGGCAGAAGCACCCTCGCCGTTTAATTCAACTACATAGTCGCTTATTGCAGTCTGCTCTCCGTGAGTCATTAAACGTTCCCTAACCAAAAGGCGTGAACCGGAGGCCATTTTAACAGTAGTTTTTCTTACTGTGGAGTCAACGCCTTTAATCTGCACCATTTCCATTTCAAGCAATGAGCCTTCCTCCATGGTAACTTCGGTGGTGGGATTGAATATATTCTTTCCGTTACCGTCACCTTCGCCGTAGTGTTTTTCAACGTATTTTACGTGAGCGTTTTTGGAGATGAAAAAGCGGTGAATTCCGTCATGAGAGGAGTCCTGGTTTCCGCAGTTATGAATTCCGCAGCCTGCGATAATAACAACGTCAGAATCCTCACCCACAATAAAGTCATTATATACGGTTTCCTTGATTCCGCTTTCGCTTAAAATTACGGGGATATGGACACTTTCTTTTTTTGTGCCGGGTTTTATTATTATGTCTATTCCGCTTACATCGGTTTTATTTATAATGTCGATGTTTGCGGTGGTATTTCTTGATTCCAACGAACCGTTGGATCTTATGTTATAAGCACCCTCCGGGATATCATGCAAATCTGCCACTTCACGGAGAAGATTTTTCTTTATAGCGTCAAGCATTTTCGTTTCCTCCGTTCTCTAATCTTTCGCAGTAGCCTTTGTCTGCGGTTTTCAATATATCCTTCAAAACGTCTCCTGAGTTTCCGCGTTTTTCAACTTTTCCGTCAGCAACAATGATTATTTCATCAGCAATATTAAGTATCCTTTCCTGATGTGAAATAACCAAAATAGTACCGTCCTTAATGTTGTTTCTCATTCTTTCGAAAACTCCGATTAAATTCTTAAAGCTCCAGAGGTCAATCCCTGCCTCAGGCTCGTCAAAGAGAGAAAGGCGTGTGCCTCTTGCAAGAACAGATGCAATTTCAATTCGTTTAAGTTCGCCACCTGAAAGACTTGCGTTTATTTCACGGTTAATGTAGTCTTTGGCGCAAAGACCAACGGCTGAAAGGTATTCGCAGGCATCGGAAACAGAAAGCTGTCTTTTGGCAGAAAGACGCATAAGGTCTAAAACATCAATGCCCTTGAAACGAACGGGTTGCTGGAAAGCAAAGCTTATACCCAGATTGGCACGCTCAGTCACAGAAAGGTCGGTGATATCGGTGCCGTCAAAAAATATTTTTCCGCCGGTAGGCTTTTCGATACCCATAATAAGCTTTGCCAGAGTGGATTTTCCGCCGCCGTTGGGACCTGTAATAACAGCGAATTTACCGCTGTCTAAGGTGAGATTTATGTTATCTATAATTTTCTTTTTCGAGTTTTCCGCCGAAACTTCAAAGGAAAGGTTTTTGAGTTCAAGCATCTTTTTTGTTCCTTTCTTTATTTATTGCTGTAAGATGGGATATTTATAGATAATTCCCACTAATTATTATAGTATACCATAATATGCCACGTTTTGCAATATAAGTTTTGGAGAAAAGGAAAAAGGCATGCGAAAATTCTTGACAAAAGCATTTACGTGGGTTAAAATATCTAATAGTTTATGTTTCCGTAGCTCAGATGGATAGAGCGACCGCCTCCTAAGCGGTAGGTCGGGTGTTCGAATCACCTCGGGAACGCCAATAAAAAAGCACCCGTAAGGGTGTTTTTTTCTTGGCAAAATAAAAAGTGATTCGGACTTGTCCGAGGCAATTTTTGCTCCGGAGGAGAAAAATGCCGGGGTACAGGACTTTTAAGTCCTGTATAGAATCACCTCGGGAACGCCAAGAAAAAAAGCCGCCATTGGGCGGTTTTTTTGTTTTAACTATTCTTTTAACATACAATCTATAATATAGCCTGCATTTAAATAAAATGCTTTTTCAGGTTGGATTTTTCTTGTTTCTTCTGTGTAGAAATTTTCTTTAAGGATAGCAATAAGCTCGTCCTTATTCATTCCTTTATTTGCCGCATCTTTTAAGGCTTTTCTTGTTTCTTCGTGACTCTTTTTACTTAATTCAAAGTAAGCTTTGCATTTTTCTTTTCCCGAAAGAAGATAGCCGTGGGGAAGAAGCATCGCCTCTATATCCAGCTTTTCCGCTCTTTTAATGGACTCTATTGTCTTGCCATAGCTTATAAGACAACAGGGGTTGACCAAGGTTTGGGAAAGGGGAACACCTAAGGTTTCCGCGGCAATTAAAAGCTTTTTTTCGGGAGAATAGTAAGAAAAACAGCATTTTGTATGGCCCGATGAATCTATTGCCACAAGGGACATATCTCCCAAATCTATTTTCTCGCCGGGTTTTAAGGGAATATCAGTTATAAGCTCATCTGTTAAATCTTCATAGCCGGTAATCCCGAAACCCTTTGCTGCAAAATCGGTCATTTCACGGATTAGTTTTTTTGCACCGGGACGGGTGAAAACATAAGCGGCATATTCAGAGGAAACCACTTTAGCCTCCGGAAAAACTCTTTTGAAAAAGGGAGATCCTCCCGCATGGTCATAGTGGGAGTGGGTTAAAATAATATAATCAAGATGATTTATGTGTTTTTTAAGTTCTTCTGCGTTTTCTTTGGCACAGCAGGAAAAACCCGAATCTATTAAAGCATGGTGTGTCTTTGTGGAAAGAAGAAAAAATTCTCCTCCGCCCATACCGAATTTTTTAATTTCGTACATCAGATTTCTCCTTTGAGTGAATTTAATTTAGCTTCTACGGTATCTTTTGAAATTGCTGCAAGGGAAGAAAATTTGAAAGTTAAAGCCTTTTCAAGATTTTCTATCGCCTCGTTTTTTTTGCCTTCCCGCTCTAAGCAAAGAGCATAGTTATAGTAAATGACAGGGAAAGTTGTACCCTTTTCCATGATTTTTTCATAGAGAGCCAAAGCTTCCTTAAATTCCCCTCTGTAATAGTGGGAAAGAGCCATGTTATCCATGATTGAGACATCGTCTTCGTTATATTCCATAGCTTCTTTGTTGAATTCATAAGCTTCGTCAAATTTTCCGTTTTCCATCAAGATAAAGCCTACATGGCTGTAGGTCTGGGAGTCTTTTGCAACTTCGTGAGCATCCATAAAGGATTTTTCAGCCATTACTCTGTCCCCGGATTTCCACAAGTAGAGACCTTTGGTGGTGTATAAGGCACGTTTCTGGGAGGGAGTGAAATCCTTTTTCTTTTCAATCATGAAAAGGGCGTCTTTGCATTTATCCATATAGCCATAGCGAAGATAAGCATAGGGGGCATAAATAAGAGAGTCGGGATTTAATCTTTTCTGCTTTATCGCCTTATCGTAAAGGGAGATGCCTTTTTCAATTTCTCCCTTTTTTATGGCCTTTGTGCCTTTTATCATGAGAATATCACCTCTCATGACAAAGGATAAGTAAATAATCGCAAAAAAAAGACCTACAAGACTTCCTAAAAACTGCATATCGTAGGAGTCGCCCACTTGTCCGCCGATCAGAACCATTAAAATGGGAATACCGTAATTTATAAAAACTTTCATATGTATTTTCTCCTTGTTTTTACTGTATGATACATTATATATGAATTGGAATATTATTGCAATAGTTCCTATTGAAAAAAACTTTTTTTTATGTTAAAATGAGCTTAATTCAATCTTCCTTTTCCATAAGAGGAATTTTTTCCGAGACAAAAAGGAACCCCAGCATTAAAAGGAGCTCCTTATCTTCACAACCGTCACCGATTAAAAATAAAATAAGACCTAAAAGGATTAAGTCGTCCTTTTTGGCGTTTTTAAGTAAATCGGGCAGGTTTAAATTCGGCTTTTCGCTGAAGTACCTTTTTGTCATATTAAAACAGCTCCTTTAAAAGATCCGAATCTTTAAGGCCGGTGAGCATTTTGTAAACTTTGAAAAACTTGAGCATGGAATCTAAGTTCTTGTTTCTGGTTTCGGATAAATAGGGCTTCAAGGCGGAAAGTAAGGTCACCTTCGGGTCTTTATCTGATAAAGACTCATCATATAAGGTCTTTAGCCTCATTATTTTGTTTATATCCAAAAATGAATCGGAGAAATTTGTGCTTTCTCCCGAATCAGCAGGGGAAGAGTCCCCCGACAAATTAAGGGATTTCATAATTTCAGATATTTTATTTCCTGCTTCAGGGTCACTTAAGAGATTATCCAATGCTTCTGAAATATTTAAATCAGCCATTAAATCATCCCCTTAATCTTTGATAAAAGGGAGGGATTTCCCTTTATTTTATCAATAAGGGCGTTTTTCTCTTTATCGCTCATGGAAGAAACTTTTTTTAAAAGCTCTTCTTTATTTCCGCCAGAAAGTCGGGAAATAAGCTTTTCGCCCTCTGCCGAAGCGGCAAAGGAAGTTACTTTTTTAATGACATCCGGGTCTAAAGATTTTAAGAAATTTTCAAACTCATTCATTTTTAATTTCCTTTCCGGAATGGGATTTTTGGAATTGAGCTTCGGGAAAAGTATCCATTCCAATAATATGCGCTTTCCCATACTTATATTATGATTTTTAAGCTAAAGTGTTACGAGGAGGCAAAAATGGAAAGAATTTTAGTAGTCTCAGATACCCACGGAAAAACTGATAATGTTATAAGACTTTTGGAAAACGTTCCTTTCACTAAGGTTTTTCATCTGGGAGACCTGGTAAGGGATGCAATTTTGCTTCAAAAGGCTTTTCCGGACATAGAATTTCATTATGTAAGGGGAAATAATGACCCATACGGAGCACAGGACGAAAAAACGGTGAAAATAGGGGATAATAAGATGCTCCTTTGCCACGGACATAATTATTCTGTAAGCTCAAGTCTTTTACGTCTTTCTTTGAGAGCGAAGGAAGCGGGAGCAAACCTTGCTCTTTTCGGACACACCCATCAGAAATTAAAGGAAGTTTGTGACGGCGTAACTTTATTTAATCCCGGGAGCACGTCAAGGCCAAGAGGGGGCAAAGCTTCTGCGGGGATTATCGAGATGGATTCGGGATACTTTGGAATCGCCCACTATGATTTTTGAAAGGATGAAAAAAATGAAGAAAAGTACAGGCCTGATAATTGCTTTTGCCCTTTTGGTTTTATATTTGGGGATAAGCGTTTCGCCCATTCCCTATAAGGGAATAATGCAACTTTTAATTATAGTAGGGATAGCTTTTTGCCTATCTAAAATCCTTAAGAAAAAATAAGGAGATGATGGAATGTTTTCTGTTTTATCGAAAATAATTTCAGCCATATTCGTTTTGATAATATACTATTTTATTTTCATAATTGTCAAAATGATTTATCTTGATATAAGCGTGATGAAAAGGAAAAAAGCAGGACTTCCTGAGTACGAAGCTTATATAAAGCCCATAAATCAGCCTCACGGAACAGACTTTACCTTAAAGGAGAGCTATCCCCTTTACGGAATGGATGTAATAGGCAGGGGGAAAGACTGCGAAATTAAAATAGACGATAATTTTTTAAGTCACAATCACGCCAGAATATTTAAAGAAAAAGACGGCTTTTACTTAGAGGATTTAGACAGCACAAACGGAACCTTTTTAAACGGGAAAGAGCTTTCGGATGAAGCAGTGGAGCTTCTTGACGGGGACCGTATCTGCATAGGACAGGTGGAATTTGTGTTCCTCTTTCCGAAGGTGGAAGAATGAAGCGGGCAGGCTTAAAAGGCACAAAGCCCCTCCTTTTACTGTGCCTTTTAAATGTTTTGGGATTTATGCTTTTATCCTTTGGGGAGGAAAGTCTGATTGACGGCTTAAAGACCCTTACAACGGGGATTTTGTTCGTTACGCTCATGATTATAGGTCTTTGCCTGATCAAGCTTCTTGATATGGGAGATTACTTTCTTTTTATGCCGGTAACGGCTCTTTTGTCCGTGGGTCTTTTAATGCTTACAAGAATAGATTCTGCCCTTGGTGACAGGCAGATGGTATGGTTTCTAATTTCTCTCTTTATCTATTTTGTGTCCTATTTTTTATATAGTTTGATAAAGGGAAAGGAAAAGCTTTTCTTTCTCTATGCCCTTTTATCCATTGGACTTTTTATTGCAACATTGGTATTCGGCACCACCTTAAACGGTGCTAAAAACTGGATTTATATTAAAAATCAGGGATTTCAGCCTTCGGAATTTATAAGAATTTTATTTGTACTTGCCTTAGCTGCCCTTTTGGAAAAAAGGAGCGGAGGCAAAATCATGCAGACGGAAATGAGAAAAAGTCTGGCAATAATGGTTTATGCGTACATAAACATAGGATTTCTGGTAATCCAGAGAGAATGGGGAATTGCCGTTTTGTTTTTCCTTATCTATATCTCTCTTTTCTTTGTTTTCGGGAAGAGACAGAGCCTTATTTTATTGAACGGTTTAATCGCTTCTCTGGGGCTTTATCTGGGATATAAGTTTCTTTATCACATCAAGGTTCGTGTTTCTATATGGCTTGACCCATTTTCAGACCCCTCGGGCAAAGGATATCAGATTGTGCAGTCTTTGATTGCAATGGCGTCAGGTGGTTTTACGGGAAAAGGTTTGGGTAACGGAAGCCCCGAATATGTACCTTTTGTGGAGTCGGACTTTATATTTTCCGCAATTTGTGAGGAATTTGGTATCCTTGGTGGAATTTCCGTTATTCTACTTTACTTTATACTGGTGTACCGTGCCTTTAAGATCGCACTGTCTGTCAGAAATTCCTTTGATAAAAAAGTGGCAGTGGGACTTTCTTCCATGATAGCCTTCCAGACCTTTATAATTTTAGGTGGCGTTATAAAATTTATTCCCTTAACGGGAATAACCCTGCCCTTTATAAGCTACGGCGGCTCTTCCATGGTCACAAGCTTCATGGCACTTGGTATACTTCAGGCAATATCTAAAAAGGAGGATGATGTAATTGAATAGAAAAATCATTCTCTTATTAACTTTAATCTGTGTGCTTTTTCTGTCGCTGGCAGTCTACCTTTCGGTTTTTGGCATAACGGATGCAAAGGAGCTTGAAAAAAGCGTATATAATCAAAGGCTTTATGACATGGAGAAGGGAATAGAGAGAGGGAAAATACTGGACAAAAACGGAGTTGTCCTGGCAGAAAGCAAAAAAAAGGACGGAAGCTTTGTAAGAGAATATCCTTACGGTAAATTATATACCCACGTTATAGGGTACAGCTCCAAGTTGTATGGAAAAAGCAAAATAGAGCTTTCTTTTAATGATTATCTTACGGGGGATAACGAAATAGGAGCAGCGCTTAATATTGCTTCGGCAGTAACCGGCGGTGGAAAAAGCGGTTTTGACGTTACCTTAACCATTGACCATAAACTGCAAAGCTATGCCTCTGACCTGCTTTCGGGAAGAAACGGAAGCATAATTTTACTGGATGCAAAAAGCGGAGCCGTGAGAGCTATGGTATCAAATCCTACTTTCGATCCGTCGGAGGAATATCTTACTTCCCACTGGGAGGAACTTACGGAAAGAGAAGATTCTCCTTTCCTTTCAAGAGCCACAGGAGGGCTTTATGCCCCCGGATCTACCTGGAAGATAATAACAGCAGCGGCGGCTCTTTCGGGTGGCTTTGAAAATGAAATTTTCGATGATCAGGGGAAAATTATCCTTGGAGGAAGAGAATATATAAATTCAAAGGAAAAAGCTTTCGGAGAAATAGATTTATATAAGGCTTTTGCCCTGTCCAGTAACGTGGTTTTTGCAAAGCTTGGAAGCACCATGGGAAAAGAGGGGCTTTCTATATATGAAGATTTTCTCCTTGGAAAACAAATTGGTTTTGATATACCGCTTGAAGAAAGTTTTTTATCCGACAGAATTTCTAAAATGTCCGAAGCTGACATAGCCTCCACTTCCATAGGACAGGGAAAGCTTATGGTAACACCACTGTATATGACGCTTGTGGCATCGGCAATTGCAAATAATGGCGAAATTATAAAGCCCTATCTGGCGGAGTCCATCGACAAAGGAGAATTTAACGTATATAAAGCCAAAAGAAAGGTTTTAAAAAGAGCAATTTCAGAAGAAGATGCAGAAAAAATCAAAGAAATGATGCGCCTTTGCGTTACGGAAGGGACCGGTCAGGCTGCAAACTTAAAAGCCATAGAGGTTTACGGAAAAACAGGGACTGCCCAGAATGAAAGGGAAAAAAGCCATGACTGGTTTATTGGCTTTGGAGAAAACGAAGAGGGCGAAAAAAGCGTGGTTTGTGTTTTGCTGGAGTATGGCGGAGTCGGAAGCTCCGAGGCAACTTACATGGCAGGAAAAATGCTTAATTATTCTTTGAATTAAAAGGTCGCATACGCGGCCTTTTTGTTTTTCAAAAGAAAAACTCATAATTTTATGTTTGACTTAATAGATAAATATGGTATAATAGTATATGGATTTGGTGTTCGGAAATATATAAGGGGTGCCATCCCTTGAAAAGAAAGAGGTGAAAAAGTGGCGAAAAAACAAAAACTGAAGATTATTCCTCTGGGCGGCATGAATGAAATCGGTAAAAATCTCACTGTTTTTGAATACGGTGACGAAATAGTCGTTCTGGATTGCGGAATGACTTTCCCCGATGAGGAAATGTTGGGAGTTGACCTTGTGATTCCTGACATGTCTTATCTTGTTAATAACAGGGACAAGATAAAGGCTGTTCTTCTTACCCACGGACATGAAGACCATATTGGCAGTCTTCCATATTTTTTACGGGCTATGAGTAATGTTCCTATTTTCGGAAGCCGTATGACCATAGGATTGGTCGAACACAAGCTTAAAGAACACGGAATACTCTCGGTAGCTAAGTTAAACTCGGTCAAAGCAGGAGATACCATAAGGCTTGGAAATAATTTCAGAGCGGAATTTATAAGAGTAAACCACTCAATTGCAGATTCTTTCGGTATAGCCTTATATACGCCTGCAGGTACGGTGGTTCACACAGGAGACTTCAAGGTAGATACCACTCCCATTGACGGGGAGATGATTGACCTTGCACGTTTTGGTGCTTTGGGTCATTCGGGAGTACTTGCTTTAATGACCGACTCCACAAATGTGGAAAGACAGGGCTTTACCATGTCCGAAAGAACGGTAGGACAGAAATTTGATGAGATTTTTGCATCCCATCCCAGACAGAGAATAATTGTTGCGACATTCGCATCAAATGTTCACAGAGTTCAGCAGATTATAGATGCTGCAATCAAAACAAAAAGAAAGGTTGCGATTTCAGGCCGCAGTATGCAAAATGTGGTTGAGGTTGCAATAGAAAACGGTTATATGCGTGTACCTAAGGGCCTTATTATAGGTATCGAAGAGGTGCACAAGTATAAAAATCATCAGCTTGTAATTATAACCACGGGAAGCCAGGGCGAGCCTATGAGTGCTCTTACCAGAATGGCATTTTCCGACCACAAGCAGGTGGAAATCGGAAACGGCGACTTAGTAATTATTTCAGCATCACCAATTCCGGGCAACGAAAAGACGATTTCCAAGGTTATAAATGAGTTATTCAAAAAAGGAGCCGAGGTTATATATAAGGCTCTGGCAGAGGTTCATGTTTCAGGCCATGCCTGTCAGGAAGAACTTAAAATAATTCTGGGTCTTGTAAAACCCAGATACTACATTCCCGCTCACGGAGAGTACAGACACTTAGCTACCAGCGCAAAGCTCGGTATAGCATCGGGAGTAAAGGAAAAAAACACCTTTATATTAAATCTGGGTGATGTACTTGAATTAAACCGCGAAAGTGCAGCGGTTACAGGAACCGTGCAGGCAGGTGCTATTTTAATCGACGGTTACGGTGTGGGTGATGTAGGTAATGTTGTTTTGAGAGACAGAAAACATCTTGCCGAAGACGGAATTATCGTTGTGGTACTTTCGTTAAATGCCAAAAGCGGCAAAATTATGGGCGGCCCTGAGGTTGTATCCCGTGGCTTTGTGTACGTCAAGGAATCGGAGCAGCTAATTGAAGGAATTAAGCAAGTAGCAACCTTTGCGGTTGAAGAAACTGTAAGACGAAATAAAAAGCCGGGAGTTGATTGGCCTGCTATAAAAAATGCAGTTAAAAATCAGATTGGCGAATTTTTACACGAGACCACAAAAAGAAGACCAATGATTCTTCCGATTATAATGGAAGAGGGCAAAAATAAATAAAAAAAGGCTGTGTTTTCCATAAAGGAAACACAGCCTTTTTGTGAAGGGGATTTATTGTCAAATTCTTTCTCAAAAGTGTTGCTTTTTTTTTGCTCTTTTGGTATAATGACCTTGTATGTTCTATAAGGAAAGGAACTGGTTTTATGAAGTACGATGTGGCTATAATCGGAGGCGGAATCGGAGGCCTTATGGCGGCCTATAAAATTAAAGAGAAAAATCCCGGAAAGTCTGTTATTATTTTAGAGAGAGGCTTCGACCAGGAAAAAAGATATTGCCCTGCAGGGAAAAATAAAAAGTGCATCCATTGCAAGGTTTGCAGTATATCCGGAGGCTATGCAGGAGCGGGAGCTTTTTCAGATGGTAAGTTCAACTTAGGTACTGCCTACGGAGGCTCTATGGGAGAAGAGCTTGGTGAAGATACTGCTATGAAATATATAAACATGGTGGACAAGGTTTTAGAAAGCTTTTCAGAAGACTACCCTCCTCTTTACTATTCTAACGAGGAGCTTAAATTAAAATGCTTACAGAATAACTTGAGACTTTTAGACATGAACGTAAGACATCTTGGAACAGATAAAAACTATAAAACCATGCTTAATTTGATAAAGCATCTTGAAGAAAAAGGTGTAGTAATGAAATCCCGTACGGAGTGCACCGATATAGCGGGAACAAAGGGTGATTACACCGTGAAATGCGATCATAACGGTGAAGGACTGGAAATTTCGGCAGATAACGTAATTATCGCCACCGGCAGAAGCGGTGCATCATTCGTTAAATCCATATGCATGAAGTTTGGAGTGAAAATTGAGGCAAATTCCGTTGATATCGGTGTAAGGGTTGAAATGAAAGATGCTATATGGAGAGAATTTTCCTCAAAGATATACGAGCCTAAAATTTTATACAGAACAGAAACTTTTGAAGACAGAACAAGAATGTTCTGCTTCAATCAGGGCGGACTGGTTTCTGCAGAGAATAACAACGGAATAATTACCGCAAACGGCCATTCCTATGCAGAGAAAGAGAAAAAGACAGATAACTGTAACTTTGCAATATTATCTTCCATCCATTTCAAGGGTGATTTTGATAAGCCAACGGAATATGCTGAAAATATTGCAAGAAACATGAACTTTGCAGGAGAGGGAAATATCATTGTTCAGAGATTCGGGGATTTAAAAAGGGGAAGAAGAACCAACGAGCATCGCCTTAGTGCCAACAGCGTAATTCCTACATTGGCAGCATTCCCCGGTGATTTGTCAATCGTTCTTCCGTATCGTGCACTTACAAATATTATCGAAACAATTTATGCGCTTGATAAGGTGGCACCGGGCTGTGCCAATGACGATACCCTTTTATACGGATGTGAGAATAAGTATTATTCCATAAGACCTGTTCATGACGGAAACTTCTCAATTGCAGAGGGTCTTTATCTGATAGGAGACGGCTCAGGAATTACAAGAGGTCTTTCCCAGAGCGGAGCCATGGGACTTTTTGTAGGAGATATACTGGCGTAAGGAGATTTTTATGAAAATTGTTGTAGCAATAGATTCCTTCAAGGGAAGTATTACATCCTTGGAGGCTGGAAATTCTGCCAAAGAAGGTATAAAAAGAGTTTTTCCCGAAGCAGAAATTAAAGTAAAACCCATAGCCGACGGAGGAGAGGGCACAGTAGAAGCCTTAACAGAGGGGCTTGGGGGAAAAGTAATAAAAGTAAAGGCAATAAATCCTTTGGGAAAAGAAATTTTTGCCGAGTACGGAATTGTGGGAAACACCGCAATTATAGAAATGGCAGCATCAAGCGGTATTGCACTTTTGAAAAAAGAAGAGTTAAATCCTTTTGATACCACATCTTTTGGGGTTGGAGAGCTAATTTCAGATGCTATAAGCCGGGGAATAAGGGACTTTATCATAGGAATAGGCGGAAGTGCCACAAACGACGGGGGAGTGGGAATGCTTATGGCCCTCGGCTTTGAATTTTTAGATAAAGATGGAAAATGTGTGTCCCCAGGGGCAAAAGGCCTTTCGGAAATTTGCGAAATCAGGGATGATAAGGCATTAAGCGAGCTTAAAGAATGTAATTTCGCTATTGCCTGCGATGTTAAAAATCCCCTTTGCGGTGAAAATGGATGCAGCAGAGTATTTGCTCCCCAGAAAGGAGCAAAGGAAAAAGATATTCCTGCTTTGGATAAAGCCATGGAACATTATGCCCAAAAGACAAAGGAAAAATATCCCGATTCTGACAAAGACTTTCCTGGAAGCGGAGCTGCAGGAGGTCTTGGATTTGCATTTATGTCCTACTTAGGCGGAAAATTGACTTCGGGAATAAATCTTATTTTAGATAAAATAAATATAGAAGAAGATATAAAAGAAGCAGACCTTGTAATTACCGGCGAGGGAAGAATTGATGCCCAGACAGTAATGGGTAAAGCTCCCTCGGGCATTGCCCATATAGCAAAAAAATACAATCTTCCGGTAATTGCCTTTTCGGGCTGTGCAACAAAGGACGCTTCCCTTTGTAATGAACATGGAATAGACGGCATTTTCCCCATTGTAAGAGGGGCATGCTCATTGGAAGAAGCCATGGATATAAATAATGCAAAAGAAAATATGGCAGATACGGCAGAACAAGTTATGAGAATATGGAAAATAAAGAAATAAGGGTTAATTATGGACAAGAGAATAAGCGAAAATTTAAAAGGAATTCAGCAAAATTATATAGCACCATTTTTCTGGCTTCACAATGAGTCTGACGAAAAGATATTAAATGTTCTTACAGAAATTTATAATAGCAATATACGTTCTGTATGCGTAGAGTCCAGAACCCACGAGGAGTTCTTAAACGAAGACTGGTTTAGCGACATGGAGCTTATAATGGAATTTTGCAAAGAACGAGATATGAAAGTCTGGATTTTGGATGATAAACATTTTCCTACGGGCTATGCAAATAACATATTCAAGGAAAAATATACGGATATAAAGACTTATAATATAACTGAAAGGCACATGAGTGTACAGGGTCCCGTAAAGGACTTCAAGGCACAGTCAGGGCACTTTGCCTGGGGCGATGATGAAATTGTGGCGGTTGCCGCATTAAAGCACATTCCTAATTCAGATAAATTTTCCGAAGTTATAGATATAACCGACGGATATTCCGACGGATTTGTTTATTTTGATTTACCGGAGGGAACCTGGCAGATAACCTTTATGGTAAAAACAAAAAGAGGAAGAGACACCTTCTATAAAGATTTTATGGATATGTTGAATCCCGAGGCTGTGGAGCTTTACTTAAAAGAGGTTTACGAGCCTCACTACGAAAGACTGGGTAAGTATTTCGGTGATGTATTTCAAGGCTTTTTTTCCGATGAGCCCAGCTTTTTAAACGGAACATCAGGAAAATTTTTCGGGGTTGAAATGGGGGTTCCAAAGACTTTTCATCCATGGAGAGACGGACTTTTAGAGATTACCGAAAATAGAGCTAAGATAGCGGGCCTCTGGTTTGATATAGAAAACGTAACAGACAAAATCCGTTTCGATTTCATGAATAAAATCACCGACGAATACAGAAATAATTTCACGAGAAAGCTTGGAGCATGGTGCCGTGACCACGGAGTTATGTATATCGGTCACATAATTGAAGATAACGAAATGCACGCAAAGACCGGGCACAGTGTAGGTCACTTTTTCAGAGCCCTTGACGGACAGGATATGTCGGGCATTGACATTGTGTCAAGCCAGATAGTTCCGGGTGTAAGCGAAAACTGCCATGAAGGGGAAACGGCAAATGTCCCGAACCCCAGATTTTATCACTATTACCTTGCTAAAATGGCATCCTCATATGCACATATTGACCCACTTAAAAAGGGAAGAGCTATGTGCGAAATTTTCGGGGATTTCGGCTGGGTTGAGGGTACCCGTGTAATGAAATATTTAATGGACCACATGCTGGTTCGAGGAATAAACCACTTTGTGCCCCATGCCTTTTCAGAGAAAGAAAATGATTCTGACTGTCCTCCCAACTTTCACGATTCGGGGAATAATCCGGAATTTAAGTTTTTCGGGAACAATATGGCATATCTTAACAGAGTTAGCCATGCTTTAAGCGGAGGAAATCACAAGTCAACCTGTGCTCTTTTATACGACGCGGAAAACCGCTGGTCTCATAAGGACTTCCTTTCCGTTGACTTTATAGCGAAAGAGCTTTATGACAATTTATTGGACTATGACATAATTCCTCTTGACTATGTAGGAGAGATTAAAAACAGCACCTTAAACGGTGAAAAGTACAACGTTTTATTTGTACCCTATTCTTCCGTGGTGTCAGATTATGCAAAAGAGCAGCTTAAAAAAGCTGACATCGAAATCATAATGGTATCAGAAGACGGCAAGAGACCTAAGGGATGTCCCTATAAGTGGATAAAACTTTCAAATGTTGTTAAGTTTATGGAAAAAAGAGGCTTCCGTGAAATAGGCACAGATTATGAAGGTATCTATTTAAGACACTGTCACTATACCCGTGACGGGGCAGATATCTTTATGTTCTCCAATGAGGATATAAGAAACGAGATTAATACAAAGATAAAAATTCCTGCTTTCCCCGGCGGAAAATACATAGAATATGATGCATTTTCAAATAAGGCGGTTATTAAGGAAGGTAAAAAAGGAGAATTTGAAATTTCCCTTGCACCTTATAACTCAACTATAATTGCCTTTGGTGACGTTTCATTTAAAGGGGCAGAAGAATTTAGAAAAGTAAGTTATGACAAAGAGACAGAACTTTCTTTGGAATATGATATAAGCTTAGCTGAACTTACAAGCGAGGAATATACTTCCTATAAGAAAACGAAAGAACTTTTCAATATAACGGGGAGATATGAAAAGCCTCATTTTTCAGGCAGGATGAAATACGAAACAAAAGTAACGCTGCCAAAAAATGATTTACTTCTTGATTTAGGAAGTGTAGGGGAAATAGCAGAAGTTTACTTAAACGGAAAAGAAATAGGAGTAAAACAGTATCCGCCTTATACATTCAAAATCAGGAAAGAAGATATAAATAACGAAAATGATCTTAAGGTAATTATCACTAACCATAAGGGTTATTTGATGAAGGATTTAAGTTCAAGTTTCATTCCCTTTGAACCGTCAGGTTTATTGGGACCAGTAACAATAAAAGAAAGAATAGAGGAGGCATAAACATTGGATAAGAGGATAAGCGAAAATTTAAATGGAATTCAGCAGGACTACATCGCTCCCTTTTTCTGGGTACATAACGAACCCGATGAAAAAATCATAGAAGTAATGCAGGCTATCTACGATTCTGGCATCCGTTCGGTTTGTATCGAATCCCGTACCCACGAGGAATTCTGTAACGAAGACTGGTGGACAGATATGGAGCTCATTTTTGAATTCTGCAAAGAGCATAATATGAGAGCCTGGATTTTAGACGACAAGCGTTGCCCCTCAGGAAGAGCAAATAACATTTTCCGTGATAAATATAAAGATTTTAAGACCTTTAATATAGTTGAGCATCATATGACCCTGCAGGGCCCCGTAAAGGACTGTGCGGCAATGGCAACAAGCTTTATTACAGACGATGATGAAATTGTGGCGGTTGCAGCCCTGAAGCATATCCCGGATTCAGATAAATTCTCTGAGGTTATAGATATAACCGACGGATATTCCGACGGATTTGTTCATTTTGACCTGCCCGAAGGTTCCTGGCAGATTACCTTTATGAAGAAAACAACCAAGGGAAGAAATCAGGGAAGCCAGTACTTTGTTGATATGCTTCAGCCCCAAATGGTTGACCTTTACTTAAAAGAGGTATATGACCCCCACTATGAAAGACTGGGTAAATATTTCGGCAACGTATTTTTAGGCTTTTTCTCCGACGAGCCCAGCTTTATAAACGGCTCCTCAGCACCTTTCTTCGGAGTAAAAATGGGTGTTCCCAAAATGTTCTACCCCTGGAAGGATGAGCTTTTAAATATTACAGATGACAGAGCAAAGATGGCAGGTCTCTGGTTTGATATAGAAAATGTAACTGATAAAATCCGTTTCGATTTTATGGATAAAATCACCGACGAATACAGAAACAACTTTACAAGAAAGCTTGGCGCATGGTGCAGAGAACACGGAGTTTTATATATCGGTCACATTGTAGAGGATAATGAAATACATTCCATGACAGGCTACGGAGCAGGCCACTTCTTCAGGGCATTGGACGGACAGGATATGTCGGGAATTGATATTGTATTAAATCAGATTTTACCCGGAGTAAGTAAAAACTGTCACGCTGCATCAACTTCAAATACCCCCAACCCCAGATTTTATCATTATTATCTGGCTAAAATGGGCGCTTCCTACGGTCACATAGACCCTCTTAAAAAGGGAAGAGCAATGTGCGAAATTTTCGGTGCTTTCGGCTGGGTTGAAGGTACCCGTGCAATGAAATATTTAATGGACCATATGTTAGTCCGCGGCATAAACTATTATGTTCCTCACGCTTTTTCCGAAAAGGAAAATGATGCAGACTGTCCTCCCAACTTCCACGATTCGGGCTTTAATCCTGAATTTAAGTTCTTTAAGTATCATATGGAATATATGCAAAGAGTCTGCCATATCTTAAATGACGGTATACATAAATCAACCTGTGCCCTTTTATATGATGCGGAAAACCGCTGGTCAAATAAGGACTTCCTCTCTGTTGATTTTATAGCAAAAGAGCTTTATGACAATTTATTGGACTATGACATAATTCCTCTTGACTATCTGGATAAAATAAAGGATTCCACATTGAACGGAGAAAAGTATAATGTTTTATTTGTGCCCTATTCTTCCGTGGTGTCCGACTATGCAAAAGAGCAGCTTAAAAAAGCTGACATCGAAATCATAATGGTATCAGAAGACGGCAAGAGACCTAAGGGCTGTCCCTATAAATGGATAAAGCTTTCAGATGTGGTTAAATTTATGGAAAAGAGAGGCTTCCGTGAAATAGATGCAGATTATGATGATATCTATTTAAGACACTATCACTACACCCGTGACGGGGCAGATATCTTTATGTTCGTAAATGAGGATATAAGAAATGATATTAATGCAAAGATAAAAATTCCTGCATTCGGTGGCGGCAAATATGTAGAATATAATGCTTACACCAATGAGGCTGTTATTAAGGAAGGAAAGAAGGGTGAAATCGAAATTTCCCTTGCACCTTATAACTCAACAATAATTGCTTTTGGAGATGTTTCCTTTGAAGGAGCCAAAGAATATAAGAAAGTAATATACGGCGAGGCAAAAGAGCTTACACCTGAATATAAAATAAGCTTATCTGAGCTTACAAAGGAAGAATATGTTCCTTATAAGACCACAAAAGAGCTTTTCAGCATAACAAGAAAGGGTGAAAAGCCCCACTTCTCAGGAAGAATGAAGTATGAGGCAAAGATAAATCTTCCAAAGAGCGACCTTCTTCTCGATTTAGGAGGAGTCGGCGAAGTAGCGGAAGTTTACTTGAACGGAAAAGATCTGGGAGTTAAGCCTTTCCCGCCTTATACTTTCAACATTTCAAAGGAAGACATTAAGGACGAGAACGACCTTACCATAATAGTGACAAATCACAAGGGATACTTAATGAAGGATGGTTGGTCAGCTTATATGCCCTTTGAAGCATCGGGACTTTTAGGACCTGTAACGATTAAAGAGAAGCAATAAGAGATAGAGGGATTTATTATGGATAGAAGGATTTGCGACAACCTAAAAGGAAAAGAGCAAAATTATATTGCGCCCTTTTTGTGGCTTCATAACGAAGATGACGAGCTTATAATAAACGAGCTTAATAGAATTTACGAATCGGGCATCCGTTCGGTTTGCTTGGAATCCCGTACTCACGAGGAGTTCTGCAAAGACGACTGGTGGAGCGACATAAAGCTCATCTTTGAGTTTTGCAAAGAGCATAATATGAAAGCCTGGATTTTGGACGATAAGCATTTTCCCACGGGTTATGCAAATGATATTTTCCGTGATAAATATACCGATTTCAAAGTTTATAACATAACGGAAAGACACATGGATGTGGTGGGACCGAAAAAGGAATGTGCCACAAATCTTTCCTGTTATCTTTCGGGAGACGACGAGATAATCGCTGTTGCCGCTCTTCGCCATATTCCGGATACAGACAAATATTCAGAAGTAATTGATATTACAGAGGGCATTGATGGGGAGTTCGTTTATTACGACCTTCCTGAGGGAATGTGGAGAATTACCGTTATTATAAAGACCCAAAAGGGAAGAGATGCCCACTATCAGCCTTTCTTGGATATGTTAAAGCCTGAAATGGTTGACCTTTACTTAAAAGAGGTGCATGAGGCTCATTTTGAAAGACTGGGTAAATATTTCGGCAATGTCTTTTTAGGATTTTTCTCCGATGAACCCAGCTTTTTGAATAATACGTCCTCGGGAAAAATGTTTGTTGATATTGCTGTTCCTAAAGCATGCTATCCCTGGTGTGATGGGCTTTTGGATGGTATCACTGACAATGTATCCGAATTTGCGGGACTTTGGTTTGATATAGAAAATGTTTCCGAAAGACTCAGAATTGACTATATGGATAGAATTTCCATGGAATATTCAGAAAACTTTACGCAGAAAGTAGGCACATGGTGCCGTGACCATGGCATTATGTATATAGGGCATATAGTTGAGGATAATCATATTCATGCCAAGACAGGTCATGGACCAGGACACTTTTTCAGGTCATTAAAAGGTCAGGATATGTCGGGTCTTGACGTGGTTATAACCCAGATAAATCCGGGATTTACAAATGTGGCTCATGAAAGGGCAAGCAGTATAGTGGTAAATCCTTTATATTACCACTATTATCACGCTAAACTGGCATCCTCCGACTCCCATATAGACCCCTTTAAAAAGGGCAGAGCTATGTGCGAAATTTTCGGAGCATACGGATGGAGCGAAGGAACAAAGATAATGAAATATTTATCTGACCATATGTTGGTACGAGGTATGAACTATTTTGTTCCCCACGCATTTTCGCCAAAGCCCAATGATACAGACTGTCCTCCTAACTTTTACGATACGGGAAATAACCCGCAGTTTAAGTATTTTAAGAATATCATGGAGTATATGCAGAGAATGTGCTATCTTTTCAATGACGGACTACACGTTCCCTCCTGTGCAGTTTTGTATAATGCGGAAAATATCTGGATGGCAGGGGATTTCCTGCCGGCAGAAAAAATATGCAAGGAGCTTTATGATAACCTCTTTGACTACGATATAATATCTCTGGATGATGTAACACGTATTAAAGACGGTGCTTTAAACGGCGAAAAGTATAATGTTTTGCTTGTCCCTGATGCGGAATTTATATCTGATTACCAGAAAGAGCAGCTTGAAAAAGCGGACATTGAAATTGTTATTGTATCAGAAGACGGTAAAAAGGTAAAGGGTTGTCCCTATAAGCGTATTGCCCTTTCTTCACTGGTTTCCTTTATGGAGAAAAAGGGTCTTTCTGATGTGGTAAGTGATTATACGGATATCTACTTAAGACGCTATCACTATGTAAGAGACGGGGCACATTATTTCATGTTCTCCAGCGAAGATGTGAATAACGAAATCAATACAAAGCTTAAGTTTAAGGATTTTGCCGGCGGCAAATACATAGAGTATGATGCTTTCAGTAACAAGGCTATAGTAAAGGAAAGCAAAAAAGGAGAAATTGAAATTTCTCTGGCACCTTATAACTCAACCGTTATTGCCTTTGGTGATGTTTCCTTTGACGGAATAGAAAATTACGAGGAGAAAAATTACGGAGAAAAAGTTGAAATTGCCCCTGAATTTACAATAAGCACTGCCGAACTTAACAGTCCCGATTTTGAAGTTTATAAAAAGACAACTACTCTAATGAGCATTACGGGAAGGGGAGAGATGCCCGAATTTTCAGGACAGATGAAGTATGAAGCCAAGGTAAAACTTCCCTTGAAAGATTTGATTTTAGACTTTGGCTATGTAGGCGAAGCAATGGAATTTTTCCTTAACGGAAAAAGCATGGGCAGAAGACTTTTCCCGCCATACAGCTTTGAAATATCTAAAGAAGACATAGAAGAAGAAAATGAAATGGAAATTGTAATTTCCAACCACAAAGGCTACTTTATGAAAGATACAGACTCAAATTCACTGCCCTACGAGGCATCGGGACTTTTAGGACCCATAACTATAAGAGAAAAGAAATAAAAAATGCAGGCATACCGGCGTATGTCTGCATTTTTTTTGTTTTGCTACACGAAAACGGAATAACTTGACAAGTTGCTAATTTTATGATATAATATAAATATAGCTAAATAGTGTGCAAATAATCTTTACGCAGGCGGGAAATACCGCTCTGCGGATTTTCGTCGCACTTAATTAGCTTTTTAGGTTAATTTGTGTGGGGTGGTGCCTATGATTGTGTAATGTATCTATAAGGTATATTAAAATATTTAAGGAGGAAATAAAATGGAAAAAGAAAAAATAAACGAAAACTATGATTTAATGGATGAAAACGAAAAATTTGCTATGCGATACGGGGCAAAGGGAAGAGATTTAGGAGATGTTATAAGGGACAATCCCGGAAAAATCACTAATCCTGAAAAAATACTTTATGCGTGGGATAAGGGAATGAACCTGCGAAAGGACGGCTCCTCAAAGTATTTTCTCGACCGCATAGAAAAAGCAGAAATGGATAATCTCAAGTCTACCTTAAGCCAAGGGGGTTCGACACCCCTTGGCTTAAGTGGGAAAACCGATGGAAACGGAATATCGTCAGAGCCGGAGAGGGATATATGGGGGAATGATTTGTTCAAAGATGCCTCCTTCGGAAACAGAGAAGAATTTACATTTGATTTGCGAGAAGAAAAAAATCCTAAATCTAAAGAAGATAATTACCTATTGAAAAAAGATGAAAATTATGGTAGAATGTATGTAACAAAATACAGCAACGAAGACACTTCGGAGAAAAACAAGGATGGAAAATTCAAGTTTTCTATTAAACCGGAGGATATTTATAAAGCAATAGGATGGATATGCACCTTTGGAGGACTATTCAAAGGAGGCATCCCTTCAGCAATTGATTTGGCAGAACAAAATCTTCTTAGCCAAGAGGAAGAGGACGATCTTCCGGAACATTTTAACTCCATGGGCTTAGATGAAGGCAGTCGTGCTTTAGAAGATTGGAATCGGGAACAATTATACGGTAAATAAAGAGAGGTTTTAAAATGAAAAAGCTTATTATCGCAAGGATTCTCGCATTTTTTACATTTATGCTTGCGGCAATAGTTGCTGCGATTGTATTAATTCTCTGCGGAATTAACGTCTATGAAAGTGCAATTGAAAATTGGGCTATAGAAGTTTGTCTTTCTATAGGAACCATCAGTGTATGTCTTCTATACTTTTTTTCAGGAAAAAGATTTCACGATGTAAGCTTGAAAAGACTAATACCCCTGTTTTTTATCTGGACTGTAACTGTTTTTTTAATAAGTGCTTTTACGACCCCATATCTCATTGCCTTAAATGGAGGGTTCAGTTGGATTTCTGTATATATTGACAGAGTAGGTATTGCAAAAGCCCCTTACATCTCGGGGATAATCAGCTTTTTAGTGGAGATGTCCGTTATAATAATGGGTATCTTTATAGGAAGAATTAAGGCAGGCAAAACAGACGGAAAGCACTTAATATACCTTTCTAAATTTTTTGCCATTATAATATTTTATGCTATAGGCGAGCTTATAAAGGTGATATTCGTATTGGTGTCCCCTGATGCTATATCCCAGGAACTTATTACACAAGGGGTGCATTTTGGAGGCATTATAGCCATGCTTCCTGTGGCTCTTTGGAGTATATATGCGGGATTTAAAAGCTTTCGTGCCAACTTAAAAATCGTGTTGCCCGTTTTCCTTTTATGGAATGCCTTTACATTGTTCTTAAACGGTGCTTTCGGATTGTGGGACTTTCTCAAACTTGGCGGGATATACAGAGCATTTTCAATGGGGCTGATTTCCCTTACAGGCGGAAAATATCTGTTGGTTTCATACATCGCATCCTACCTTTTGGAAGCTTTATTCATAACTGCAGGGGTATTTTTAGGAAGATACTTTAATAAAAAGAAAGGGCTTCAAAAAGAACCTTTCGAAGATATAGTAAATGAATAAATTACATAAATAAAAAAATGCTGGCAATGCCAGCATTTTTTTTATTCATCAAACAAACTCATCTGTGTGCCCTTGTCCGTTGCTTTTAAGAAAAAGCCTGCGGCGGGAATTGATTTTGAGAAATACTTTTTAGGGTCTGCTACCTTAGCCTCGGAAGCTAAGCTTATTGATTTCATAGTGGCATTTTTCTTTAATGTAAATGCCTTGACACCCTGGGTATCTCTTGTGGTTTTTAAGTTGACGGATTCCGTATTAAAGCACAAAAGCTTTGCATTTGTGGTTTCTGCTAAAACGTCCGAATCTTCGGTCATATATATAATACCGACGATGGGGGATGAGTCCGAGTAGGCGTTTATAAGCTTCTTTCTGTTTGTCTTGGTCTCATAAGCCTTTAAGGGAACCTTGGCAACCTTTCCATTTTCAAAGGCAAAGAGCAAAAGACCTTCATAGTTATCGGTAACAACGATTTTTATAATGTTTTCGCTCTCGGAAAGCTCGGCTATATTGGGGATATATTCACCGAAGGAGCTTGCCTTACAGTCAGGAATTTCGCTTATCTTCATTTTATAAACCGTAGCCTTATCGGAGAAAAGAAGTATGTCGCTTCTGTTGGTGCCCTCCTGCTGGGAAATAATTTCGTCCCCGTCCTTAAGCTTGTGCTCGGAAGAGCTTCGTAAGGAAACCAGCGAAATCTTCTTTAAGTAGTTATCTCTTGTTAAGAACATCTTTAAGTTATAGGCCTCAACTTCCGAATCGGGAGAAACGGTGGTAACTTCATCTGCCGCAACAATTTCGCTCTTACGTTCGCCGCCGTATTTTTTAGCGATATCAGAAAGCTCTGATGCAATGATTTTCTTGATTTTCGCATCGTTTTTTACAACTTCCGAAAGGTCTTTTATTTCTTTTTCCAAATTCTCAACATCGGCGATTTTCTTTAAGATATATTCTTTGTTAAGGTTACGGAGTTTTATTTCAGCCACGAAGTCAGCCTGAATCTCGTCAATGCCGAAGCCACTCATTAAATTGGGAACAACATCAGCGTCATTCTGAGTTTCACGTATAATCTTAATTGCCTTATCTAAGTCAAGCAGGATTTTGCGAAGTCCGTACAAAAGATGTAAAAGAGAATTCTTTTTATCAATATCAAATAGAATCCTGCGTCTTACACAATCTAATCTGAAGTCAATCCAGTGCAAGAGGATTCCTCTTACCCCGAGTACCTGAGGACGGTTTTTGATAAGTACGTTAAAGTTACAACCGAAGCTGTCCTCTAAAGGAGTTTTGGCGAACAAAAATGCCATAAGTTTATCAGGGTCAGCTCCCCTTTTGATGTCGATTGTAATTTTAAGACCGCTTAAATCCGTTTCGTCACGAAGGTCTGAAATTTCCTTGGCCTTACCCTCTTTAACAAGCTTTGTAATCGCCTCAATGATAAGCTCTGCCTGGGTGGTGTATGGAATTTCATAAATTTCAATGCACTGATTTTTCTTGTCATAACGCCATTTGGAACGGATTTTAAACGAGCCTCTTCCTGTTTCATAGATTGAGCGGAAAAGCTCTTTGTCATATAAAATCTGTCCGCCTCCCGGAAAATCAGGAGCCAGTAGTGTTTCTAAAATGTCCGCATCCTTGTCCTTTAAGAGGGCAATTGTGGTGTCGCAAAGCTCCTTTAAGTTGAAAGAGCAGATGTTACTTGCCATACCTACTGCGATACCTAAATTGGGGTTTGCCAAAATGTTTGGGAAGGTTACGGGCAGAAGCGACGGCTCTTTCATAGTGCCGTCGAAGTTGTCCACAAAGTCAACATTGTTTTTATCAATATCGGAAAACAGCTCTGCCGATATGGGAGCAAGCTTTACCTCGGTATATCTTGCGGCAGCAGAAGCCATGTCACGGCTGTACTTCTTACCGAAAGACCCCTTTGAATCCACAAAAGGATAAAGTAATGAAGCATTACCCCGGGTGAGTCTTACCAGGGTATCGTAAATTGCCATATCGCCGTGGGGGTTTAATTTCATGGTCTGACCCACAACGTTGGAGCTTTTTGTGCGGACTCCCGTTAAAAGACCCATTTTATACATAGTATAGAGCAGCTTTCTGTGAGAGGGCTTAAGACCGTCAATTTCAGGAATTGCACGAGACACAATAACGCTCATGGCGTAGGGCATATAGTTGGTCCTTAAGGTGTCGGTAATAAGCTGGTCCACTTCTTTAGCGTGTAGATTTTCACTCATAAACAAAATTCTCCTTTTGGAAAAACACTTTCCTTTATTATACCATAAGCAAAAATGTTTGCTTGCAATGGCATTTTTGCGCAGCCGTCAAGGAGTACAAGGCAGACCATAAGGTCTGCAAGACGCTGTTGGCGTCTTTCGGGCAACGCCCCTTGTATGTATTATAACATAATTTTGGAAAAAAGGAAAGAAAAATTTAATAATGTTTTTTTTGGGAGAAAAGCAAAAAAGGAGTAGGATTTTTGCCAACTTGTCATTTTGCACAAAAAGGAAAGATGAAAATATAAAACATTTACAAAAATATCAGGAAGAATGGGTTATATATTGATTTTGGATATGAAAAAGAGTATAATATTCAAAAAAAGGAGGAATTATTATGAGGAAAATTTTAGCATTGGCACTTGCACTTATTATGGCTTTAAGCCTTTGTGCAACAGTTTGGGCAGAGGATGATTATTATGCACCCTCAAACATTGATATGGGTAAATCAGGCGCAGGCTCAGAGATAAATACTACATTTACATTCGACAAGCTGTTTGACGGTAAGTATTACGGGGGAATGGGTGATACTTGGCATTCTGAGACAGGACTTACAAATGATCCTGATGGCAGAACCCTCACCGTTATGTTCAAAAGCGAACTTGAAGTTGCAGGTCTTAGAGTTTACCCCAGAACATTAAACGGCAGTGCAACTCCCACAGAAATGAAAGTTATCGGCATCTATGCAAGCGGTGAAAAGGAAATCGCTACCGCAACATTCAATTTTGAATTGCTTAAGGTTGCTGATGTAAATACGGAAGAGAATATTGCGAGAAAACCCTCTGCTTATCTTTTTGACTCCGGCGTAAATAAAAAACTCTTAGGTCTTAAGCTTGTTGTTACAAAAACTGCCGGTGCCGGTACAGGACATGTTAACTTCACAGAGCTTCAGATTTTAATGCCCGGTGCAAAGGCTGATGCAGTTCCTGCAGAAAAGCCCGCAACCACAACACCCGCTACTACACCTGCACCCACTCCTTCCGCTCCCGTAACAGGAACGGTTAATTCAGGAACAGGAAATGAAGAGGTTTATAAGGCAACAGAAATCCTTGATATGGGTAAATCAGGAGCAGGTTCAGAAATCAATACTACATTCGTATTTGATAAGCTCTTTGACGGAGTTTGCTACGGTGGTATGGGTGAGACCTGGCACTCAATGACTGGTATTGCCAACGACGAAGCGGCAAGAACTCTTACCTTCATGTTCAAAGGAGAAATAGGGGTTGACGGTTTCAGAATTTATCCCAGAACATTAGGCGGTGCAGCTAACCCCACTGAAATCAGGGTTATCGGTGTATATAAAGACGGTGAAAAGGAAATCGCTTATACAAATCTTAACTATGAAACGATTAAGGTGGCTGACCCCAACACTGAAGAAGATGTGGCAAGAAAGCCCGTAAGCTTCCTTTTCGATTCAAGCGTAAATAAGAAGATGCTCGGTATGAAGTTTATCCTTGAAAAGAATATCAACAAAGGTTCAGGTCATTTCAACTTTACAGAGCTTGAATTCTTAAAAGCTACCGAAAAAGCTGAACCCGAAAAATACACCCTTGTAATCGGAAGCAAGGAAATCACCTCCTTAAAGGGTAACAAGACTTTGGACGTTGCTCCTTACATTGACAACGGTTCTACACTCATTCCCTTAAGAGGTCTAGTAGAAGAAATGGGCGCTGAAATCGGTTGGGATGGAGCTACACAGACTATCACAATCACAAAGGGCGTAACCATAATTACTCTTCAGATTGGCTCCAAGGCTGTAAAGGTTAGCGGAAAAACTCAGCAGCTTCCTGTTGCTCCCGTAATCACAGAAAGCCGTACGTTCATTCCCGTAAGATTCGTATCCGAGGTTTTAGGCTATGAAGTAGGATGGGACGGCGCTACTCAGACTGTAACAATTACAAAATAAATAAAAAACAGAAGATTCCTTTTGGAATCTTCTGTTTTTTTTGTGTACAAGGAGGGAGGAGTGTGTTATAATTAAATAAAGGGGGATTTTTATGAAAAAGATACTTTTTATAATCCTTGCTATTTCATTTATTTTTACAGGTTGCAAAAACGAAGGAAAAAAAGAACTTGAGGTCATACAAAAATCAATGGCTGAAGAAGTTTTGGAAGCTATGACCTTAAGCGAAAAAATATATCAGATGATGTTTGTAACTCCTGAATCCATAACTGAAGTAGGGCAGGTTATAGCAGCAGGAGAGAAGACAAAGGAAGCACTTTCAAAGTATCCTGTGGGTGGTATCATTTATTTTGCCTCTAATTTCAAGGATAAAGAACAGACTAAAACCATGATTGAAAATACAAAAAGCTATTCAAGGATTCCACTTTTTATAGGCGTAGATGAGGAGGGAGGAATAGTTTCAAGGCTTGGAAGTAATCCCTCTATGGGAGTTACCCATTTTCCGCCTATGGCCGAAATAGGAAAAACATTAGATGCTGCCCGTGCCTATGAGGTGGGAAAAACCTTGGGAGAAGAACTGTCTGACCTTGGCTTTAATGTGGATTTTGCACCGGTTGCGGATGTGCTCATTAATAAAAATAATACTGAAATAGGAAGCCGTTCCTTCGGAAGTGATGCCCTGGTAGTTTCAACAATGGTAAAAAATGTGGTTTCAGGCTTAGAGGAAAAGGGAGTTTCTTCAACCTTGAAGCATTTTCCCGGACACGGAAGCACAAGCGTAAATTCCCATAACGGCAGGTCGGAAAGCAACAGGACTAAGGAAGAGCTTTTAGCTTGTGAATTTCTTCCATTTATAGAAGGAATAAAAGCAGGCTGCGACTTTGTAATGATTTCTCATATGACCTTAGTAAATGCCACGGAGGAAAAGGTGCCCTCTTCAATATCAAAAGAGGTTATAACCCATATGCTAAAGGACGAGCTTGGCTTTAAGGGAATTGTCATTACCGATTCCTTCAGTATGGGGGCAATCACAAAGGAATATTCCGAAAATGAGGCGGTTATAAAGGCAATAAAGGCAGGGACCGATATGATTTTGATGCCGAAAGATGTGAAAGGAACTCACGATGCCATAGAAAATGCCGTCATTTCGGGAGAAATTACAGAAGAAAGAATAGACGAATCCGTAAAGAAAATTTTAGAAATTAAATATAGATAAAAAGTAAGATAAAATTATCGTTTTTTATCATTGACAAAGTCGCTGATTTGGGCTATTATGTAACCGTAAATATTGGGGGAATTTAAGTTAAATAAACAAAAAAGGAGCAAATTTTATGTTAAAAGCAGGATTTTACGAAAAAGAAATTACACCTCCTTTGGGCTACAATATGCCTGGCTATTTCGGTCACAGATACGCAGAGGGTGTAAGGGACAGACTTTTTGCAAAAGCAGCAGTTTTTGAACTTGGCGGAAAGGTTGTTATTACCATAGTGATGGACGCTGTCCTCACAGAAGATTTGATTTGTAACGCGGTTTATGAAAGAATTGAAAAGTACATAAACGTTCCCAAGGAAAATGTACTTATTTCCGCAACCCATACACATATGGGTCTGCCTAATTCTCAGATAGAAAACCAGGCGGAACTTTATAAGGAATATTATCACATATTAAGTTGCCTTGTGGCAGATACTGCCATCTTGGCATATCAGAGAATGGTTCCTGTTACTGCAAAGTGGGGAAAGAGCATAGAAAAAGGCCTCACCTTTAACAGAAACTATATAATGAAGGACGGAAGCATCAGGACAAATCCCGGTGTAGGACATCCTGACATAGTAAAGCATTTCGGAGAAATTGACGAGGAGTTTTCGACAATTTTCTTCTTTGATGAAAATGAAAAGCCTATAGGAGTGCTTTCAAACTTCGCATTGCATCACGATTCCATCGGCGGAGGCTGGCCCGGAGGATGGCGTTACAGTGCCGACTATTCTGGACTTATGGCAAAAAATATGAAAGAAAAGTTCGGTGATGAATTTATCTCCGTATTTATTTCGGGAGCTTGCGGAAACTTAAATCACATTGATGTAAATAGAAAAGATGTGATACTTCCTCATCCGAGACACTTGGATATTGCTAAGCAGCTTACAGAAGCTATGCTTAATCATTTTGAAAATGCGAAGCCTCTGGAAGTTTCCACCATTGATTCCATAAAGGAATATGTTCCTGTCAAGATTCAGAAGCCTACAGAAGAAGAGGCAAAAGAGGCAGAATATTTAATAAAGAATGTACCTAAGGGAGAACTTGTGGTAGATATCGGAAAACCGGATTCCATAGAATATAAAAGAGCAAATGCAGAGGGAGTTTTAAAAAAATACAATATGTCAGATTACATGGATGTACCGGTTCAGACCATCCGCCTCGGGGATGCGATTATTTTCGCACTTATAGGTGAGGTTTATACCGAATTCGGACTTAAGCTTAAAGAGAATTCCCCCGCAAAGCTTACAATGGTATCTACTCTGTCAAACGGCACATTTTCTGAGTATATCCCTGTTGCCGAAGCTTTCGGCACCACAATTTACGAGGCTCAGCCTGCGGCATCCATGTTCGTTGCCGAGGGTGGAGATACAATGGTGGATGCGGCACTTAAGCAGGCAGAAAAAATCATGAAATAATTTAAATAAAGGAGAATGGCTATGTTAAAAGCAGGATTTTACGAAAAAGAAATTACACCTCCGTTAGGATATTCCATGCCGGGCTATTTCGGTGTGAGACTGGCAAAAGGCGTTCGTGACCGTTTGTATGTAAAGGCGTTGGCTTTGGAAATGGACGAAAATACCGTTATTATGCTTGCCTTAGACGGAATCGGAACCTCCGATGCACTGTGCGACCCTGTTTTAGAGAGAATTGAAAGCCTTACAGGCATAACAAGAGAAAATGTCTTAATTGCGGCAACTCACACACATACAGGTCATCCCAGAGTTGTAAACAGTGAAATGAAGACCAATTCAAATGATTCAACAGGCGAAGATTATGAGGCATATTTCCATATATTAAGGTGCCTTATGGCTGATACTGCAGTTTTGGCATATCAGAGAATGAAGCCTGCAACAGTAAAATATGCATCCTCCGTTGAAAAGGGCTTAACCTTTAACAGAAACTATAAAATGAAGGACGGAAGCATCAGGACAAATCCAGGAATAGGAAATCCCGATATAGTAGAGCCCTTTGGTAAGGTTGACGAAGAATTTACCATGCTTTATTTTATGGATGAAGAGGGAAAGCCTGTAGGAGCTCTTTCAAGCTTTGCATGTCACCATGACTCCATCGGCGGAGAATGGGGAAATCTTTACAGTTCCGATTTTTCGGGAATACTCGCAAAGAATATGAAAAAGGAATTTGGTGATGATTTTGTTTCGGTATTCTTTGCAGGTGCCTGCGGAAACTTAAATCACATTGATGTAAACCGCGGAAGCACTAAGTACGACCATCCCAGATACTTAGACATCGGAAATCAGCTTTCAGAAGCTGCAATAAATAACTTTAAGAAGGCTGAAGAGCTTAAGGTTGACAGAGTTGAAAGTGCCAAGAAGTATGTTGACATAAACAGAATGGAAATTACTCCTGAGGATATCCAGGAGGCAAAGCATCTTATTGCAACTGTTCCCAAGGGTGACTTTGTGGTAGATATCGGTAAGCCCGATTCCATAGAATATAAGAGAGCCAATGCAGATACTCTTCTTAAAAAGGCGGAGCTTCCTTTGGTTATGCCCGTTTGCGTGCAGGCTATAAGAATCGGCGAATTTATGCTTTTCGCTTTTTTGGGAGAGCCCTATACAGAGTTCGGTATTTCCGTTAAGGAAAAGTCTCCCGCCAAGGTTAATATGGTGGCAACACTGGCAAACGGCGGAAGAAGCTGTTATCTTGCTACAAAGGATGCTATAGGAACACAGATTTACGAAGCGCAGTTAGGCTCACGTGTATACGAGGCGTCAGCAGGTGAAAAGATAGTTGACTTTGCAGTAACCTTAGCAAATGAGCTTATGGAAAAATAAAACCAAAAATATTGCTATTTCGGAAGAAATAGCAATATTTTTATATAAAAAAGCAATATATTACATTTGATTTTAATTTTTTTTGTTATATAATTAAGTTATCATTATACAGAGAGGGTGTATATACAATGTTAAAAGCAGGATTTTACGAGAAGGAAATAACTCCTCCGTTGGGCTATGCAATTCCCGGATATTATGAGAAAAGATTTGGGGACGGAGTGCATGACAGGCTTTATGCCAAGGCCCTTTCCATGGATGTGGACGGAAAGACGGTTATAACAGTTGTTATGGATGGTCTTTATACATATGATGAAATTATTGACCCCGCATTTGAAAGAATTGAAAAAATCATAAATGTACCCAGGGAAAATGTAATGATTTCGGCAACACATTCTCATACAGGTATGCCTTCTCCTTCAATGGAAGATAATGAATTAGATAATGGGTATGCACCTTATTTTCATATATTAAGTTGCTTTATTGCCGATGCGGCAATTTTGGCATATCAAAGAATGGTTCCTGCAAAAGTAAGATATGCATCTTCAATAGAAAAGGGGCTTACCTTTAACAGAAATTACTATATGAAAGACGGCACTGCAAGAACAAATCCCGGTATCGGAAATCCTGAAATTGATAGGGTTTTCGGAAAGGTTGACGAAGAATTTATAACAATGTATTTCTTAAATGAAGAAGATAAGCCTATGGGAGCTATTCTTAACTTCGCTTGCCATACGGATTCAACCTTATGTAAATGGGGATGGAATTTAAGTGCCGACTATCCCGGTGTTTTATCAGGACTTCTTAAAGAACATTTCGGAAGCGATTTTGTGCCTTTATTTATGCTGGGAGCATGCGGAAACTTAAATGTCCTTGATATAAACAGAGGAAGCAATGTGTTCGAACGTCCTGCCTGTGAGGATGTGGGCGAAGCTTTGGCAAAAGCGGCGATATGCCATTATGAAGAGGGAAAAGAACTTGAGGTTGATGTTATAGATAGCCTTAAAGAAAACGTTCTTGCTCCTAAAAAATACATTCCGAAAGAAGAAATAGAAGAGGCTTATTATCTTATCAAAACCTATTCAAAGGATGACTTTGGGGTTGATATTTCAAAGCCTGACTCTGTTGAATTTAAAAGACATAATGCAGAAAAGATTGTGGCTATAGATCAGATGCCTGACGAAGTGCCTGTTTGTGTGCAGACTTTAAGAATAGGTGAGTGCCTGATTTTTGCGTTACTGGGAGAACAGTTTACCGAATACGGCCTTGCCTTAAAGGAAAAATCCCCCGCAAAGTATAATATTGTTGCAAGTATTGCAAACGGCGGAAAAACAGGATACATTCCTACAAAAGAGGCGTTCGGAACACAGATTTACGAAGCACAGCTTCCGGCAGGATGGTTTGGAGCTGAAACAGGAGAAATAATAGTAGAAAAGGCTCTTTCTCAGGCAGAGAGAATAATGAAATAATTGCAAAAGGAGATAAGTATGCTTAAAGCAGGATTTTACGAAAAAGAAGTAACCCCTCCCTTGGGGTATGATATTCCCGGTTACTACTCTAAGCGATTGGGAACAGGTGTTCACGACAGACTTTATGCAAAGGCCGTTGCCATTGAAAAGGACGGATACACAGTTATTTCCATTACCCTGGACGGAATATGCACCTCCGACAGAATGTGTAATCCGGTTTTGGAAAGAGTATCTGAATACACTAAAGTTCCAAAGGAAAATATAATGATTTCAGCAACCCACACCCATCTCGGTATGCCAAGACAAAGGGATGGGGCAGATGATAGGGAGTATGATTCATACTATCATATATTAAGATGCCTTATGGCTGATGCTGCTATCTTAGCTTATCAGAGAATGAAGCCCTGCAGTATTAAATACGCCTCATCTATTGAAAAGGGATTAACCTTTAACAGAAACTATCTTATGAAAGACGGAACGGCAAGAACAAATCCCGGAATTGGAAACCCCGACATCGTTCGTCCCTTCGGTGAGGTTGACGAGGAATTTTCCACACTTTTCTTCTTTGACGAAGAGGATGTTCCCTATGGTGCAATTATGAATTTTGCTTGTCATCATGACTGCTCCATGGGTAAATACGGATGCGATTTAAGCGCCGATTATTCGGGGATTTTGTCGGGCATAATGAAAAAGGAATTGGGAAGTCATTTTGTAACAAGCTTTTTGGTAGGAGCTAACGGAAACTTAAACTGCCTTGATGTAGGAAGAGAAAGTAAGATTTTTGAAGTATCCTGTGCCCAGACTATAGCCGAGGCTCTTTCGAAAGCTGCCCTAAGGCACCTTAAAGAGTCTAAGGATTTAAAGGTAGATAAATTGGAAAGCATAAAGGAATATGTAGATATAAAGAGAGTTGAATTTCCCAGGGAAGTTATTGAAGAAGCTGAATATCTGGTTAAAAATGTTTCCAAAGAGGGAATGGGTGTTGACATAAGTAAGCCGGATTCCATAGAATATAAGAGAATGAATGCGGAAATTATCCTTGAAAAAGCTAATCTTCCCGAAACCATTCCTGTTTGCGTTCAGACCATTCGTCTGGGTGACGCTATGATTTTCGGCCTTTTGGGCGAGCCTTATACAGAGTTCGGTCTTGAAATAAAGAAAAAATCCCCTGCTAAAATAAATTTAATTGCAACCATGGCAAACGGTGGCAGAAACTGCTATGTCGTTACAAAGGAGTCTTTAGGAACAATGATTTATGAGGCACAGCCAGATGCCCGTATTTTATGTGATGATGCAGGCTATGAAATGGTAAAAGTGGCTCTTTCTCAGGCCGAAAGACTTTCAAAATAAACTATTGACAAAGAAAAACTTTTGTGATATCATTTATAAAAACATAATACATCCTAAACCGATGAGCGAGAGTAGTAGCTTAGGATTCCTTGTTTTTAGAGAGCCGCAGACGGTGTAATTGCGGTAATGAGGACTTAGGTGAATGGACTCGTGAGGGCAAACCGAGCAATTTTGTTAGGGGCGACGGAGGTCGACCGTAAAAGCGACAGGTGTATGATGGTACGCCGTGAGAGCACTATTTTTAGTGAATTTGGGTGGCAACGCAGGAGAATTTGCACTCTTGTCCCAAGGATTTGGGATGAGAGTGTTTTTACTTTAATCTGTAAAGGAGAATTTATATGAAAACCTACAAAGACTTTGACCACTATCTTAAAGACTTTCCCAATGAAGAGGGATATTTCGGAGAATTCGGCGGAGCATATCTTCCCGATGAGCTTGTTCCTGCTTTCAAGGAAGCAAGCGACGCTTATGAGGCAATATGCCATTCTGCACAGTTTATAAACGAGCTTCGCAGAATAAGAAAGGAATTTCAGGGCCGTCCCACTCCCGTTCATCACTGCGAAAGACTTTCAAAGCTTTTCGGCAACTGCCAGATTTACTTAAAGAGAGAAGACTTAAATCATACAGGTGCGCACAAGCTTAACCATTGTATGGGCGAAGGATTGCTTGCAAAATACATGGGTAAGAAAAAGCTTATTGCTGAAACAGGTGCGGGACAGCATGGTGTTGCAATCGCCACCGCGGCAGCTTATTTCGGCATGGAATGTGACGTTTATATGGGTGAGGTTGACATTGAAAAGCAGCATCCCAATGTAATAAGAATGAAGATGTTAGGTGCCAACGTTGTTCCTGTAACTCACGGTCTTAAAACCTTAAAGGAAGCGGTTGATGCTGCATTTGAGGCATATCTTAAGGAATATGACAACGCCATCTACTGCATTGGTTCAGCACTGGGCCCCCATCCCTTCCCCAAAATGGTAAGGGACTTCCAGTCCGTTATAGGAATTGAAGCAAGAGAACAGTTTTTGGAAATGACAGGCATTATGCCTGACGCCATTACTGCAGCTGTTGGCGGTGGCTCCAATTCTCTTGGTATGTTCACTCCTTTCTTAGGTGATCCCGTTGAAATCTACGGTGTTGAACCTTTGGGAAAAGGTGAAGCGGTGGGCGACCATGCGGCAACCATGAAATTCGGAACAAAGGGAAGACTCCATGGCTTTGACAGCTACCTTCTTCAGGATGAAAAAGGTGAGCCTTTGCCTGTTTACTCTATTGCATCTGGTCTTGACTATCCCGGTGTAGGCCCTGAGCATGCTTATTTAAGAGACTCAGGTAGAGTTAAATATGAAACGGTTTCTGACGAAGAGGCAATGGAGGCGTTTTTCCTGCTTTCAAGATATGAGGGTATTATTCCCGCCATTGAAAGTGCTCATGCCGTTGCTTTTGCAATCCGCTATGCAAAAGAGCATAAGTCAGGCTCTATCTTAGCTTGTCTTTCAGGAAGAGGAGATAAGGATATTGACTATGTTTATGAAAAGTACGGCTGCGGAGAAAAGTTTAACTTAAATAAGTAAAATATAAAAAAGTCCCTTTAGTGATAAAGGGACTTTTTTATTGCAAATAAAGGAATTTTGTGATATTATACCAACATAGTTATAAATCCATAAACGGAGGGCGTTTTATGAAGATAGAACTTAAAAATATAACTAAAAAATTTCCTGAAAGGGACAAAAAGATAAAAGGAGACATTACGGCAGTAAGTGATTTTTCCTTTGAATTCAAAGATGGAAATTTAACAGGTCTTTTAGGTCCTTCAGGCTGCGGAAAAAGTACCGTTCTTAACATGATTTCGGGACTTATAAAGCCAACAGAAGGAAGAATTTTCTTTGACGGGGAAGATGTAACAGACCTTCCTCCCGAAAAAAGAGGGGTTGGAATGGTTTTTCAAAGCTATGCCTTATATCCTCATATGACCGTGGAAGAAAACATCATGTTCCCACTGGGAAACTTAAAGGGCAATGAAAAAATGTCAAAAAAAGAAATGAAAGAAGAGGCAAGAAAAATTGCAAGTGTGGTTGAAATAGAAAGTCTCCTTAAAAGAAAACCCAAGGAGCTTTCGGGAGGACAGCAACAAAGGGTAGCCATTGCAAGGGCTCTTGTTAAAAATCCTAAAGTTCTTCTTTTGGACGAGCCTTTATCCAATTTAGACGCCCGTTTAAGACTTCAGACCCGAGAGGAAATTAAAAGGATACAGAAGGAAACCAATATAACCGCCATATTTGTAACCCACGACCAGGAGGAAGCTATGAGTATTTCCGATGAAGTTGTGCTCATGGAAAAAGGCATTATAAACCAATGGGGTAAGCCCCAGGAAATTTATGATGAACCTAAAAATTTATTTGCGGCGAAGTTTTTGGGAACACCGCCCATAAATATATTTGAAGCGGAAATCAAAGATAAGGTTTTATATGTAGGAAATGAAGCGATAATGGAAAAGGATGCTTTAGATTCTGAAGTTTTGCTGGGAATTCGTCCGGAGGGCTTTTTGATAGGAGACGAGGGGGTTCTTACTCTTAATATAAAAGGAATTGAAGTTATGGGAAAGGACGTTTCTGTTGTAGCGAGCCACGAGCTTTCCCGAAATCAGTCTGTAAGAGCAATTATTCCTGCAGAAAAAATGGGAGAATTCAATAAAGCTACCGTTAAATTTTCTTTGAATGAAGCAAAGGTCTTTGTTTTTTCAAAAGAAACTGGGGAAAGAATGTAGGTGTGAAATGAAAAACAAAGCATTTATTTATCTTTTGCCTGCCATTTTGTTCCTTGGGGTATTCATGGTTTACCCATTGATTGATGTTTTCATATATTCCTTTGAAGAGGGATATAACTTTGCATCCGGAACATTTTCAGGAGTGGGAACATTTAACTATTCCTATGTTTTAAGGGACCCTTATTTTATCCGTGCAGTGAAAAATACATTTTTACTTGTAATAATAACTGTGCCATTATCAACCATTATTGCAATCTTCATTTCATACGGGCTTACTAAAATAGGCCCTTTAAGGAATTTCTTAAAGACGGTGTATTTCCTTCCTTACGTTACAAACACTCTGGCAGTGGGTCTTGTTTTTATGATTCTTTTTAAGACAACTCCTTATTCAAAAGGACTGGTTAATTTATTCTTGTCCGTTTTCGGAGCAGGGCCTGTTGATTTTATAGACGGTCCTTACTTTGCCAAGATGTTTGTTATGTGCCTATATACTATCTGGGTTGTTATGCCCTTTAAGGTCTTAATTCTTACAACGGCTCTTTCAAATGTTCCTGAAAATTGCTATAATGCTGCAAGAATTGACGGCACTAAAAGTTTTCGTGTTTTCAGAAAAATAACATTGCCCATGATTTCTCCCATGATTTTCTATCTGGTGATAACAGGATTTATCGGGGCTTTCAAATGTTACAGTGATGCCGTTGCCCTTTTCGGTACAGACCTTAATGCAAAGGGTATGAATACCATAGTTGGATATATCTATGATATGCTCTACAGCGACGGGGGAGGCTATCCTTCCTACGCATCAAGTGCGGCAATTATACTTTTTATGATAGTTCTTACAATAACAGTAATAAATTTAACCGTGTCTAAAAAACACATTCACTATTAAAAGAGGGATAAAAAGATGGATGTATTAAATAAAGAAAAAATAAAAATCGGTAAAGTTTTTATTTATGCTCTGCTCATTTTATGGGGCCTTTTTGTGCTTTTCCCCTTTTACTGGATGGTTTTAACTTCTATTAAAGGTTACAGTACTTATAATTCCGAGTATATACCAAAGTTTTTCACTCTGTCACCGACTTTTGAAAATTACAGGGAGGCATTTGTTTCTGTGCCTCTGGCGGATTATTTCTTAAACACTATCATTTTTACCGTATTCACCGTGGCAATAATGCTTCTGGTTATAGTACCTGCGGCTTTTGCCTTTGCCCGATTGGAATTTAAGGGGAAAAACCTTTTGTTTACTCTTTTTCTTTCCCTTATGATGATTCCTGGGGAACTTGTAATTATCACAAACTATGTGACAATTACAAATCTTGATTTACGAAACACTTTTACAGGTCTTATCCTGCCTTCGGTCATGTCGGTTTTTTATGTATATCTTTTGAGAGAAAGCTTTATGTCCATTCCTGATGAGCTTTATTATGCAGCCAAGGTTTCTGGCACGGGGGATTTTAAGTACATGATGAAAATAGCAATTCCCCTTTGCAAGCCTACTATAATAACTGTCACAATTCTTAAAGTGATAGAGTGTTGGAATTCCTTTGTATGGCCGAGACTTATTACCGATGAAAAGGAATATTTCCTTTTATCGGGAGGTATTCAGGAAATAAGGGAAAACGGCTTTGGCAGGGAAAACATTCCGGCTATGATGGCGGCGGTAACATTGGTTTCTCTTCCTCTTATTGTTCTTTTCGTGATATTCAGAAAAAAGATAATGGAGGGCGTGGCACGCGGAGGTATAAAGGGATGAAAAAGTTTTTATCATTGGTTATTTTAGCACTTTTTGTCTTAAGCCTTTTATCGGGCTGCCACGGGACCAGGGAAAACCGCACATTTATCGTGCCTGAAGATTTTAATGAAGAAGAAATTTATGAGATTACTTTCTGGGCGAAGAATGATACAAATAAAGTCCAGACGGCGATTTACGAAAAGGCCATGGATGATTTTTCTAAGCTTTATCCCAATATAAAGGTTAAAATGAAGCTTTATAACGATTACGGAAAAATATACAATGACGTAATCACTAATATTTCCACGGATACCACCCCGAATGTGTGCATCACCTATCCTGACCATATAGCAACCTATTTAAGCGGAGGGGAAACTGTTGTTGCGTTGGATGAGCTTATAAATCATGAAAAGTACGGTCTTTCGGGAAGTGAAATTTTATTTGATTCGCCCAAAAAGGAAGAGGTTATACCGGAGTTTTTAAGTGAATGTTCTTTTGATGACAAGCTCTATGCTCTGCCCTTTATGCGCTCTTCAGAGGCTTGCTATATAAATAAGGACTTGGTGAATGCTCTTGGCTATGAAATTCCGGAAAATCTTACCTGGGATTTTTTGTGGGAAGTCTCTGATAAAGCCACAGAGAAAAATCCCGACGGAACATATAAGATAAACGGGCAGAAGGTAATGATTCCTTTTATATATAAATCTACTGATAATATGATGATTCAGTATCTTAAGCAGAAAAATGCACCCTATTCCGATGAAAAGGGAAAGGTTTTGCTTTTTAATGAAGAAACAAAGGCGTTTCTTTCAGAGATAGCTTATCATACAGAAAAAGGAAGCTTTTCCACCTTTAAGGTGTCAAGCTACCCCGGTAATTTCTTAAATGCAGGGCAGTGTGTATTTGCCATAGATTCTACGGCGGGTGCTACATGGATTGGCTCGGACGCACCCCTTATCGATATTTCAAAAAAGGACCTTAAAGAGTTTGAAACCGTGGTGAAAAGAATCCCTCAGGTTGATTCTGATAATCCTAAAATGATTTCCCAGGGACCCTCGGTTTGCATTTTCAACAAGGAGGATGCCGGTGAAGTTTTAGCTTCATGGCTTTTTCTGCAGTATCTTTTAACAAACGAAGTGCAGGTAGCCTATTCCAAAACTGAAGGGTACATTCCTGTAACGAAAAAGGCACAGGAATCTCATGAATACAAGAACTATCTTGAAAGAAGCGGCGAGGATAATGATACTTACTATAAAGTAAAAATAGATGCATCAAAGATAGTTCTTGAAAATCTGGAAAATACTTTTGTAACTCCTGTTTTTAACGGCTCTGCTTCCTTAAGAAATGCGGCAGGAACTTTAATTGAGGAAACCGTAAAATCCGTAAGGAGAAAGGAAGATACGGATGAAGATTATTTTAAGGAGCTTTATAAAGAAGTAATGGGCTTATACAGGCTTGATTCCTTAAAGGAAGGTTATAAGGACAGCGGTCCCTTGCCATTAGAATCTCGTATTTTATTGATTTCACTGGCTCTGGCGTGGATCTGCATAGCAGGAATTTTTATAAAGGATAAAGTTAAAAGGTAAAAAAATGTTGACTTATGTAAAAATGAGAGTATAATTATTAAAGAAAATTAAAAAAAGGAGTAATATTATGAAAAAGATTTTAGCACTTATTATGGTTCTTTTAATGACTCTTTCTTTTGCAGGATGCGGAGAAGAGGCGGTAGAAGAAACAGCTGCCATGACTTATGAAGAGTTTTTAGCAGCAGAGCTTGACAGCCTTGTAACAGTTGATACATATGTTCAGGGCAAGCAGTCCTGGTGGGACAACAAGGGTACATTCTATACTCAGGCAGAGGATGGAGCATATTTCTTATATGAAATGCCCTGCACCGAGGAAGAATATAACCTCTTGACACCCGGCACAAAGATAAGAGTTACAGGTTATAAGGCTGAATGGTCAGGCGAAGTTGAAATTACAGAAGCTACATTTGAAATTCTTGAAGGAAACTTCATTGCAGAAGCTTTTGATGCAACTGAGTTATTGGGAACAGAAGAACTTATAAACTACCAGAACCAGAAGGTGGCATTCAAAGGTCTTACTGTTTCTAAGGTTGAATACAAGAACGAAGAACCCGGTGACGATATTTATGTAACTCTTTCAAACGGAGAGACAGATTTTGATTTCTGTGTGGAAGTTTATCTCACAGGAACTGATACAGAAGTTTATGAAACAGTCGGCACTCTCAAAGAGGGCGACAAGGTAGATGTAGAAGCGTTCCTTTACTGGTATAACGGAGCAAATCCCCACATCACAAATATCGCTTTAGCGGAATAAAAGTAAAAGCACTTTGGTTTTTCCAAAGTGCTTTTTGATTATGAGCGGTAATCAGCGCTCGAGTTCAAATTAGCAAACAAAAAAAGACACCAGATGGTGTCTTCTTTGCTTGGCGGAGTAGGAGAGATTTGAACTCTCGCGCCGGTTTCCCGACCTACGCCCTTAGCAGGGGCGCCTCTTCGGCCAACTTGAGTACTACTCCAAGTTATAGCCGCAGCTATCTGCGTCAATATTTTTTGTGGTGGCCATAAATAAAAAATGGCGGAGAGGGTGGGATTCGAACCCACGCGCCCTTTCGGACAAACGGTTTTCAAGACCGCCTCGTTATGACCACTTCGATACCTCTCCACAGCCACGAATGGTATTATATCATATCATTAAAGCTTTGTCAACTGTTTTTAGATTAAAAATTGAAGGATTATTCAAGGGTTTCTCTTTCTGGTGCGCCATCAGTTGAGGCGAAAAAAGTTATTGAGTATAACTTTTTTGCCGAAAGTACCTGGCAAACAAAAAACAGATGCCCCAAAAGGACATCTGTTTTTTCTGGTGGACCATCAGGGACTCGAACCCCGGACCAACCGGTTATGAGCCGGTTGCTCTAACCAACTGAGCTAATGGTCCAATTATCACGCAAAAGGTATTATAGCAA
>JBGVKY010000013.1:0-2620 GCA_045123995.1 Clostridia bacterium
ATAGGTTTTATTTCTTTTAGTTTTTTCTTCCTCAAACCAAAAATTGTCATCCTTTTTCTTTCTGCCTGCCATGGATTTCCAGGTTTTATCCCCTACAACTCCGTCGGGATAAAGACCGTTATCCTCCTGATACTTTATAACGGAATTAAATGTGTTTATACCAAAAATCCCATCTTCGGAAAGCTTTTTGCCCCTTCCGTCGGTGTAGCCCCACTTGTTGAGTTCCTTTTGCATTTCTTTTATCGCAAGAGGGTCTCCTGTATGTACGGATAATGTACTTCCCTTGTCTTTTAATTCTTCAAATTCAAATTCATTATTTTTGTTCATTATACCACCTTTTCTTTTTTATTGCAATTATTTTTACTCGAGTAACATTGCAGGTTACATTGCGACATATAAAGTTAAATATGTCAAGAGTTTTTTGCTTTTTATCCAAAATATACCCAAAAAGCAAAAATAAATACAAAAAAAGACAGCCTTACTTTCGTATGGCTGTCTTTTTACATCGCCTTAAGCTAAAATGCATTTTCCCCGTGTAAACGAACTTAACTCTCCGCTTTTTTTATGATTTCAACCTTATATTTTTCATCAATATCAAAAACCTTTCCTTCTAATCCCTCTGATATTAAAAGGCGGTCGTCATCAGTTATAATCAAAAACTCAAATTGCTCTTTTTTATAGAGCTTTTTAGCCTCATCTTCCCCCATTACATAAAGGGCTGTGGAAAAAGCATCTGAAAGAGTTCCTTTATCCGATTTCCTTTTTTATATTTCTGCGGCAAATAAATTTCCATGCAGTCCAGGATACTAAAAGCGTAATCCATTGATAAAGCATTGTTACCCCAAAAATCTCTGTTGAATCCGTACTATAAGATACCGGAAAATGAACCAGTTGGAAAAACAAAAGGCTTATACAAGAAAGACCAAGTGCCCTTTTTTTGATTTTTCTAGTTAATCTGTAGTTTATGATAGTGTAATATATTCCGCCAAGTACAAAATAGATTACTTCAATCGGCAAAAAGAAAATCGGATACATAAAAAATATTTTTTGCGATACCTTTACATACAATATTCTTATTATTGTAAGGATTATGGGAAGCAGATTAAGGACAAATATTTTACTGTATTTCTTCTTGCCATTTTTATCTATAAATTCCCCGTTTTTCTTATGTTTAAGCTTATCATATGCAAACATAACTCTCCAAGCAAATACCAATGAAAGAAACTGGTATGCAAAAATAATAAGCAAAACGTTGAATCCGGATAAATCGCTTTCTCCAAGGCAATACCACAGACCACAATAAACCCCCATCGTACTAAGCAAAACGCCCAAAGAAAGAATAAAAGATTTTATATTTTTGCCTACTATCAAGCTATTTGCTATTGCTAAATATATTCCTCCCGAAGACCAAAAAAGCATCATTAGGGAAGTAATAATCAGACCCGCTCCGTCTTTGATATAAAGTGTGGTTATTGCATATGAAATTGCTATTAGCATTGGTATTAAATTAAAAATCAGCAGTTTTTTATTTTTCGTAAAAATCACTCCCAAATCCCTCTGAGTTTCTTTAATAACCTTTCGGAATATCTTTTCATATCTTGTCCAAATTCTTTTACATATTTTTGAATTCTTTCCTTTTCATAAGTAAGATTCGGCCATATAGTGCTCGTTACATGCTCTCCGCCAGACTTAAATATCTCATTTACCACTTGATCACAATTATTCCAAAAGAGTGCATATTTTTCCAGATCAACAGTTGCGTTTACGGCCGTATTAAACATATTTTTTCCTTCTTCGGCAGAAACATCATAGTATACCCATCTTTCATATTTCTCGTTTGAGTTAAATCCTTCGGTGGATAATACCGATGTTTCATTTCCCTTTAAGATTCCCAAAACTTCATACGGACTATATATCCCTATATTCATTCGTGAATCACCATAGAAAAAATTTTGTGTTGCGGCTCCGTAACTGAATAAAAATCCTTCACCATATTCATTAACTAAAAGAATACCTGTATGCCCCATATTTGATGCTCCATCAGTATCATTTAAATAATAAGCTCTGCATATTGAATCAGCATCAAATTTTCTAAAATCATTGGCAAAGCTTTCTATATTATTTTTATTTTGCCACTCGGCTGATTCACACATGTCATCAAGCTTTGAAATCATCATATACTCTACAGAGTCTTTACCATAGTCATCTGCATCGGGGTCTTCGCTCCATTCTCCCTTTGCATTATAACCCGGCTTTATTATGCCTGATTCTTTTATTTCGCTTGCCTCGGGGTTTAAGCCTCCTGCCCCGGAATTCATAAAATATAAATCCTCAGTTTCAGGTGCTTTGGCAGAAAACATATAATCTTCTTTTTCGCCGTCATACAGGGAGCTGTCAGGCTCATTATTCTTTGGATAAGGCTTGAAATCGTCCCACGGAAAAGTGGGATTATTACCCTCGTTTTTTATGTGCGTAAATCCTCCCGGTATTTCCCACGGAGAATTTCTCTTATATTCCGGAATATAAGAAACCTCAGCATTTGCTCCGTCATAGGTTTTATTTCTTTTAGTTTTTTCTTCCTCAAACCAAAAATTGTCATCCTTTTTCTTTCTGCCTGCCA
>JBGVKY010000014.1:0-268801 GCA_045123995.1 Clostridia bacterium
ATTGATTTGTTTGTGGTATATCAATTTGGAGTTGCTAGGCGGATATTCATACGAACTCCATTTGTTCGGAGAAACGTATTTCTTTGTTCGTCAGGGACTCGCGCTTTTAGCGTTGTTTCCAATTTGGCTTTATAAGGGAAAACAAGGATACCATAGCAAGACACTTAAATTTACATATTACGCATTTTACCCTGCACATTTATTAATTTTAGGTATTTTAAAATATTTATTATAAAAATTTAATTTTCATTGACTTTTTTGAGTTTTGAATTGTCTAATAGGTGTAAAGGCCTTACAAACAGGAAGGGAGGAATCGTTTTGAGGGAGCTGTTCGAACAGGAATACAGAAAACATGAAAAATCCTTGTTTTTAGTTGCTGTTGCATACTTACATAATACAGAGGATGCAAAAGATGTGCTGCAGGAATCAGCACTTGCTGCATATAAAGCTATTAACACCTTGAAAAACAAGGAATATTTCAAGACCTGGATTACTCGTATTGTTATAAACAGATGTAAGAATTTCTTGAAAAGCAGACGTTATACGGAGGAACTGACAGATAGCACAAATGCGTTTTATAATATCAACACAGATGAAATGGAAATTATGGACGCTCTTTGTAAAATGAATCCCAAGATGTCTATCTACATAACACTGAAATTCTATAACGATATGACATATGATCAAATGGCAAAAGCTCTTATGATTCCGTCTTCTACAGTAAAACACAGGACAAAATCAGCACTTAAAGAACTTAAAACACTCTTGGAAGGAGAAGAAAAGAATGAGAGATAATGAATTTAAGGCAAGACTAAGATCACATGGCCGGAATATGAAAAACTCAATAGATTCTCCTTTCGATATAACTCAAAAAATCGATGAAATGGAGATGTCTGATATGACAAAAAAAACAGTATCATTTAATTGGCTTAAAAACGTTGCATATAGTGCAGCAGCATTGGCAGTGGCATTTGTACTTACCTTTAACTGCATACCGAGTCTTGCGTATGCAGCAAGTGATATTCCGATATTAGGGGACATTGTACGTGTTGTTACGTTTGGCAGATTCGAGGTTCAGGAAGAGAATTATGATGCAAAAGTTAATGTGCCAAAAATCGAAGGATTATTGAATAAAGACCTCGAAAATAAGTTAAACAAAGAACTTGCGGATAATGCAAATACTATAATCACAGCATTCGAAAATGATATAAAGCAGATGGAGGAACTGTATGGAGACAAAAACTTCCATCTTAGCGTAAATGCTGACTATATGGTAAAAACAAACAATGAAGATGTACTCGCAGTGGATTTTTATTTCACAACCATAGAGGCATCATCTGTTACAAGCCACCGTTTCTATAATATAGACAAAAAGGCAGGAACACTTATAACACTTGATTCTTTGTTTAAGAAAAACGCTGACTATATTACACCTATCAGCAATTACATTCTTGACGAAATGAAAAATGAAAACGAGAATAATGGGGGATTCTACTTCCTTGATGGGGATGAGGACGAAAGATTTACGAAGATCAGAAAGGACCAGAATTTCTATATTAACAATGATGGCAACCTTGTAATCTGTTTTGACGAATATGAGATTGCTGCAGGCGCACAAGGTTCTCCGGAATTCGTTATTCCTGATGATGTAATTGCTAAAATAGTAAAGTAAGAATTTTTTAATAAAAGGAGCATAACCTTTGGAGGGATATGCTCCTAAAATTTTTCAAAAAGTTTGTAACGAATTGTCATTTCATGAGTCTAATAGGTGACAAGGAGGTGAGATTGTGCAGGACTTTGATAAAATATATGCTGAATATTTTTCAGAAGTTTATAAATTTGTGTTGACACTTTGCCAAAATCCTGTATTGGCAGAAGAAATCATGCAAGAAGCATTTTTTAAAGCTCTCAAGAACATAGAAAGCTTTAAGGGTGAGTGTAAGCTGAGTACATGGTTGTGTAGGATTGCCAAAAACACTTTTTATGACTACGCAAAGAAAAATAACTGTCAGGTCGATTATCCGCTTGAAATCATCATATCTGACGAAAATATTGAAGATAAGTTTGCTGATAAAGAAACAGCTTATTCCATTCATAAAGTCTTACACAAACTCAATTGTAAAGTAAAACGCAATAGCAGTAATGAGATGTAGGTATAAAGTGGATGGGAACACCCCTTTTTTACCGATAATGCTGTTGCTTTACAAAAGAATAGATTGATATATTAGGGGGATGTAAATTAATTCGCAAGAAGTAATTTACAACCCACATTTTTGGTGAAATCAGTATAATAGAACATATGTATAGTGTGAAAACACTATAAAATAATTGAGTTGTTCTATGAGTACTCAGAGCAGGCAATTATTGAACTATCGCAGAAATACTGTTCATATTATTGATTTTTACTGTAAAAGATGGTAAAATACTTATATAATTAAATCCCATATCAAAGGAGGGTTTGATATGACATTACAGCAACTTAAATATGTTGTGACAATAGCTGATAAAGGCAATATTAGTAAAGCGGCACAGGAACATTTTATTTCACAGCCGAGCCTTACTAATGCAGTTAAAGAACTTGAGAACGAGGTTGGTTTTACCATTTTTGAAAGAACCAATAAAGGTGTTATTGTTTCGTCAAAAGGTAGTGATTTTTTAGGATATGCAAGACAAGTCTTGCAACAGTATGGTTTGCTTGAAGAACGCTTTTTAAAACAGCCCAGCACAAGTCCAAGGTTTTCTGTATCAACACAGCATTATCCATTTGCGGTTAAGGCTTTCGTAGAAGTCGTAAAACAATTCGATGCAAACCACTACGATTTTATGTTGAGAGAGACTCAAACGTATGAAATAATTGATGATGTTAGTAAAATGAAAAGTGAAATAGGCATCATCTATAAATCCAAGGCGAATGAAGCAATAATAGATAAACTATTGAAGCAATATTCGCTTTCTTTTGAAGAACTTTCTACACTTTCTCCAAGGGTATTTATGAGTTCTTTGCATCCTCTTGCCTATAAAGAATGTCTAACACTTGATGAACTTAATGATTATCCTTATCTTTCATTTGAGCAAGGCGAACATAACTCTTTTTATTACTCAGAAGAAATTTTAAGCGAGTATATTAGACCAAAAAATATTAAGATAAGTGATAGAGCAACACTTTCTAATTTGCTAATAGGTCTTAATGGATTTACAATCGGAACCGGAATAGTCAATGAAGAATTAAATGGTAAGAATATTATTTCCAAACCGCTTGTAAGTGACGAGGAAATAAAAATAGGAGTTATCACTAGAAATAATATGCGACTATCCGTTTATGCGGAAACATATAAAAACCTTCTTAAAAGTTTGGTATAGTTATTGGCTATACCAAACTTTGTTTTTATGTATTTTACACTTACACCTTTGTATGATATAATAGTATCAACATAAACGAAAGGCGCTGTATATCAGCGAAAGGTGAAAAAATGAATTCGAATATTGATACAAAATGTCTTCATGAAGGTTGGAAGCCAGTGCAGGGTGATCCTCGTCAACTCCCAATTTATCAAAGCACAACATTTAAATATGATACCAGTGAATATATGGGTAAACTTTTTGATCTTGAAGCAACCGGGTATTTCTATACTCGCCTCCAAAATCCTACCAACGATTTCGTAGCTGAAAAAATCTGTGCTATGGAAGGTGGAGTTGCCGCTATGTTGACTTCATCAGGTCAGGCGGCTAATTTCTATGCTCTGTTTAAAGAAAATAAACTTGTTGGATATTTTGATAGACTCTATTACATAGAAGGAGAAACACTCGACAGCTATCTGAAGAGAAATCACATTGTTGATACTTTCAAATATCCTGCAATTACATTCGGTTTTTTGGACGATAATGGTTATCATGAAGAAGATTATGTTTGGAGCCGTTCAGGTTCCAGAAAACGGGTTAACAAGCGCAAAAGGAAAAACAGAATTGAATTCAGGAGAAAACTTGATGAATATTTGGAATCTATACCTGATGAATCAGTAATTATTGGTGTGGATTGCCACGTTTAAGGAGGAATTATTTATGGTAAGAGAATATGGAATATATCAGCAAGGAGCAATGTTTACAAGAGAGGACTTTGATCCCTACAAAACAATAAAGTATTTATTTGACAGCTATGAAATAGAACTTTCTGAAAAACTTGCCCAAGACATTAAAAATAACAATGTAAGCGATAAAGACTTTGACCACATCTGTAAGGAACTAGAGATAACTCCTGATGAAAGAACATTGCAGAGTATTGTTATTCATGCATGTTTATTTGTATGCATAGATACAGGTTTCGTTCCATTTTTAAAGGAGCGAAATTTTTTTATGTCAAAAAATGAAAAAGTGTTCAGATGTGCTATGTACTTGCGATTGTCAAAAGAAGACGATTCGGTTGCTGTTGCAAGTAATAGTATAATCAATCAGGAAAAGATGATACGCATGTACATCGATGACCATGATGATTTAGTTTTTAAGAAGAAGTACATTGATGATGGCGTTAGTGGTTCTGCATTTGACCGTCCGGGTTTTAATGAGATGATGAGAGATGTTGATGCGGGCAAAATTGACTGTATTATTGTAAAGGACCTTTCTCGTTTCGGAAGAAATCATTATGAATGCGACAGATATATGCAGGTTGTTTTTCCTCAAAAGGGAGTAAGGTTTATTGCGATAACAGACCATTATGACAGTAATAACGAGACAAGCGAAACGGATATGTTTTTGATTCCTATAAAAAACATTATGAACGACAATTACTGTCGTGATATGTCAGTGAAAATAAGAACTCAACTCGAAACAAAGAGAAAATCAGGCGAATGTGTTAAGAACTTCGCGCCATATGGATATGTTAAGGATCCGGAAGACAGACACAAGCTGATAATTGATGAATATTCAGCGTTTGTTGTTAAGGAAATCTTCCATATGAAGCTTAAAGGATATAGCGTTAACGCAATTGTAGATGAATTAAATGAAAGGGGTATCAAGTCGCCTTCAGAGTATAAAAAAAGTCAAGATAGTAAATATACAGCTACCCTGCAGAGAAACTCGGTAGCTCGTTGGTGTACAACAGAAGTAAGAAATATTCTTTCTGATATGACGTACTGCGGTTCATTGGTGCAGGGACGTATCACAAAGCCAACTTTTAAGTGTAAAAAATCTAAGCCGGTCGATAAAGAAAAATGGATAGTTGTAAATGATACTCACGAAGCAATTGTTCCTTTATCGCATTTCAAAGCAGTTGAGAGATTGCTTGAAATAGAAACACGAATTCCACCGTCACAAAAAATGGTTTATCCGTTATCAGGAATGGTACGGTGCGGAAAATGTGGCGGCAAAATGATAAGAAAAGTGAAAAGCAATAAGTATGGTGAATATCATTATCTTATTTGCAATAATAAACTTAACAAGACCTGCGATATGCCTATGATTCCGTATGATGAGGCGGAGGAAGTAGTTTTTAAATCATTACAGATTCATATTCGCCAAATGGTTGATGTAAATTATTATCTGCAGACACATGATAATTCTTCAATAACAGAGAGCATTAACAGTATTTTGTCTGTTGATATAACAGAAAAGAAAAATGAAATAAGAGCTATTGAAAATTCTCTTTATTTTCTTCATGACAAGCATTTAAGCGGTGTACTGGGTGATGCCGAATATTCAAGGCTTCGAAAAATTAAGACAGCTATGCTTGATGAAGCTGAGGAAGCTTTAGAGTTTTTGCAAAAAAAACATGAAACTTCACAAAGCGTAGCAAAAGGTTCTAATACTTGGATTGATGCTTTTAAGGAGTTCGAAAACATAGATGCTCTCAGACGAGAAGCAGTTGCATTGTTTATTCGGAATATTATGTTTAATTCTGATAGAAAGGTGGAAATTTCCTTTGTTTATCAAACAGAACTTGATGAGTTGAACAAAATTTCGGACAACTTAAAATCTGAACAGATGATTTGTTCGGAGGCAGTGTAAGGAGGGGAGCATTAAATGGCACGAAAAAGTAAGGAAACTATGCTCGCCGAAAAAGCCAAGCGCGAGCAAATAAACAGTTTATACCGGACAGTTGCGTATATTCGTCTCTCTAACGAAGATTTCAGACATAAAGGAAATGTAAATACTCTTTATGATCAGGAAAGATTTGTAACAAATTATATTGATAATAGAGATGATTTGTTATTATGTGATGTGTTCCGTGATAATGGCGAATCGGGTTTAAGTTTTCAACGACCTGGATTTGAAGAAATGATTAAAGGAATAAAAGACGGAAAGTACAACTGTATTGTTGTAAAAGATCTATCCAGATTTGGGAGAAATCATTTAGAGGCAGCATATTATATCTATAAATTTTTCCCGCAGTTCAATACAAGGTTCATTGCTATTAATGATGATTATGATTCTTTGCAGGGTAATTCTGCGCTTGAAGATATTTTGCTTCCTATAAAAAACTTAATTAATGAAAACTATGCAAGGGAAGCATCAAGAAAGGTTGGAATCAGCAGACGTAATATTATGGACAAGGGTTTATACATATCTGCTTTTGCACCTTTTGGATATAAAAAGAGCGAAACAAAGGTAGGAAGGCTTGAAGTCGATGAAGAAGTAGCACCTATTGTCAGACGGGTGTTCGATATGTTTGTTACTCAGGATATGTCCACTGTTGAGATAAGCAGGCAGTTAAATGATGAAGGCGTTATATCCCCGGCACAGTATAAAATAAAAACAGGGGCATCAAAAAATAAAAAATGGGCAAATGCGGTTTGGAATACGCATACTGTCAAAGTGATGCTGAGTAATCCATTGTATGTGGGTTATCTGGTTCTTGGTAAAACAAGGATAGATATGTATAGAAATGAACCGTTAAGGATAACAAAACCAGAGGAACGTAACATTGTTCCTGATGCTCATGAATCAATTGTTTCTGATGAAATCTATGAGATGGCGCAGAAGAAGCTTGAAAAGAATAAGCATGGTCCCAGAGGTGAGAAAAGAAATATTCCATATATTTTCAATAATCTTTATTGTGGGTGCTGTGGCACCAAATTATCTAAGCAATATAGGTTAGATAGGAAAGAGAATGTTGATTTGATTTTTTATTCTTGTCCTTCTGATTCTCGCGGAAAACAAACTCATTGTATTTTCAAAAAAATCAATGAGGAAGAACTGTGTGAAGTTGTCTACGAATCTCTGCACCTATATATATGTATGGCAGTCAGAAACAAAAAGGTATATTTGAATAAAAAAACAAAGGTCTTAAAGGAATATGAAGAAGATATAAGCAGATACACGCACATAATTGAAAACATAGAGGTTATGAGAACAAAGTTATTCGATGACTTCGGTGCAGACAAGATAAACGGGCGTGAATATAATACACTTGTATCAAACTACGAAGAAAAACAAGAGCATTATAGCAAATTGCTTGAGAATCTTAAAATTGAAAAAGAAAAATATCTGGATGAAATAATAGACCGACAGAATTGGATAAACAGATTGTTGAAATATGAAAAATCGGACCATCTAACAAGAGAAATGGTAGAGATTTTTATTGAACGAATCAATTTGTTTAGCGCAACGAAAATAGAAATCTGTTATAAGTTTTCAGATATATTTGAGGATGTTATGTCGAACGGAGGTGTCTATATTGGGTAAGATTATAGCAATATATATGCGTCTGTCTATTGCTGACGATGAAGTTGTGCAGGACGAAAGTAACAGCATAAAAGCTCAACGAGATTTAATATATCAGTACATCAATGAAAAAGAAGAATTTAATGATTATGAAGTTGAAGAATTCTGTGACGACGGTTATTCCGGTACTAACTTTGACAGACCAGGCGTAAGACGTATGCTTGAACTTGCCGAAAGCGGTATAATAAATGTTATTATCGTCAAAGATTTTTCACGTTTTGGAAGAAACAGTATTGAGGTTGGACACTACATAGAGGAGATATTCCCTTATACAGGATTGCGTTTTATTGCAATTAATGATTGTTATGATAGTAATAATTATGTAGGGGATACAGGTGGGTTTGAGATATCTATCAAGAATCTCATTTCACAAATCTATGCACAAGATGCTTCTAAAAAAATACAGACAAGCTTTCAATCCAAAGCACGTAGCGGAGAGTATATTGCTTTCCAAAAAATATATGGCTATTTTATTGATGAAGACAAGAAACTTATAGTTGATAAAAAACCGGCTGATGTTGTCAGAAAGATTTTCGAGATGCGCAGCAAAGGGGTAACTTATGATGCTATAGCAAAGTATCTGAATGATGAAAACATTCTTGTTCCACGACTGTACTTTAAGTATGGTATGTTGAGGGCAGATGAAACTGTTACAGAAATGAATATGTGGACAAGGACTATTATTAACAAGATGGTTAATAACGAACAGTACACCGGTAAACTTATCTTTGGTAGATATAAGGTGGATAAGATTCGTGGTAAAACTGCAACAAGAGTTCCGCGTGATCAGTGGATTATTACTGAGAACGCTCACGAGGCGATTGTAACTGATGAATTGTTTAATATGGCCAAATCCGATCAAAGAGAATCTCGAAAGGGCGTAAAGCTCGGTCAGAATCTATTTAGCGGTAAAGTTATCTGCGGATGTTGCGGAAGAAGTTTTTATACATGGACCAAGAACCATGTTCTTCTTTGTCAGACACCTACTTTAACCAGCAATATTTCAGGATGTTATGAAGGGAAAATTCCGGAGCAGGATTTAGTGGATCTGATTACTGCAGCAATAGAATTTGTTTCTTCGAACAGTGTAGATAAAATGGGTATGGTTAAGGATGAAATAGCTACCACATCCAAAGAGCTTGATTCTGCAAAGCGAGAACTCAAAAAAGAAGAAGGTAGACTTGATAGACTGAAGTTAAAACGAGAGAAGTTATTTAATAAACTGATGGATAATCAGATAAACGATGAAGAGTATATGAATTTGTCCGGAGAGATTGAACGAGAACAAATTTCACTTGAGGATACCATCAGAGAATTAAAAAGAAATGTCAAGTTGATTACTGCTAAAAAGAAGGAAAAGGAAAGCGCAGTAACCACTTATAAGGAACTTGGCAAGATTAAAAAAATAGACAGAGATGTAGTGGACAGGTTTATTGAAAAAATTATAATTAGTAAAGAGGGGAGAGTTGAAATAAAATGGAATTTCGAAAATATTTTTAGTGCGTAAAAAGTGCATAAAGACTTGGATTTGAGTAAAATTTACTCGTGTCAAGTCCCCAAATTTAAAAGATTAGTTTGCAATTTTTAGATATTTATGATATAATACAATAGCGAGAAAATCCAGTATTTTCGCGGTTCTAAAGAAATTTGTTTAGAAAAAATCCAGTGAAAAATTAAGGGAAAAATAGTAGGTCCTATTATTCACTGTTCTCCTTACTTGACAAAATCAAGATGGAGATGTCGAATGTTGATAAAAAAGCCTCCCTTGCCTAAAGGGAGGGGGACCACCGAAGGTGGTGGAGGGATACAAAGGAGAGACTTCGTTAATTTAAAAACAATCCCTCAGTCAGCTACGCTGACAGCTCACTTTACACAAGGGAGCCTTTGAAAGGTTGCATCTAAACCTTATATATCGCAATCGTAAATAAGATTTGCATCCAGATTATACAGTCTTTATAACATAACCTATAAAACAAATAAAAAAGCAAAGGAGAAATCCATTGAAAGTTAAACTTGACAAAAAAGCCTTCTATTCGAATTTATATAATATGCTTCGGGATGTGACGCCGCTTTCTGTTGACTGCGGTGGTCTTTGCGATGGTGCCTGCTGCGAGGTAACTGACGAAATTACTGGGATGTATCTTTTCCCGGGGGAAAAGGCGATGTATGAGCCGCTTCCCGATTGGGCAGAATTTTATGACGTGGATTTTACATACGACAATGGAAAAAAGGTAGAGCTTATTACCTGTCCGGGAACCTGCGACAGAACACTAAGACCATTATCCTGCAGAATTTTTCCCCTGGTACCCTATGCAAAAAGGGGAGAGAAGCTAAAGATTATGATGGATATCCGTGGCAGAGGGCTTTGCCCGCTTGCTACAGCAATGAAGATTGAGGACCTGGACCCCTTATTCGTAGAAAGAGTAACAAAGGCTATGAATATATGTATGAAAGTTAAAAGCACAAGAGAATTTATCTATTCCCTTTCAGAATCTCTCGACGAGATGAAAAAAGGTTTTCTGTTATGACATTGAAAATTTTTATAAATTTCAGACTGACATCTTGAATTTATTGGGATAATATGTTAAGATATTTTTTGTATTTATAAAAAACGGAGGTATTGCTGTTGGAAATTCTTAGTAAAAGCAAAGAAGAAGTAATAAGTCTTTTTAATTCTGATGAAAATGCGGGACTTACACGCCATAAAGCGGCAGAACTTCTTGAGAAAAATGGTGAAAACAAATTAAAAGAAAAGAAAAAGAAATCCATGGTGGTGCGTTTTTTTGAGCAGTTCAAAGACGTGATGATTATAATCCTTCTGATAGCAGCGGCTGTATCTTTCGGTATCGCCTGCTACGAGGGTGAGCCTAAGGAATTTTTTGAGCCGGCACTTATAATACTTATTGTGGTATTAAATGCTCTTATGGGCGTTATGCAGGAAAGCAAGGCGGAAAAGGCACTGGAAGCCTTAAAAAGTCTGTCTGCTCCTCATGCCAAGGTTATAAGAGACGGAGTGGAGCAGGTTGTTGACGCAACGAGCTTAGTTGTGGGAGATATAATTCTTCTTGAAGCAGGGGATTTTGTTCCTGCAGATGCTCGCCTTTTACAAAGCTCCAGCCTTAAAAGTGAGGAATCTGCCCTGACGGGAGAATCTGTAAGCGCAGAAAAGGATGCAGAGGCAATCGTCAGTGAAGATGCACCTTTAGGTGACAGGGTTAACATGGTATATTCTTCCTGCATCATTACCTACGGAAGTGCTAAAGCAATAGTTACTGCAACGGGTATGGATACAGAAATGGGTAAAATCGCAAACCTCTTGGAAAGCGAGAAAGAGACCCAGACACCTCTCCAGAAAAAGCTGGCGGATTTGGGCAAGATTTTGGGTATAGTTGCAATTTTTGCTTGTGCCGTGATTTTCGTTATAGGATTACTCAATGACCTTAATCCCCTTGAAATATTCATGACGGCAGTATCTTTGGCGGTATCTGCAATTCCCGAGGGGCTTCCTGCAATAGTTACCATTGTTCTTTCCATTGGTGTTCAGAGGATGGCAAAGAGAAATGCTCTTATAAGAAGACTTCCTGCAGTTGAAACCTTAGGCGGAGCTTCTGTTATATGCTCCGATAAAACGGGAACATTAACCCAGAACAGAATGACACTCCTTAAAGCCTATGCTGAGGGAGGAAAAACAGAGGATATTGACGAGAATATCTCGGACAGAATAAAAACCCTCCTTTGCTACGGAACATTATGCTCTGACGGAAGTGTGGTTTTCCATGAAGACGGAAAAGTCGAGCATATAGGCGACCCCACAGAAACTGCCATTGTCATGGCGGCACACAATGCAGGGATGGATAAAAAAGAGCTTAACTCAGCTTATGTAAGGCTGGCATCATTGCCCTTTGACTCTGACAGAAAGTTAATGTCCACTATAAACGAAATTGATGGCAAGAAGGTTGTTATCGTAAAGGGTGCTTTTGACGTAATGGAAAAGCGATGCATCAAGGGAGACCTTGTAAAGGCCCGTGAAATAACCGAAGATTTAAGCCGTGAGGCATTAAGAGTTATAGCTGTGGGCTATAAGTATATTGACGAAATACCGGAAGAAATAACCAGCGAGAAGTTGGAAAACGGACTTAACTTCATGGGACTTCTGGGCATGATTGACCCGCCAAGACCCGAGGCTAAAGCTGCGGTTGCACTTTGCAGAAAAGCAGGAATAAAACCTGTTATGATTACGGGTGACCACATAATTACAGCTTCTGCCATTGCAAAAGAACTTGGTATATTGGAAGATGGTGATATAGCTATAACAGGAGCCGAGCTTGATTTAATGAGCGACGAGGAACTTTTCGAGAAGGTTTCTTCCATCTCTGTCTACGCAAGAGTTTCCCCCGAAAACAAGATAAGAATTGTAAAGGCTTGGAAAGAAAAGGACAAGGTTGTTGCTATGACAGGCGACGGCGTAAACGACGCTCCTGCCCTAAAGGCTGCAGATATCGGCTGTGCCATGGGTATCACGGGAACTGACGTGGCAAAGGGCGCCGCTGATATGACCTTGACTGACGACAATTTTGCAACAATAGTTGATGCGGTATCAGAAGGCAGAGGCATTTATGCAAACATCAAAAAGGTTGTAGGATTTTTACTTGGTACAAATATAGGCGAAGTAATAACTGTATTTGTGGCAATGCTTCTCTGGCATAAAACTCCGCTTTTGTCCATGCAGCTTTTGTGGATAAACCTGGTTACCGACTCTCTTCCCGCAATCGCACTGGGTATGGAAAAGGTTGAATCGGACGTTATGGAAAAAATGCCCAAACCTAAAAACGAGGGAGTTTTCGCTCACGGGTTCGGTATAAGAGTTGTTTTGCAGGGCGTGATGTTCGCGTTTTTAAGTCTGGTTGCTTATGTAATCGGTGCAGGATCATTGAATCCGGCAGAAATGAACGAGGGAGCCGGGCAGACCATGGCGTTTACGGTTCTGGCGCTTTCTCAGGTGGTGCAGGCCTTTAATATGAGATCTGAACACTCCTTGTTTTCCATAGGCTTTTTTACAAATAAAAAGCTTAATATGGCAGCACTCTCTTCTATAGTTTTGGTTGCAATTGTGCTTTTCACCCCCTTAAAGGTTGCTTTTGAACTTGAAACTCTTTCTGTGTGGAACTATCTTACCGCCCTGGCTCTTATATTGGTACCTTTCTTAGTAATGGAGTTTTCAAAGGCGATTGGCTTAATAAAACATCATAAATAATAAAAAATGTCTTTCTCAAATGAGAAAGACATTTTTATTATTTTATATAATCATTAGGATTTACTCTTTTGCCGTCCTTTATAAGCTCCAGATGAAGATGAGGGCCGTCTTTTGATTCAGACAGCGCACTTTCTCCCACATATCCTATGACGTGTCCTTTTTCAACCTCCTGATTTTCAATTACTGTGGTTTCACCGTGTAGAGAAGCGTATAAGCTTTCGAAACCTCCGTCATGACGTATTCTTATATAAATGCCTAAAAACGGATCTTTTCCCACAGAGATTACAGTTCCTTTTTCAATGGCAGAAACTTCACTTCCTAAAGTTGAGGAAATATCAAGCCCTTCATGGCTTCTCCAGTCATCCATGGTTTCTGAATATAAAGGTGTAAGGGAGTAGGCTTTTAATATACTACCCGATAATGGCATTTTGGGAGAAAATAAATTATTGCCGGATGCCTTTAAGGTTTTATTATCTTTTTCCAGATCTTCTTTTTTGACAAGTGGTTCACTTTTTATAGTGCTGTCGGGAAAAGCTTCCGGGATTTTTATTTCTTCTTTAGCCGCCTTTTCACTCGGTGTCGTGACGATTTCGTTTTCTTTATAAACTCTGTCTGTTGAAACCTCTTTGCCCTCAGCAAAAAAAGCATAGTCATTATTTTGAAGAAGTGCATTTTCTCTTTTTATACTTTCCATTTGTGTAATAAATCCTGCAACAAGGGCAAAAATGAAGCAAAGAGAAAAGGTTATATGGGTTTTATATTTTTTAAGGAATTTTTTAATTTTTTCCAAAATCATTCAATCCTTTCGTTTGTTTTTATTTTTCCTATGTATTATGGGTGAAATTCAGGCGAAATATACCGATAAATTTCATTTACTGCTTGAAATATTGATTTTTTTGGTGTATAATATAAGTTATGCTAAAATGCCTTTCAGGACGCATTTGCATTTTAGATATAAGGAGGACAAAAAAGTGGCAAATATAAGAAAAAACTACACTTTGCCTTTAATTCCTGTAAGGGGACTTGTGGTATTTCCGTTTATGGTGCTTCATTTTGATGTAGCCAGAGAAAAATCTATAAAGGCTCTGGAAGCTGCTATGCAGAAAGACCAGCTTGTACTTCTTTCGGCGCAGAAGAACATTTCGCTGGAAGAACCCTCGGCAGATGATATATATTCTATCGGTTGTGTTGCAAAGGTTAAACAGATGCTCAAAGTTCCCGGAGGAACAATAAGAGTTTTAGTTGAGGGAATAAAAAGGGCAAAAATAAAGAAATTTGATTTTTCAAATGAATATATAGTGGCTTCGGCAACGGCATTTGACTCAGTGCCTTCAGTTCTTGACGAAAATGATTACGATGCGGTTTTAAGAAGAATTCATGAACTCTTAAAAAAGGTTTCCCAGCTTTCGGGACAGATAAATATAGATGTTATAAATAACATTTCATTAAAGGACGACCCCGGTCAGCTTACAGATTCTATCGCAACAAATGTTTTTGTCAAGGTGGAGGACAAGCAGGCGGTTTTGGAAGAAATATCCGTGGCAGAAAGACTTTCTCTGGTAATTAAGATTTTATCAAGAGAAGCTGAGGTTTATGAACTGGAACAGAAAATTGCCATGAAAACCAAAAAGCAGATTGACAAAAATCAAAAGGATTATCTTTTAAGAGAGCAGATGAAAGTTATCAAGACCGAGCTTGGAGACGATGAGGACGAGGGAGAATATTTAGAGCTTTTAGAAAAGGTTTACCTCCCCTCTGAAGTAAAAAAGAAAGCGGAAAAAGAAATAAAGCGACTTTCGGGAATGCCTTTTGGTACGGCGGAGATAAGTGTAATAAAGCAGTGGCTTGATACGGTTTTTTCTCTTCCCTGGAAAGACGAAGAACTTTCAGAGCCGTCTTTAGAAGAGGCGTTAGAAATTCTGGAAAAGGACCACTACGGTTTAACAAAGGTTAAGGAAAGAATTATAGAATATCTGGCGGTAAGAAAACTTTCAGATAACGTAAAAGGCACTATTATATGCTTATACGGCCCTCCCGGTGTAGGTAAAACATCCATTGCCAAGTCAATAGCAAAGGCAACCGGCAGGGAATATGTTAGAATGAGCCTTGGCGGAGTAAAAGACGAAGCTGAAATAAGAGGACACAGAAAAACCTATGTAGGGGCAATGCCCGGCAGAATTATAAATGCAGTAAAGCAGGCAAAGAGCAAAAATGCTTTAATATTGCTTGACGAAATAGATAAGCTTGGAAGCGATTTCAAGGGAGACCCGGCATCTGCCATGCTGGAGGTTTTAGACGGAGCACAGAATTTTGCATTCCGTGACCATTATCTTGAGCTTCCCTATGACTTATCGAAAATTTTATTTATAACAACAGCCAACAGCTTAAGTACAATACCTCCTGCACTTCTTGACAGACTTGAGGTAATTGAAATTTCAAGCTATACAAACGAGGAAAAATTAAATATTGCAAAGAATTATTTAATTCCTCGTCTTCTTTCCGAGAACGGTCTTAAAAAGAAAGATATAAGACTTTCCGATTTGGTTATAGCAGAAATAATAGACGGCTACACAAGGGAAGCCGGAGTGAGAAATTTAGAAAGAGAGCTTTCCACTGTTTTAAGAAAGGCTGCAACCTTAATTGTAAGGGGAGAGGGAAAAGTAATTTCCATAAATGAGAAAAACCTTAAAAAGTTCCTTGGTGTAAGAAAATACGAAAAGGATATTTTAGAAAAGGAAAACCCTCCCGGAGTTGTTACCGGTCTTGCCTGGACAAGCGTGGGCGGAGTTACGCTGACTGTTGAAGTAAGTGTTATGGACGGAACGGGAAAGGTTGAGCTCACCGGTTCTCTGGGCGATGTCATGAAAGAATCGGCAAAAGCCGCAGTAAGCTATATAAGAAGCAGGGCAAGAGATTTCAATATAGACTCTGACTTTTATAAGAATAAGGATATTCACATTCATTTTCCCGAAGGTGCAACTCCAAAGGATGGGCCCTCTGCAGGTATAACCATGGTAACGGCATTGGTCAGTGCCTTAAGTAAAAAAAGTGCAAAGGCAGATGTTGCCATGACGGGAGAAATCACCTTGACGGGAAGAGTTCTTCCTATCGGAGGGCTTAAAGAAAAAATGCTTGCTGCATATAGGGCAGGAGCAAAGAAAGTGATTATTCCTTTTGACAATAAAAAGAACTTGGAGGATATTCCAAAAGAAATCTTAGATGTTATAAAGGTGTATCCCGTAAAATATATTGACCAGGTAATAGAAATTGCAATAGGGGACTTAAGAAGGGAAAATATTTTAATGGTTCCTGAAAAAATAAATGAAGAACTTAAAATAACCAACTGAGAAGAAAGGGTGGTTATGATGAACTTAAATAATGCCTCGCTTTTGATAAGTGCGGTTAAAGAAGCACAGTATCCTAAGACCAAACTGCCCGAGGTTGCCTTTGCGGGCAGGTCAAATGTGGGTAAAAGCTCTTTTATAAATAAAATGCTTAACCGCAAAAATTTGGCAAGGACGTCATCAAAGCCCGGAAAAACAGCCACCATAAATTTTTACAACATTGATAACACCTTAATGCTTGTGGATTTGCCGGGTTACGGCTATGCGGAGGTTTCCAAAGCCGAAAAAGCCAAGTGGGGAGAAATGATAAACCACTATTTATATACAAGAGAAAATTTAATGACTACTTTTTTAGTAGTGGATTCACGGCATAAACCCTCAAAGGATGACGCTTCCATGTATGCTTTCTTAAAAGAAAGTCAGGAATGTGTAATAGTAATTGCCACCAAATGCGACAAGGTGAAAAAGTCAGAACTTTCTAAAAATCTTGAAGCCATAAAGGAAACTTTAGCACTGGACGAAGTTGATTTGCTTATTCCTTTTTCATCTGAAACAGGCCTTGGAGTAGACGAGGCGTGGGAGGTACTTAATGACATTGTTAGCCAAAGCCTTTGAGATTGCTTTCAAGGAAGCGGAAATTGCTCTTTCGGAGGGAGAAATTCCCGTGGGAGCAGTGGTTTTTTCAGATGATGAAATTATCTCCTTTGCTCACAACAGACGTGAGGGGGATAAAAGCCCCACAGCTCATGCGGAGATAATTGCCATAGAAGAAGCGGCGAAAAAACTGGGAGACTGGCGTCTTTCGGATTTAAGTATCGCAGTAACTTTAGAGCCTTGCGTAATGTGTACGGGGGCAATCATAAATTCAAGAATTAAGAATGTATATTTTTCCGCATATGATAAAGAGGCGGGAGCCATGGGGGGGAAAATCAACGTGCTTCCCAGAAGAGTAACGGTATGCGGAGGAATTTTTAAGGAAAAAGGGGAAGAAATACTGGCCCGCTTTTTCAAGGAAGTAAGAAAGGGGAAAGAATAATGGAAAAGGAAAAATTTTATATAACCACAGCCATTGCCTACACCTCAAGAAAGCCTCATATAGGAAATACCTACGAGGTTGTTTTAACTGATGCAATAGCAAGATACAACCGTTTAATCGGTAAGGATGTGTTCTTTTTAACGGGAACAGATGAGCACGGTCAGAAAATTGAGGACTGTGCCAAGGAAGTGGGCATAACGCCCAAAGAATATGTGGACAAAGTGGCAGGAGAAATCAAAGACATCTGGGATTTAATGGGCGCAAGCTATGATAAGTTCATAAGAACAACCGATGCTGACCACGAGGCAGTTGTTCAGAAAATCTTTAAAAAGTTCTATGATCAGGGAGATATATATAAAGGTTCCTACGAGGGACTTTACTGTGTGCCCTGTGAATCTTTCTTTACCGAAACTCAGGCAGAGGGCGGAATTTGTCCCGATTGCGGAAGACCTGTAAAGAAAACTCATGAAGAAGCATACTTCTTCAAAATGAGCAAATATCAGGACAGACTCATGAAGCACATAGAGGAAAATCCAGACTTTATACAGCCCGAGGCAAGAAAGAAAGAAATGATAAATAACTTCTTAAAGCCCGGTCTTCAGGATTTATGTGTATCAAGAACATCCTTTAAGTGGGGCGTTCCCGTTTCTTTCGATGACAAGCACGTTATTTATGTGTGGATTGACGCTTTATCCAACTATATCACTGCTTTAGGTTATGACACGGAAGGATCAAAGGACCTTTATAAAAAGTACTGGCCTGCAAACGTTCACATTATTGGTAAGGACATCCTGCGTTTCCATACCATTTACTGGCCTATCATGCTTATGGCACTGGGAGAGCCTTTGCCCAAGCAGATTTTCGGACATCCCTGGCTTTTATCCGGCGGAGATAAGATGAGCAAATCAAAGGGCAATGTTTTGTATGCCGACGATTTGGTACGCCATTTCGGTGTTGATGCAATCCGCTACTATGTTCTTCGTGAAATGCCCTTTGCTTCCGACGGGACAATCACCTTGGAAACAATTATTTCGAGATATAATTCTGACCTTGCAAATACATTGGGTAACTTAGTTAACCGTACTGTTGCCATGATAAATAAATATTTCGGCGGCGAAGTTAGAAATAAGGGAATAAAGGAAGATGTGGATGGCGAATTAAAGGCAGAATGTGTAAATGCCGTTAAAACGGTATCTGACGCCATGGCATCACTTCGTGTGGCAGATTCTTTAGAGGCCATATTTAATCTTGCAAGAAGAAGCAATAAATATATCGACGAAACAATGCCCTGGGCTCTTGCAAAGGATGAGGATAAGAAAGACCGCTTGATGACAGTGTTATACAACCTGGCGGAATCTTTAAGAGTTATAGGTGTTCTTCTTTCAGCATTTATGCCTGATACAGGAAAGAATATTTTAAGTGTACTTGGAGAAGAAGCTTCCGATTACAATTCAATCACTTCCTTTGACGAAGAAAGAATTGTAAAGGTAGGGGAGGCACATCCTCTCTTTGCAAGACTTGACGAAGAGAAGAAGCTTGAAGAAGTAACAAATGACCTTTTTAAGGAAGAACCCAAGGAAGAAATTAAGGCTGATGAAACCGTATCAATAGAGGATTTTGCTAAAATAAAGCTTAAAACAGCAGTAGTTCTCTCTGCAGAAAAGGTTGAAAAGGCCGATAAACTCTTAAAGCTTACTGTAAAACTCGGTGATGAAGTAAGATGTGTGGTTTCAGGTATAGCAAAAAGTTATTCTCCCGAGGACATAGTAGGAAAGACAGTTATTTTGATTTCCAACTTAAAGCCTGCTAAAATCCGCGGAATTGAGTCTAACGGAATGATTCTGGCAACCTGTGACAACGGGGAAATCAACCTGATTACCACCGACAAAGAGGGCAAGAGCGGCTTGGAGGTTGGCTGATGATTTTCGATACCCACGCTCACTACTATTCTGAGGAATATAATGAGGACAGAAAGGTAGTTCTTGATTCCCTTCCTGAAAACGGAGTCGGCGGTGTAATAAACTGCGGATGCGACGTGGAAACCACGGGAAAATGCCTTAAAATGGCAGAAGAATACGACTTTTTATATGCATCTTCAGGATTTCATCCCGGTCATATGGAATATTTTAAAGAGGGAACCTTGGATAAGATAGAAGAGCTTTCACTTCACGAAAAGTGTGTGGCAATAGGAGAAATAGGTCTTGACTATCACTATGGAAAAGACTATAAGGAAAAGCAGAAGCTGATTTTTGCAGAGCAGATAAAAATAGCAAACAGAAGAAATCTTCCTGTAATTGTCCATGAAAGAGAGGCTTTTTCCGACTGTCTGGAAATCCTTAAAAGAGAAAAGCCACAAGGTGGTGTTATGCACAGCTTTTCGGGAAACAAAGTGACTTTATTTGAAGTTTTGGATCTTGGACTTTATATAGGAGTCGGCGGAATGCTTACATTCAAGAACAATGTGAAAACCGTGGAAATGTGTCCTTTGATTCCAAAGGACAGGCTCTTACTTGAAACAGACTGTCCCTATCTTGCTCCCACTCCCATGAGAGGGAAAAGAAATCATTCCCTTTATATAAATTATGTGGCAGAAAAAGTGGCAGAGCTCTGGAACACAGACAAGGAAGAGGTTTTGGAAATTTCCTTTGAAAATGCCAAGAGGTTATTCGGATTAAGCTGAATACTGCCTGTTTTGGACGAATTTAATAAGAAGGCCCAAAGGACCTTCTTATTTTTATATAATTGTTATAAAAGGGTATAAAAAAGATTTTTTTTTTGGTTAAAAATTTCATTGACGAATGGAAAATTCCGTGCTATAATCTATTCATTAAATACATTTGTTTTTAGGAGGTGGACAAAAGGTGAGCAAAAATTCTTTGGTTTTAGTGGACTTAAAGGTTCTTCCCGATGTTTATCAGAAGGTGCTTCAGGCCAAGAAACTTCTGGCAGACGGGGAGTGTAAGGAGATAAGCGATGCCGTTAAAAAAGTGGGCTTGTCAAGGAGTGCTTATTATAAATATAAGGACTATGTTTTTCCGTTTAACCAGATGCAGGGAATAATAACACTGTCTTTCGTTGTTTCTGATATAACTGGTGTACTTTCCTCTATTTTGTCCCTTTTGGCCGAAGCTAAAATAAATGTACTTACCATAAATCAGAACATTCCTGTTAATTCTGTTGCCAATGTTACCATAAGTATACAGAATAATTTGTCGGAGGTACCGTTGCAGGAGCTTGTTGACAACTTGGGAAGTCTTAAGGGAGTTAAGGATGTCAAGGTTCTGGCAAGACAATAAAGAAAAGGAGAACTTAAATCATGAAAAAAGTAGCGATATTGGGCTTTGGAACAGTGGGAAGCGGAGTATATGAATTGCTTTTGGAAAACAGCAAAAATGTTTTAAAGACAGTTGGCGAAGAAGTAGCTGTCAAATACATTCTTGATATAAGAGATTTTTCAGACAGGGAAGATGCCCATATATTTACCAAAAACTTTGATGATATATTAAATGATAGCGAAGTTTCGGTAGTTGCAGAGGTTATAGGCGGAATAAACCCTGCTTATGAATTTACAAAAAAAGCTCTGGAGACAGGTAAAAGCGTTGTAACCTCCAATAAGGAGCTTGTGGCAACAAAAGGACTTGAACTTTTGGAAATTGCAAGACGAAATAAGGTTAATTACCTTTTTGAAGCATCCGTCGGCGGTGGAATTCCTGTTATAGCACCCATTCATGACTGTCTTATGCAAAATGAGATAAAGGAAGTGGGTGGCATATTAAACGGAACCACCAACTATATCTTAACCGAGATGTTTGAAAAAGGCAGAGATTTTTCCGAGGCTTTAGCCGAAGCTCAGGAGCTTGGCTATGCAGAAAGAAATCCTGAAGCTGATGTTGAGGGATATGATGCCTGCAGAAAGATAGCTATTTTAATGTCCATGATAACTGGCAAATTCTTGGATTCTGCGTATATTAAAACAAAGGGAATAACAGATATTGATAAGGTGGACGTAGCATATGCGGAAAAGCTTGACTCTGTAATTAAGCTTGTGGCATACGGAAGGAATACCGAAGAAGGCTTATACGCCCATGTATCACCTGCCCTTGTTAAAAAAGATGACCCGCTTGCATCTGTAAGAAGTGTATTCAATGCCGTATACGCAGTGGGAAATGCAGTAGGCAAGGTTATGTTCTACGGCAGAGGTGCAGGCAAAATGCCCACAGCAAGCGCAGTGGTTTCTGATATTTTAACATTGCTCAAGGATAATTCCGACAGAGGCTATTTCTGGGAGGATAAGAAAGATGCTTATATGCCCTTCTGCAAGGCATATGAAAGCTATCTTGTTAGAATTGATGCTAAAGAGAAAGAAAAGGTTTTAACTAAATTTTCTGATGTTTCATTTATAAAGCTTCCTGAAAAAGAGGATGAACTGGCATTTATAAGTCCCGTTATGAGAAACGGTGACCTTAAAGATGCCCTTTCGGAAATTAACGTTATAAAGAAAATCCGTGTTTTCGGGGCAGACGAATGATAAAGGTAAAAGTTCCGGCAACCAGCGCAAATTTAGGGCCGGGCTTTGACTGTCTGGGAGTAGCATTGGATCTTTATAACGAAATAGAAATAGAAGAAACAGAAAAAGATATCGAAATAATTCAGGAGGGACTTTATAAAAGAAACTTCCCTCCGGAACAGAATCTTTTATATAAGGCAATGAAGACTGTTTTTGACGAAAGCGGAAAGCAGCCTAAAGGACTTAAAATAAAAGTTAAAACAAATATTCCACCCACAAGGGGGTTGGGATCCAGCGCCGCCTGTGTAATTGGCGGAATGGTAGGAGCTAACGCCATGTTCGGGCTTTTGGGAGCAAGTGACATTTTAGCCCTTGCTTCAAAAGAAGAAAACCATCCCGATAATGTGGTGCCTTGTCTTATGGGAGGCTTTGCAGTAAGCTATTTTGACGGACAAAAAGTTACCTACAATAAAATAAAAGTATCAGAAGAAATATGCCTTCTTACGGTTTATCCCGACTCAAAATTAAATACAGGTAAGTCAAGGGGAGCTCTCCCTAAAACCGTTTCTCATTTTGATGCGGCTTATACAGGAGCACACAGCGCACTTTTGGTATCGGCTATGGCTACGGGGAAATATCATCTTTTATCCGAGGCCATGAAGGACAGAATACATCAGCCTTACAGAAAGAAAATAGTTCCTCATATGGAAGAGATTTTTTCAATGTATGAAGATATAAACGTGCTGGGTTCATATTTAAGCGGAAGCGGACCTACATTGGCTGCTATAATAAAAACCCGGGATAAAGAAAGAATTAAAAACGAAGTAAAAGAAAGATTGGAAGGGAAAAATTTGAATTTTGAAATTCTTAAATTCAATAATTCAGGAACTTTCGTTAAAAAAATAAATTAAGACCTAAATGAAAGGATTGATAAATATGTTGATAGTGCAAAAGTTCGGCGGAAGCTCTGTTGCCAATAAAGAGAGAGTTTTCAATGTAGCCGAGAGAATTGCGGAAACTTACAGAAACGGAAACAGCGTTGTAGTAACAGTCTCTGCTCAGGGTGATACAACAGACGAATTGATTGAAAAGGCAATGGAAATCAATGAAAAACCTTCAAAAAGAGAAATGGATATGCTTTTATCCACAGGTGAGCAGATTTCAATTTCCCTGCTTGCAATGGCTCTTGAAAAGCTGGGAGTCCCCGCAATTTCACTGACAGGCTGGCAGGCAGGAGTTCACACCGACTCCAAGTATTCTGCTGCAAAAATAAAGAAAATCAATACAGAAAGAATTTTATCTGAGCTTGATGCTAAAAAGGTTGTAATTGTCGCAGGATTCCAGGGTATAAATAAGTATGACGATATTACAACGCTTGGCCGTGGCGGAAGCGATACCTCTGCGGTGGCTCTGGCGGCTGCTCTTCATGCAGACCGCTGTCAGATTTATACCGACGTTGACGGCGTTTTCACAACCGACCCCAGAATTTGTCCCGAAGCTAAAAAGCTTGCGGAAATCACCTATGATGAAATGCTGGAACTTGCATCATTAGGTGCAAATGTTTTAATGAACAGAAGCGTTGAACTGGCTAAAAAATATAATGTAAATTTAGAAGTACTCAGCAGTCTTAAAAAGGTAGAGGGTACATTTGTTAAGGAGGTTACTAAAGTGGAAAAATCAAATGTAAGAGGAATAGCAAGAGATAATGATGTGGCAATGATATCGGTGCTTGATGTGCCCGATGAACCCGGTATAGCATTTAAAGTATTTTCTATGCTTGCTAAACACAATATAAACGTAGATATGATTCTTCAGTCCATCGGTAGAGATGACAAGAAGGATATAAGCTTCTCTGTAAAGAGCGGTGACTGTGAAGAAGCTGTTAAGCTTCTCCGGGAAAACAACATTATCCAGGCAAGAGAAGTTGTATACAAGGACAATGTTTCCAAGGTTTCCATCGTAGGAGCAGGTATGATTTCCAATCCCGGCGTTGCCTCTGCAATGTTTGAAGCTATGTACGATTCCAATATAAATATACATATGATATGCACCAGCGAGATTAAGGTTTCCATCTTAATTGACAGAGAATATGCTGAAAAGGCAGTAAGAACACTTCACGAAAAGTACAATCTTGATAAATAAAATAAATCCCTCTTGCAGATAATAGCAAGGGGGATTTTCATGAAAGCATTAAAGAAATTTCTGTATATAGCTTTAGGCACATTTTTAATGGCATTCGGAACGGTTACTTTTGCGGAGAAAGCGGATATCGTTGCAGGAGGAGTTTCTGGAATAGCCGTAGCGGTGGAAGGACTTTTTTTAAGGTTTGGAATTCATGTGCCTTTGTATTTTACAACTATGATAATAAACATTCCTCTTTTTATAACGGCGTTTATAAAAAGAGGCGGAAAGTTTTTATATATGTCATTTTATGCCACGGTACTTTTCACGGTATTTCTTGGTATATGCCAGTATATCCCTGTATTTTTGGAGGTTGAGGGAGATGTTTTTGCCTCATCGGTCTTAACAGGTCTTTTTCTTGGCGCGGGCCTTATTTTGGTTGTAAATAACGGCGCTTCAACAGGGGGGACGGAAATGCTGGCTTTAATAGTGCAGGATGATTTTCCCAAAATAAAAATCCCCGTAATGATAAATATAATAGATTCGATGGTAATTCTTTTCGGCTTTTTTGTTTTTGGCTTAAGACTTGCCTTTTACGGGATTTTATCGGTTTTTGTAACTACCTTTATTTTAAGTAAGAAACTGAAGGATTAAAAAAGTATTGATAAAATTTTAAAAAGTGATAAAATACTAACATATTGACATAAAGAAGGAGAAAAAATGGAAAGAGTTGAATTCAGACAAGAATGTATAGACTGCGTTAAAAGGAGATTTTTAAAAGATTACCCTGATTCTTTTGATAAAGGTACCAAGGCAGAATATGAGGAAAGGGTATTAAAGCTCATTTCGGAATCTGACGAAAGTATGAGAGCACCGGTTTTGGTGTCCGAGATACAAAAAATACAGAAGGAGCTTTTCGGCAAAATAAAGGATTACAAAGAAATTAAAAAGCACTTTAATTCCCTGATGTTGTCAAAAGAAAATTATCTTAAAGAAGAAATAAAAAAAGCAAAGGACCCCTTAAGAAAGGCTCTGTCTTTTGCACTCACGGGAAACTATATTGATTTTGGCGCCATGGACTCCGTGTCTGAGGAAAGCTTAGGTGAGTTCTTAAAAGAGGAGATAAAGGGTATAGATGAAAAGGAATTTGAAAATTTGAAAAAGGATTTGCTTAAGGCTAAAAAAGCAGTATATCTCACAGATAACTGCGGTGAAATCGTGGCGGACAAGCTTTTTATTTCTGAAATTAAAAAATTAAACCCAAATCTTTCTATTACTGTTATTGTAAGGGGAGAAGAGGTCTTAAACGATGCTACCTTAACCGATGCGAAGGAAGTGGGGCTTGATTTGGTTACAGAGGTTATTTCCAATGGAAATTCCGTGCCCGGCACAAGCGTATCCCGCCTTTCAGATGAAGCAAAGGAGAAATTTAATTTGGCAGAGGTGATAATAGCAAAGGGTCAGGGAAACTTTGAAACCCTCTGCTATATAAATAAAAACATCTATTACATATTTATGTGTAAATGCGCTATGTTTACAAGAATTTTCAATGTACCTAAGTTTACCGGAATGCTCTTAAATGATTTGAGAATAAAATAAAAACACCTTTCGGCGGTTTTATTTTGCTAAACACAAGGGGACGGTTCTGTTGTGTTGACGACATAAACACAAGGGGACGGTTCTGTTGTGTTGACGACAGACAAAAGTAGACGGGACTTTAGTCTTTGTTTCAAATAGAGTTAAAAAATACCCTGCGTCTTATTAAGACGCAGGGTATTTTTACATTGTAAATTCTTTATAAATATTCCCCTCTAAGTCCTTCCATAAAAACTTTCCGTCTTCAAAAATCATATAGCTGTTTTTAGAGTTTTCTTTGGGAATGGAGACGGAGCCGGGATTTATATAGGTGAAAGCTCCAGCCTTTTCGCATGCCGGTATGTGAGTGTGACCGTGAAGCAAAATATCACCATCTGAAAGCTTCGGAGGAGTATCAAGGTTGAAATTGTGTCCGTGAGTTGCAAAAATCATTTTTCCCTCATAATAGATAAGGGCGTATTCTGCCAGAATGGGAAATTCCAAAACCATCTGGTCCACCTCGGTGTCGCAGTTGCCGCGGACTGCAAGGATGGAGGTTTTGATTTTATTCAATTCCTCAATTACCCCTTTGGGGTTATATCCCTCGGGCAAGTCATTTCTGGGACCGTGATATAAAATGTCGCCAAGCAAAATCACCTTTTCGGGATTTTCTTTTTCTATGGCTGAAAGGAGTTTTTCAAGAAAATGAAGTGAGCCGTGAATGTCAGATGCTATTAAAAGTTTCATAAATTATTCCTCTAAGGCTCATTCCTTTGATATAAGCTTGTCTCTTATTTCCATTAAAACGGAAAGCTCAGTTTCCTTAGGCTCTTCAGGAGCGGGAGCAGGAGCTTCTTCCTCTTCCTTCTTCTTAAGAGCTTCAAGCTTTTTCTGCATGCCCATTATAAGGCGGATAACGCAGAAAACGGAGAAAGCTATGATTAAAAAGTCAATTACAACCTGCAGAAATGCACCGTACTTTATAGCAACCTCAGCACTTAAAACTTCCCCTGCTTCATCAATCACAGCTTCTCTCAAAACTGCTTTAAGGTCTGCTAAATTAACAGCACCTGTAGCAAGGCTTATAAGGGGAGTTATAATGTCGTTTACCAGCGATGTGACTATTTTACCAAACGCACCGCCTATAATAACGCCGACAGCCATGTCAAGGACATTTCCTTTTACTATAAACGCCTTGAAATCTTCAAAGAATTTTTTCATATGTATTCCTTCTTTCGTTTTTTGTAATATTATACTATGAAAAAGGTAAAAAAGCAAATAAAAAAGGTAATTTTGTAAAAAAATAAAAAAAATTCAAAAAAATACTTTACAACTTTAGCTTGATGAAGTATAATGGGGTCATAACGAGGAAGACCTCGAAATTGAAAGGATGATAAAAATGAAAAAGTTATTGGCAATTTTAATGGCAGTGTTAATGGTTGCAGCACTTTGTGCATGCGGAGCAGAAAAGGTAGAAGACGGAGCTATCGCAGAAATCGCTGACGGCAAACTTACTATCGGTTACACAATCTATGAACCCATGAACTACTTCGATGGTGAAGAATTCACAGGCTTTGATACAGAATTTGCTTTAGCAGTTTGTGAAAAGCTTGGCGTAGAAGCTGACTTCGTTGAAATCAACTGGGATACAAAGTTCGTTACTTTAGACGCAGGTCAGATTGACTGCATCTGGAACGGTATGACAATCTCTGATGAAGTGAAGAAAAACTGTGACGTTTCTAAGGCATACGTTAAGAATGCTCAGGTTGTAGTTATGAAGAAAGACGTTATTGAAAACTATGCTGATGCTGAAAGCCTTAAGGGTCTTAAGTTCGCTGCAGAAGCAGGATCCGCAGGTGAAGCTGCTATAAAGGATGCTGCTTTGGATGAAAACTACGCTCCTGTTGCTGCACAGACAGATGCACTCTTAGCAGTTATGGGCGGTCAGGCTGACGCTTGCGTAATCGACATTACAATGGCTAAGGCTATGACAGCTGAAGGCACAAGCTTTGCAGACCTTGGTTATTCAATCGAACTTACAACAGAAGAATACGGTATCGGCTTCAAGCTTGATTCTGCTCTTACCGCTGAAGTTGACGCAGCGATAGATGCACTTAAGGCTGACGGAACACTTGATGCACTTGCTGAAAAGTACGCTCTTAACTTAGCTCTCTAATTCATTAAGTACATAAAGCGATTTTGGTAAAAGGCAGATTTAATCTGCCTTTTACTTGGTTTATAAAATAAAGGAAAAGGCATTGATTTTATGTTTGTTACAGTTACATTAAGCCTTCTTGAAGGCTTGGGAACAACCCTTAAAATTTTCGGGCTCACGCTTTTAATGGCTCTGCCTCTGGGGCTTATAATTTCTTTTGGTTCCATGAGCAAGATAAATGTCATAAAGTGGCCCGTTAAAACCTTTATATGGATAATCAGGGGAACACCCTTAATGCTTCAGCTTTTTGTCTTTGCATTCGGCCCCGGTCTTATGTTTGACATAAAGGGAATGGATTTGTTTTTGGCGGTTATGATAGCTTTTGTAATCAACTACGCCTGCTATTTTTCTGAAATATTCCGCGGAGGTATTGAATCGATCCCCAAGGGACAGTACGAAGCAGGCGCGGTTTTGGGACTTACCAAGACACAGGTGTTTTTTAAAATTGTACTGATGCAGGTTGTAAAGCATATACTTCCGCCAATGAGCAACGAATTTTTAACATTGGTTAAAGATACCGCTCTTGCAAATACAATAATGATTTACGAAATCACATGGAATGCAAAGCGTTTTATGAACAGTGAACACATAATCTGGCCTCTGTTCTATTCTGGTGCATTTTATCTGGCGGTTTGCGGAATTTTAACTCTTTTATTCGGATTTATCGAGAAGAAACTTGATTATTATAAGGGGTGAAAAAGATGCTTGAAGTAAAAAATATCAAAAAAAGCTTCGGCAAAACCGAAGTATTAAAGGGCATCAGTTTTTCCCTTGAAAAAGGTGAGGTTTTGTCCATAATCGGCGCATCAGGAAGCGGAAAAACCACTCTTTTAAGATGTCTTAACTTCCTTGAATTTGCAGAAGAGGGCAAGATTTTAGTAAAAGGGGAAGAAATTTATTCCGGCGATGAAAGAAAGAATATAAAAGATGCGGACCTCAGGGAAAAAAGGCTCCATTTCGGTCTGGTTTTCCAGTCCTTTAACCTTTTTCCCCAGTACAATGTTCTTGAAAACGTAATGCTTGCACCTAAGCTTTTAAAAATTGCAAGTCCAGAAGAAATTGAGAAAAAAGCAAAAAGTCTCATAGAGAGAGTTGGTCTTTCGGATAAACTTGAAAGCTATCCCTGCCAGTTATCGGGAGGTCAGCAGCAGAGAGTGGCAATAGCAAGAGCGCTTTGCATGAATCCCGATATTCTGTGCTTTGACGAGCCTACAAGTGCCCTTGACCCTGAGCTTACCGGTGAGGTATTAAAGGTTATAAAAGGACTTAAGAGCAGCGAAAGCACCATGATTGTGGTAACCCATGAGATGGAATTTGCCAAGAATGTTTCCGACAAGGTTATTTTCATGGCAGATGGTGTGATTGAGGAAGAGGGAACGCCCGAAGATGTATTTGATAATCCCAAAAGCGAAAAAACGAAGGCGTTTTTGAATAAGTCTTTAGAAAGCTTCTGAGGTGATTTTGTTGAAAGAAATTAAAATAACCGAAGAAATGAAAAATGAGCTTTTCAGTGTTATATCAAAGACTGAAAGTGCTACTGACTGTGCATTGCTTTTTGAGGATTTATGCACAAAGCAGGAAATTGAAAAAATGGCACAAAGGCTCATGGCGGCAAAGCTTTTGATGGAGGGCAAAACCTATAACCAGGTAATTGAAGAAACGGACATTTCCTCAGCCACGTTAAGCAGGGTTTCCCGCAGTGTAAGATACGGAAAAGGCTATAAAAAGTTCATAAAATAAAAAGACCCATTGGGTCTTTTTTTATTTTATCTTGTGAAGGGCATCTGCATATCCCTGAAGGGTAGTTGAAAGACAGTAGTTAATTACTATCATATCTGTTATATTATATTCGCTTGTTAAATCGTCTATAGTGCCAAAATAGCTTCGGGGATCTACAATTATGAGATTTTCAAAATGATTTGTTAAAAAGGGTAAAAGTGCATTGGCGTAAGAGTCCTTTATGACAAGAAGAGTCTTTCCGTTTTTGATTTTGGTTTTTACCGTGGCAATGGGGTGGTCGCTTCCCATAAAAATACCATAGTTGGGAGATGCATCCTTCTTGGGAAGAAGATAAACCCTTGATTGGTAATTGGTTATACGTCCGTCCTCTTCGCGGATTTTTGCATATATAAGGGGATTTTCTCCGAAAGTGTAGTAATTTATATCGTCTTTAAATTCCTTGTATTCAGGTATGTTCGCCTGATTATATAAAAAGCCTAAAAACCCTTTTAATGTGTTTTTCTTAAAAGAATCAAGCTCCAAAGGTTCTTCGCCAATGGCTTTCATAATTTCCCTGTATCCCAAATAAGCTCCGTCCTGCGTCCAATGGTGGTCGGTACGGAAGTATATATAATCATCAGTATTTTCCTTAAGAGAGTCATAAACATTTATTCCGAGAACATCTGGAAGCGAAGCATAAATAAGCTCTATGGCATATTTCTGGGAGTCTGAATAATTTCTGTAGGCAGAGTCTGAGAATTCCAACTGTGTGGGAACCAGCATAATATACTTATTTGCATCTACCTTGGAAAAAATCTCTGAAAGAGCATCTATATAGCTTGTTTTTACGGAAAGATTTTCTCTGTATACTTCCATTATTCTGTCGGAAGATAAAACCAGTTGTCCTCCTGAAGGCAAGGTCAGAACCTTTTCGTCAGCCTGAAAATCCATCCCCTTCAAGGATTCAAGCTTTCCGCCGAAATCCATAAAATAGCTTCTGTATCCCACATTATCCGTAAGAAAAGACTCATAGTCTTTTGTAAAGGAACCGTACAAAAGGTTATCTATGGTGAATTCCGGCATAGTGGAAAGAGGCCTGTTTTCCTTTACGGAAGCCTTAGGGTCTGCCGGAAGAATCATTACGAGTGCAAAAAACACTAAAAGAAGCAGGCAAAATGTAAAAGCAGTTATTTTTTTTCGCATGACAATACCTCCTTAAAACCTGAAGTATAAAAAGGGATTATAGGTTTCTTTAACTAAAAGTGTAAAGCAGACAGCCATTATTAAAATGATGGAAAGAGGGAGCATAACGGCGTATAATACCTTTGCTTTTTCCCTTAATAATTTTACCAGGACTTTCAAAAGGGGAGTTGAGCAGATAAATAGAAGAATCAAAAGCCGGAGGTTTGAATAAAATACACTTTCTGATAAAATGGGAAGTCCTCTTGAGTTTTTACCGAAAGCAGCAAGCAGAAAAGCTTTAAGGCGTGTCATGTCCGTGAAATAGAAAAGCATCCATCCGCCTAAAACCAGGGCGTTTGAATATATAAGACGGAAAAACGATGGAACATGATGCCAGAACTTAAATAAAAGCTTTTTCTCTATGATTAGTAAAATGCCGTAGTAAAGTCCCCATAAAATAAAATTCCAGCTGGCTCCGTGCCAGAAGCCTGTTAAAAACCAGACTATGAATATGTTTAATAAGTGATGTTTTCTGTTTCCTCCCAGTGGTATATAAACATAATCACGGAAGAAAGAGCCTAATGACATATGCCATCTTCTCCAGAATTCCGTCACACTTTTTGAAGTGTAAGGATAGTTGAAGTTTTCCTTGAAGTCAAAGCCGAAAAAGTGGCCGAGTCCTATTGCCATGTCACTGTAACCTGAAAAATCAAAGTAAATCTGGAAAGCATACATTATAATTCCAAGCCAGGCACCGGATGAGGAAAGATAGGTTAAATCTCCACCTATCAGTAAATCTACCACCTGACCTGCACTGTTTGCCAGAATAACCTTTTTGAACATACCCTGAGAAAAACGTATTACTCCTCTTTCAAAGGAATCAAAGGTAACACATCTTTCATTTATCTGTTTTTCAATATCCACATAGCGGACAATGGGACCTGCCACCAGCTGAGGAAACATGGTCACATAAAGTAAAAACTTATAGTATGATTTCTGAAGTCCCGCTTCGCCTCTGTATGTATCAATTACATAGGATAAAATCTGGAAAGAATAAAAGGAAATGCCCAGAGGAAGAGTGAAAGTGGGGATATTTAAGTTTGACCCGAATAAGATATTTATATTTGATACAAAAAAGCCTGTGTACTTGTAAACACCCAGAAGCCCTAAAATTATTACCGTTGCAAAAATAAGTGAAAGTCTAGAACCGATTTTTCCGCGCCATTTATCAATGCCAAAGCCTGCGATATAACCAATGAATGCAGAAAAAAGCATGACTAAAATCAAGATGGGTTCTCCCCAGGCGTAAAATATGAGAGAAGCAATCAAAAGAACAATGTTTCTCCAGGTAATGTTTTTAGACAAAAAATAAAGGAATAAAGTGACGGGCAGAAAAAGGCCCAGTGAAAGCAAACTTGAAAAAACCAAAATCTCGGCTCCTTTCTTTTAGAATAGTTACATTATAAAGATAAAACCTCATTTTGTCAAGGATGGCAAAATGAGGAGATTTTGTACTATTTATTTTTTTTCAGCATAAAATTAAACTGAATATTAAGGAGGTTTTTTCATGGAAGATAAGAAATATATGCAGAAAATAAGCCACAATGTCATAATGGAAGGCAGAAAGAAGCTGAGCGTAAGCGCAGTTGAAGAGGTGGGTGCTTTTGACGATGCTTCGGTTACCTTAAAAACCGGCATGGGAAATTTGTGCATTAAGGGGCAAAATCTTCGTATCAACAAATTAAGTGTGGAAACCGGAGATGTGGATATTGAGGGAGTAATAAATTCCTTTGCATATAAGGGGGAAGAAGATTCCGGAGAAAAGGGATTTTTCGGAAAAATCTTTAAGTAAATATGTTAGTTACGGAAAATGACCCTCTCATCTTCGGGATATTTATCTTATGCGGACTTGTATGCGGTATAATATTTGATATTTTTAAGATTATAAGAAAAAGCTTTGGGGAAAGAGAACGATTCACAAATGTCTGCGACGCTCTTTTCTGGACTTTGTTTACGATTTTCTTTCTATGGCTTAATTTCAAATCCAATGACGGAAATATAAGGTGGTTCCTTTTTTTCGGAATTTTCATGGGAACTTTTATCTATTTTCTTTTGTTCAGTAAAGTTTTTGTATTCACAGGAGTTTTCTTAACTAATATCATAAAAAAAGTATTTACATTTGCCCTTAAAATTTTGTTTTATCCCGCCTTATTTATAGCGAAGAAAATGAAAAAAGCAGCCTTCTTTGTTTACAGTCCTTTTTTGCGTTTCAGAAAAAAAGGAGGAGTCTTAAAAAGATTTATCAAAAGGAAATGGCACATATTTAAATTTTGCTCAAAAAAAATATAAAAAATGCGAAAAAAATCCTTTACAATGGGGTTTTGGTGGTATATAATAATCTTGTTAAAATTCAGGCTTCTGATTTACGGAGGATAATAAAATAAATGAGAAAGCGTGTTTTTGTTTATATACTTATCTTTTTGCTGGTTTCCTACTTTTTCGGGATGCTCATATCTCAGCAAGTGAAAATCGGGGAGAAGGAAGAGGAAATAGAAAAGCTTAAGGCTGAAATTACGGCAACGGTAAATGAAAGCGAAAGGCTTAAAGAGGAAATTGCCAATGCTGAAAGCAGAGAGACCATCGAAAGGATTGCCAGAGAGGAACTGGGGCTTATTTATCCTGATGAAAGAAAATTTGTAGATTCAAATGGCTGATGCTTTTTTGATACAAGAGATAATTTAAAGGAGGAGAATTTTTCCGTGGATTTGGAATTGGGGAAGATAGTAGACGGCAAGGTGTCCGGAATAACAAACTTTGGAGCATTTATTGAACTGCCGGAGGGGAAATCCGGTCTTGTACATATTTCCGAAGTTTCTAAAGATTATGTAAAGGACATAAACGAACATCTTAAGGTGGGGGATTCTGTAAGGGTTAAGATTACAAACATTGACCCAAACGGTAAAATAGGTCTTTCCATAAAAAAAGCTCAGGAAGAAGAACGTAAAAAGAAATACGTCTTTTCCGGAGTTCCTGCGGAGTTTAGCTTCTCTACGGATAAAGGTGAGGATTTGTCCTTCGAGGATAAGCTTGCAAAGTTCAAGCAGGACAGCACCGACCGTATGCAGGATGTTAAAAAAGCCGCAGAAAACCGCCGTACGGGATATAAAAGACCCTCAGGTAATTATTGAATATTTAAAGCATATCATTAGGATATGCTTTTTTCTTTTGAAATCGTTTTGTTGTATTGACTTTTATATTATCAAGGGCTATAATAAAGTCTTGAAGAACTATTGAAAAAGGACTGATTATAGTGGCAAAAGTTGATATTTTTTCGGGATTTTTAGGAGCAGGAAAAACAACTCTTATAAAAAAGCTTATCAAAGAAGCGTATAAGGGAGAAAAGGTTGTTTTAATAGAAAATGAATTTGGTGAAATCGGAATAGACGGCGGCTTTATGAAGGATGCGGGAATTGAAATTACCGAGATGAATTCCGGATGTATCTGTTGCTCCTTGGTGGGAGATTTTTCCAAAGCGTTGGTTAAGGTTTTAAAAGAGTATAACCCTGACAGAATTTTAATCGAACCATCAGGGGTGGGCAAGCTTTCAGATGTTATAAAGGCAGTGGAAAATGCGGAAAGCGACAATCTTTTACTAAATTCCTTTACAACTGTGGCTGATGTTAAAAAGTGCAAAATGTATATAAAGAATTTCGGTGAATTTTATAAAGACCAGATTGAAAATGCCCTTTGCATAGTTTTGAGCCATACGGGAAATGCACCGGAGGATAAAATTAAAGAAAGTGTTGAGATACTCAAACGCATAAACGGCGAAGCTGTAATTGTTACAACTCCCTGGGAAAATCTTTCGGGCGAGGCTATACTTTCTGCCATGGAGCATGAAAATACATTGGAATCTGCTATGCACGACTTAGAAGAAATTCATGACCATGGACACCACCATCACGAGCATGATGAACACTGCACCTGTGGATGCCACGACCATGAGCATGAGCATCACCATCATGACGAGCACCATCACGAGCACGATGAACACTGCACCTGTGGATGCCACGACCATGAGCATCACCACCATGACGAGCACCATCACGAGCACGGTGAAGACTGCACCTGTGGATGCCACGACCACGACCATGAGCATCACCACCATCATCACGCAGATGAAGTATTTTCAAGCTGGGGAAGGGAGACTCTTAACAAATACTCCAAAGATGAACTTGATAATATATTAAAAGCTTTGGAAAATGAAGAAAAATATGGCATGATTTTAAGAGCAAAAGGCATTGTAGCATCAGAAAATTCATGGCTTCATTTTGATTACATCCCCGGGGAAGCGGATATAAGAGAGGGAAGTGCCGATATTACAGGAAGAATCTGTGTTATAGGTTCAAAAATAAACGAAAAAGCAATAGAAAAGCTTTTTGGGGTTGGTGAATAAAATGATAGAAGAAAAGGAAATTCCCGTCTACCTTTTTACGGGATTTTTGGAATCAGGAAAGACCCAGTTCATTCAGGGCACTTTGGAGGATGAGAAGTTCAATCCAAAGGAAAGAACTTTGCTCTTGGTTTGTGAAGAGGGGGAAGAAGAATACGATAGAGATAAATTTATAGTTGAAAATGTAACAATGGAATTTGTAAATTCCATTGACGAGCTTAAGAAAAATACCTTATCCAAGGTGGCAAGACGATGTAAGGCGGACAGAGTTGTTATTGAATACAACGGAATGTGGGAGCTTTCACATCTTTATAACAATATGCCGGACAACTGGATTATCTACCAGCAGATTATGTTTGCAGACAGCGAAACCTTTATAAGCTATAATACCAATATGCGCTCTTTGATGGTAGATAAAATGACAGACTGTGAGCTTATAGCATTAAATCGTGCTACAGACAGAACGGACAAAGAGACTATTCATAAAATTATAAGGGGGACCAACAGGAGAACCACTATAATATATGAATATATAAACGGTGAAATTGAATATGACGATATAGAGGACCCGTTGCCCTTTGACTTAAATGCACCTATTATAGAAATCGAGGACAAGGATTATGCAATCTGGTACCGTGATTTAATGGAGGAGCCAGGTAAATATGAGGGAAGGACAGTTTCCTTTAAAGGAATGGTTGCACGACCCAAGGAACTTTCAGAAAAAGATCTTTTAATTGGAAGAAAAGTTATGACCTGCTGTGAAGATGATATAGCCTTTCGACCCATCGCCTGCGAAAGTGATAATGATATAGAGGCTGATAATGCAGCATGGTATATATTAACGGCAAGGATAATTATGAAAAAACACAAACTTTACACCCAGAAAGCACCTGTGCTTAAGCTTGTAAAGATAGAAAAAGGAAATCCTCCCGAGAAAGAAGTAGCGACATTTTATTAAGAGGAGAATTTATGAATTTTGAAACATTAAGATTTTTTATAGCTCAAGCACTGGGAGTATTGGTAATGGTTGTTTCTATATCCATTCCCCTGTTTAAAAAGATGTGGGCGGTTTTGCTACTGGAATGTCTTGCAAATTTCTTGATTGCAGTACAGTATCTCATTTTAGGCGGAGATACAGGAGGATATGCTTGCGCTATCGCCGTAGTTCATACCTTGATTTTGTATCTGGCAACCCGGCTGGAAATGAAAAAAGGTGATATTTTAAGAAAAGCCTCATCAGCTTTTTTTATAGTTGTTTATGTCACTATTGCCGCATTTACATACGAAAGTGCTGTTGATATAGTTCCGGGAATATCAACAATTTTCTTTGCGGTTTCGGTCATGCAGGAAGATGTCAGTATGTACAGATTTTTAACTCTTTCATGCAATGCCATGTGGATAGTATATGATATAGCAAACGGAGCATATACAAATCTTTTCACAAGAGGTCTTTTGATAGCAAGTACAGTTCTTGCTATTGTTAAGATTTATAAGAAGGGAAAAAACAACTAAAGGAGAGATAAAATGTTAGAATTAAAAAAATATGAGTTTGCAATGCCGCCTTACGTTCACAGAGAAGATTTATCAGATGGAACAGTACGGTACAAAATGGAAAGAAATGACCTGATAAACGGTGAATTTTTCATTACCGGAGATAAGAAAATCGTGCTTTCAGACTTCTTGGTTTTTGAATATTCAACCAATGGTCTTTACAGAGGTCTTGTATTAAAGCAGGGCTTTATTGAAGCGGTAAAAGACGGAGTGCCGACTCCCTTTATGTTTTTCAACGACATTCTGACAGATGGCAAAAGGCACGTTGCAATAGCAAAGTGCGAAAGGGGAACCTACGACCATTTGAGAATAAGATTTAACTTTAAGTTCCCTACATTTAACATGGATATCTATAATTTCTATACCTGCGAAAAGGAAGATTTACCGAAAAGATTTCCCGATGACGCAAAAGATATAAAAGGATATGAAGTTATAGATATAGCACCCTTTACCAATGATGAAATTCCCGATAATTTTGGCCTTACCGACGGTGGAGCAGGAGTTCCTTTGGGAAAGAGATCATTTTTGGAAATTCCCTTTGACTTTTCAGGAAAAATGATAAGACCCGGGGCATCTCCCAAGGAAAACGACGAGCTTATAAGAAATATAACTGCAGAGAATGTACCCCGTCGTCTTTGCAGACCCGAAAGCAGGGAAAGCAGATTTGAAATACCCGTGGGTAAAAAAGCTAAAGAAGTTTACTTTGTTCTTTATTTGGACGGGCTTATGCACGAAAGATGGGGCTTTTGTGCACCGGACCCCACTATTTTAGGCTCGGCTCAGGGCGAGGTTATGATGCCTCTTATGGTTAATGATATCGAACGCTATGCGGTTTATGTAAACTACGAAGACGGCGAAGTAGACGAGTGCTTCCCCGAAAGCGTTAAAAACAAAAATCACGTAATCGCAGGAGAAATGGGCGTATACGGTGTTAAAACAAAGGATAAGGTAATTAAGAGCATTTCTTTTGAAGACAGAATGATTGATACAGATGTTTCTTTATGTGCCCTTACTTTGAATGTGGATGCCGCTTGTGTTCTTTCTGAAATGTTCCCTGAAAGAAGTAAGGGTCACGAAGCGGACTTTTGCCACAAAAAAGAATTTTCCCTTGATGGTGACACGCTCACCGTGAAAAACGGCGGTCTTTATTTAGAGCTTTCAACCAAGGACGGTCTTTTTGTTAAAAAGGCTGTATCCGGTTTTGATGAAAAAATGACCATGGAAGGTGCACTTTTAAAAGTACGAAATAAAGACGAGCTTTTAGAAAACTTTGAAAGAGTGGATATTAAAGTATCTGACACAGCACAAATTACATACAGATACGAAAACTTATATATAACCGTAACAATGGCACTTACCAAAGAAGACGGGGTTTCCCTTTCCATGAAAGCCGTAAACAAGGGAGAAAAATTAAGTGTGGGAATTTTATTCCCCGTGATTTCTGACATTAAATTTGATAACGCCGAAGATACATGGTATTTCCTGCCTAAGTATCAGAACACCGAAAGCAATGGCAGTGCCTATGTATATGAAGAATCCGCCCCCTCGTTCCCTATGCAGTTTATGGACATTTTTTCACCGGTATCAGGAGCAGGCTTTGCCATAAATACCATGGAAAAGGAGCTTAAGGTAAGAAAATATGCTCTTATCAAAAAAGAGGGCAGGTTAGATGCTTTCATAGAATATCCCGATATGTACTTCAAGATTGAAAACGGCGAAGAATTTTTGGGAACCGAAACCTTAATTTATGCACATAAAGGAGATTGGAGAGTACCCTTCAAGAACTATAAAAACTGGCTTGACACCTGGTATGAGCCCTATAAGTGCCAGGATAAAAAGTGGTACAGAGAAAAGTTCTGGCTTCTTGCTGAAATCGACGACTTTGTAGAAACTAACGGCATTACCAATTTCCCCGTATGGTATGACAAAAAGAATAAAAAATACAATTTCAATCTCATAATGGATGATATTTCCAAGCTTTACGGCGAAACCCCCGATATTTTACATATGTGGGGCTGGTGCTGGGACGAGGAATTAGTAAGCCAGTCCTGGGGTAACTACGGTAAAGAGGATTATGACGCTCTGGGAGGACTTGAAAACTTCAAGGCAGCACTTGCCGAAGTTAAGGAAAGAACCGGTGCTGAAATTTCTCTTTATCAGCATCCCACCCTTTTATCCAAGAGATATAAGCAGGCTGAAGAATTTTTCCCGAAATACAGGGTAAAGAATGCTTCAGGGGGATACATCGGTATCGGCGGTCATTCCTACAGAATGTGCCACGCCAACGAAACCTGGAGAGATTATGCAATTAAAAACTATCCGAGAGTTCACGAGGAAACGGGCGTTAACATTTTGTACATCGACGAATTTTCTCTCCGTGTTGACAACAGATGCTTTGATGAAACTCACGGCCATGAAGTGCCCTCAAATCTCCTTAAAACCGACAGGAACTTTATTTCAAAGCTCAAGGATACTGTTCCTGAGGATTTGGTGCTCTACGGAGAATATTATGCAGTTGACGTAAATGCAAGATATATTGACTGTAATATAAGCTACTACATTTTGGACGCTATAAACCGCATGATTGAGCAGGGTGTTCATGCGGAAGACGGTTCTGATACTTACGGAAGAGTGTATACTGACCTTTATCGTTTTGCATTTCCGAAAATCGTTCAGCTTATATTGCCCATGGCTATGAGGAATCTTTCCTGGCAGCCCTTAAAGGCAACATTCTTTAACGGTCAGGCAATTTACGACTCCTTCTGGGATGCGGAAGAATCCAGGGGCAGAAAGTTTATGGCGAAAAGCTATCGCATAAAGAAAGATTATGCAGACTGCTTCTCATCGGATACCCCCGAAACAATGACGGATTCTTTATCAGATGCAATCTGTGTAAATAAATATCCCGGCAAGGATAGATGCCTTTACGCTATATATAACAGAAGCTATCACACGTTTGATGGTGACGTAATAGCCATTCCTTATAAAGAGGGAGCTAAGTATTTTGACGTATGGAATAACTGCGAAGCACCCTTTAAGGTAAAAGACAACATTGCTTACATAAAGAGCAGAATTGTTGCCCAGAGCATTGGAGCAATAGCTGAAATATTATAACAGTAAAATAAATGCACCGCAGTAGCGGTGCTTTTTATTTGACAAAATGAATAAATTTCTATATAATTATAGAAAATAGAAGCATAACTTTAAAAAGGAGAATTTCTATGGAAAAAAGAGTTGCTACTGTTAGTATTATTGTGGAAAACGGAGAAAAGGTAAATGAAGTAAACGCAATACTTCATGACTATGCACCTTATATTATTGGGAGAATGGGACTGCCTTACAGAGAAAAAAACATTTGCATTATAAGTATAGCCATGGACGCCCCCGAAGATGAAATTTCTGCCCTTTCCGGCAAGATAGGAAGATTAGACGGAATAAGCACAAAGACCGCCTATGCAAAGATATGAAGGATATAATAAATAAGCTTAAAGCCAAAGGGAATGCGGATTTTTCCGAGCTTTTATATTTAATTGAAAATGCCGGGGAAGCTGAAAGGGAGGCTTTGGCGGAATTTGCAAGGGAAAAAAGAAATAACACCTACGGGAATAAGGTTTATTTAAGAGGTCTTATTGAATTTTCCAATGTCTGCAGAAACGACTGTTTTTACTGTGGTATAAGAAGGAGCAATAAAAATCTGGAAAGATATTCCCTTTCAAAAGAGGAAATCTTATCTGCTTGCGAAAAGGGAAGAGAGCTGGGCTTTTCAACCTTTGTACTTCAGGGCGGAGAAAGGGCAAACAATAAAGAACTTGAAAAAATCATATATGCCATAAAGGAAAAATATCCCGAATGTGCCCTTACCCTTTCTTTAGGGGAAAAGGAAAAAGAGATTTATAGAAGATTTAAAGAACTGGGAGCGGACCGATACCTTTTACGCCATGAAACAATTTCAAAGGAGCACTATGAAAAACTGCATCCTGAAAATCTTTCTCACGAGAGAAGATTAAGATGCCTTTATGATTTAAAAGAGCTGGGCTATCAGGTGGGCTGCGGATTTATGGTAGGAAGCCCCTATCAGACGGATTCTGATCTTGCAAAGGAGCTTATATTTATAAAAGAGTTTTCTCCTCACATGGTGGGGATAGGACCGTTTTTGCCACAGAAAGACACGCCTTTTGGCACTTTCCCGAAAGGGAGTGTGGAAAAAACTCTTTTGATGCTTTCTTTAATAAGGATAATGAATGAATGTGTTCTGCTTCCGGCAACCACCGCCCTTGCAACAGCATCGGAAGACGGCAGAATTTCCGGAATTAAAGCAGGAGCAAACGTAGTTATGCCCAATTTGTCTCCCGATTTTGCAAAAAACAAATACACCCTTTATGACAACAAGAAATCAAGAGGTGAAGAGGGTATAGATGGAATAAAGCTTTTGGAAAAAAATATAGAAAAAGCAGGTTGCATCCTTGATTTTGGGAGGGGTGACAGCCTAGTAAAGGATTGATTTTATGGGACTTAACCAGGTGCCTTCGGGCGAGAGAATACATATAGGTTTTTTCGGCAGGAGAAATGCAGGAAAATCCAGCCTTGTAAATAAAATTACAAATCAAAAGCTGTCATTAGTCTCTGATATTCCAGGAACTACTACGGACCCGGTTAAAAAGGCTATGGAGCTTCTGCCATTAGGCCCCGTGGTAATTATAGACACTCCGGGCTTTGACGATTCGGGGGTTCTTGGTGCCATGCGTGTAGGGCAGACCAAAAAGGTTTTGGAAGAATGTGATATAGCGGTTCTGGCAGTATCGGCAGAGCTTGGCTTGACCGAAACAGAAAAAGAGCTTATAGCTCTTTTTGAAGAAAGGGAAATAGATTATATAATTTGCTTTACCAAGTCTGATATAAAAAAGGCAGAGGGTCTTTCCGTAAGCTCTGTTACAGGAGAGGGAATAGAAGAATTAAAGGAAAAAATAGCCGCCCTGGGAAAGGATAAGGGAAACAAAAGACACATAATAGGAGATGTCTTAAAGCCCGGAGACAAGGTGGTTTTGGTAATTCCGATAGATGAGGCTGCCCCCAAAGGCAGGCTTATTTTACCGCAGATTCAGACCATCCGTGAAATTTTAGATGCGGGAGCATCGGCTATATGCGTGAAGGATACGGAATATAAAAAAGTCCTTGATTCTTTGGATAATGTAAGACTCGTTATAACAGACAGTCAGGTGTTTGCAAAAGTGCAGAGTGAAACCGGTAAAGAAATTCCTCTTACGTCATTTTCCATTCTTATGGCGAGATATAAAGGCATCTTAAAAGACGCTGTGCTGGGAGCAAAGGTTTTATCTTCCTTAGAAGAAAATGATAGGATTCTGATTGCGGAAGCCTGCACACACCACAGACAGTGCGGTGATATAGGCACAGTGAAAATTCCTGCACTCATTAAAAAGTTTACGGGTAAAAACGTTGAAATAGTAACCGCATCGGGAAAGGACTTTCCTTCTGACCTTAAAGGATACAGGCTCATTATTCACTGCGGAGGCTGTATGGCAACAGAAAAGGAAATGGCATTAAGGCTAAAAAGTGCAAAGGAGCAAAACGTACCTATGACCAATTACGGTATTGCCATTGCCTATATGAACGGCATTTTAGAGCGAAGCATAAAGCCCATTCCTGAAATGAATTTATAAAAAAAGGCTTTCAAGATGTCTTGAAAGCCTTTTTTTAGTTCTTTTTCTTAGCTGTTTTGTCATTGGGGTTAAATGCAAGATTGGTATTTTTAACAACATCAACCTTTACTCCGCTTAAAAGAGACAGGTATTCATCTTCTTCCAATGTGTGGCGGGGACTGAATAAGTCACTTTCTGCATAGGATAAAATCTTAGACTTAAGGTAAGAAGCTGCAGGGTCATTTTCTCTGAAATTGAAGGTGCAGACTAAAAGCTTACCTGAAAATACGTTAAATTCAAACATTGCCGATTGGCGAATGAAATATTTGTGAGTTGTTGCAACCTCTATTATGGGGTCAAAGGGAACATTATCATTTGTAAAGCAAACGGCATCTCCGCCCTCTAAGAGCTGGTTAAACTGCCAGCCGCAAAAACCGTCGTGGGGCATACTGTTCATAATGGGATGGTCATAAATTACAGTTGCCAGATGACCGTCAGAGCGTCCGGGAAGAGCAATCTGGAAAGAGGTTTTATGGAAGGTGAAGGGGCTTCCGCCGAAAACAACCACATTTTCACCATTTTTCAAAGCCTCTGTAAGAAGCTCCTTGGTGGGATTTGAAAAAACTTTCACCTTATCTGAGGTGGACTTTTCTGCCACGGGGAAAGAATAGATTTCCCATTGGTTTTCAGCATGTAAATCCTCGCCGTCCAATGTAATTTTAAGAATAATCTCCTTGGGAGTATCTGAATTCGGGAGATGCTCTGAAAAATCATAAAGGCGTGAAACCTTGCCGTTTTCAATGTTCTTTACGTTTATGTTTTTCCTTAAAATAACCTTGCCGTCTGTTATGAGCATAACTGAAAGGTCAGCATTCTCGATTTTTTTCTTTCCGTAGTGGGAGGTAAAGATGCCAAATTCAAGTAAAGAGCCACTTTTGAAATTACGCTTTCTTTCAAGGTCGGTTAAAACTACGGTTTCGGAATTATATCTTAAAACATTTTCATAGGTTTCACCGGGCTTAAGCTCGTAAAATTCATTCATCATTCCGCAGTCATAGCCAAAGGTATGCCAATGAGTATCAATGGGTCCCAAAAAGTCATAGCCTGACATATCGTTGCAGCGACGAAGCTGCTCAAAGCAATACTTACGGATTCTTCTTTGCCACTGACTGGAGTTTTTAAAGTATAAGGGTGCTTTATGTAAAACTTTTTTATCCAGAAGATGCTTTTCTAGAGAAGAAAACATTTCGGTTTTACCTACCGGGGAATTTTTATAGCGATCCATTAAGCTTAAATCCGTAAAAGTTCCGTCAATACAGATTTCGTGGCTTACACGGGGTTTTTTGTAAAGAGATGCGTATGAATCAATTTTTTCAACATCTGACGTAAGGGAAAGATAGCTGAAATGACCGTGAGCGTAGCTGTTATACATATCACTGAACTCGGAAAGCTTTTCTAAACGACCGGGATTATGTAAAAAGGGTTTTTCTGTCATAGCGGAAGTTACTTCGGGGTTACCCCAGTAATATTCAACGCCCCTTAATGCGCTCATGGGAGAGTATAATGAATCAGTATTTTCGTGAACTGTCCTTGCACATTTTTCAAGATATTCAATCATAGCTTCATCAATATCCAGCTCGTTTCCGTTGCAGAAAATTGAAACCGACGGATGACGCCTGCAGAAATAAACAATTTTTTCCCACTCTTCCAAGGTGGTGTTGTTAGGACATTCCGCCTGGATAATCATACCAAGCTCATCTGCAGCCTGCATATATTCCTCTTGAGGAATGTGAGTGTGAAAACGAATGAAGTTAAAGCCCAGCTTTTTGAACTCCTTTATTATGTGTCTGTAATAGGCAATATCGTGGTGAGGATGGATAGTATCGGGAATATAAAAATGCTCGCATACACCTCTTAAAAAATAAGGATAGCCGTTTAATTTAAAGTGTGTTCCGCAGACTAAAAGTCTTCTTACTCCAAAGGGAACTGTCAAAGAAGCATCACCTGAGGTTAAAGTAAGGGTGTAAAGCTTGGGATTTTCAGGACTCCATAAAGTGAGATTTTCCGCATCAAATGAAAAGTCTCCGTTTGATGTGCCATTTAAAAGGACAATATCACCGTCTTTAACTTCCCAATCCACTTTGATTTCCTCACTTGAATAAACCTTTACCGAAAGGGTTTTCAAATCCTCGGAGGTGAAAACTGCCGCATCACGTAAGGGACTCATGTAAACACGAAGTTCCACATCGCCTGTGATGCCACCTGTATATTCGCAGGCTGCGCGGGAGGTAAGACCTACTATGGGCTCGCCATTGTTTCCTTCGAGTCTTGAGTTTGAAACGGAAAGAGTAATGGTGTTTTCGCCGTTTCTTATTACACCTTTGGGAACCTTTATTGAAAAAGGAGTGCTGTAGCCTTTGTGTCTTCCTAAAAATTCTCCGTTTATCCAAAGAGAAAGTGAATTCTGAACTCCGCCAAAGTAAATTTCAGCATCGCCACTAAAATCCTCACATAAAAAGGTGCGTTCATAGAAAAAGTTTCCCATTATATTGGGAAGAGCCATATCAGGAACGTAATGATTTATGGGATAAGCCCATAAACCGTATTCGGGATTTATTTTCAATTCCCTGAAGAAGGGAGATAACTGCAATTTTTCTTTAAGATCCTCCCAGTAAGCGGGAACAACGTTTTCTAAGGGCCAGCCGGAAAATACGGGAAGTTGAGTATCTTTGTAGGCTTCCTCCAGATATCCTATTTTCCAGGTTCCGTTAAGTGAAAGTGATGAATAAAGCATATCAAAACTCCTTCGGTTATTTATAAGACTATTATAACATAGATTATCCTTAATTCCTTAGTTTTTTTGCTATTTTTAAAGAATTTTCTTTAATTTTTTGACATTTTGAAAAGCACCTTTCACTTTTGTGAAAGGTGCTTTTTTTATTTTTTCATAAAGCCCGAGCTTTTTTTCTTTTTGGATTTTAGCAAAACAATGTCTTTCATTCCAAGATAATAAGAAACCAGGAAAAAGCCCCACTCTACCGCCATAAAAATGATATACTGAAGTAGGTTTGCACTTTCATTTGCCGATGCACCTCTGGGTCCTATAAAGGGAGATAACCAGATGCCTGAAAAAAGATTTTTTACGGTGTCTGTAGAAATGGAAGTTACAAAGCTTATAAGATATAAAATAAAGAATATAAGCGAAGGAATCTGCCAGATAAGACAGTATAAACATGCATTTTTAAGAGATGCGGTTTCTTTATTTCGCTCTCTTTGACCTACATCAAAAGCTTCGTAATAGATTAAAGAAATGTAGGGAATGGCAGTAATTAAAGAATATATAATACCGATGTACTTAAGCCCACCTAAAATGAAATCCAGGGCTACGGTCATGGTGACTGAAAAAATCCAGGCTACAACTACGAATAAAAGGCGGTCGCCCGTAAGCTTCAATGGGATTTTATAAAGATTTTTGTTCATGGCTCTATCCTTTCTGTTTAGTTTTTATGATTATAGCATAAAAATCAAAAAAAAGCAATAAGTATAAGAAAAATATGCCCTTCATCTTGACAAAGAAGTTAAAGTTTGCTATAATAACCGGGTGAGTTTAATATGCGGATGTGGCGGAATTGGCAGACGCGCATGGTTCAGGTCCATGTGAGAGCAATTTCATGCAGGTTCAAGTCCTGTCATCCGCACCAAAAAGAGAGAGTATCCCAAAAGGTACTCTCTCTTTTTGAATGTTAAAGAAAGGACTTGAACCTTAAGAAGGTATACGGCGTTAAAAAAACGATTGAATATCGTTTTTAGCCGTATGTTGCGAAGGTTGGTACCGAAATGCAGAGCATTTGGGTAACCGAGCAGGGTAGATTGCGAAGCAATATACGTCCTGTCATCCGCACCAAAAAGAGAGAGTATCCCAAAAGGTACTCTCTCTTTTTGAATGTTAAAGAAAGGACTTGAACCTTAAGAAATTTTTTGTATAAACAGTCCTCCTTATTCAACGGTGAAATACACCTCGTATATCTTCTCATCGTAGATTCCCGGAGACTTAAAATCCATAATCTCTTTCTTGAGTCGGTAAAAGCCAGGCTTTAGCTCTCCAAAAATGTAGCTCCAGTCAATTTCTAACTCAGTTATATCATTTTTTTTAATAAGATAAGCTATAGAGTTCCAGACAAGGGGAACATCGCCTTCTTTTGTTTTGACGCTCTGCCAATCGTTATTTACAACCTCTTCGAGATCGAATTTGGCCCCGGTCTGGAGAGTTCCCTGAACTTCTCCGCCAAACTGTTCTATTTTCAAGGTAAGGCCCTTTGGTGTTATATTTTCAGCGTGAAAATAAACTCCCCATTTGTCGCAGAAAACAGGATTATAAATAGTTTTGCCAAAATAATTGTTTGCCATAGCCTGAGAGCTTAACAAGGGTTCATATATATCGTTGAATGTCACGTCTTCTTTTTCACTAAGGACAATGATTTCGCTGTTAATGGCAGCATTATTGAGATGCCCTTTTATGTAATGGCAGTATTTAAGAGAATCAAGGGACATACCGTATGTATCAAACTTTTTAAAGATTATCCATTCTTCCTCGATATTTACTTCTTTTGTGATACTCGTTGCATTCTGATATCCCTTGGCCTCAAAATTAGCTTCTCCTGATTTAAGAGGGATTTCATTTTCTGCAACTGCTTTTTTGAGTTCTCCGTCCATTGTTCCGCAACGGGGAGTAAGATAACTTATGACGCCTGAATCGTAATATAAAACACCGTCTATATTAAACATTCTGACACTTCTTTTTTCAAGCTGTTTTCCAAATCTTTCTCTCGGTTTTCCAGAATTCTCTCCCAATATTGTTGAGGTCGGGCCATCAGCACCTCCTATGATGCCTATAGTCGAGTTATGGCAGGATGTCAAAAGTAAACTTAGTGCCAGAATAGATAATATTAAAATTCGTTTCATAAGAAGCCCTCCTTTAAGGTAAAAGTTTCCTTTAATTATAATACAATTTAAGAGGGGAAAAAGTTGCAAAGGATACATTTTTATTATAACATAAAAAAGGCTGCATGGCAGCCTTTTTTAATGATTATTTTTTCCAGGTTCTGGGAGATAAAAGAAGAAGAATCGGGAAAACCTCAAGTCTTCCAACTAACATATTGAATATGAAAATTAGAGTAGAAAAGTCTGAAAATCCCGAAAAATTCATGGTGGGGCCGACCTTTGCAAAGCCCAGACCTACATTATTGATGGTGGTTGCAGAAGCTACGAGGTTTGTTGTTATATCTCCATAAGGATCGAAACCTATCAATATGAAAGACAGGGCAAAAAGAGCAAAGAGAGCAACGGAATAAACATTTACGGAACGGACAGTTTCATGCTCTACTGCACGGCCGTTCAGTTTGATTTTAACAACACTTCCAGGCTGTGCCATCACCTTGATTTCTTTTCTTACACTTTTAAGCAATATCATAATTCTTGAAATTTTCATACCGCCGCCGGTACTGCCTGCACAGGCACCCACAAACATCAACACGATAAGAATGCTTTTGGAAAAGGTTGGCCATAAATCAACGTCAGTGGCAGAAAATCCTGTGGTGGTGATTGTGGCAGCTACATGAAAAAATGCCTGGTGCAGCGACTGAGCAACGGAGGTAAAAAGATGTCGGCAGTTAAATGCTATAATAAGAGAGGAGAGCAGAATAACTGAAAGATATGTTCTCACCTCCGAAGACCTTACGGCATCACGGAACTTCCTTAAAAGGAGACAGTAGTAGACAGAAAAGTCAATACCGAAAAGAATCATAAACAAAGTTGCAACGTTTTGTATATAGGGAGAAAAATCTCCGAGAGCAGAGCTTGTTATGGCAAAACCGCCTGTGCCTGCCGTTGAAAATGCGATGTTGAGAGCTTCAAAAAGTGTGATTTTATCTTCAAGCCAGATGTTTCCAAGGAGCATAACTGCGATTTGTAAAAGGGTAAGGCCTATATATATGAGATAAAGGATTTTGGCGGTGGACTTAACTTTGGGAACAAGCTTGCTCACGGAGGGACCGGGGCTTTCTGCCTGGATAAGAAAAAGATTGCTTCCGCCAAAAAGAGGGAAGAGAGCGACTAAGAAAACCAGAACGCCCATACCACCAATCCAGTGGGTAAAGCTTCGCCAGAGCAAAATGCCTTTTGGAACCACTGTAATATCCGTTAAAATTGAAGCTCCTGTGGTTGTGAAGCCTGAAACTGTTTCAAAAAGAGCATCAATGAATTTCGTGATAGTTCCGGAAAAAAGGAAAGGGAAGGAGCCGAAAAGACTTATAAGGAGCCAGGATAAGGCAACTATTACAAATCCCTCTCTTGCAAACATAGAGCGGTTTTTGGGTCTTTTTCCTGAAAGAATAGTTCCCGCCAGAAAAGATATAAATATTGAAGCAAAAAACGACCAGGAAACATCCCATTCTTTATAGATGAGTGAGCAAATTAAAGGGGGAAGCATGAAAAGAGCTTCTATTCTTAAAACTCTGCCAAGAATAAAACTTATAATTTTATAGTTCATAAGCTACCTCATTCCAGTATATCACTTATGTCGTTAAAGCCTTTGTGAGTGGTGACGATAATAACGTTGTCTCCCTCTTTAATAATGTCGCCGCCTCGGGGAATTATAATCTGCCCGCGTCTGTTGATGCAGGCGATTATTATATTCTTTTTAAGATTAAGCTCCATGATGGGGACATTTGAAATGGGAGAATCTTTTCTGATTCTGAATTCAAGAGCCTCTGCTTTACCATCCAGAATAAGATGCATGGTTTCAATGTTACTGCCGTAAGAATTGTTTTTCGCTCTTACAAAACGTAAGATATATTCGGCGGTGGTGTTTTTGGGATAGCATATAGAATCAAGATTAAGAGAATTTAAGACATTATCATATTCAATTCTGTTTATTTTTGTTATGACTTTTCCCTTGGTTTTGCTCTTTGCGAAAAGAGACAAAAGAACATTTTCCTCGTCTATATTGGTAAGGGAAACAAAGGATTCTGCCTTTTCCAGCCCTGCTTCCAGTAAAATTTCCTTCTGTGTGCCGTCTCCATGGATAATTGTAGCTTTGGGGAGCATCTGACAAAGCTCGTTGCAACGCTCTTCATTATGTTCGATTATCTTAACGGAAATGCCCGTCTGAATAAGTCTTGATGCCAGATAATAAGCAGTGTCACCGCCGCCTACAATTATTGTATCTTTTACACTGTTGGTTTTGAACCCGATTTTTTTAAAGAAATGAGCTCCGTTTGAAATGGATGATACTATGCTTATTAAATCTCCCGCCTTTAAGACAAAGTCACCGCCGGGAATAAAGGCTTCTTCGCCTCTCTCAATTCCGCAGACTAAAATATCGCAGTTAAGCTTTGGACTTAAATCAGCAAGACACATATTGCAGAGAACAGAGTCTTCAGCAATTTTGAATTTCATTATTTCTATACGACCCTTTGAAAAGGTGTCAATCTGTATGGCAGAGGGGAATCTTAAAACCCTTGCCATTTCATTTGCTGCCGCCTGTTCGGGATTTATAATCATTGCAAGACCTAAGTCATCTTTAAAAAGATGTATTTCCTGACTGTATTCAGGTTTTCTTACCCTGGCTATGGTTTTTAAATTACCGAGTTTTTTTGCAATAAGACAAGTCATAAGATTGATTTCATCAGAGCCGGTTACTGCAATTAAAAGGTCGGCATTTTCGATGCCTGCTTCCTTTAATATTTCGTGGTCAACAGCATTACCTGTGATACCCATTACATCAAAGTTGCTTATGGCATTTTTCATCTGGGAGAGTTTTATATCTATTACTGTTATATTGTGAATGTTTTCCTGGCTGAGTTTTTCGGCAAGGGTAGAGCCTACTTTACCGTAGCCTACTATAATAATATTCATAAAAATACCTCATTTGATATAGTGAAACTTTTCTATATTATATTACGTATGATATAAAAAGTAAAGAAATTTTTCTTGACATTTTCGCTTTACCGTGTTACTATAGTAAAGTGATAAAGCGAAAGTGAGGTAGTTAAATGGTAAACAGTCATTTTGATTCTGCTGAAAATTTGTTCAGCGCCATACTGAAGCTCAAGGATATAGAGGATTGCAAAAAGTTTTTTTCGGATATCTGCACAGTAAAGGAAGTTATGGATATGTCCTTAAGACTTAAAGTTGCAAAAGAATTAAAAAGCGGAAAAAGCTATCAGGATATATCAAAGGAGACAGGAGCAAGCACAACAACCATAAGCAGGGTAAACCGCTGCCTTTTATACGGAAGCGGCGGCTATCGGGAGATGCTTGAAAGACTGGAGGAAGATGTATGAAAATTGAAAATTCTGTTTTAAGAAGTGAAGAAAAGGCAGTTTTTGCCTTAAGAAGCTTATACAGTAAGTATGGCTACTTAAGATATAAAATGAGCAAATTCGAAGAATATGACCTCTATGTAAGAAATAAAGACTTTCTTGTGTCAGAAAATATTATAACCTTTACGGATACAGACGGCAAGCTTATGGCATTAAAGCCCGACGTAACCCTTTCTATAATAAAGAATACAAAGGACGAAGAAAAAACTCCCAGAAAGCTTTATTATAACGAAAATGTATATAGGGTTTCAAAAGGCACCAAAAACTATAAGGAAATCATGCAGGTGGGACTTGAGTGTATAGGTAACCTTGATGAATATTGCCTTTATGAGGTTATATACCTTGCTGCCATGAGTCTTAAGACCATAAGCGAGGATTTTATGCTGGATATATCAAATATTACACTGGTTTCTGATATATTGGATGAGCTTGATTTATCTCACAAGACGGAAAAGGAAATACTTAAATGTTTAGGAGAGAAAAATCCTCATGGCATAAAAGAAATTTTGACCAGGGAAAATGTTTCAGATATGAGACTTTTAGACCTTTTATCCTTAAGCGGAGAGCCCGGCAAGGTTATTCCCGAGCTTTTAAGGATATTTGGGGAGGATAACAAGGCTTTAGGTGAGCTTAGCGAAATAACCAAAGCTTTAGAAGAAAACGGACTTAAGGGAAAGATAAACATAGATTTTTCAGTAACAAGCGATATGGCATACTATAATGGTTTTGTTTTCAAGGGCTTTATAGAAGGTATTCCTGAGGGTGTTTTATCAGGAGGTCAGTACGACAAACTTATGAGAAAAATGGGAAAGAAAAGCGATGCCATAGGCTTTGCTGTATATTTGGATTCCCTTTATTATCTTTCTGAAAAAGAGAGTGACTGCGATGTGGATGCAGTAATTTTATATGACGAAAAATCTTCCGTTAAAGGAATTTCCGATGCAATAAATCTTTTTACTAAGAACGGAAAATCCGCAGCGGCATTCCGTGAAATCCCTGGAGATTTAAGATACCGTCAGCTTCTTAAGGCCGAGGAAATCTAACCCCATAAAGCTTAAAAACATAAATTTTGCGTAATACTGCAGAAAATTCTGCAAATATACGCCAGTATTATTTTTGAAATTTCTTTGTCTTCCTTCAAAATTTAAAGGTTTTAAGCTCTTCGACCTTAAACGCAGGAAAATTTCGTGCAATTTCAATGCGGAGGACGAAGTAAGGCTGACGCCTTTCGAGGACGACAAATTACAAGTGTGCAAATTTGACAAGTTTAAGGTTTGTGGGGTTCGACTTCCCTCGGCCTGAGATTAACGAAAAAGGAGTTGAGATAATTGAAAACAATGCTTAACGTGGCTCTGCCCAAGGGAAGACTTGGGGAAAAAGTTTACGATTTGTTTGAAAAGGCGGGATTTCCCTGCCCATCCATAAAGGAACAGGGAAGAAAGCTTATTTTTGAAAACCCTGAGGCAGGCGTCAGATATTTCTGGGTAAAGCCCTCGGATGTGGCAATTTATGTAGAAAGAGGTGCTGCGGATATCGGGGTTGCAGGAAAGGATATACTTTTGGAATATTCTCCTGAAGTTTACGAGCTTTTAGATCTGGAAATGGGAAAATGCCGCATGGCTGTGGCAGCAAAAAACGATTTCCGCGAAGATGCGGAAAGACCCTTACGAGTGGCAACTAAATTTACAAATATAGCGAAAGATTATTATGCAAAAAAAGGAAGAGATATTGACATTATTCACTTAAACGGCTCAATCGAAATTGCTCCTATTTTGTCTTTGTCCGATGTAATTGTTGATATAGTTGAAACCGGGGCTACATTAAAGGAAAACAATCTTTCGGTAAAGGAAGAAATCATAGATATAAGTGCAAGATTAATCTCAAATAAATCAAGCTTCAAGTTCAAAAAGGATTTGATTGATAAAGTAGTGGCATCATTAGAAGAGGGGAAAAATAATGATTAAGATATTAAAATATGATGAAGTTATAGCTTCGGATGTTTTCGCAAGATGCGAAATCAAGGAAAATGTGGAAAAGACAGTTGCTGAAATTATAGAAGATGTAAGGATAAATGGGGATAAGGCTCTTTTTAAGTATAACGAAAAATTTGACGGGGCAAAACTCGACTCCCTTTTGGTAACACAGGAGGAAATCGAGGAAGCGGTGCAAAAAGAGGGAGAGGATTTTATTAACGTCCTTAAAAAAGCCGCAGCCAATATAAGAAAATTCCATGAAAAGCAGAAAAGACAGAGCTTTATAATAAATGACGAACCAGGAATTTTAATGGGACAGAAAATCATTCCCGTAGACAAGGCAGGTCTTTATGTGCCCGGCGGAACAGCAGCATATCCATCTACCGTGCTTATGGATTCGATTCCTGCTAAAATTGCAGGCTGTCCTGAGGTTGTTATGGTTACGCCTCCCTCAAAAGACGGGAAAATAAATTCCGCAATACTTGCGGCAGCGTACGTTGCAGGTGTTGACAGGATTTTCAAAGTTGGCGGAGCTCAGGCTATAGCTGCCCTTGCCTACGGAACTGAAACCATTCCCAAAGTGGATAAAATTGTGGGCCCCGGAAATGCCTTTGTGGCAGAGGCTAAAAGGCAGGTTTTCGGCACTGTTTCAATTGACATGATTGCAGGGCCCAGCGAAATTTTAATTGTGGCTGATTCTTTAAGTAATCCGTCGCATATTGCGGCAGATTTGCTTTCTCAGGCAGAGCACGATAAACTGGCAAGTGCGGTCTTAATTACAGATTCTTTGAAGTTGGCAAATGAAGTGGCAGAGGAAATTGAAAAACAAATACCTCTTCTTTCAAGAAGTGAAATTGCAAGATGCTCCATTGATAGCAACGGAAAAATAATTGTGGCAGATGATTTGGAAAAGGCTATAGAAATTTCCAACGAACTGGCACCCGAACATTTAGAGCTTTCAGTGGATAATCCTTTTGACTATCTTGATAAAATCCGCCATGCAGGCTCTGTATTTCTGGGAAGAAACTGTCCGGAAGCTTTAGGTGACTATCTGGCAGGCCCCAATCATACACTTCCTACAAGCGGTACAGCTAAATTTTCAAGCCCTTTATCTGTTGACGATTTCATAAAAAAGACTCAGTATACCTATTTCACAAAAGAAGCACTTTCAAAGGTGGCAAAGGATGTTTATCTTTTCGCAAATAAAGAGGGACTTACTGCTCATGCAAAAAGTGCTGTTATAAGAACGGAGGAGGATTTATGAGCCGTTTTATGAGCGAAAAATTTGAAAAACTCACGCCCTATACTCCGGGAGAACAGCCTAAAGAGAAAAAGTACATAAAGCTTAACACAAATGAATCGCCCTTTCCTCCGTCGATTAAGGCTGTTAAAAAGGCGAGGAGGGAAGCCGAAAACTTAATGCTCTACCCTGACCCTGAGTGCAGAGTCTTGACCGAAAAAATAGCAAAAAGCCTTTCACTTTCATATGATTCTGTTTTAGTTACAAATGGATCAGATGAAATATTAAACTTTGCTTTTATGGCATTTTGCGATGAAAAAAAGGGTGTGGCTTTTCCCGATATAACCTACGGCTTTTACAAGGTTTTTGCAGAACTTTATAATATTCCTTATGAAGAAATCCCCTTAAAGGAAGATTTCACGGTAGATATAGAAAATTATTTTAATAAGGGAAAAACCATATTTATTGCAAATCCAAATGCTCCTACGGGAATTTCCCTTTCTCTTTCAGAAATAGAAGAAATCTTAAAGCACAATAAAGACTCGGTGGTAGTAATTGACGAAGCATATGTGGATTTCGGAGGGGAAAGTGCCGTTTCCCTGGTAGGTAAATATGACAATCTTTTGGTGACGCAGACATTTTCAAAATCCAGATCCATGGCAGGAGCACGACTCGGGTTCGGATGCGGAAATCCCGAACTTATAAGAGACTTAAATACCATAAAGTATTCAACCAATCCCTACAACATAAATAAAATGACCATGGCGGCAGGTATCGGCGTTATGGAGGATGAAAAATATACAAAAGATAATTGCAAAAAGATAATTGAAATCAGGGAGAAAACAAAAGAAAGTTTAAAAGCTTTGGGATTTACGTTAACTGACTCTGTGGCAAACTTTATTTTTGCAAAGCATAAAGAAAAAAGCGGAGAAGAAATTTACAAATCCTTAAGAGAAAAAGGAATTTTGGTAAGACACTTTGACAAAGAGCGAATAAAGGATTATAATAGAATAACCGTAGGAAGCGAAAAGGAAATGGCATCTTTAATAAAAGCGCTTTCCGAAATACTTAATTAAAGGAATGATTTTTTTGAGAACTTACGAACTTAATAGAAAGACCAATGAAACAGATATATACATAAAGCTTAACTTAGACGGAGACGGAAAGGCAGACATAAAAACAGGCTGCGGCTTTTTAGACCACATGCTCACCTTATTTGCCCATCACGGCTCTTTTGATCTTACAATAGATGCCAAGGGCGATACCTTTGTGGACTATCACCACACCGTAGAGGATATAGGAATAGCTTTGGGAACTTGCTTTAAGGAGGCACTTTCTGATAAAAAGGGAATAAAGAGATACGGAAGCATGATTCTTCCCATGGACGAGGCCTTGATTTTATCGGCAGTGGATTTGTCCGGAAGAAGCCTTCTGGCTTTTGATGTGTTATTTGAATGCTGCCAGGTGGGTGACTTTGATACAGAGCTTGTAAAGGAATTTTTCCTGGGCTTTTGCCGCAAGGCAGATTGCACACTCCATATAAAAGAAATTTCCGGTGAGAATACACACCACATAATTGAGGGTATCTATAAGTCTGTTGCCAGAAGCCTTAAGGAAGCTGTGGCGATAGACAGAGCAAATATGGACAAGATTCCTTCCACAAAGGGAGTGCTTTAATGATTGCTATTATTGACTATAAAGTGGGAAATCTCTTTTCCTTAAAGAGTTCCCTTGACAAAATAGGGATAGATGCAAAAGTAACCGGAGATAAGTATGTAATAAAAAGAGCTGATAAAATAATTCTTCCCGGAGTAGGAGCGTTTTCTGATGCTGCATATAAGCTTAAGGAATCGGGACTTTTCGATTTAATAAAGGAAGAAGCCAAAAGGGGAAAGCCTATATTGGGTATATGTCTTGGTATGCAGCTTTTGTTTGAAAAAAGCTATGAATACGGAGAACACGAAGGCCTCGGACTTATAAAGGGAGAGGTTCGCCCCATAGAGGAAGTAATTCCAAAAGATTTTAAGATACCTCACATCGGCTGGAACGCTCTTAAGATAAGAAAAGAATCAAGTCTTTTTAAGTACATAAAAGACGGAGATTTTGTTTACTTCGTTCATTCTTATTACGGGGCAAACTGCGACAGTGTAATTGCAGAAAGCGAGTACGGGAAAAATCTTACTGCGGCAGTAGAGAAGGGGAATGTAAAAGGCTGTCAGTTCCACCCTGAAAAAAGCGGAGAAGTGGGACTTAACATTTTAAGGGCATTTTGTGAAAGCGAGGCATAAATTATGATAATTTTTCCTGCCATAGACCTTTATGACAAAAAAGCCGTGAGGCTTTATAAGGGTGACTATAATAAGATGACAGTATACAGTGACAATCCTCTTTCGGTAGCAAAGGATTTTACTGAAAACGGTGCAACACACTTACACCTTGTGGATCTGGAAGGAGCAAAAGACGGCAGTGCAAAAAATCTTCAAACAATAAAAAATATTTTAGATAACACAAATCTTTTTACGGAGCTTGGCGGAGGCATAAGAAATCTGGAAACCGTAAAAAGATATATTGATTTGGGAATTGACAGAATTATCCTTGGTACTGCAGCCGTAAAGGACGAAGAATTTTTGCTTCGTGCCGTAGATATATATAAAGAAAAAATTGCCGTCGGTATTGATATAAAGGACGGCTTTGTTGCAATTTCAGGCTGGACAGAAAAAAGCAGTTTAAGTGCCTTTGATTTTTGTGAAAAAATGGAGAAAATAGGCGTATCCAATATAATATGCACAGATATTTCAAAAGACGGTGCCATGATGGGCACAAATTTGGAACTTTATAAAGAGTTGTCTCAGAAGTTCAATATAAAAATTACCGCATCGGGAGGGGTTTCTTCAATCGGTGATGTTGAAAATTTAAGAAAACTTGATTTGTACGGAACAATAATCGGAAAGGCATATTACATTGGAGCTGTCAACTTAAAGGAAGCAATCGAGGTGGCAAAATGATAACAAAAAGAATAATTCCCTGCCTTGATGTAAATGACGGAAGGGTTGTAAAGGGTGTTAATTTTAAGGGACTTTCCGACGTTTCGAGCCCCGTGGATTTAGCAAGATATTATATGAAAGAGGGCGCAGATGAGCTGGTTTTTTACGATATAACCGCATCAAGCCAGGGGAGAGCTCTTTTTACGGACATACTTAAAGAGGTGGCAAAGGAAATTTTTATTCCCTTAACTGTGGGAGGCGGAATAAATACGCTTGAGGATTTTGACAGGGTATTAAAGGCAGGTGCAGATAAGGTGAGTGTCAATTCGGGAGCAATTAAAAATCCCGGACTTATAGAAAAGGCTGCAAAGCTATACGGAAATCAGTGTGTTGTTATTTCTGCCGATGTTAAAAGAGTGGAAGGCGAATTTAAGGTTTTTGCCAAGGGCGGAAGAGAAAATACCGGTATGGAAGCCGTAAGCTGGATTAAAAGATGTGTTGATATGGGAGCAGGAGAGGTAGTTCTTAATTCCATTGATACTGACGGAGTTAAAAAAGGTTTCGATCTTGAAATGTTAAAGGCGGTATCAGAAGCGGTTTCCGTTCCCGTAATAGCATCAGGTGGAGCCGGGTCTATGGAGGATTTTGTGACTTTATTTAAAACTCTTCCAAAGGTTGATGCAGGATTAGCCGCGTCAATTTTCCATTTCGGAGAGGTAAAAATAAAAGACCTTAAAGAAGAACTTTATAAAAATAATATACCTGTTAGAAGATAGGAGTAATTAAAATGCTTAAAATAGAAGAACTTAAATTTGACGAAAAAGGTCTTATCCCTGCCATAGTGGTGGATGCGGTATCCAAAAAGGTTTTAACTCTTGCCTATATGAACAGGGAGAGTCTTAAAATATCCATAGAAAAAGGGCTCACCTGTTTTTACAGCCGATCAAGAAATGAACTCTGGTTAAAGGGGGAGACCAGCGGAAACTATCAGCACATTGTATCTATTACTGCAGACTGCGATAATGATGCCCTGGTGGTAATGGTTGAAAAGGACGGACCTGCCTGCCACACGGGAACAGATTCCTGTTTTACAAAGGAAGTTTATGAAAATCCCGACTTAAAGGAATTTTCCTATCAGGGACTTATGGATTTAATCCGGGGCAGAAAGGAAGAAAAGAAAGAAGGGTCATATACAACCTATCTTTTTGAAAAAGGCCTTGATAAAATACTTAAGAAAATCGGGGAAGAATGTACTGAGGTTATAATCGCAGCCAAGGCGGAAGATAAAAAGGAAACTATATACGAAATTGCAGACCTTTGCTATCACACAATGGTTTTAATGATAGAGCAGGGCATTTCCCTGGAGGATATACATGCTGAGCTTAAGAGCCGCCATGTTATTGATAAAAAAGTGAAGCAGGAGAAGATGACCTGATGATAAAAGCTGATTATCACGTTCATACATACTATTGTGACGGAAAGAATGCCCCTGAAGAAGTGGTTTTATCCGCTATAGAAAAGGGAATGGACACTTTGGGTTTTTCAGTTCATTCCTATACATCTTTTGATGGAAGTTACTGCATCAAAAAAGAAGAAATAGAAAGCTATAAAAAAGAAATAAATTCACTTAAGGAAAAATACAAGAAAAATATAAATATCCTTTGCGGAACGGAAATAGATTTTTATTCCGATATGGATAAAGAAGGCTTTGATTTTTTAATTGGTTCATGCCACTATATAAAAGTTGGAAATGAAATGATAGAGGTGGATAATTCTGCGAAAATTCTCTCAGATGCAGCGAATAAATACTTTGATGGGGATATATTAAGCCTTGCGGAGCTCTACTATGAGGACATGGGAGAAATATTGAATAAAACAGGGGCTGATATAATAGGACATTTTAACCTGATTGAGAAATTTCAGGAGAGGGATTTTTTGTTGGATACCAAAAACGAACGGTATAAAAAAGCATGGAAAAAAGCTCTGGATAAACTTATACCGGAAAATGTCCCCTTTGAAATAAATACGGGGGCTATTTCGAGAGGGTACAGAACATTTCCCTATCCCTCTATGGAGATGATTGAATACATAAGTGAAAAAGGCGGAAAATTCATTTTGACAAGCGATTCTCACGAAAAATCTACCTTGCTTTATGAATTTCCAAAATGGGAGAAATTTTTTTTAGAAAAAGGAATAATTTTAATGAGAGGGATTAGAAAATGAAAAAACTTACGACATTATTTTTTGTTTGTGTTTTTATGGCAAGTTTTATAGTTCCTGCATCCTGCACAGATGTTGTGATTGACGGTATAAAGGTACCTTTCAATGATTCTACGGGCTATCCTTTTGTAAATGCAGAGGGAAGAACAATGGTGCCGCTTCGTGCCGCCATGGAAGCCTACGGAGCTACCGTATCATGGGATGCAGAAAAGAATACCGCCCTGGTTACAAAGGGTGTTACAACGGTTACCTGCACCATAGGGGAAAATGCCATTTACAGAAACGGAACTAAAATTGTAAACGATGCAAGTGCCCAGATTGTGGGAGGAAGAACCTATCTTCCTATCCGTGCGGTGCTTGAAGCATTGGACGCAAAGGTTTCCTGGGACGGGGCAGTTGCTGTTGAAAGCCCCGGAGCCGGAAGACTTATCTACGATATAAAAAACAGCGGAAAAAAGGTAAGTAACTACTGGAAAGCATGGACCGAGGCGCTAGACTTAAAAAACAGCGGACAATTCGCCCTGGCTATAGAAAAATTCAAGGAAGTAGGTCCTACATTCCTTGAAAAGAGCGATGACAGAAGCGATGCTATGTTCTATAATAACCTTGGAGCTTGCTATAATGCTTTGGGAATGGTGAACGAAGCTATTGCCTGCTACAAAGAGGAGGCAAACCACTGGGACAAGGTGGGAGAAGACCAGAATGCCATAGATGCCAGAAGAAGAGGAACACTTTCTGAAAGCATAGTACAACTTTTCGCAACCTCCAATAAAAAAGAATATTCTGCACGACGTGATTTTGGGACTCTATATGCAAATAAAACCGGTGTTTTGTTGGGAGTTACCATGAAGGGAAGTAACCCTGAGTACATGACAGAGTTTACTAATATTTCGGGAAAAGAGGCAGGAGGTTACATTCTTTACGGATATGTTGATTCTTTCCCCTATGAAGATGCATTTATAAAGGCGAATAAAAGAGGAAAGGTAATACAGTATGCCCTTCAGCCTAAAAATCTTGCCGATCTTTTATCCATTGGGCCCGAAGATGCCAGATATGTTAAACTTGCAAAACAGATAGCGGAAACACAAACCATGACCTTAATCCGTTTTGCCTGCGAGATGAACGACGTAACCAGTCACTGGTACACCGCCGACTATAATGCGTATATTGAAAGATTTCGTTATGTAGCAGATATTTTCCACAAATATGCACCCAACTGCCAGATGGTGTGGTCTCCCAACTTCTACCCTCCATCTACTATGTCTTTATACTATCCAGGAGACAATTATGTTGATTTTGTGGGAGTATCCATATATGCGGAATATCAGCCTGATACGGACCCATTAAAGCAGGGAGTGGACAGAAATCGTTTTGCATCATTACTGGATACATTGGTTTCTTTATACGGACATAAAAAGCCCATAATAATTTCAGAATGCGGTGCATCCTACAAGGATGTAAGGACAGGTGCGGACGTTACGGAATTTGCAAGCACACAGATTAAGGATTTCTTCACATATCTTCCCATAAAGTATCCTTCCGTTGTGGCGGCATATCTTTTTGAAACTTACGATTCCGGAGGAAGAGAATTTGAGCTTCTTAAAAATCCCTCATATCACAAGGCTTTTTCCGAATCTGTTAAATCTGACGTGTATATGTCAAGCCAGTGGAATGACCCTGAAACATATAACTTTGAAATAGGAAACAATGTGCACGTTCCAGGAAGAACAGTTGATGTTCATTCATTTGTAAAGAACATTGAAAATAATGTTTCTTATGTGGTTTACAGAATTAACGGTCAGGATATGGGAACAAGCTACGCTATTCCTTACACCGTAAATATTGATTTTGCACCCTATACGGGAGAGACCATAGAGCTTGGTCTCATGGCATTTTCTGCTGACGGAAAGCTGTGCGCCGAAAAGACCTACCGTGTAGTAGTTGACCAGTATGTAAGAAATCAGAAATTACCCTGACTGTAATTTTATACTGACTTAAATTGACATAATTAAAGAAATGTGGTATACTTGGTGAATAAGTATACCACATTTTTTAGGAGGTATTTTATGGAAAACAAAAGAAGTAACTTTTCCGGAAAAATCGGATTTGTACTGGCGGCAGCAGGCTCTGCGGTAGGACTTGGAAATATATGGAGATTTCCTTATCTTGCAGCACAATATGGTGGAGGAATTTTTCTCCTTACGTATATCATTCTAGCGCTGACATTCGGTTTTGTTTTAATGACAACTGAAATTGCCATAGGAAGAAAGACCGGTCTTAGCGCTATCGGTGCATTCAGGGCACTTGATAAAAGGTTTTCTTTTATAGGCTATATGGCATCAATAGTGCCCATGATAATTCTGCCTTACTATTCGGTAATCGGCGGATGGGTAACCAAATATCTTTTTATCTTTATGACAGGGGGAGGAAAAACTGCAGCTCAGGACACATTTTTCGGTGAATTCATAGGGAAGCCCGTAGAACCTCTTTTGTGGTTTTTGCTTTTCATTGGTGTTACTGCCTTAGTTGTATTTTTGGGTGTTGAAAAAGGTGTTGAAAAGGTAAGTAAGATAATGATGCCGGTTTTGGTTGTATTATCTTTGGCTATTGCTATATATTCCTGCTTCCTTCCCGGAGCACTTGACGGAATTTTATATTACATAACACCTAATTTTGCAGACTTTTCATTTACAACCGTGCTTGCGGCAATGGGACAGCTTTTCTACTCCATGAGCCTTGCTATGGGAATCATGATAACCTACGGTTCTTACATGAAAAAGGATGTGAGCATTGAAAGCTCAGTTAAAAACATAGAAATTTTCGATACAGGTATAGCAATACTTGCAGGCTTCATGATTATACCTGCGGTGTTCGTGTTCTCAGGCGGTAACGAGGAAGCTTTGGGAAAAGGCCCCGGCCTCATGTTTGCAACCTTGCCTAAGGTATTTGAAAGTATGCCTTTCGGTGATTTTTTAGGTTTTGCTTTCTTCCTTTTGGTTTTATTTGCGGCTTTAACCTCATCAATAAGCCTTATGGAAACGGTTGTATCAATTTTCTGCGATAAGCTCAAAATTAAGAGAGGATTATCGTGTCTTTTGGTATTTTTATTAAGTGTTCTTCTTGGAATACCATCTTCTTTAGGAAACGGAATATGGGGAAACATAAAAATCATGGGCTTTGCTTTCCTTGATTTCTTTGACTTTATCAGTAATAGCGTCCTTATGCCTATAGTGGCGCTTTGCACAGCAATTTTCGTTGGATATTTCTTGAAACCTAAGGCAGTAGTTGAAGAAGTAGAACTTACCGGCAAGTTCAAAAGAAAGGGAATGTTCTCTTTCGTTATAAAATATATAGCTCCTGTATTTATCGTTCTTATATTGGTATTTTCCGTTCTTGAAGGTATGGGAGTTATCAAGGTTTGATTAAAAGGTTAGAAGAAGGTTTTTTATGCAGGAAAATGCGACGTTTAAAAACGGAATAACATCAGGACTTCCTATTTGCTTTGGCTATTTTTCAGTGGCATTTGCTTTTGGGATTTTTGCTGTTGGCTCAGGACTTAATCCCCTTGAAACCCTTTTGATTTCCATGGCCAATGTAACTTCGGCAGGTCAGCTTGCGGCAGTCCCGATAATTACAGGCGGAGGAACTTTTCTGGAGCTTGCCTTATCCCAGATTATAATAAACTTAAGATACGCTCTTATGTCAATTGCTCTGTCTCAAAAGCTTTCCTCTGAAGTCAAACTTAAGGACAAGCTGATAATTTCCTTTGTAAATACAGACGAGGTTTTTGCCGTTGCATCTAATCAGAAAGGAAATGTGGGAAAAAGGTTTTTATACGGACTTATTATAACACCGTATTTAGGATGGAGTATCGGAACTCTCTTAGGGGCTTTGGCAGGAGATATATTGCCCGAATCTTTAACAAGCGCATTGGGGATAGCAATTTATGCCATGTTTATAGCCATAGTTATTCCTCCTTCCAAAAAGCATAAACCAACGGCAATATGTGTAATTTTTGCGGTAGCATTAAGCCTTATGTTTAACTTTGTTCCGGCCCTTAAAAATATACCCGGCGGATTTACTGTTATACTATGCACCTTGATTGCAAGCGTGGTTATGGCGCTTTTATACCCCGTTGATGTAGAGGAGGGAAGATAGAATGAAAAACTTTTACATATATCTTCTCATAATGGCAGGAATAACTTATCTTATAAGGATGCTTCCTTTGGTTCTTTTCAAGAAGAAAATCAGGTCAAAATTTGTGCTTTCCTTTTTATATTATGTGCCCTATGCGGTGCTTACGGTAATGACGGTTCCTGCAATTTTTAATTCCACTTCATCGTGGATTTCGGCACTTACGGGATTTTTGGGGGCACTTATTCTTTCATTTTTGGAAAAGAGTCTTTTGACCGTTGCGGCAACTTCGTGCCTATTGGTATTTTTGACTGAAATTATAATTAAGTATATTTAAAAGCAAAGGTCATATGACCTTTGCTTTTTCTATGAAAAGAGCAAATTTTGTCCACTAATGGTATATAAAATGACTTGAATTAACAAAAAGGATAGCATATACTAAAAGCAGAGAAGAAGAATTTAATGAATAGGAGAATGATTATGAAAAAGACGGCGGAAGAAATATTGAAATCCCTTACTCTTGAACAGAAGCTGGCGCAGATGCATTATGGAGAAGGAGGGACATTTGTTAAAGATGGCTGCCATTTTGATAAAGAAAAGGCAAAAAACTGTTGGCCACACGGACTTTTTTCTATTTCTTTACCTGCGGATTTAAGCCCTGAAGAAGCAGGAATATTCATTGGCGAACTTAAGGAAGCTTTTGCCGAGTGGACACCTCTTCCGCCTTTCGTAATGAGCGAAGCATTGCATGGACTTTTATCTAAAGGAGCCACAACGTTTCCCCAGTCCGTCGGAATGGGTTCGACTTTTGATCCTGAGCTTATGTATAGGGTTGGACTTGCTATAGGAAGAGAAGCAAAGGCGATGGGTGTTCGTATGTCATTTGCGCCTGACCTTGATCTTGGACGAGATCCACGTTGGGGAAGAATTGAAGAAACCTACGGCGAAGCTCCTTATCTGACAGGAGAGATGGGAGCAGCTTATGTAAAGGGACTTTTGGGAGACGACGGAAAATATCTGGCTACAGTTAAGCATTTTACGGCACACGGACATCCTGAGTCGGGGCTTAACTGTGCTCCAAACGTGGCTACACCCCAGGAGCTTGAGGATAAATATCTTCCGCCATTTAAAAAGGCGATAGATGCAGGAGCCAAAGCACTTATGCCTGCATATTCCACTCTTAACGGAGTTCCCTGCCACTTAAATAATTATATATTAAGGACAATTTTGAGAGAGCGTTGGGGATTTGATGGTGTAGTTGTTACAGACTCGGGAGCTCCTTATCTTCTGAAGGATTGGCATCACGCAGTTGAAACAAATTTAGAGGGCGGTCAAAAAATGCTGGCAAGTGGCGTTGACGTTGAAGATGCCAATTTCTATGCAGACGAATTAAAGGCCGCTATTGAAAGCGGAAAAGTGCCGGAGAGTATCTTGGATGAGGCATTGCTCAGAATTATAAATATTAAACTTGAAATGGGAATTACAGAAATAGAAAAACCTGACCTTGATGAAATTGCCAGAGTAGTAAACTCCGATGAGCACAAGGCTTTAGCCCGTGAAGCGGCACAAAAGTCAATGGTGCTTTTAAAAAATGACGGAGTTCTTCCTCTTAAAGCAGGACAGAAAATTGCAGTCATCGGCCCTAATGCCTTTTCAGTAGAATTGGGAGACTATGCACGTCCAAAGGACAATGCAATAACACCGGTTGAAGCATTAAAGGAAAGGGCAGAAAGGGCAGGAGGAAGCGTAGTTGCTGCAAAGGGCTGCGATGTATTCGGAAGTGATACAACAGGATTTGCAGAAGCGGAGGCTCTTGCAAAAGAATCCGATGTAGTAATTTGCGTAATTGGTGGAAGAAGCATGAAACCCTACGGAATGGGTTGGGGCGGCATTTTAGAAGGTCCGGTAGTAACCTGCGGTGAATCTTTGGATGTTCACGAGCTCACTCCGGGCGGCCCTCAGCTTGATTTGGTAAGACGTATGATAGCGACGGGTAAGCCTACTGCTGTTGTTATGATAGACGGCCGTCCCGAAACTTTATTTGATGCAGGGGATAACTGCGGTGCACTTGTGGCAGCCTGGTATCCTGGACAGGAAGGATCGCTTGCTCTGGCAGATCTTCTGTTCGGAGATGTAAACTTCTCAGGAAAGCTTCCTGTTACATTCCCGAGACATGTTGGACAGATTCCCTTATGCCACGATAGACTGCCTTCTGCCGGAGGATTCTACCATAAACCCGGAACAGTGGAGAAGCCGGGACACGACTATGTGTTTTTAAGACCTGATGAGAAATATGAGTTCGGTTTTGGATTGGGATATTCAGAAATTGCTTATAATGAAATTAAAGCCGAAAAAACCGATAAGGGAGTAGAGGTAACGGTAACAATAGAAAATAAAGGAAATTATGATGCAGAAGAGCCCATACTCATATTTATCCGCGACGAGGTTGCGACCTTAAGCCAGCCTATAAAGAAGCTGGTTGCAACAAAGAGAGTTCCCTTAAAAGCAGGGGAAACTAAAACAGAAATTATAGAATTTTCTGAGGAAGCTTTAATGTATACCAATGTAGAAATGGAAAAGATTCTGGAAAGCGGTTGGTTTACAATAATGGCAGGAGATAAGAGTACAAGAATTTTAGTTTGAACATCAAAAAAAGCTGAACGGTTATCAACCGTCCAGCTTTTTTTAAGGCGATTTATCTAAAGAGGATGTTGTTTATTACACTTTCAAGATATTCCTGACGTCCGCTTTCGGGAATTTTTGCATTTCCCAGTTTCTCTGCATAAGCGGAAAGCTCGGAAAGATTTGTTTCGTTGTTTAAGATTTTTCTGCCCAGTTCACTTTCAAAGCTTGAATATTTTGATTTTATAAAATCGTCTATTCTTCCATCCTCTATAATCTCAGAAGCCTTAATCAGTCCCAGAGCATATGTATCCATGGCAAGTATAAAAGCATAGAACATATCTTCGGGAGTGTGGCTTGCACGACGATTTTTCGCATCGAAATTGAATCCGCCTGTAAGTCCACCAGCTTTTATTACTTCGTACATACATAGTGTTGCACTGTAAACATTAAAGGGGAATTCGTCTGTATCCCATCCTAAAAGCAAGTCACCCTGATTTGCATCAATGGATCCGAGCATTCCGTTAATTGCCGAAACTCTGAGTTCGTGTTCAAAGGTGTGGCCGGCAAGTGTTGCATGGTTTGCTTCTATGTTCATTTTGAAATCCTTATCAAGGCCGTAATGTCTTAAAAAGCCTATTGCTGTGGAAGCGTCAAAATCGTACTGGTGTTTCATGGGTTCCTTTGGCTTTGGTTCAATATAAAAATCACCTTTGAAACCTATTTTTCTGCCATAGTCAACCGCCATGTGCATAAGACGGGCGATATTTTCCTGCTCAAATTTAACATCTGTATTAAGAAGAGTTTCATATCCTTCTCTGCCACCCCAGAAAACATAGCCTTTTCCTCCGAGTTTAACGGTTAAATCCAAAGCTTTTTTTGTCTGAGCTGCAGCAAAGCAAAATACATCTAAAGAATTTGTGCTTCCGGCACCATTCACAAATCGGGGATTTGAGAACATATTTGCGGTGCCCCACAGACATTTAATTCCTGTTTTATTCATTTTTTCAAGAATGTAGTCTGTGATTTCATCCAGTCTTTTATTTGTTTCTTTTATGTCTTCGCTTTCGGGAACAAGGTCAACGTCGTGGAAGCAGAAATATTCAATTCCGAGCTTTTTCATAAATTCAAAGCCGATATCTACTTTTGCTTTTGCATGTTCCATGGTTCCTTTTTCCTGGCCGAAAGACTTGTCTGCAGTATCTCTGCCGAACATATCTGTTCCTGCGTTACAAAGATTATGCCACCAGGCCATAGCAAATGGGAGATGCTCCTTCATGGGTTTACCCATGATAATTCTGTCCTTGTCATAAAATTTGAAGGCTAATGGATTTTTGCTTTCTGCTCCTTCGTATTTTATTGAAGGAATTTCTTTGAAAAATTCACTCATCTTAATTATCCTCCTTTAATTCTTTGTATAAATTTTTCACTTGTGGATATATTTTTCTGAATTTATCATATTTCTTTTGGTATATGGGTACCAGTTTTTCATCCGGTTTTATAACTTCTTTTATCTCGACTGAAACACAGGCATTTAAATTCTCGAAATTACCTGATGCGACCATAGCTAGCTTTGTTGCTCCAAAGCCCGGACCCTCTTCTGCTTTTGGAACATGAAGCTCTATGTTAAGAATGCTTGATAAAATTTTAAGCCAAAGCTGTGATTTCGCTCCTCCTCCGCAAACGGTACTTTTCCTTATATCAATACCCAGAGACTTTGCAATTTCTATGTTATCCTTAATGGCAAAAGAAACCCCCTCTAAAACGGAAAGTAACATAGCGTAGCGGGAGGTATCTGGTCTTAAACCAATGAACATACCTGTGGCATCAGTATCGTTTATGGGGCTTCGCTCACCCATAAGGTAGGGAAGAAAGTAAACATGACTTTTTTCTATCATTTCCTGGGTTATATTATCTTCTTCAGCTTTGAAATTTTCTGTATTTAAAATCTTTTCGCAGAACCACTTGTTACATGATGCAGCAGAAAGGATGCAAGCCATAAGGTGGAAGCCTCCGTCTGCATGGCAAAATGAGTGAAGAGAATTAGCATCGTCAACGGAAAATCTGTCAGAAGAGATAAACACGGTACCGCTGGTACCCAAAGATATGTTGCATTTACCCTTACCAATGGTTTTTGTTCCAATTGCAGCTCCGGCATTGTCGCCTGCCCCGGCCGCAACTTTTACATCCTGTGAAAGATTAAGTGTTTTTGCAATTTCAGACTTTAATGTGCCGATACATTCATAACTTTCAAAAAGCCCTGGCATATTTTCCTCTTTGACTTTACATATTTCAAGCATTTCTTTTGACCAGCACCTATTTTTTACATCAAGCAGGAGCATCCCTGAAGCATCTGAATAATCGGTAGCGTGAATGCCCGTAAGCCTGTAATTTAAGTAGTCTTTAGGGAGCATTATTTTTTTGATACGGTTAAAGTTTTCTTCTTCGTTATTTTTAAGCCATAAAATTTTAGGGGCGGTGAAGCCTGCAAAAGCGATGTTTCCGGTATAACCGGACAAGATGTTTTTTCCTATGGCTTCATTGAGATAGGCTGTTTCCTTTGAACATCTGCCGTCGTTCCACAAAATGGCAGGGCGGATAACCTCGTCCTTTTCATCAAGGATTACAAGACCATGCATTTGACCTGCAATGCCTATAGCTTTGATTTTTTCGGCATCCTGCCCCTCTGTGAGTTTAAGTACACCATTTACAAAGGCATTCCACCAGTCATCAGGGGACTGTTCGCTCCAACCGGGCTTTGGATAGAAAACTTCATAAGATTCGGTAACAGAATTTATTATTTTTCCATTATCGTCTGAAAGAATCAGCTTTAATGAGGAAGTTCCTAAGTCCGCACCTATATAATAAGGCATATAATCATCTCCTTTTATTAAAATTATATTATATGACAGTTGACTTTTCTAGCCAAATAGCTTATAATATATGGACAAAATTTGTTGTTAATGGAGTGGTTCTATGTTTTATCAGTACAAACATTTCGGAACAACTGAATATTTTTGCAAGGAGTACGGTGAAGATTTTAATTTTCCTATGCATTTACATAATTCCTTTGAATTCATAACCTTGCTGGAAGGGGAAATGAAGGTTGTGATTGATGATAGGGAATATGTGCTTAAAAAGGGAGAAGCAGTACTTATTTTTCCAAATCAGATGCACTCTCTTGAGAGCGAAAAGAGCAGACACATGCTTTGTATTTTCTCTTCGGAACTGGTGAGAGCGTATTATTCGGGATTAAATAAAAAAATCCCTCTGGACAATAAAGTCAGAGCGGATAAATTTGTTATAGAAAGTATAGACAAACTTTTGCCTGAATCTTCTGTGGTTGAGAAAAAGGGAATCTTGTATCTTTTGTGTTCGGGCTTTGATAAAGAAACGGATTATACAGACAGAATGAAAGTATATGATGGTTTGCTTTATAAGATTTTTGATTTCGTGGAACAAAACTATTCGAGAGATTGTACGTTGGAAAAACTCTCTAAAGAAACAGGGTATAATTATTCCTATTTATCCAGAAGTTTTAAAAAATCCACAGGAATTTCCTTTAATTCCTATGTTAACCAGTACAGAATAAGCAATGCATGCTATCTTTTGAGCAATACTGGGAATTCCATAGTGCAGTGCGCTCTTGAAAGCGGATACGAGTCTTTGAGAAGCTTTAACAGGAATTTTATTGCATCAAGAGGGATTACTCCAAGTGAATACAGAGTGAAAAAATAAAGCGGTGTAAGATTCCTTACACCGCTTTATTTTATATATTAAGTGTTTTTTCTTCTACTTCTTTTTTGATTCTTTCTATAAATGCATCCAAAGTCATGGATTCTTGTTCTCCGCCTTTTCTCAAGCGGACTGAAATGGTTCCTGCTTCAATGTCCTTGTCGCCGCAAACCACCATGTATGGAACTTTTTCAAGCTGAGCTTCTCTTATCTTGTATCCGATTTTTTCGTTTCTTGTATCAAGTTCAACACGAAGACCCGCTGCACTCATTTTATCAGCAATATCTTTTACATAGTCTGCATGACGCTCGGAAAGGGACATTACCTTAACCTGAGTGGGAGCAAGCCAGGTGGGGAATGCACCTGCATACTTTTCAATCAACAGGGCGAGAGTTCTTTCGTAGCAACCGATTGAAGTTCGGTGGATGATGTAGGGGTTTTTCTTATTGCCTTCCTGATCCACATATTCCATGCCGAACTTGGAAGCTAAGAACTGGTCAATCTGGATGGTAATGAGCGTGTCTTCTTTACCGAAAACATTCTTTATCTGAATATCGAGTTTGGGACCGTAGAAGGCAGCTTCGCCAACACCAACCTTGTAGGGAATCTCAAGATTGTCTAAAATCTTTTTCATAACGCCCTGAGCTTCATCCCAGTCAGCGGCAGTGCCTATATACTTTTCTGTATCATCGGGATCCCACTGGGAGAATCTGTAGGAGATATCATCATAAAGACCTAAAGTCTTAAGCATGTAAATGGCGAGCTCAAGGCAGTTTTTGAATTCTGTTTCAAGCTGGTCAGGAGTACACATTAAGTGTCCTTCTGAAATAGTGAACTGACGTACTCTTATAAGACCGTGCATTTCACCTGAGGCTTCGTTTCTGAAAAGAGTGGAAGTTTCGTTATATCTTAAGGGAAGGTCTCTGTAAGAGCGGGCACGGTTTAAATAAGCCTGATACTGGAAGGGGCAGGTCATGGGGCGGAGTGCGAAAACTTCTTTATCGCTATCGGGGTCGCCAAGAACAAACATGCCGTCACGGTAGTGATCCCAGTGGCCTGAAACCTTATATAAGTCACTCTTTGCCATGTAGGGAGTCTTTGTAAGGAGCCAGCCCCTCTTTTGCTCCTCATCTTCAACAAAGCGTTGTAAAAGCTGAATAACTCTTGCACCCTTGGGGAGAAGTATGGGAAGACCTTGACCTATAAGGTCGCTTGTAGTGAAATATTCAAGCTCGCGGCCAAGCTTATTGTGGTCTCTCTTTTTAGCCTCTTCTCTCTGGGTAAGATCTGCTTCGAGTTCGTCCTTTGTTTTATATGCAACACCGTAAATACGGGTGAGCATCTTATTCTTTTCGCTTCCCCTCCAGTAAGCACCTGTTGCGGAAAGAAGCTTGAAAGCTTTTACTTTTGAGGTGTAGTTAACGTGAGGACCTGCACAAAGGTCAGTAAATTCACCCTGCTTGTAGAATGAAATGACTTCACCCTCGGGAAGCTCTTCTATAAGCTCTGTCTTATAAGGTTCCTCTTTCATGAGTTCAAGTGCTTCTGCACGGGGAAGTTCAAAGCGTTCAATCTTTAAGTTTTCCTTAACGATTTTCTTCATTTCAGCTTCTATTTTCTCTAAATCTTCAGGAGAAAAGGCAACTTCAGTATCGAAGTCATAGTAAAAGCCTGTATCAATAGCAGGGCCGATTGCAAGCTTTACATTGGGGTAAAGTCTTTTTACGGCCTGAGCCATAATGTGTGAAGCGGAGTGTCTTAAAATTTTAAGCTCCTCTTCGGGGGATAAAACGTTCTGGATTTCGCTCATAAATATACCTCTTTTCAAAATGTGAATTTAATAAACAAAATAAAAAGCACCCTTGAACTTCAAGGGTGCAAATGCACGGTTCCACCTTGTTTTTAACTTAATTACCTTTAACGTAAGGCTACGGCAAATCCTACTTTGTTTCAGATAAGCAGCTCGGAAGCGGTCTTCATAAAAGGTTTCGCAAGAAGCTTACAGCCAAGGCTTCTCTCTCTGTCCGAAATTACTTTTACTACTGTCTTCGTCATCGCTTTTTATTAAGATGAAATAATTATAGCACTTAAAAAGAATTATGTCAACTTTTTTTATATTGATTTAAGAAATCTGCATAAAATTGTGGCAGCTTCCGCACGGGTGGTATTTTTTAAGGGATAGAGAAGTCCGTTTTCATCTCCCATTATAATGCCTTTCGAAAGAGCCTTTTTAATATAGTCCTTGGAATAGTCAGAAGCGTCGTCAAAATCCTTCAGGGTTGATGTATCGGAAATTAAAATTTCCCTTCCCATAAGTTCCATTGTCCTTATGATGATAGTAATCATCTGTTCTTTTGTGATGGGGGAATTGGGGGAAAAGGTATTATCGCCTGTACCCTTTACAAGGGAACAGTTATAAACCGTCTGAATCACTCCTGCATACCATGACTGAGGAGAAACATCGTAAAAGCCACCTTTATAGATACCCTCGTCAAGAGAAAGGGCACGGATCAAAAGGGCGCAGAATTCTGCTCTTGTGACATTTTTATCGGGAGCAAATGTACCGTCTTTATATCCTGCGGTAATTTTAGCTTTGGCCAGGGCATTTATATCAGAAGATGACCAGTGCCCCTCTAAGTCGGAAAACAGATTTTCGTATCCGTAGAAAGAAGAAATGTCCACAGGAGAAATGTATGAAGGATTGTCCTTAAGGGGCTTATTTTCGGGGGGAGATGTAGGAGCATTGGGGATTTCAAGGGTGGGGTCTTTATATTCTATGTTGGAATTTCTTCTGGTAACTTTAATGGGGACAGAATAAACGGTTTCGCCTAAAATTCCTGCAGTAAGGGACATGGGAGTAACTTCATATCTCAAGTAAAGTCCTGCCATATCTTCTGTGAGTTCGATTTCGGTCATGTTTGAATAGCTTAAGTTTTTATAAGGGCCCTCGGGATTTTCAGAAAGTCCCCAATTGGTTATGCTGGCGCTTTCGCCGTCGAAATTATTAACGAAATCATAGACCCCCTTAACTGTGTTACCCACTTTCGCCTGACCTCTGATTCTTACATTTTCAGCTGAAATAACTGCCGGGACAACTTCAATATCATCAATGTAAAGAATCTGCTCGTCAGAGCCTTCGGGGACATTGACGGCCACAATAAAGCGACCGTTTATGTCATATTCGGGAGTGAAAACAGCCCTGTAAGTATTCCATCTGGTATTGGGAATGAAGTAAGCGCATAAAATAAGGTTATCAGGGTTATCTAAGTCCTCGATGATGAAAGTTACCTCCACATGGGTGTCGGAAAATTTATTTCTAAGGTCTGCCTTAAATACATAATTTTCTTCGGCATTAAAAGAAACGAAAGCGTTGTTGTACATAATTCCAACATTACTGTTGGGAGTAAAGGAAGCGTAGGAATTTCTGTTTTCTCTTATGATTTTGTATTCTCCGTCACCCGAGGCAAGCCAGGATAAATCACTCTGCTCTGATTCGAAGTTTCCGTTGTCTATGCCCGAATCAGTTATTCTGACAGAGAAGTTTTCGCTGATTTCAGGCTTTGAGGTAATATAAACTGAAAATTCATAAATGCCGGGTTCGGCATCGGAGGTTATAGTCAAAATTCCGTCTTCCACTTTTACATTTTCGTTATAGTCTGAAGCTTCAAAAGAAAGGGGAGCGTCCATTATTTCACCTTCCTGGTCTAAAACCAGAATATCCAAAGGCGTGGTTATGTCATAGGCTTTGGGAACCGAGAAGGATTGGGGAATTGAAATTGATATTTCCACAGGCTTTTTGTAAGAAGGCTTAAGTGAAAGGTTTTTAAGGGATATAGGATTATGACTGTCCTCCGGAGTTATAGCAAGAGTGAAAATGAAGTCCCCGTCAGAATCGGTTTTTAATGGGGCGGTCACGGTTGTCCAGTCGGGATAAAAAGGATTTTCAAGATATATAACTGCGGAACTGCCCAAAACTTCAGTATATATATTGTTTGCGGACTCTGAAAAATCCGTTCCTCCTTTTATATCAAAAGAGATCTCGTATAATTCTCCTCCCTTTAAGGATATGTTTTCTTCCTGTGTAAGGAGATAGGTGGCTGTGTAATTTTCGTGATAGTCAAAGGTTAAAGCGCCGTTTTTTGTAAAAAAGTCTGAACTGTTACGGGTGTCCCAGCCTGAGTTTTCGGGGTATTCATTGAAAAGACCGTTTGATATAAGGTTATGCCCTAAAGTCACGTTAATTTTTGTCTGATGAAGCTTGGGCTGATTTTCGGGAGGGGTTAAAATAAATGTGAAAGAGGAATCTTCTTTTGCATGGTCAAATACAGTGAGCAGGCCCGAATCAAATTTAACACCGTCAGGAAGAGAAGATACATCAATTAAAATATCATCAGAGGGAACTAATTTGCCGTCGTTGGTAAGGAAAGCTGCCGAATAGAGAAATTCGGATTTCCCTGTTTCGGGAATGAGGAGAGAGGTTTTGCCCACTAAAACCATGCTGGGATAAAGCTCTAAAGCAAAAGCCGGGACGGATAAAAGCATGACGGAAATAACCAGCAACGAAAGTATTTTCTTTATCAAAAAAATCTCCCCCTCATAAAATCGTAATGTATATTTATATTATATCACAAAAAAAGTCATTTGTCATGTAAAATTTTTATTGATATATTAAGAAGAAAAAAAGGGGATTTGTATTGACAAAAAACGTCTTTTATGCTACACTTAATTAAGTTAATCTTTAAGACGATACAGAGATATCGGCAAGATTTTAAAAATACTTGAAAATTGGGTGCAGAAATTCTGCATCAGCCTTTTTGTGTGTTTATTTCTTGCCGGTTGCGGTAAGATTTTTTGTTATAATTTGAAAGGAGGATGCTGCATGAAAAAAATGTATAAAGCTGAGTTTGTTGGTTTTTCTCATGAGGAAAAGGAAAGCATTATGCATTTTTTGTGTAATCATGGGCTTTTCTTGGACTCTCCTTCTTATGCTGTATTTCCCGGTTTTTGTGATGTGCATGTGCATTTTCGCGAGCCGGGATTTTCTTATAAGGAAACAATGCTGACAGGTTCGATGGCAGCAGCTCACGGAGGCTATACGGCAGTGTGCACAATGCCCAACTTAAATCCGGTTCCGGACACCTTGGAAAACTTAATGATGCAGAAAGAAATGGCTGAAAAATCGGCTAAAATTTCGGTTTATCCCATGGCGTCAATCAGCGTAGGAGAAAAAGGTGAAGTTCTTTCTGATATGGAAGAAATGGCGAAAGAGGTTTTGGCTTTTTCCGACGACGGAAAAGGTGTACAGTCAGACGCTATGATGGAAGAAGCTATGACTATCGCAAAGAGAAACGGGAAAATAATTTCCGCACATTGCGAAGTGAATTCCCTGCTTAACGGCGGCTATATACATGACGGGGAATATGCAAAAGCCAACGGACATAAGGGAATAAGTTCCGAAAGCGAATATAAGCAAATTGAGAGAGATCTGGTTTTGGCAGAAAAGACAAAGGTTAAATATCACGTTTGCCATATATCCACGAAAGAGAGCGTGGAGGCAATCAGAAATGCAAAAAAACGTGGAGTTGACGTTACCTGTGAGACAGGTCCCCACTACCTTATATTTGATGACAGAGACTTAAAAGAGGACGGAAAGTGGAAAATGAATCCGCCCATAAGAAGCGAAGAAGACAAGCTTGCCCTTATAGAGGGTATATGTGACGGAACAATTGATATGATTGCAACTGACCATGCACCCCATTCTGAAGAAGAGAAGGCAAAGGGACTTTCTGGAAGTGCCTTTGGTATAGTAGGGCTTGAAACGGCTTTCCCTGCTTTATACACCCACCTTGTAAAAACAGGAATAATTACACTTGAAAAACTGGAAAAGCTTTTGTCATATAATCCTAAAAAAAGATTCGGGATAGATACGGGGCTTGATTTTACGGTATGGAAATTAGACGAAGAATTTATAGTTGAGCCTGAAAAGTTCTTGTCAAAGGGAAAATCCACGCCTTTTACGGGAATGAAACTTTTCGGCAAGTGTGTTGCTACCGTGCATAACGGTGAATTTGTATATATGGAGGAATAAGTTATGGCTAAAAGAACAGATATCAAAAAGATTCTTATTATCGGCTCAGGCCCTATTGTTATCGGGCAGGCTGCTGAATTTGACTATGCGGGAACCCAGGCTTGTCTTGCTCTTAAAGAGGAAGGGTATGAGGTGGTCCTGGTTAACTCCAATCCTGCTACAATAATGACAGATACCACCATTGCAGACAAGGTTTATATGGAACCTCTGACTCTCGAATATGTTGCTAAAATTTTGAGATATGAAAGACCCGATGCCATCGTTCCGGGTATAGGTGGACAGACAGGCTTGAACCTTGCTATGCAGCTTGAAAAGAAAGGGATATTGAAAGAGTGTGGGGTTGAGCTTTTAGGTACAAGCAGTGCAAGTATTGAAAGAGCTGAAGACAGAGAACTTTTTAAAGAGCTCTGCGAGTCCATCGGTGAACCGGTTATTCCCTCTGAGATAACCTATTCTCTGGAGGAAGCTAAAGAAGCTGCAAAGAGAATCGGCTATCCGGTTGTTCTTCGTCCTGCATTTACACTTGGCGGAACAGGCGGCGGCTTTGCATATAGCGAAGAAGAGCTTATAGAAGTTGGTCTTAATGCTTTTAAGTTATCTCCTGTTCATCAGGTTTTAATTGAAAAAAGTGTAAAAGGCTATAAAGAAATTGAATTTGAGGTTATGAGAGACTCCTCGGACAGAGCAATCACCATATGCGGAATGGAAAATATTGACCCTGTTGGCGTTCATACGGGTGACTCGTTGGTTGTTGCTCCCATAATGACTCTTTCTAAAGAAGACGAAAAGATGCTCAATGACAGTGCTATAAAGCTTATCAGAGAGCTTAAGATAGAGGGAGGATGTAACGTTCAGTTCGCATTAAATCCCGATACAAGTGAATACTACTTAATTGAAGTTAACCCCAGAGTTTCACGTTCATCGGCACTTGCATCTAAGGCGAGCGGTTATCCCATTGCAAGAGTTACCGCTAAAATCGCCGTTGGTATGGAGCTTACGGAAATTGCAATCGCAAATACAAATGCGGCATTTAATCCCAGTCTGGATTATATTATTGCGAAATTCCCCAGATTCCCCTTCGATAAATTTTCATCAGCACCTAATACACTTGGCACACAGATGAAGGCGACAGGAGAAATTATGGGTATCGGATCCAATCTTAAAGAGTGTCTCTTAAAGTCCGTCAGATCTCTTGAAATCGGTGCATATCATTTTTATCTTCCTAAGTTTGATGCCATGACCAAGGAAGAGCTTGCTGAATACATAAAGAGCTTCAAAGACGATGTTATTTTTGCAGTTGCAGAGCTTTTCAGAAGAGGAGAAACTGTTGAAAACATTCATAAGATTACAGAAATCACATCCTACTTCCTTGAAGCAATAAAAGAAATCGTTGACTATGAAGAAATAATTAAGGCAAATAAGGGAAATATATCTATTCTTAGAGAAGCGAAGAAGATAGGTTTTTGCGATAAGTTTATTTCAAAGTCTTGGAACATGACGGAAATGGAAGTTTTCAAAATGAGAAAAGAAAACGGAATTTTCCCCATATACAAAATGGTTGACACCTGCCATACAGGAGCATATATTCCTTATTTCTACTCATCCTACGATGGTGAAAATGCATCACGTCTTACGGAGAAGAAAAAGATTATTGTACTTGGAGCAGGCCCTATCCGTATCGGTCAGGGTGTTGAATTTGACTATTCTACAGTTCATGCGGTTATGACTATTAAAAAGTCAGGATATGAAGCAATAATTATAAATAATAACCCTGAAACGGTTTCTACCGATTATACCACTGCGGATAAGCTTTACTTCGAACCTCTTACGACAGAAGATGTTATGAACATTATCGAATTCGAAAAACCCGAAGGTGTAATTGCATCATTAGGTGGACAGACAGCGATTAACTTAGCTGAGCCCTTGATGAAGCATGGAGTAAAGATTATCGGTACTGACTGTGAGGCTATTGAAAAGGCGGAAAACCGAGACAGCTTTGAGAAAATTCTCGAAGAGCTTTCTATTCCTCAGCCTAAGGGAAGAGCGGTAACAAATATTGAAGACGGAGTGAAGGCAGCTGAAGAAATCGGTTATCCTGTTTTAGTTCGTCCCAGCTTTGTGCTTGGCGGACGTGCAATGCAGATTGTTGCTAAGGAAGAACATTTAAGACATTACCTCAAAACAGCCGTTGAAATTGATGAAGATAAACCGGTGCTTGTTGACAAATACATTCAGGGAAGAGAAGTTGAAGTTGACGCTATATGTGACGGTCGTGATGTATTTATTCCAGGAATTATGGAGCTTGTTGAAAGAACAGGTGTGCACAGTGGCGACTCCATAAGCGTATATCCCACCTTCAGTATTTCTGACAAAGTAAAGGGAACAATTCTTACTTATGCGAAAAAGCTTGGTCTCGGCATTGGAATTATAGGCCTTTACAATATTCAGTTTATTGTTGACAAAGATGACAATGTATTCATTATAGAGGTAAACCCCCGTTCTTCAAGAACAGTTCCTTTCTTGTCCAAGGCAACAGGCTATAGCTTAGCTGATATTGCCACTGAGGTAATTATGGGCAAGAGCTTAAAAGAGCAGGGAATTTTTGATATTTATCCTGCTGAGAAAAAACGTTGGTATGTAAAGGTACCTGTGTTCTCCTTCAATAAGATAAGAGGTCTTGATGCATACCTTTCTCCTGAAATGAAGTCCACAGGTGAAGCAATCGGCTACGATGACAAATTAAACCGTGCGCTTTACAAAGCACTTCAGGCATCGGGAATGAGACTTCAGAATTACGGAACCGTTCTTGTGACTTTAGCTGACGAAGATAAAGCAGAAGCCCTTCCGCTTATCAAACGATTCTATGATATGGGCTTTAATATAGTGGCAACAATCGGCACTGCAGATTATCTTAAGGCTAACGGCATAAGAACAAAAGTGCTCCGAAAGCTTTCTGAAGGAAGCACAGAAATTTTGGATGCAATCCGTGCAGGTTATGTAAGTTACGTTATCAATACCCGTGCAATTCTTTCTGGTGTTCATTATGAAGATGGCGTTGAAATCAGAAGAACTGCAAATGAAAACAACGTAACTTTATTTACATCTCTTGATACAGTACGGGTTCTGCTTGATGTACTTGAGGAAATTACACTTACAATTTCGACTATTGATGCGTAAGAGGTAGAAAATGAAACAGGGAATTTTTGAAATAACAGAAAACGTAAATCTTACGGAAAATATATACAGAATGTGTCTCAAGGGGGATACGTCTGATATTACGAAGCCCGGACAGTTTGTTAATATAAAGCTCGACGGCATGTTTTTGAGACGTCCCATCTCCGTTTGCCACGTAAAAGGAGATATATTAACCATTATCTATAAAGTGGTGGGAAAAGGTACCGAAGCTATGAGCAGAATGAAAGAGGGAAAGCTTGACATTTTAACGGGACTTGGAAATGGGTACGACTTGGATATTCCCTATAAAAAAGTTTTGCTTTTAGGTGGAGGTGTAGGAGTTCCGCCCCTATTTATGCTGGCAGAAAAGCTCATAGAAAAAGGAATGGAAGTTTCTGTTATTTTAGGATTTAACGATAAAAGTGAAATTTTTTACGAAAAAGAATTCCAAGAACTGGGAGCTAAAGTTTACGTTACAACAGTAAACGGATCCTACGGTATAAAAGGTTTCGTGACAGATGCCATGAAAGAAATTGACTATTCTTACTTTTACACCTGCGGACCTGAACCTATGTTAAAAGCCATATATAAAGAATCCGAAGTTAGCGGTCAGTTTTCCTTTGAGGAGAGAATGGGGTGCGGTTTCGGTGCATGTATGGGTTGTTCCTGCAAAACGGTTACGGGTTATAAGAGAATCTGCAAAGACGGACCCGTATTGGTAAAGGAGGAAATATTATGGGAAAAATGAGTGTAAATCTCTTGGGAATAGAGCTTGACAATCCTGTAATTCCCGCCAGCGGAACATTTGGCTATGGATATGAGTTCGCAGAATACTATGATATAAATATGCTTGGCACGTTCTCTTTTAAGGGAACTACAAAGGAACCGAGATTCGGAAACCCCACACCAAGAATTGCAGAGTGCGAAATGGGCATGATCAATGCGGTGGGGCTTCAGAATCCCGGAGTTGACAAGGTTATATCGGAGGAACTTCCAAAGCTTAAAAAATGCTTTAATAAAAAAGTAATGGCGAATGTAAGTGGTTTTTCAATAGAAGAATATGCTTATACATGTGAGAAAATAGATAAATGTGACCAGGTTGGCTGGATAGAGGTTAATATCAGCTGTCCCAACGTGCATGGTGGAGGAATGAGCTTCGGCACAAACCCCGAAAGTGCAAAGGAAGTGGTTGAGGCGGTTAAAAAAGTAACCACCAAGCCGGTTATAATTAAACTTTCTCCCAACGTTACGGATATAGTTTCAATTGCAAAGGCCGCAGAAGAGGGAGGAGCAGACGGAATAAGCCTTATCAATACACTTTTGGGTTCAAGAATTGATTTGAAAACAAAAAAATTCGTTATCGCCAATAAGATGGGCGGTTTTTCAGGTCCTGCCATTTTCCCTGTGGCATTAAGGATGGTTTATCAGGTATCTCAGAATGTGAAAATTCCCGTTATCGGAATGGGCGGAGTAAGAAGCGCCGAAGACGTTATAGAAATGATGCTTGCAGGTGCAACGGCAGTAGAGGTAGGGGCAGAAAATCTTATAAATCCCTATGCTTCTAAGGATATCATAGAATCCTTGCCGAAAGTTATGGAAAAGTACAATATAGATAATCTTTGTGATATTATAGGAAAAGCAATATAGGAGGAATTTATGGGTAAGGATGTAATTATAGCCTGCGATTTTGACAGTGCTGAAAAAGTATTTGAATTTCTGGATAAATTTAAGGATAAAAAACCTTTTGTAAAAATCGGTATGGAGCTTTTTTATGCGGAAGGTCCTGCCATAGTGAAGGAAATAAAGAAAAGAGGACATAAAATCTTTTTGGATTTAAAGCTTCATGATATTCCCAATACTGTAAAAAAATCCATGGCGGTATTATCGCACCTTGACGTTGATATGTGCAATCTTCATGCGGCAGGAACAAAAAGAATGATGGCTTCTGCCATAGAGGGGCTTACAAGGGAAGACGGAAGCCGTCCTTTGCTTATTGCTGTAACCCAGCTTACATCAACTGACCAGGAAAGCATGGAAAATGATTTGCTTATAAAAGAACCTATTGACAAGGTTGTTATGCACTATGCCAAAAATGCAAAGGAGTCAGGTCTTGATGGTGTTGTATGCTCACCTCTTGAAGCAGGAAAGGTACACGACCTTTGCGGAAGTGACTTTTTGACGGTGACTCCCGGTGTTCGTTTTGCTGACGGTGAAATCGGAGATCAGAAGAGAGTCATGACTCCCGAAGAAGCTAAAAAAATCGGTTCTGACTATATAGTTGTTGGCCGTCCCATCACAGCGGCAGACGACCCTGTGGCGGCATACGAAAGATGTGTAAATGAATTTATCGGATAAGAGAGGTATTGAAAATGGAAAAATTGATAGCTAAGGATTTACTTTCTATAAAGGCGGTTTTCTTCCGTCCTGAGGAACCCTTTACATGGGCAAGCGGAATTAAAAGTCCCGTATATTGCGACAACCGTCTCACTCTTACAGCGCCTTCCGTAAGATGCGATGTGGAAAACGGTCTTGCGAAACTTATAAAGGAAAACTATCCCGAAGCAGAGGTTCTTATGGGCACTTCCACTGCAGGTATTGCCCATGCCGCAATTACTGCTCATTTACTTGACCTTCCCATGGGATATGTACGTTCCGGTGCTAAAGACCACGGAAGACAGAACCAGATTGAGGGAAAGCTTGAAAAAGGCCAGAAAGTTGTGGTTGTTGAAGACTTGATTTCAACAGGCGGCAGCGTAATTGAGGTTGTAAATGTTTTAAGAGAAGCAGGAGCCGAGGTGCTTGGAATTGTAAGTATTTTCACCTACGGCATGAAAAAAGGCCTTACAAGACTTGCTGAGGCAAATGTTAATAATATAAGTCTTACAAACTTTGATGTTATTGCAAAGGTTGCGGCAGAAGAAAATTATATAAAGGAAGAGGATGTTGTAAAGCTTTTGGCTTTCCGTGACAACCCCTCCGACGAAAGCTGGATTACAAAGAAATAAGAAAAGGGGAGATAAGTAAGATGAGAAGTCTTATTGATATTCTGGACCTCACACCCGAAGAAATAGAGGGGCTCATAAAAACAGGATATGACATCGTGGAAAATCCCGGAAAGTATAGTGAAAGATGTAAGGGGAAGAAGCTTGCAACATTGTTTTTCGAACCCTCCACGAGAACCAGATTAAGCTTTGAAGCAGCAATGATGGAACTTGGGGGAAACGTATTGGGATTTTCGGAGGCACAGAGTTCATCAGCGTCAAAGGGCGAATCTGTTTCTGATACGGCAAAGGTTATAAGCTGCTATGCAGATATAATAGCAATGCGCCATCCTAAAGAGGGTGCACCATTGGTTGCATCCATGGCGGCATCCATTCCTGTAATCAATGCAGGAGACGGGGGACATAATCACCCTACACAGACTCTGGCTGACCTTTTTACAATACATAGAGAAAAGGGGCATATTGACAATCTTACCGTGGGCTTCTGCGGTGATCTTAAATTCGGAAGAACTGTTCATTCTCTTATAAATGCACTTTCAAGATATAAGGGAATAAAGGTTGTATTGATATCTCCCGAAGAGCTTAAGCTTCCCAGTTATGTAAAAAAGGATGTACTTAAGAAGTCGGGAATTGAGTATGTGCAGACTTCTTCTTTGGAAGAGGTTATGCCCGACCTTGACGTTTTATATATGACAAGGGTGCAGAAAGAAAGATTTTTTAATGAAGAAGATTATTTAAGACTTAAGGACAGTTATATTTTAACACCGGATAAACTTAAAAATGCGAAAGCAGACCTTTCTATCATGCATCCGCTTCCCAGGGTAAACGAAATTGCCGTTGCCATAGATGATGACCCCAGAGCTTGTTACTTCAAGCAGGTATTAAACGGAAAATATATGAGAATGGCACTTATTATGATGCTTTTGGAGGAGTGTGGAAAATGAATATAGATTCTATTTATAACGGAATTGTAATTGACCATATAACCAAGGGCAGAGGAATGAAGATTTACGAGCTTTTATCCTTGGATAATTTAGACTCATCCGTTGCAATTATAAAAAATGTAGGAAGCAAGAAGATGGGGAAAAAGGATATAATCAAAATCGATTCGGATATTCCTATAAATTTTGATGTTCTGGGCTATGTTGACCCCAATGTAACCGTGAACATTATTAAAGACGGAGTATTGGTGGAAAAGAAAACAATTGCAATGCCTAAGAGACTTAAAAATGTTATAAAGTGCAAAAACCCCAGATGTATAACTACCGTTGAACAGGAAATAGTTCATGAGTTCAAGCTGACAGATGAGGAAAACGGAGTTTACAGATGTATTTATTGTGAAACTAAAGCGTAAAGGAGAAAAATTATGGCTATATTTATAAATGAACCTTCCCATACATTTAACGAATATCTTTTGATTCCCGGCTATTCAGGAAGCGACTGTGTTCCTGCCAATGTAAGCCTCAAAACCCCCTTAGTGAAATTCAAAAAGGGTGAAGAAAGTGAGATAACCATGAATATCCCCATGGTTTCAGCAATAATGCAGTCTGTTTCAGGAGACAGACTGGCAGTTGCACTTGCAACCGAGGGCGGTGTTTCTTTTATCTACGGTTCACAGAGCATAGAAGACGAGGCAGCCATGGTTAAAAGAGCAAAAAATCACAAGGCTGGCTTTGTTAAGAGCGACTCCAATGTAGGTCCCGATGCTACCATGGAGGATGTAGTCCTGTTAAAGGAAAAGACAGGTCATTCCACCGTTGCAGTAACAGAGGATGGAACAAGTGAAGGCAAGCTTTTGGGTATAGTTACAGGTAGAGACTACCGTGTAAGCAGAATGGACCCCAAAACAAAGGTTACTGAATTCATGACTCCCTTCGAAAAGCTCATCTGGGCAAAAGAGGGAACTACATTAAAGGAAGCAAATGACATTATATGGGACAACAAATTAAATTCTCTTCCCATAATAAGCGAAGACGGAAAGCTTTGCTATTTCGTATTCAGAAAAGACTATGATACCCACAAGCAGAATCCCAACGAGCTTTTGGATAAATCCAAAAGATATGTGGTTGGTGCAGGTATCAATACAAGAGACTACGCTGACAGAGTTCCTGCTTTAGTAGAAGCAGGAGCAGACGTTTTGTGTATAGACTCATCAGAGGGATTTTCCGAATGGCAGAATCTTACCATAAAATGGATAAGAGAAAACTACGGTGATTCCGTAAAGGTTGGAGCAGGAAATGTTGTTGACGCTGACGGATTCAGATTTTTGGCAGATGCGGGAGCCGACTTTATCAAGGTTGGTATCGGTGGCGGTTCCATCTGCATAACAAGAGAAACTAAGGGTATAGGAAGAGGACAGGCTACTGCTTTGATAGAAGTATGCAAAGCAAGAGATGAATACTTCAAGGAAAAGGGAGTGTATATTCCTGTATGCTCTGACGGCGGTATTGTTTATGACCACCACATCACCCTTGCCCTTGCTATGGGTGCGGATTTTGTAATGCTCGGAAGATACTTTGCACGCTTTGACGAAAGCCCATCAAATAAGGTGAGCATCGGCGGTACATATTATAAAGAGTACTGGGGTGAGGGTTCTGCAAGAGCAAGAAACTGGCAGAGATATGACTTGGGAGGGGATAAGAAGCTTTCTTTTGAAGAGGGCGTTGACTCTTATGTTCCCTATGCAGGAAGTCTTAAAGATAACGTGGCTTTATCCTTAAGCAAGGTTAAGTCCACTATGTGCAACTGCGGAGCATTGACTATAGCGGAGCTTCAGGCGAAGGCAAAGCTTACTTTGGTAAGTGCTACAAGCATTGTGGAGGGCGGAGCTCACGACGTTATCCAGAAAGAAGCAGGACCTTCTGTTAAGTGATTTTCTCTTAACTTACGTTAATGTGTCTTGACACAAAAGGCTTTGTATGTTAAAATTATTTGTGATAAAAAGTTTTCTGTAACTGACGGAAAAGGTGATTTAACACCGGGAAGCAGAAAATTATTTAAGCCGACCGTCTGGGCACATTTTCCATCGGGAAAGTGTGCCCCTTTTTACTTATAAAAGGGAGGAATCTAAATGAAAAAAGTCGGAATAGTAATGGGTAGTGACTCGGACCTTCCCATAGTTAAAAAAGCAACAGAGATGCTGGATTTACTTGAAATACCCTTTGAAATCCACATTTATTCGGCACACAGGACTCCGGTAGAGGCAAGAGATTTTGCTCTTTCTGCCAGAGAAAAAGGGTTCGGTGCCATTATTTGTGCAGCAGGAATGGCGGCACATTTAGCAGGAGCCATTGCGGCAAATACAACACTTCCCGTTATAGGAATTCCCTGCAAGGGACCTTCCTTTGACGGAATGGATGCACTTTTATCCACAGTACAGATGCCTACAGGAATTCCCGTGGCAACAGTTGCTGTAAACGGAGCGGGAAATGCAGCGCTCTTAGCTGCTCAGATTATTGCCGTTGAGGATAAAGAATTAGCAAAGAAACTTGACGATAAAAGAAAGAAAGACGCTGAGGCTGTACTTAAAAAAGATGCAGACCTTTCGAAAGAATTAAACAGATAAATCAAGGAGGATACTCATGGGAGGATTTTTCGGAGCTACAAAGAAAAGCGATGCCATCTCCGATGTGTTTTTTGGAACAGACTATCATTCGCACCTCGGTACAAAAAGGGGAGGAATGGCGGCATACCATGAAGAAGACGGCTTACAGAGAGACATACATAATATAGAAAACTCTCCTTTCAGAACAAAGTTTGAGCATATATTTGAAGAAATGCGCGGAAATGCAGCAATCGGTTGTATAAGCGACTCTGACCCGCAACCCCTTTTAATCCGCTCCGAGGCAGGAAACTATGCTCTTTCTTTCATAGGAATAATAAATAACGCCGAAGAAATTATAAAGAAATATCTGTCAGAAAAAGGCGGCCATTTTACTTTAATGACCAACGGAAAGGTTAATTCCATCGAAATTGTTGCAGCCTTGATAGGTGAAAAAAAGGATTTGACCGAAGGTATTTTGTTCGCACAGGAGGTTATAGAGGGAACGATGTCCCTGCTCTTGCTTAAAGCAGACGGAAAGTTAATTGCCGCAAGAGACAAGGTAGGAAGACTTCCTATAGCAATCGGTAGAGGGGATGACGGATACTGTGCGTCATTTGAAGCCTTTGCCTATAAAAAACTGGGCTATCAGGATGAAAGAGAGCTTGGTCCCGGTGAAATTGTGGAACTTTCCCCTGAGGGAGTAAAGGTTTTATCACCTCCCCAAAAAGAAATGAAAATATGCTCGTTTTTATGGAGCTATTACGGTTATCCCACATCAACCTACGAGGGTGTAAATGTTGAAGCCATGAGATATAAAAACGGCGAAATAATGGCTGAAAATGACGAGGTATTAAAAAATGCAGTGGGTGTTGACTATGTAGGGGGAATTCCTGATTCGGGAACTCCTCACGCCATTGGATATGCAAATAAAAGCGAAATTCCCTTTGCTAGACCTTTTATAAAGTACACTCCCACATGGCCCCGAAGCTTCACTCCTGCAAAGCAGCAGGACAGAAACAAAATAGCAAAGATGAAGCAGATTCCCGTACACGAACTGATTGAGGGAAAGAGCTTAATGTTTGTGGACGACTCAATTGTAAGAGGTACACAGCTTAAAGAGACGGTAGAGTTCTTATATGAAAACGGGGCGAAAGAAGTGCATATGCGTTCGGCCTGCCCCCCCATTATGTACGGATGTAAATATTTGAACTTCTCAAGAGGCACAGGAGATATGGAACTTATAGCAAGACGTATTATCATGGAGCTTGAGGGCGAAGAGGGAGAAAAGCATATAGAAGAATACAGCGATTTTAACACTGAAAGAGGAAAAGCCTTAAGAAAGGCTATATGCGAAAAATTCCATTTTGCATCCCTTGAATTTCAGTCCATGGAAGGACTTATAAAGGCAATAGGGATAGAGCCTTGTAAATTATGTACTTATTGTTGGAACGGAAAGGAGTAATAAAAATGAATTTGAAATCTAAATCTGACAGCTATGCTGCAGCAGGTGTTGATATTACCGCAGGTTACAAGGCGGTAGAACTTATGAAAAGCCACATTGCAAAAACTCTTACTAAGGGGGTTTGCTCTGATGTGGGCGGTTTCGGTGGTCTTTTTGAGCTTGATTTAACAGGAATTAACAAGCCCGTACTTGTAAGCGGAACCGACGGTGTAGGAACAAAATTAAAAATTGCATTTTTAATGGACAAGCATGATACTGTTGGTATTGACTGCGTAGCCATGTGTGTAAACGATATTATCTGTGCAGGAGCAAAGCCCTTGTTCTTCTTGGACTACATTGCCTGCGGCAAGAATGTTCCTGAAAAGATTGCAGATATAGTTAAAGGCGTTGCAGAGGGCTGTGTTCAGTCTGGTGCGGCATTAATCGGTGGAGAAACTGCAGAAATGCCCGGATTTTATCCCATTGACGAATACGACCTGGCAGGATATTCAACAGGCGTTGTGGATAAGGATAAAATCATAGATAACAAGACTATGGAAGAGGGGGATGTGGTTATTGCGCTTCCCTCAAGCGGTGTTCACTCCAACGGATTTTCTCTGGTGAGAAAGGTTTTCGACGTAGAAAACGTTGACCTTAAAGCACCCGTGGCTGAACTTTCAGGCAAAAGCCTTGGGGAAACACTTTTAACTCCCACCAAAATTTATGTGAAGCCTATTTTAGCACTTTTGGAAGAAGTTAAGGTAAGAGCTATTTCTCATATTACCGGCGGTGGATTTTATGAGAATATCCCGAGAAGTATTCCTGACGGCTTTGGTGCGAAAATTGACAAGAGTAAGGTAAAGGTTCTTCCTATTTTCCGCCTTTTACAGGAAAAAGGAAATATTTCAGAGCATGATATGTATAACACCTTCAACATGGGAGTGGGAATGAGTGTTGTTGTTCCCAAGTGTCAGGAGAAAAAAGCACTTTCAATCCTTAAAGAGCAGGGAATTGAAGCTTATACAATCGGTGAAATTATAAAGTCCGAAGATAAAATTATAATGTAATGGAGCAGTTATGAAAAAGAGAATTGCGGTTTTGGTGTCCGGTGGCGGAACCAATTTACAGGCGCTTATAGATGCCCAGAAAAGCGGAATTATAAAAAGCGGAGAAATCTCACTTGTTATATCAAACAAGGCTGATGCCTTTGCATTGGAGCGCGCGAAAAAAGCAGATATTAAAACCGAAGTGGTTTTGAGAAAGGATTTCGAAAGCAAGGAACTGTTTGAAAAAGAAATCATGGATAAGCTTTCGGAAAACAAAATTGACTTGATTGTTCTTGCGGGATTTATGGTAATTTTAAGTGAAAAGTTCACATCTTCCTATCCTGAAAGAATCATAAATGTTCACCCGTCGCTCATTCCGTCCTTTTGCGGAGAGGGATTTTACGGACTTTTAGTACATGAGGCAGCCTTAAAAAAGGGTGTCAAGGTAACAGGAGCGACAGTTCATTTTGTAAATGAAATTCCCGACGGCGGAAAAATCATTATGCAGAAGGCAGTTGAAGTAAAAGAAGGGGATACCCCCGAAGTTTTACAAAAGAGAGTTATGGAAGAGGCAGAATGGAAAATTCTACCCCTTTCCGTGGAAAAAGTAGCAAGAGAGCTTAAGCAGGAGGTATAAAAATGTCATTATTTGATTTATCAAAACTTTTATCGGAAAACACCTATCCCGGAAGAGGTATTGTGATAGGTACTTCCGCTGACGGAAAAAAGGCCATGATAGCATATTTTATCATGGGCAGAAGTGAAAACAGTCGTAACAGAATTTTTGAACGTTTCGACGGAGGTATGAGGACAAAGGCTTTTGATGAATCAAAGCTTTCAGACCCCAGCTTGATTATATATAATCCGTACCTTGAAGCAAAGGACGGAAATATTGATATTATCACAAACGGGGATCAGACCAATACGGTTTTTGACTTTATAAATGAAAATAAAACCTTTGAAGATGCTCTTATGACAAGAGAGTTTGAGCCTGATGCTCCTAATTTCACCCCCAGAATTTCAGGAATTTTGGATTATGACGTTGAAGGAAAGACATTTACATATAAAATGTCTATCTTAAAAAGTGCCAACGGTAGAGGAGAGGCTTGCAGCAGATTTTTCTATAACTACACACCTGAAAAGGGTATAGGTCACTTCATTCATACCTATAAGTGTGACGGAAATCCCATTCCTTCGTTTTATGGGGAGCCTGAGGAGGTTTCTCTGCCGGACAGTGCAAAGGAACTTTCAGATTTAATCTGGAAAAGCTTAAATGAAGATAACAAGGTTTCTCTTTTTGTAAGAAGCGTTGATTTAGAAACCGGAAAAGCGGAAGAAATTATAACCAATAAGAATAAGTGAGGATAAAAATATGAAAGAGTTTGAACTTAAATACGGATGTAACCCCAACCAGAAACCTTCAAAAATATATATGGAGGACGGAAGCGAGCTTCCTATTGAAATTTTATCCGGAAGACCCGGATATATAAACTTCCTTGACGCCTTTAACAGCTATCAGCTTGTAAAAGAATTAAAGGAAGCTTTAGGTCTTCCTGCAGCAACCAGCTTCAAGCACGTTTCTCCCACATCTGCGGCAGTTGGAGAAATTCTGCCCGATAAGCTTAAGAAAGCTTGCTTTGTTGACGATATTGAAGATTTGGATTCTTCACCCCTTGCATGCGCTTATGCAAGAGCAAGAGGAACAGACAGAATGTGCTCTTTCGGTGACTGGGTTGCACTCTCTGATGAATGTGATGAAGTTACCGCAAAGTTGATAAAAAGGGAAATATCCGACGGTGTAATTGCCCCCGGTTTTACGCCTGAGGCTCTCGAAATTCTCAAGTCCAAGAGAAACGGAAACTATAACATTGTTAAAATTGACCCTAATTATGTTCCTGCGGAAATTGAATGCAAGCAGGTTTACGGAATAACATTCAGACAGGGAAGAAATAACTTTAAGATTGATAATGGGCTTTTGGACAATCTCGTTACAGAAAATAAAAATCTTCCCGACGATGCAAGACGTGACCTTATAATTGCGTTAATTACATTAAAATATACTCAGTCCAACTCCGTTTGCTATGCTTACGGCGGACAGGCTATCGGTGTAGGTGCAGGACAGCAGTCAAGAATTCACTGCACACGTCTTGCAGGCTCAAAGGCTGATACATGGCATATGCGTCAGTACGATAAGGTATTGAATCTTCCTTTCCGTGATGATTTGGGAAGAGCAGACCGTGACAATGTAATAGACGGATATATAAACAGAAACGAAGAAGATGTATGTGCAGAGGGTAACTGGCAGAAATACTTTACTTCCCGTCCCGAGCCCCTTACTGATGATGAGATAAAAGCATATTTATCCACCATAGATAATGTGGCTTTAGGCTCTGATGCATTCTTCCCCTTCGACGACAACATTGAAAGGGCAAAAAGAAGCGGTGTTAAGTATATTGCAGAGCCCGGCGGTTCCATCCGTGACGATGTAGTTATCGCTACTGCCAATAAGTATGATATGGTAATGGCATTTACAGGAATGAGACTTTTCCATCACTGATAAGGAGAGTAAAGTATGAAGTTAATGGTTGTAGGCGGTGGCGGCAGAGAGCATGCCATCATTAAAAAGCTTAAAGAAAATAAAGAGGTAACAGAAATTTACGCACTTCCCGGAAACGGCGGTATCGCAAAGGATGCCAAGTGCGTTGATATCGGAGCCAAGGAAATAGACAAAATAGTTGAGTTTGCAAAAAATGAAAAAATAGACTATGCGGTAGTTGCTCCTGATGACCCGTTGGTTTTGGGAGCGGTTGACGCTCTTACCGAAGCAGGAATTCCCTGTTTCGGTCCCGATGCCAAGGCGGCAATAATTGAGGGAAGCAAGGTTTTCTCTAAGGATTTAATGAAAAAATATTCAATTCCTACCGCGGAATATGAAGTTTTTGATAACATGGAAGATGCTTTGGAATATCTTAAAAAAGCACCCATTCCTACGGTTATCAAGGCTGACGGTCTTGCTCTTGGCAAAGGTGTTATAATTGCAAATACCAGGGAGGAAGCAAAAGCTGCCGTCAAGTCCATGATGGAAGACAAGGTTTTCGGCAAAAGCGGTGATAAAATAGTAATTGAAGAATTTTTAGAAGGTCCCGAAGTTTCCGTTCTGGCGTTTACCGACGGCAAGGTGGTAAAGCCCATGGTATCTTCCATGGACCACAAGAGAGCAGGGGACTTTGATACCGGTCTTAACACCGGCGGCATGGGAACGATAGCTCCCAATCCCTACTATACCGAAGATATTGCAAAGATTTGTATGGATACCATTTTCATTCCTACAATGGAGGCTATGAAAAAAGAGGGAAGAACATTTAAAGGCTGTCTTTACTTTGGTCTTATGCTCACGGCAAAAGGGCCCAAGGTAATAGAATATAACTGCAGATTCGGAGATCCCGAAACTCAGGTTGTACTGCCTTTATTGGAGTCTGACCTTTTTGAAATAATGAAAGCAGTAACCGAGGAAAGACTTTCTGAGACAGAAGTTTTATTCAAAAATGAAAGTGCCTGCTGTGTTGTTATGGCGTCAAAAGGCTATCCCGAACACTACGAAAAGGGCTTTGAAATAGAAATTCCCGAAAGTGAAAAAGACAAGGTTTATGTGGCAGGAGCCATTTTAAAGGACGGAGCCCTTTTAACAAACGGAGGACGAGTTTTGGGAGCTACCGAAACAGGCGAAACATTGAGAGAAGCCATTGACAAGGCTTATGAGTTGGTTGAAAAAATAAACTTTGACAATGCTTATTACAGACACGATATAGGACAAAGAGCCTTAAGAGCTACGGAGGTAAAATAATGGTAGAGAGAGTTTATGTAGAAAAGAAAAAGCATCTGGCACATGAGGCCAAGGCGCTTCTTTCCGATGTAAAAACTTTCCTTGGAATAAAAAATCTCACTGATGTAAGGGTAATCAACCGTTACGATGTGGAAAATATTGATAAAGAGCTTTTTGCTTATGTAAAAAATACGGTTTTTTCCGAACCTCAGTTAGATGATGTATCGGAAGAGTTGGACCTTACGGGGTACAAAGTTTTTGCGGTTGAATTTCTTCCCGGTCAGTTTGACCAGAGAGCAGATTCTGCGGCTCAGTGCATACAGATTATTTCCTGTAAGGAAAGACCCCTGGTTCGCACTGCAAAGGTTTATGCTCTTTCAGGAGACATCAGTGATGAAGATATCCAGAAGATTAAGAAGTATGTTATAAACCCTGTGGAATCCAGAGAAGCAACACTTGATACATACGAAACATTAAAGACAGAATTTGAAATTCCCTCCGAAGTTAAGGTTTTAGAAGGCTTTACTGACCTTGATGAAGCGGGACTTACAGCTTTCATAAAGGACTACGGCCTTGCTATGGATATTGACGATATAAAATTCTGCCAAAAGTATTTTATTTCGGAAAAGAGAAACCCCACTATTACAGAAATAAGAATGATAGATACCTACTGGTCTGACCATTGCCGTCACACCACTTTCGGTACAATCATTGACAATGTGGAATTCCATGATGACTTTTTAAAGGAAGCATACGAGGAGTATATAGAAACAAGAAAAGCACTTTCAAGAACAAAACCCATCTGCCTTATGGATATAGCAACTCTTGCTGTACGTTACCTAAAGAAAGAGGGTAAACTCGATAAGCTTGACGAATCTGAAGAGATAAATGCCTGCACAGTAAAAATAGATGTGGAGATTGAGGGCAAAAAAGAACCCTGGCTTTTACTTTTCAAAAACGAAACACACAATCATCCCACGGAAATTGAGCCTTTCGGCGGTGCGGCAACCTGTATAGGCGGAGCTATAAGAGACCCGTTATCGGGCAGAAGCTATGTATACGGCGCTATGCGTGTAACAGGTGCAGCAGACCCCTTGAAGAGCTTAGATGATACCATAAAGGGCAAGCTTCCCCAGAGAAAGATTGTTACCACTGCGGCAGCAGGCTATTCTTCTTACGGAAATCAGATTGGTCTTGCAACAGGCATAGTTGATGAAATTTATCATGACGGCTATGCAGCTAAGAGAATGGAAATAGGTGCAGTTATTGCGGCAGCTCCCGAATGTAACGTGCGTCGTGAAAGACCTCTTGCAGGCGACGTTGTAATTTTACTTGGTGGTTCTACTGGCAGAGACGGTTGTGGAGGTGCAACAGGTTCTTCGAAATCTCACACCGTTGAATCTCTGGAAACTTGCGGAGCAGAAGTACAGAAAGGTAACGCTCCCGAAGAGCGAAAGCTTCAGAGACTTTTCAGAAATCCCGAAGCAAGCCGTATGATTAAGCGTTGTAACGACTTTGGTGCAGGCGGTGTTTCCGTCGCTATCGGCGAACTTTCAGACGGTCTTTTAATCGACCTTAATGCAGTTCCCAAAAAGTACGAGGGACTTGACGGAACAGAGCTTGCCATAAGCGAATCTCAGGAGAGAATGGCAGTTGTTGTTGAAGCTAAGGACGTGGAAGGCTTCTTAAAGCTGGCAGAAAGTGAAAATCTTCAGGCTGTCAAGGTAGCGGATGTTACCGATGACAACCGTCTTACAATGATATGGAACGGCAAGAAAATCTGCGATATAAAGAGAGAATTCTTAAACTCCAACGGTGCAGAAAAACACATAGATGCAGCTTGCGAAAAGGGAATTTACGAGGATAAAAAAGTAGAAGGTAATTTTAGTGAAAACTTAAAGGCAACAGCATTAGACCTTAACACCTGCTCAAAGAGAGGTCTTTCTGAAAGATTTGACTCCACCATCGGCGCAGGTACGGTTTTAATGCCCTTCGGCGGTAAAAATCAGTTAACTCCCGCACAGGCTATGGTGCAGAAGATATCGGTAGAAAAGCATCATACCGACGATTGCTCTCTTATGGCATTTGGATACAACCCCTTTATTACAGAAAAGAGCCCCTATCACGGCGCTTATCTTGCAGTGGTTGAATCAGTTTGTAAGTTAATTGCAGCGGGTGCTGAATTTAAAGACGTTTATCTTACATTCCAGGAATATTTCTGTCGCTTGGGTAAGGATAAGTCACGTTGGGGACAGCCTTTAGCGGCACTCTTGGGTGCATTTAAGGCACAAAAAGAGCTTTCAATCGGTGCTATCGGCGGAAAGGACTCCATGAGCGGAAGCTTTGAAAATTTGGATGTTCCGCCTACACTTGTTTCCTTTGCGGTGACTACTGAAAAGACAGAGTCTATCGTTTCTCCTGAATTTAAGAAGGCGGGAAACAGAGTTATCTTACTTAAAGCAAAGAAAGATAAGAACAATCTCCCTGAAACCGAGTCATTGCTTGAATTGTTTAATAAGGTAACAAAGCTTGTAAGGGATAAAAAGGCTGTTGCTATCTATACACCCGGCATGGGCGGTGTTGCAGAAGCTGTAATGAAAATGGCATTCGGTAACGGCTTTGGCTTTAAGTTTACGGATAAGCTTTCTGTCTCTGACATTTTCGGATATAGCTATGCTTCTTTTGTAATAGAAGTAAATGATGATTCATACATGGATGAAACAATCGGCTTCGTAACAGATGACGGAAAGTTTACCTATGAAAATGAGAGTGTAAGTGCGGATGAAATACTTTCTCTTTACGAAGATAAATTGGAAAGTGTATTCTCCTGCAACATTCCTTCTGAAGGAAAGAAGATTGAAAACTTCTGCTTTGATGCAAAAGAGCGATATACAACAGCATTTAAGTGTGCAAAACCAAAGGCTCTCATTCCCGCATTCCCCGGAACAAACTGTGAATATGATACAGCCAAGGTTCTTTATGATGCTGAAATTGATCCTGAAATTGTTGTAATAAATAACCTTACTGCCGATGGCATAAAGAGAAGTACAGAATACTTTGCTAAAAAGGTAAAAGAGTCTCAGATTATCTTTATCCCGGGTGGATTTTCCGGAGGCGACGAGCCTGACGGAAGCGGTAAATTCATTACTGCATTTTTCAGAAACGCAGATGTAAAAGCAAGCGTAACTGAACTTTTGGAGAAAAGAGACGGTCTTATGGCAGGTATCTGTAACGGTTTCCAGGCTCTTATCAAGCTTGGTTTGGTTCCTTACGGAAAGATTATTGACACAGATGAAAATTGCCCCACTTTAACATTCAATACAATTTCACGCCACCAGTCTAAGATTGTAAGGACTAAGATTGCATCAAACAAATCTCCCTGGCTTTCACTTACAAATGTGGGAGAAATTTACAATGTGCCTATTTCTCACGGTGAGGGAAGATTCTTAGCTTCCGATGAACTTATAAAGAGTCTTGCCGATAACGGACAGATTGCAACTCAGTATGTTGATTTAGACGGCTTTGCAACTGATGATATCCGTTATAATCCCAATAACTCAGCTTATGCCATAGAGGGCATAACCTCTCCTGACGGAAGAGTATTCGGTAAAATGGGTCACTCTGAAAGAATAGGAAAGGGCCTTTATAAGAACGTTTACGGAAACTATGATATAAAAATGTTTGAAGCAGCGGCACGCTACTTCAGATAAGGAGGTTTTTTCATGGGATATAAGTCTGATATTGAAATAGCACAAAGCTGTGAAATGAAAAACATCTTGGAAATTGCAAATATGGCTCATGTGGACGATAAGTATATCGAAACTTACGGAAGATATAAGGCAAAAATCGACCCGGCTTTGATAGATGAATCGGACAAAGAGAACGGAAGGCTCATCTTAGTTACGGCGATTACACCCACTCCTGCCGGAGAAGGCAAGACAACAACCACAATCGGTCTTGCGGACGGACTTAAAAGATTGGGAAAGGATGTAACCGTGGCACTCCGCGAACCTTCACTGGGTCCTGTATTCGGTGTTAAAGGCGGTGCGGCAGGAGGAGGATATGCCCAGGTTGTGCCCATGGAGGATATAAATCTTCATTTTACAGGGGACTTTCATGCAATCGGAGCGGCAAATAACCTGCTTGCGGCAATGCTTGATAACCACATCCAGCAGGGAAATTCCTTGGGAATTGACCCCAGAAGAATAACATGGAAGCGCTGTGTTGACATGAACGACCGTCAGCTCCGCTTCATTGTTGACGGTATGGGAGGTAAAGCAAACGGCGTTGTCCGTGAAGACGGTTTTGATATTACCGTTGCCAGTGAAATCATGGCGGTTTTATGCCTTTCAAATTCAATAAAGGATTTAAAAGAAAGACTTTCTAAAATTATCGTTGGTTATACCTACGAGGATAAACCTGTTACAGCAGGGGACTTAAAGGCACAGGGAGCTATGACTGCTCTTTTGAAAGATGCCATAAAGCCCAATTTAGTACAGACATTGGAGGGAACACCGGCTTTTGTTCACGGCGGACCTTTTGCAAACATTGCCCATGGCTGTAACAGCATTATGGCAACAAAGGTTGCTCTTAAAATGGGGGATTATACCATTACCGAGGCAGGCTTTGGTGCAGATTTAGGAGCAGAGAAATTTTTGGATATAAAATGCCGTATGGCTGGATTAGTTCCGGATGCTGTGGTTATTGTGGCAACAGTCCGTGCCCTTAAAATGCACGGCGGTTTAAAGAAGGACGAGCTTTCAAATGAAAATATCGAAGCTCTTGAAAAGGGAATTCCCAATCTGCTCCGCCACGTATCCAACATAAAGAACGTGTATAAACTTCCCTGTGTTGTGGCAGTAAACCGCTTCCCTAAAGATACCGATAAGGAAATTGACTTTATCATAGGAAAGTGCAAGGAACTTTCTGTTAACACAGTTCTTTCTACTGTATGGGCAGAGGGAGGAAAGGGAGGCGAAGCTTTGGCTAAAGAGGTTATCCGTCTTTGCGAAGAAGAAAAGGGAGACTTTACCTTTAGCTACGACCTTGACTCAAGTATTGAAGAAAAGATAGAAGCTATTGTTAAAAAGGTTTACGGAGGAAAGGGAATTTCCGTAACTCCGGTCGCTAAAAAGCAGATAGCGCAGCTTACTGACCTTGGATTTTCAAATCTTCCCGTTTGTATTGCAAAAACGCAGTACAGCTTTTCTGATGATCCCTCAAAGCTTGGCGCACCCAAAGATTTTACCGTTACAATTAAAAATGTAAAGGTTTCCGCAGGAGCAGGTTTTATTGTTGTACTTACAGGTGACATCATGACAATGCCCGGACTTCCCAAAGTTCCTGCGGCTGAAAAAATTGATGTGGATGAAAACGGAAAAATAACAGGATTATTCTAAAAAAAAATTGCACTCTCGCTTGAGAGTGCAATTTTTTTAGAAAAACTATTGACAAAAAGTATTTTATCTGTTATACTCTGTAAAGTAAAAGTGCTTTACAACTAAAAAGGGTGTAGAAAATGGAAAAAAAGGTAGAACTTTCAATACTTCTGGATTTGTACAGACCTCTTTTGACGGAAAAGCAGGCAGAGACAATGGAATTTTACTTTAATGAGGATTTGTCCTTGTCCGAAATTGCAGAAAATACCGGAGTAACCCGGCAGGCTGTGAGAGATGCTCTGGTAAAAGGCGAGAAAATTTTAATTGAAACTGAAGAAAAGCTTAATCTGGGTTCAAGGATTGAAAACTTGGAATCCCGCTTAAAAAAGATAAATGAACTAATAAAATCTAACGGGGCAAAGGAAGAAATTTTATCTTTGTCAGAAATCGGAGAATAAAAATGGCGTTTGAAAGTTTGGGCGAAAAGCTTCAGGCAACCTTCAAAAAGCTTAAAAGTCACGGAAAAGTATCCGAAAAGGATATAAAAGAGGCTATGCGAGAGATTAAAATGGCTCTCTTGGAAGCGGACGTAAACTTTAAGGTTGTAAAAAACTTTGAAAATTCAGTTAAAGAAAAGGCAATGGGTGCTGAGGTTATGGAAAGCCTCACACCAGGTCAGCAGATTATAAAAATCGTAAGGGAAGAGCTTACGGCTTTAATGGGAGGAGAAAACGAAAAGCTTTCGGTTTCTTCCAAGCTGCCTACGGTTATTATGATGACAGGTCTTCAGGGTGCAGGTAAGACTACCACCACAGGAAAGCTTGCAAAATATTTAAAAAAGCAAGGTAAAAAACCTCTTTTGGTGGCATGCGATGTGCAAAGACCTGCGGCTATAAAGCAGCTCGAAATTGTAGCAGAACAGGTAGGAGCAGGATTTTTCTCCATGCCAGAGTCTAAAAATCCTATTGAAATTGCAAAAGAAGCTGTTAAAAAATGCGATGTGTCATTATATGATACGGTTATAATAGATACGGCGGGCCGACTTCATGTGGATGATGAACTCATGGAAGAGCTTGTTTTAATAAAAGAAGAAGTAAATCCTGAAGAAATTCTTCTGGTAATTGATGCTATGACGGGTCAGGATGCCGTTAACGTGGCAGAAAGTTTTAATGAAAGGCTTTCTGTTACCGGTGTTATCTTATCAAAGCTTGATTCCGATACAAGAGGCGGTGCGGCAATCTCCGTAAGGGCAGTTACCGGAAAACCCATAAAATTTGCGGCATCAGGCGAAAAGATGGATGATTTAGAGGCTTTTCATCCTGACAGAATGGCATCAAGAATACTTGGAATGGGTGACGTTTTAACTTTAATTGACAAGGCTCAGGAAGCTTTTGATATTAAAAAAGCAGAGGAACTTGAGAAAAAACTTAAAGAGTCCACCTTTGACCTAAATGATTTTCTTGACCAGATGGAACAGATGAAGAACATGGGTCCTATGGAAAATATCCTCGGTATGCTTCCTGGTATGAATGCCGGCGCTTTAAAGGGTGTAAATGTTGACGAAAAGCAGATAGACAGAACGGCGGCAATTATAAAATCCATGACAAAAAAAGAGAGGGAAAACCCCCAGATCATAAATGCTTCCAGAAGAAAAAGAATTGCAAAGGGAAGCGGAACTGAAGTCCGTGACGTAAATGTGCTTCTTAATAATTTTGAAAATATGCAGAAAATGATGAAGCAAATGAAAAACGGAAAATTCATGAAACGGTTTGGAAAAAAATTTGGTTTATAACAAATTTTTTGACATAGATAAATTTTATACGGAGGTGAAAAAAATGGCAGTAAAAATGAGACTTAGAAGAATGGGTGCTAAGAAGAATCCTTTCTACCGTGTTGTTGTAGCTGACTCCAGATTTCCCCGTGACGGCAGATTTATAGAGGAAATCGGTACTTATAATCCTATGGTAAATCCTTCTGAAATCAAAATTGATGCAGAAAAGGCTACCGCTTGGATTGCTAAGGGTGCACAGCCCACAGAAAGCGTAAAGAGTCTTCTTAAGAGAGCAAAGATTGTTGACTGATAAGGAGAGCGTTGTAAATGAAAGAATTACTTTTGTATGTCATAAATTCGCTGGTCAATAATCCTGAAAACGTTCGTATCGAAGAAAAAGACAACGGAGATGAAGTTGTTTTTGAAGTTTATGTAGATCCGAGCGATATGGGCAGAATAATCGGTAAGGGCGGAAGAATAGCAAAGGCTATAAGAGCTCTTATGAAAGCTGCATCTTTCAAGGAGAACAAAAAGGTCAGCGTGGACATCGTTGACTAAAGTAAATCATTAAAGCGGCGGCATAACCTTATGCCGCCGTTTTACTTAGATTTAAGTAGAGAGAATTTTAAGGAGAAAACTTATGGAAAAAGAATTACTCGCTGCAGAAATAGTTAATACTCACGGAATAAGGGGAGAAGTAAAGGCCATTTGCCACACAGATTCTCCGGAATTCTTTTTTGATATAGAAAATATAAGGCTCGAACCCTCCGATAAGGAATTTAAAATTGAAGGAGTAAGGGTTCATAAAGGCTCGGTTTTATTAAAGCTTTCAGGGATAGATAATATGACCGACGCTGAAAAACTGGTGGGAAGTAAAATTTATGTATCAAGGGACGAAGCAAGTCTTCCTGAGGGTAAATTTTATATCGTGGATATAATAGGTCTTCCTGTTTTTACCGAAGAGGGAGAAGAAATAGGTAATGTAACAGACGTTTTTCCCACAGGAAGCAACGATGTGTTTGAAGTTAAGAGAAAGGGTATGAAAAACGCCTATATTCCTTATATAGACGACGTGGTGAAAGATGTTGATATTAAAAAGGGAATAACTATTCATGTAATGGAGGGGCTTTTGGATGAAGATTGATGTCCTTACCCTTTTTCCTGAAATGTTTGAATCGGTCTTTGGAGTAAGTATCATCAAGAGAGCTGTTGATAAAGGACTCATTTCTCTTGAATTTGTCAATATAAGGGACTTTTCCGAAGATAAGCATAAAAGGGTAGATGATTATCCTTATGGGGCAGGGGGCGGTCTGGTTATGCAGCCTATGCCCATATATTCGGCTTATGAGCATCTTAAGGAAAAAAGCGAAGATAAACCTTACGTTATTTACATGTCACCTCAGGGAGCCACATTTAATCAGAAAAAAGCTATTGAACTTAAGGAGCATAAGCATTTGATTTTGCTTTGCGGACACTACGAGGGCGTTGACCAGAGAGTGCTGGATGAAATTGTTGACGAGGAAATTTCTATAGGAGACTATGTTTTAACCGGAGGAGAAATTGCGGCAATGGCAGTAATTGATGCAACGGCCAGGATGATTCCCGGGGTACTTGACTCCGAAGATACTTTTTCCCACGAATCTCACTTTGACGGACTTTTGGAATATCCCCAGTACACCCGTCCTCCTGTGTGGCACGGAAGAGAAATTCCCGAAATACTTCTGTCGGGTCATCATGCGAATATTGAGGCATGGAGGCACGAAAAATCCCTTGAGATAACGGCGTTTAAACGCCCTGAAATGTTAAGGGAAGCCAATCTTTCGGAAAAAGATAAAGAATTTGTAAAAAAATGCTTGCAAAATAAAAAATAGTGTGATATAATACTATAGAATTCGAGCGGTCCTCTGTAAACAGGATTTATACGAACGCTTAGTAAGAAGGGAGGCTACATTCATGGATCAGCTTATGAAGTCTATTACAGCAGAACAGATTAGAACTGATTTACCCGAAATTAAAGTAGGTGACACTCTTAAAGTTTACCTTAAGATTAAGGAAGGCGAAAAAGAGAGAGTTCAGATGTTCGACGGTACTGTAATTGCTAAGAAGCACGGTGGCATCAACGAAACCTTTACAATCAGAAAAATTTCTTACGGTGTAGGCGTTGAAAGAGTAATTCCCGTAAATTCACCCAACATTGACCGTATCGAAGTTGTAAGAACCGGTAAGGTTCGCAGAGCTAAACTCTACTACTTAAGAGATAGAGTTGGTAAGGCTGCAAAGGTTAAAGAGAAAATCGTAGCATCAAACGCGCAGTAATATGGATGTAGTGACGGATTGTTTTTGACAATCCGTTTTACATTTTCAGGAACAATTTCCAAAGGATGTGAATTATGAATATACAGTGGTTCCCCGGGCATATGGCAAAGACCAGACGTCTTATAACTGAAAACTTAAAATTTGTGGACGTGGTTTTGGAGCTTTTGGATGCAAGAATCCCACTATCCAGTAAAAATCCCGAAATTGCAAAGCTTTGCGAGGGAAAGAAAATTCTGACTCTTCTTAACAAAGCGGATATGGCTGATCCTGAAGCGAATAAAAAATGGCAGGAGCATTTCGGGGAAAACGCACTTTTCATAAGTGCATCAAGTGGAGATGGGATGAACAAAATTTATCCGAAAATTAAAGAAATGATGAAAGAGAAAACCGAAAGGGATTTAGCGAAAGGAATTAAAAACCGTTCTGTCAAACTCATGATAGTGGGCGTTCCTAACGTGGGAAAATCATCATTCATAAACCGCTTTACCAAAAAGGCAGTAACCGAGGTGGCGGACAGGCCGGGAGTTACAAGGCAGAAGCAGTGGGTGAGAATTGCCGAGGGCTTTGAACTTTTGGATACACCGGGAGTGCTCTGGCCTAAGTTTGAAGACGAAGAGGTTGCAAAGCGTCTTGCATATACCGGTGCAATAAAAGACGACATTTTGGATACGGAGGAGCTTTGTCATTATTTTCTTGAGTTTATGAGAGATAACTATCCCGAAAATCTCGAAAAAAGATATAAGATTCAGGATTTTTCTGACCTTAAGGGCTATGAAATTACTGAATTTATAGGAAGAAAAAGAGGCTTTGTAGTATCGGGCGGAGAGATAAATACAGAAAGAGCGGCAAATGTCATTTTGGACGAGTTCAGGGGCGGACTATTGGGGAAAGTAACCCTTGAACTTCCGTAAAGCAGAGGGATAAATTATGAAAGAGAAAGAAATGGAAAGACTTTCTTCAATGGTTGAATTTGAAGAAGAATTTTATAAAAAAGGTTATAGCATAATAGCCGGAGTTGATGAAGCAGGAAGAGGCCCTCTGGCAGGTGATGTGTATGCTGCGGCAGTAATCCTTGAAAGAGGAACCATAATAGAGGGACTTAATGATTCGAAAAAAATATCTCCGAAAAAGAGAGATATGCTTTTCGATACCATAAAGGAAAAGGCATTAAGCTATTCACTCGGCGTTGCAACCGTGGAAGAAATTGAAAAGCTTGATATATTAAATGCCACATTCCTTGCTATGAGAAGAGCCATAGAGGGGCTTTCCGTAAAGCCTGAATTTATAATGGTTGACGGAAATCAGAGGATAAGGGAACTTGAGCTTATGCATGAGCCTGTTATAAAAGGGGATTCTTTATCTATGTCAATTGCGGCGGCATCAATCCTTGCAAAGGTAGAAAGAGACAGATATATGGAAGAAATGGCAGAAAAATATCCCGAATATGAATTTTCTGCCCATAAAGGATACGGAACGGCGCGCCACAGCGAGCTTATAAGACAATTCGGACCTTGCCCCATTCACAGACTTTCCTTTCTTAAAAATATATTAAAATGAGAAGAATTGGTAATATTGGCGAAGACTACGCCGTAAAGTTATTAAAAAAGAGAAAATACAAAATACTTGAAAGAAATTTTACTATAAGGGGCGGCGAAATTGACATTGTGGCAAAAGATGGAGACTATCTGGTTTTCGTTGAGGTGAAATTAAGAAAAAGTGATGATTTCGGAAGACCCTCGGAATATGTGAATTATTTCAAGAGGGAGCATCTTAAAAAAGCGGCATCTATGTATATGCAAAGGTATGAATATACGGGACTTTGCCGTTTTGATGTGGTAGAGATGATTGGAGAGGTAAATGAAAAGGGAAAGCTTAAAGTAAAAGAAGTAAACCTTATAGAAAATGCCTTTTAATTAAGTTGACGGAAAAAACATATAATGGTATAATTAAATAAGGTTTCAAAAGAAGTGGAGGATAAAAATGCGCAGGAAAATATACTCTTTAATATTAGTTTTAATTCTCTCTTTTTCCGTTCTTATTCCGGTAAATGCAACGGAAGAAGTCAAAATAGACGGATTTCGTCTGGTAAATGAAATTTCTCTTTACACAGAACAGGTATATAAATTCGGTATCACTTCGGTGCAGATGAAAAACAGAGCACTGGAATATATGTTAAAGACCGGAGATACCAATATCGATAATGTAATTAAGGAAATGTTCAAGGGTATGGACGATTACAGTACATATTTTACGAAGGAAGAATATGCAGAATTTGAAGGGACTGTAAATGCGTCGTTATGTGGTATAGGCGTAAGCTGTGTAATGGGTAAAAACGGTGCGGAAATAATAGAGGTTATTCCTCATTCTCCGGCAGAGAAAGCAGGGATAAAAAAATATGACACCCTGGTTTCTGCAAACGGTGTGAATTTAAAAGGTCTTACGCTTGACCAGGCGGTTACATATATAAAGGGCGATGCCGGAACTACCGTAAAAATCGGTATTTCACGCTACGGAGAAAGTGAAATAAAATATTTTGATATAGTAAGAGGCTATATTGAAATCAGCCCCGTAACCTGGAGGAAAATAGATAATGAAACAGCCTATCTCAGGATTGACACCCTGACATTGAATTCGGATGTTTTTTTTAGAGAGGCACTTTCTGAAATAGACAAAGAGGGCATCACAAAAATAGTTTTCGACTTAAGGGATAATTCAGGGGGATATTTAGATGCCACAGTAAATATATGCGATATGCTTCTTCCGGAAGGCGTAGTGGGATATGTGGACTATAAGGACCCCTCTAAGCTTGAAACATTTTATTCGAAAAATAAAAGCCCTAAATATAAGTTGGCGGTATTGATAAACGGAAATACAGCAAGCGGAGCTGAATTTTTATCAGGCGGAATTCAGGATACCAAGGTAGGCGTTCTTTTTGGAGAGCAGTCTTTCGGAAAAGGAACGGTGCAGACCACAAGGCCTTTGGTTAACGGAGGAGCTATAAAAGTTACAATAGCAAAATATTATACGGCAGGAAAGCAGGATGTAGCAAAAGACCATATCAATCCTGATTTTGCCGTAGAAAATTCATATAAGAAAATAAATGAAGAAAACTTTGAGCCCATAAATTTCGATGAAGAAGTAAAAGTGGGAAGTAAAGGGAAAAACGTTCTTGCCATAGAACAGAGACTTTCGGCACTGGGTTATATGGACGAGGCTGATGAGGAATTTACGGAAGAATCCATGGATGCAGTAAGATTATTCAAGGCGTCAAACAACATGGGGACAGAGCCTATAGTAAATTTTGATTTTATTGCATTTTTAAATAATTTAGAATATAACGAAATTTATTATACCGTGGACAGACAGTTTGATGCGGCATATAACTACCTGAAAGGACTTAAATGATGAATTTTGCAGAAGTTTTGATAGTGGCATTAGTTCTTGCCATGGATGCCATGGCGGTGGCGGTAACCAACGGAATAAAGCTTAAAAACTTAAAAATCAGCCATGCTGTTTTGATGGGTGTGTTTTTTGGCGGATTTCAGTTTATAATGCCCCTTTTAGGATTTTTATTTGGGGAGAGCGTTGCTTCTTTCGTGGGAATAATGGCACCTTACTTGTCTTTTGGTATATTGGCATTTCTCGGAATTAAGATGATTATAGAATCCCGTGAAGAAAAATGCGTAAACGGAGTTTGCAAAATTGAAAAGCTTAAAATTTCAGATTTGACACTTCAGGCAATAGCTACAAGTATAGATGCTCTTGCGGTGGGATTAAGTCTTTCCATGGCTCACGGAGGGGGACATATAATTTTATCTTCGGGAATTATAGGTATAGTTGCATTTATATGTTCATTTGTCGGAGCTTTGGCAGGAAAACATTTGGGCAAGCTTTTAGAAAAATGGGCAGAAACCATCGGTGGAATAATCCTTGTTATATTAGGCATAAAAATGCTCTTAGAAAACTTTTTATAAAATGAAACTGCCGTTTTTAACGGCAGTTTTTTGGAAGGTGTTAATATGGTTCAAAGAGGGGAAATTTTAGAAGTAAACGGAGAATTTGCCGTTGCCATGGTTAAGAAGGAAAGCTCCTGTGCAGATTCCTGTGCCAGCTGCGGCATGTGCGACACGTCAAAAATAAGAAAAGTTAAGGTACTCAATGAAGATGATTTAATGGTGGGTGAAGAGGTTAGTCTTTTGATAGAATCACATAAAACTATTTTTCTTGCACTTGTAACCTACATTTTGCCACTTATAATTTTCTTTACTTCATTTGCGTTTTTAGACAATGAGCTGTTTTCTGCACTTATATTTATTTTTGCTTTTTTTGTATGCTCGCATTTCGCCAACTTTCTGGCAGGAAAAAAGAAATTCATGACAAAGGCCAAGAGGATAAAAAAATATGATGGTAATTGATGCTCATTCTGATACTTTGGGAAAATGGGCAGAAGGTAAAAAAGACACGCATTTTAATGAAAATGAAATCAAGGGAGAATACCTTGGGGTCATGGCGGCATTCCCCGGAGAAGCTAAAAGCCTTGAAAGAATTACTGAACAAATCAACCTGTTTCATAAAATAAAAGGTTTTCATAAGGTTATGAGGAAAGAGGATTTAGAAAATAAAAATCCTAAAAAAATACTTCTGGCTCTTGAGGACTCGGGGTGTATAGATTCTCTTGGAATGATAGATGAGCTTTATAAGAGGGGCGTCAGGATTATAACTCTTACATGGAATTATGAAAACAATATAGCGTCAGGATGTATGGCATCTTACGATAAAGGGCTTACGGATTTTGGCAGGAAAGCTATAAGGAAAATGGAGAATCTCGGAATTACAATAGACCTTTCCCACATAGGGGAGAAAAGCTTTTATGAAGTGGTGGATTATGCTAAAAAACCTGTTATATTATCTCACAGTAATTTGAGAGAAGTTCATGACCATAAAAGAAATATAAAAAAAGAGCAGTTTCAAAAAGTGATAGAAAAGGGTGGAGTGGTCGGCGTTAATTTTTATCCATTGTTTTTATCCGGTGAAAAGGCACTACTCTCTGATGTCATAAGACATATTGACGGATTTTTATCCTTGGGAGGAGAAGATAATATCGGCATAGGGACGGATTTTGACGGAATAGATTTCCTGCCCTCTGACGTAAGGGGAACAGGCGATATATACACTCTTATTTCAATGCTTTGTCACTTATACGGAGAAAAAGTGGCGAAAAAGATAGCGGGAGAAAATTTTCTTAGGGTTTTATGGCAGAATTTAGAGTAAAATACTTGCAAAAAATGTAAAACTGTATTATAATAAATCTTTAGAATAAATATCGGAGGTTAACAAAATGGAACTTAGCAGAAAATATAAATCAATCAGCCCGTCTTCTACGTTACTCATTGACTCTAAGTATAAGGCAATGAGAAGTGCAGGCGAAGATGTTGTCGGATTCGGAGCAGGCGAGCCTGATTTCGATACCCCCGAGCATATAAAGGAAGCAGCTATAAAGGCAATACGTGACGGAGTTACAAAGTACACTCCTGCATCAGGAACGATAGAGCTTAAAAAGGCTATTTGTAAGAAATTCATGGAAGATAATTCTCTCAGCTATGAGCCTTCAAATATTGTGGTATCAAATGGTGCAAAGCATTCTCTTTTAAATGCCATAGGAGCTTTGGTAAATCCCGGAGATGAAGTGATTTTCTCAGCTCCTTATTGGGTAAGCTACAAGGAAATGGTGTTGATACAGGACGGTGTGCCTGTTATTATTCCCACTACCGAAGCAAACGGATTTAAGTTTACAGCGAAAGAACTTGAAGCGGCAATTACACCCAAAACAAAAGCGGTTATATTGAATACTCCTTCAAATCCGACAGGCATGGTTTACAAGGAAGAGGAATTAAAGGAAATTGCAGAGGTTATAAAAAAGCACGACTTATATGTGATTTCTGACGAAATATATGAAGAACTGGTTTACGATTTTGATACGCCGGCATCTATCGCAGCTATAGACGAGGATATGAAAAACCGTACAATCATTGTAAATGGTGTTTCTAAAACCTATGCCATGACAGGCTGGAGAATCGGTTATACCGCGGCAAACGCAGAGATTACCAAAATTATGGCAAACGTGCAGAGTCACTATACCTCAAACCCAAACTCAATTGCACAGGTTGCTACAATTGCTGCACTTACAGGTCCTAAGGACAGTGTTTATGAAATGAAAAAGGCTTTTCGTGAAAGACGTGACTTCATGGTTACACGCATGAACGAAATAGAGGGTGTTTCCTGCTTAAAGCCCGAGGGAGCCTTTTATGTAATGATGAATATATCTCTTATCAAGGGAAAGAAGATAGGTGATAAGGTTATAAACACATCTGACGATTTTGCAGAGCTTTTCTTGGAAAAGGCAAAGGTTGCTGTTGTTCCCTGCTCAGGCTTCGGAAATGACGATTTTGTGAGGTGGTCTTATGCCACAAGCATGGAAAATATTAAAAAGGGACTTGACAGACTGGAAGAATTTATAAAACAGATGAACTAATTTTACCGAAAGGATTTTTGATATGGATTTTGAAAGGTTAGCAGAACTTTTATTTGGAGATATCAAGGGAACACCCGAGGATATATACGAAATGTTCCCCGAAAGAAATTTGAAAGAGGGAGCTATGGTAACCAGAATTGCACCCAGTCCCACAGGATTTGTGCATTTCGGCAACCTTTTTCCTGCCATCACCTGTGAGAGAATGGCACATCAGTCTGACGGGATTTTCTATCTGAGAATTGAAGATACTGACGCCAAAAGAGAAGTAGAGGGTGCAGTGGAAGTTATTCTTTCTGCCTTTTCTTCCTTCGGACTTAACTTTGATGAAGGGGCAACCGTTAACGGTGATAACGGGGCATATGGTCCTTATCGCCAGAGACAAAGAGAATATATCTATAAGACCTTTGCCAAGATGCTTGTTAAAAAGGGAATGGCATATCCTTGCTTCTGCACAGAAGAGGACCTTTCAAAAACTCATGAGGCTCAGGAAGCTGAAAAGAGCAACTTCGGTTATTTCGGCAAGTGGGCACGTTGCAGAGATTTGTCTTTTGAAGAAATAAAGGCAAATATTGAAGCGGGAAAATCTTTCGTTTTAAGATTTAAGAGCATGGGAGATTCTAACAATAAAATTAAATTCAAGGATATGGTAAAGGGCGATATAGACGTATCTGAAAACGATGTTGACCACGTACTTTTAAAGTCAGACGGAATTCCTACTTATCACTTTGCCCATGTTGTGGATGACCACCTTATGGGAACAACCCACGTTGTAAGAGGGGACGAGTGGCTTTCAACACTTCCTTTCCATCTTCAGCTTTTTAAGGCACTTGAGTGGAAAGCTCCTAAGTATCTCCACATCGCTCCTTTGATGAAATTGGACGGAGAAAGCAAAAGAAAGCTTTCTAAAAGAAAAGACCCTGAGGCAGCCCTTACTTTTTATGCGAAAGAGGGATATGCTGCTGATGCAGTTTACGAATATATCTTAACCTTGCTTAATTCAGGCTTTGAGGACTGGAGAAGGCAGAACCCCGATAAAGACGCAAGGGAATATCCTTTCCAGTACAAGAAAATGAGTGTTTCCGGTGCTCTTTTTGACATCGTGAAATTAAATGATGTAAGTAAAAACTACGTTTCACGTTTAAGTGCCGAAGAAGTTTACGAAAAGGTGAGCGACTGGGCAAAAGTTTACGACGAAGATTTTTATAAGCTCTTTACCAGAGATAAGGACTTTACAGTTTCTATTCTTTCCATCGGCAGAGGCGGAAAGAAGCCCAGAAAGGACTTTGGAATTTGGAGCGAAGTAAAAGGCTATATGGACTTTTTCTTCGACGAGCTTTTCAACCCCGAATATATCTATGACGAAAAACTTTCAAAAGAAGATATAAAGAAAATTTTATCGGAGTACATGTCATACTTTGACGAAAACGACGATAACAGTGCATGGTTTGATAAAATCAAGGCTCTTTCTGAAGCCAACGGCTTCTGCTCCGATATGAAGGAATATAAGGAAAATCCCGATAAATATAAGGGAAGTGTTGCGGATGTCAGCATGATTTTGAGAATTGCGGTCTGCGGCAGAACAAACTCTCCGGATATGTATCACATATTTAATATATTGGGCAGAGAAAAGTTAGAAGAGCGTATAAAGAAAGCCTATAATTATCTTGAGGCTTAAGGGGGAATAAAAATGACAGAAGAATATACAAACTTTATACATGAGTTTATAGATGAAGACCTTTCAAAGGGTTATGCGAATGAAGTTCATACACGTTTTCCTCCCGAGCCCAACGGATATCTTCATATAGGCAGTGCCAAGGCTATATGGATAAACTACATGACAGCCAAGAAATACGGGGGAAAATTTAATCTCCGCTATGACGATACAAATCCTGCAAGAGAAGAAACAGAGTATGTTGACTCCATTTATGAGGATATAAAGTGGCTGGGAGCAGACCCTGACGGCGGTGTTTTCTACGGCTCCGACTATTTTGATAAGTGCTATGAATTTGCAGTAAAGCTTATAAAGGACGGAAAGGCTTATGTCTGCGACCTTTCTCAGGAAGAAATGAGAGAGTACAGAGGTACTCTCACCGAGCCCGGGAAGAACAGCCCTTACAGAGACAGAAGCATAGAAGAAAATTTAGAGCTTTTTGAAAAAATGAAAAACGGGGAATTCCCCGAGGGTTCAAAAACTCTTCGTGCTAAAATTGATATGGCATCGCCCAACATGAATATGCGTGACCCTGCAATTTACAGAATTGTTTATACAGAGCATCACAGACAGGGTAAAAAATGGTGCGTATATCCTCTTTATGACTATGCTCATCCCATTCAGGATGCACTTGAGGGGATTACTCATTCTCTTTGCTCCATCGAATTTGAAAACCACAGACCGTTATATAATTGGGTTGTTGATAACATTGGTTTCGAAAAGAAACCCCGTCAGATTGAATTTGCAAGAATCAATATCACCCATACGGTTTTAAGCAAGCGTTATCTTCGTGAATTGGTTGAAAAGGGCAAGGTTGACGGATGGGACGATCCCAGAATGCCTACCTTGTCAGGTCTCAGGAGAAGAGGCTATACTCCTGAGGCTATTATGGAGTTTGTGAAGAGAGCCGGGGTAGCCAAGACCGACAGTATAGTGGATTTGGGTCTTTTGGAATACTGTGTAAGAAATGATTTGAACAAAAAATCACTTCGCAAAATGGCGGTTTTAGACCCCGTAAAGGTAAAAATCACAAACTATCCCGAGGATTTGGTGGAATATTTTGAAATTCCCAATAATCCTGAAGACGAGAATGCAGGAACAAGAAAGGTTGCTTTTTCAGGTGAGCTTTACATTGAAAGAGATGACTTTGCTATGGTTCCTCCTCCCAAGTTCCATCGCTTAAAGCCTGAGGGTGAAGTGAGACTCATGGGCGCTTATATCGTAAAGTGCAACGAAGTTATAACTGACGAGGCCGGAAACGTAAAAGAAATTTTATGTACAGCCGATATGGAAACTAAAAACGGTAACCCCGTGGACGGAAGAAAGATAAAGGGCACAATTCATTGGGTTTCTGCTCATCACGCAGTAGATGCAAAGGTAAATTTATACGAAAATTTATTCTTGAAAGAAAACCTTGGTGACCTTCCCGAGGGCGAGAATTATCTTGACTACTTAAATCCCGACTCACTTAAAGTTTACGAAAACTGTAAATTGGAAGAAAGCCTTAAAGATGCAAACATAGGAGATAAATTCCAGTTTGTAAGACTCGGCTATTTCACAAAGGACTCTAAGTCTGATGAACTTACCTTTAACCGTGCAGTAACACTTAAGGATACCTGGTCAAAACAGAATAAATAAAATAAAAAACCTCTGAATCATTGACAGATTCAGAGGTTTTTGCGTATCATAACTAAACAAATTTATTCATTCAGCAATATTTTCGGGAAGCACTTTCTTTTTATTAAAGTGCCTTCCCAAAAGAACGCCGGCGGTTATAAATAAAGTTTCCAAAAGGTATGCGCCAATATAGGTAAGCCACTTATGTTTGCCGTTCGCTATATCGATTAATACCATTGAAAAGGCCATATACCCACCGCTCAGACTTAAGAGTATCATTTTCTCAAAAACAACCCATAAGAATATTCCTAATGCATCCCACAAAAGGAAGGAAGTCAATGTGATTTTTAAATTCAGGCGAAAGCTCTTAAATCCTGCATATATGTACCATAGTGCAACGACCAGCATAGCTATAATCCAACTGAAACCCATTCCTTTTTTTTCAAGATACTCTAAAGGAGCCTTGGGGGATGCTAATACATATATTGCACTCATCAGGCACGATATAACATAAGCTATTATAATACCGTAAAATTTGGAAAGGAATATAACGTACTTACCTTCCGTTTTTCCTGCTTTAATTCTTCCCATATATATACCCATTATTATAACGATAATCTCCACTAAAAAGCCTATTATCCCTGAAAGATAAGGGCTTTTCGTAAATCCGAGTATGTCAATATACACCGAAAGCCAACTGTATCCCCCGCTTAAATAAAACATATTCTTGTTGATAAAAGCCGTTGCTGCAAAAATAAGCACTGTCCATATAAAAAACACAAGTATCATTTTTTTTATACTTATTTCGTAAAACTTTTTTCCGGCAAAAAAGTATAAAAGACACATAGCAATAATGCCCAGAGAATAGCAAACTTCCATAGCCCAATTCTCCGTCATTTTAACATTTGTATCAATTCCGCATACATATAACATAATAACCGCTGATATTAACGCTAATATATATGTAAAAAATGCGAGAATCCTTGCGATAATAAGCTTTTTCATTTTAGAACCTCTTTGCATCTCTCAAATTTTGTAAAAATAATTAAATACCGCAACATGCTTTTCGTCAAGGATCTGATCACGATGGTAATGTCCGAAAAACCAACGGCTGTATTTTAAGACTCCTCTTATTTTTTCCAAAAACTCAGTCAGTTCATTGTTCTCATAATCCTGAGCAAAGCTTTCTTGTATGGAGGAAGGAGCACAGTGTGTAATTATGTAATCAAACCTGAAATTATGCTCAACCATTTTTTCTTGAGCTTTTTTATATTCTTCTTCTCCCGGAAGTTCTTCTTTCCACCAGTTTTTCCCTTCAGTCCTTTGCTCTTTATCATGGGAAGTTGCTCCACCGAACACAAAAAAATCTTTTTCTTCAAAGGAATATACCTCTCCACGTATTAAATGGTATATTCCATCATCAACCTTATGTGCAATGCCTCCTCCGAATTCCACTTTCGGAAGATTATTAAGCAGTTCGAAATTTTCATGGTTACCATCAATAAAAAGAGTTGTGAAATTTTTATTTTTAAGCCATTTTATCCAATATTTTTCTTCGTTACTGCCGTCCCAGACTCCCCCGAAATCACCGCATATAATCACATAATCATCTTTGGTCATTTCTTTCTGCTGTGGAAAATTTTTCACAGAAAGCTTTCCGATATCAACCGGAATATGAGTGTCGCCCGTAATATATATCACTGTTTTCCACCTTTCTTTTTAATCAAGCCAAAGTAAATCTTTAATTGTTTTGTATCCTTTGTATGGCAATGAAACTTCTTGTATAGGAATTTCATCCAATCCGAGTTCCTTTGCCGCCCTTAATCTATGATGTCCATCAACAACATACTTTGTCCCTTCGTATTCAACATACTTAATAGGATCAGTAATGCCATTTTTTCTTATGCTTTCTACAATATCATTATATTGCCTCTTATTCAATGTGAGTTTATGGGTTTGAGTTAACTTTGAAGGAGAAATTATTTTCACATTCTTTGCTGCATCTGAAACTAAACTTGCTGTCTTAGCAGTATCTACTACCTTGTCTATCCCTTTAGCCAATTTTGCGGAATCTGCAAGCTCTCCAACAATTGGAATTGCTCCAATGGCACTAAGGCCTGCCGAAAGAAAATCTCCCCTTGCTATGTCTACGGGAATAGATGCTAAGTTTGTGACTGTATCTAATCCCGGAATCAAAGAAGCTAAAGTCAGCAGGTCACTTACCGTATCTAAATTACTTTTTTTATTTCCTGCATCTGTTTGATTTTCTTTTCCCGAAGAGACTTCATTGCTATAATTTGCTAAATACATTTTATCATATTTTTCTTGGGGTTTCAACAGATAGTTTTCCTTGGGGAAATGTTTTTCACTTTCCTTAAAATCCAATTTAAAATTTCCGGCATCTTCCTTTTTTGTTTCTCCTTTGCCGGGTGGGTAATCTCCGGCTAAATCATTACCCCATATATCCTTGAGGGGCTCATCAGATATGCCGTTTGGATGGCTTAAAGAATCCATGATTTCTTTTTCTATTCCCGAAAGGAAATTTTTTGATGTTCCGTTTTTACGCATATTTACGCCCATGTCCCAGGCATCAAAAATCTTATCGGGGAACTCAATTTTTTCAGGACTGTTTTTTATAACCTGGCTTAGATTCCTGCCCTCTGCTCCGTAGCGTAGAGCCAATTTTTCATTTTCATCCATCTTGTCATAATCTTCGTTAATTTTTCAAAGTTTATTTCTTTCATACTTTTTCCTCCTTATTAAAATAATCATTAGACTTAGAAAAAGCTCCGCACAATCATAGGCACCACTTCTCAAAATAACCTAACAAGCTAATAAAGTGCGACAAAAAATCCGCAGAGCGACTCTTTCGCCTGCGTAAAGCTTTTTCAGCGCACTATTTAGCTATATTTATATTATACTACAAATAATAAAACCTGTCAAGTTATTTCTGCTTGCTGTAAATTAAAAGGATGTTTTTTCATCCTTTTTTTATTTTTTCCAAAACTGAAATGTTATGGAAAAGAGAGTGTTTTTATTGATTTTAAGTTTTTTTAATGTTATAATAGAACCCGTGACGGACTTTATATGAAGGGAATAAAATATTCATATTAAAGGAGTTTTTTAATGAGAAAATTTGACACTAAAGTACAGCACTTAAAATATAAGGTGTTAAGGGAAGTGGCAAAGCAGGCATGGAATGATACGCTTCTTGAAAATGTTTTAAATATTCCTGATATCTTAGCGCCGGGAAAAACTCCGACCATTCGTTGCTGCGTATATAAAGAACGGGCAATATTATCTGAACGTGTAAAACTGGCAATGGGCGGAGATAAGGAAAATCCCAATGTAATAGAAGTAATGACGCTTGCCTGCGACGAATGTCCCGTTGGCGGATATGATGTTACCAATGCCTGCCGAGGATGCCTTGCTCACAGATGCGAGGATGTTTGTAAATTTGACGCTATCAGCTTTGACGAAAATCATGTGGCACATATTGATAAGGCGAAGTGCAAAGAATGCGGAGCCTGCGCCAAGGTTTGTCCTTTCAGTGCAATTATAAAAAGAAAGCGTCCCTGCCAGAATGCCTGCAAGGTAAATGCTATTTCCATGAATGAGGATAAATCTGCAAAGATAGAAGAGGGAAAATGTATCGCCTGCGGAGCTTGTGTGTATCAGTGTCCTTTCGGGGCTATTTCCGATAAATCCTATATTCTTGAGGTTATAAATATTCTTAAGGAAGCAAAAGAAAAAAATGAAAAGGTTTATGCGGTGGTGGCTCCTGCCATTTCCAGTCAGTTTACCTATGCAAAGCTGGGTCAGGTGGTAACAGGACTTTTTGAGCTTGGATTTGACAAGGTTGTGGAGGCGGCACTTGGTGCCGACATGGTTGCCAGGGCAGAATCTTTAGAGCTTTATGAAAAGAAATTTTTATTAAGCTCCTGCTGTCCCTCCTTTGTATCCTTTATCGAAAAGAATTTTCCCGATATGAAAGAAAATATCTCTCACAATTTATCTCCCATGGCAACGGTGTCGAAGGAAATAAAGGAAAGGGAAGAGAGGGCACGGGTTATATTTATAGGTCCCTGTACCTCAAAGAAAGCGGAGATAAAAAAAGATTCGGTTAAAGACTACGTGGATTCGGTTTTAACCTTTGAAGAGCTTCAGGCACTTTTTGACAGCAGAGATATAGATATCACAACTCTTCCGGAAAGCGAACTTTCTGACGCTTCCTATTTCGGCAGAATTTTCGCCCGCTGCGGCGGACTTGCAGATGCGGTGGCTCAGGGTCTTAAGGAACATGGCATTTCCGATTTTGAGTTAAAGGCGGCATCGGCTGACGGCATAGAGGGATGCAAGCTTACTCTGCTTAAAAAGAACAAGGGACTCATAGATGCAAACTTTATAGAGGGTATGGCATGCACCGGTGGATGTGTAGGAGGTGCAGGATGCCTTACCCACGGAGAGAAAAACCGCTTAAAGGTTGACCAGCACGGAAAAGAAGCAAAAGAAAAGACAATTAAAGAGGCAATAGAGAATTTTTAAAAAACGGGAGATTACTCCCGTTTTTTTCATAAATAATCGTTGACGAAAAGGTTTAAAAATGATAAAATATAATGGTATTATTATGCGAAATAATGAGGCGTAAAACATGGAAGAAAAAAACCTTAAAGTATTGGAATATAACAAAATATTAAAGCTTTTGTCGGAAAAGGCGGTTTGCTCCCTTACCAAGGAAAAGGCTCTTTCCTTAAAACCTTCGGTAAACAAGAGAGAAGTTGAAACTCTTTTGGAAGAGACTGATGAAGCTCTTAAATTTTCCCAGAGGCACAGGGAAATTCCCCTGTCTCCCTTAACTGACATTACGGGAACAGTTAAAAGGGCAGAGATAGGCTCTGTTTTGTCATGCAAAGAAATAAGAAGTGTGGGACATGTTTTAAGGATTTCGAGACTTCTTAAAAATTATATAGAAGACCACGGAGATGAAGAATATCCTCATCTTGACAAGATGACAGAATGTCTCATGGCAATTCCGACTTTGGAAAGAGAAATTGAAAGATGCATTTTATCTGACGATGAAGTGGCGGACGATGCCACAAGCGAGCTTTACGCCATAAGAAGAAAATTAGAAAGACTTTCTGATAAAATCAGGGACGTATTAAGCGATATGATACGTTCGGAAAAGTATAAAAATGCTCTTCAGGAAAGCTTTGTGACAACCAGAAACGGAAGATTTGTACTTCCTGTAAAAATAGAGTACAAGGCATCTGTTTCGGGTATAGTTCACGATGCGTCCTCATCGGGGGCAACGGTTTTCGTGGAGCCCATGCAGGTTGTTGAAATAAATAACGAAATAAATAAGCTCATAGCCGAGGAAAAAGAAGAAATAGAGAAGATTTTAACTTCTTTTACGGAGGAAATATCAGCTGAAAGGCACCAGATAGCAGATAATTTTAAGTATATAATAAATCTTGACATGGTTTTTGCCAGAGGAAATCTGGCTTATGACATGGATGGAGTGAAGCCGCGTCTCAATGAAAACGGAATAATAGATATCAAAAAGGGAAGACACCCCTTGATTGACAGAAAAAAAGTTGTACCCATAGATGTTTACCTGGGAAAAGATTTTGATACTTTAGTAATAACAGGCCCTAATACAGGCGGTAAAACCGTTACATTGAAAACTCTTGGCCTTTTCACCCTTATGATGCAGACGGGACTTTTGATTCCTGCAAAAGAGGGCAGCGAGCTTTCTTTATTCGACGAGGTTTTTGCAGATATCGGTGACGAGCAGAGCATCGAACAGTCCCTTTCAACTTTTTCATCCCACATGGTGAATATAGTAAATATCTTAAATAAATCCACAGAAAAATCATTGGTGCTTTTTGACGAGCTTGGTGCAGGAACAGACCCTGCAGAGGGTGCGGCACTGGCTCAGGCAATTTTGGAGTATGTAAAGGGGTTGGGAGCTAAAACGGCTGCTACAACCCATTACAGCGAAGTCAAGCTCTATGCTCTTTCAACAGAAAGGGTGGAAAATGCAGCCTGCGAATTTGATTTAACGACTCTTTCTCCCACATACAGACTTTTAATAGGAATACCGGGAAAGAGTAATGCTTTTGCAATATCATCAAAGCTGGGACTTTCTGACTATATAATAAATAAAGCAAAAGACAGATTGAGCGCAGAGAATATCCGCTTTGAAGACCTGGTTACAGAGCTTGAGAAAAACAGGCAGGAGGCTTATCTTGCAAAGGTGGAAGCCGAAAATATAAGACGTGAAAATTTCGAGGCTAAAAATAAGATAGAAGACGAGAAAGCTAAGATAGATAAACAAAAGGAAAATCTTTTACTTGATGCAAGGCGTGAAGCAAAGAAAATAGTTGAAGAGGCAAAAAGGGAAACTGAAAAGCTTCTTAAGGAAGCAAGGGAGGCCTTCTCTTCTGCGGAAAAAGAAAAAGCGGTAAAGGCGGCAGAAGAAGTAAGAAAATCCCTTCTGGAAAAGCAGGGTAAGCTTTCGGACGAGCTTTCGGAAAACGTTCTTATGCCTAAAAATTCAAAGATTCCCAAAAACCTCTTGCTGGGTCAGGAGGTTGAGGTGCTAACTCTGGGACAAAGGGCAACTGTAATGACTCTGCCCGACTCAAAAGGGAATCTTATTGTTCAGACGGGTATATTGAAAGTGACCGTGAATATAGCGGCGTTAAGGGTGGTCGAGGATAAAACTCCCGCTGCTCAGAAGAAGGTTAAGTCGTTTAATAAAACGAAAATTTCCAAGACTCAGACTGCCTCTGTGGAACTGGATTTAAGGGGTCTTATGTCTGATGAAGCCCTTATGGAGCTTGAAAAATTCTTAGATGATGCATCCCTTGCCCGCATAGAAACCGTAAGAGTTATCCACGGAAAGGGAACGGGCGTTTTAAGAAGCATGGTTCATGAATACTGCAGAAATTCAAAACAGGTTAAGGAATTCAGACTTGGAGTTTACGGCGAGGGAGAGACAGGAGTAACTGTTATAACACTTAAATAAGGAGGTGTTTTAATGAGCATAGAACTTTTGGCCCCGGGTGGGAGCTTTGACGCTTTAAAGGCGGCGGTAGGAGCAGGTGCCGATGCGGTTTATATCGGAGCATCAAAATTCAGTGCCAGACAAAATGCAGTGAATTTTTCCAAAGAAGAGCTTAAAAGTGCAGTTTCTTACTGCAATATAAGAGGGGTTAAAGTGTATCTTGCCATTAACACCCTTATTTATGACGGAGAGTTATGCGAAGCTTTAATGGTTGCGAAAGATGCTTATGAAAGCGGTGTTTCGGGATATATAGTTCAGGATCTGGGACTCTCCAGACTTTTAACGGAAAAGTTTGATATTCCTGTTCATGGCAGCACTCAGATGACGGTATTTGATAAATCCGGTCTTGATTTTTTGAAAAATCAGGGGATTAAACGAGTTGTGCTTGCAAGGGAATGTAGAAAAGATGAAATTTCACGCCTTGCAAAGGAAAGAGATATGGAAGTAGAGGTATTCTGCCACGGAGCAATTTGTATGAGCTACTCAGGACAGTGCCTCATGAGTTCATTCCTTGGAGGAAGAAGCGCCAACAGAGGAAGCTGTGCCCAGCCCTGCCGACTTCCTTATTCTGTGTCGGACAAGGCGGGATATTTTTTAAGTCCCAAGGATTTAAGTCTCCTTCATGAAATTCCCGACCTTATTGATATGGGGGTTTCTTCCCTTAAAATAGAGGGGAGAATGAAGGGTCCTGCTTATGTAGCCAGTGCAGTTACAGCATTTCGTAGTGTCATAGATAGAGGCTTTTGCGATGAAAAGGACTTAGAGAGACTTATCCGTGCCTTTTCAAGGGGTGGGGAATTTACAAAAGGCTATTACGGGAATGTAAAAGGAAGAGATATGATGAATGTGGCTTCATCCAATGATGATGTGCTTAAAACCAGCGATGAAGAACTTCATAAAGAGCTGAAATACCTGTGGGAAGACGGAAAGGAAAACAAAAAAATCCCCACAGATATGACTTTTTGTGTAGGAGAGGAAGAAACCTCTCTTAAACTTAATGACGGAATGTTTACTGCCGAAGCGAAAATCCCTACTTCCAAAAATGAAATGGGAAAGGCTGTAACAAGCGAATTTGCAGAAAGTCAGCTTACAAAACTGGGAAATACACCTTTTTCGGTAAAAAGTTTTATTTCCAAAATTGAAACGGAAGGTTTTTTCAAAACGTCTGAGCTTAACGGACTCAGACGTGAAGCTACAGAAAAGCTTCTTGCTTTGCGAAGCGGAGAAAGAATATATAGTGGCGATTTAACCATAGCTGAAAAGCATGAAAAAGAAAGTAACGGTTTTGAGATTTTAGTATCTGTAAAAACAAAAGAACAGGCAGAGGCATTGATTGAGGCAGGATGCGAAAGTCTTTTTGTTCCTCCGGAGTTTTCGGGGAAGGTAAAAGCAAAGGGAGTTTTTATCCCTGCAGTATATAAAGAACTTCCGGAAAATATAGATGAAGAATATGTTATGGCGGGAAGTATCGGGGCATACAACCACGGTCTTTCGCTAGGTAAAAAGGTGATTTACGGATACAGCATGAATGTATCTAACTGCCAAAGTGCATCTTTAATGAAAAAGGGAGTGCTTTCTCCGGAGCTTAATTTAGGGAAAATTAAAGATATAGCAAAAAAAAGCGATGTGTATCTTCTGGCATACGGATATATTCCACTTATGACCAGCCGTAACTGTATAATAAAAACGGCGGGCTTATGCAAGGGGAAGTTATGTGAAAAGTGCAATCGCGAAATAGAGTTAAAAGACAGAAAAGGAGTATCTTTCAGGGTTTTGTCAGACGGGGAATTCAATACGATTTATAACAGTGTTCCTATATTTATGGCAGATAAAATGGAAGATTTAATAAAAAGCGGAGTTTCGGGAATACATCTTATGTTCACGGGTGAAAATCCTTCCCGATGTGCTGACATTTACAGGATGTATAAAGGTGAAATAAAAGCTTTTAAACCTGAAAATCTCACCAGAGGATATTTTTATAAATGATGAAAAAAATACTTTAAAAATGGCAGAATTTGTAGTATAATATAATAGAGTATGTTTAAAGAAGGGAAAATAAATATGTTAGAAGTAAAAATAAAGAAGTTATCTGAAAAAGCAATCCTTCCCAAATATCAGACAGAGGGCGCAGCGGGAATGGATATTTCAGCTTGCCTGGATGAAACAGTCACCTTAAAACCTATGGAAAGAAAGCTTATATCAACGGGTTTTGCCATTGCGGTTCCGGACGGATATGCTGCGTTTTTATATGCAAGAAGCGGACTTGCTTCCAAGAAGGGAATTACGCTTCCTAACTGTGTGGGAGTTATTGACTCTGATTACAGAGGGGAAGTAAAGGTTGCGCTGGTTAACCTTTCGGACGAAGAATTTTTAATAAATGACGGGGACAGAATTGCACAAATGGTTATATCTCCCGTAAATCAGGCAATACTTATAGAAGTAGATGAGCTTACCGAAACCCAAAGAGCAGGCGGAGGCTTTGGCTCCACAGGGGTGTAAAATGAAGTATATATTGGCGTCCATGTCTCCCAGAAGAAAGGAAATTCTGAAAGAGATGGGACTGGAATTTACGGTTTGTCCTGCTGATATTGATGAAAACATCGGTGTGGAAAATCCGTCGCTTTTAGTTAAAGAACTTGCTTTATTAAAAGCCTCATTCATTGCAAAGGAACATCTGGGAGAAGAGAGTCTTGTAATTGCCGCAGATACTGTGGTGGCACTTGACGAAAAGATTCTCGGAAAACCAAAAGACAAAGAAGATGCAAGAAGGATGCTCTTTCTTCTTTCCGGAAGAACACACTCGGTTTATACAGGGTTTTGTGTATCCGATACAAAAAGCGGAAAGACTGTAGCGAAATGTGCGAAGACAGATGTTTACTTCAAAACTCTTACGGAAGAAGAAATTGACCTTTATGTAGAAAGCGGTGAACCTCTTGACAAGGCGGGAGCCTACGGAATTCAGGGCGGTGCAAAAGGCTTTGTCATAAAGATAGACGGGGAATATTCAAATGTCGTGGGGCTTCCGGTGGATGCACTCACAAAACTGCTCAAGGAAGAATTCGTTTTTGAAGGGAGATAACTACTTTGCCGTTTTTTTCAAAAAATATCGGTATTGATTTAGGAACTACCAATACAAGAATTTATCTTAAAGACCATGGGATTCTGCTTAATGAAGCTTCTGCAGTGGCTTACGATTCAAGACAGAAAAAAGTCATTCGTGTGGGGGATGAAGCCAAAAGCATGGAGGGAAGAACCCCCTCTTACATTGAGGTTATATATCCTTTGAGAGAAGGCGTTATTGCTGATTATCACATGGCGGAATTCATGCTTAAAAGCTTTCTGGAAAAGGCTATAAGCCGTCATGGTTTGTTCGGGCCTAAAATTGTTATAGGAGTTCCTACGGAAGCAACAGAAGTTGAAAAAAGGGCTGTGACAGACGTGGCTTTAGGCTGCGGAGCTCAACAGGCCATCGTAATAGAAGAGCCTATTGCGTCTGCCAAAGGTCTTGGGCTTTCGGTAGAGGGCAGAGAGGCGAATATGATTGTGGATATAGGGGGAGGAAGCACAGAGGTTGCGGTAATTTCCCTTATGGGCATTTCCACCAGTGGTTCTCTTCGTATCGGCGGAGATGCTATGGATAATGCCATAATAAATTATATAAGAAAAAACTATTCTCTTTTAATCGGAATGCCCACGGCCTCAGAAATTAAAAATACAATTGGTTCTGCAGCGGCATACGAGGGCGAGGCGGCATTAAGCTTCAGGGGAAGAGATTTGGTTACAGGCCTTCCCAAGACCATGTCAATTACTCCTGAGCAAATAAGAGAAGCTTTATCTGACCATGTTTACGCAATACTTGAATGCATAAGAAAGGTCCTTGAAAAAACACCCCCCGAACTTACGGGAGATATTACAGCAGGCGGAATTTATTTAACAGGCGGAGTAAGTATGCTTAAGGGACTTGATGAATTTTTGGCAGCGGAAACAGGACTTAAAGTTACTTTAGCTGAAAATCCCACCACCTGCGGAGTTGAGGGAATCGGCTCTCTTATGAAAAAGCTTGGAGATCTTAAGGAAATAAAAACCGTAGCAAAAAAGAATAAATAATCGGAAGGTGTAATCCTTGAAAAAGAAGATGATTTGGCTTATAGCCATAGTGGCACTTATATTTATCTCTATGGCGGTAAGTGCGGTTGAAACTGAAAAAGACGGAATTATAAAAGATGCGGCAGGCATTATATCAAAGCCTTTTTATAAATTATTTGTGGGAATAGATAATATGATTGATTACGGCTTTGACTATTTTGCCGATATGAAAGAATTAAAGGAAGAAAATGCTCTTTTGAAATCGAAGGTTTTGCTTTTGGAAAAAGAGATTTCTCTGAATAATGAAATCAGATGGGAAAACGAAAGACTCCGAACCTTGGTGGATCTAAAGGAAAAAAATGCTGATTTTGAAATGACAGGAGCTTCGGTTATAGGAATTGACCCATCCGGCTGGCACACCTATTTTATTATAGATAAAGGGTTAGAAGACGGACTTTACAAAAACGGGGTTGTGGTAGATTCGGGAGGAGTTCTTGGTAAAATTGAAGCTTTGGGCACTTCCTGGGCAAGAGTTGTCACAATAACCGAGCCTGGAACAGCATGCGGTGCTCAGGTGGGAAGAACAGGCGATATGGGAATTATCGAGGGCGATGCACTTCTTAACGGAATATGCAAGATGACGTCAATACCAAAGGACGCCAATATTACACCGGGTGATTATATAGTGACTTCGGGAAGCGGAGATGTTTATCCCGCAGGTCTTATAATAGGCAGGGTTAAAGAAATAAAGCCCGAAGAAATTTCTTTAACGGCGATTATTGAACCTACGGGCAATTTAAAAAATCCAAAAGAAGTAATGGTCATAACAAGTGATTTAAGACTTAACTACGAAGAATAAAAAGAAAGGCGGGGTTTTCATGAAAAAAGATTACGGATATGTTTTTCGTTTTTTATTACTTTTTTTTGCATTCTTTTTTCAGTCAAGTCCGCTTATAGAAAAAATAAGTATAACGTCGGTTACCCCAAATCTTATTTTCGTTCTTTTATTTATATATTCCATTTATCTTAAAGACAGTGAAGTTATTACATATGCCGTTATTTTCGGGTCATTGGCGGATTTGCTCTTTATGAGAATTTACGGAATACACACTTTGCTTTTAGTGGGTTTTGTATTCTTATGGCAGATGTTAAAAAGATATATCTATACGGAAAATAAGTTCATCGTGACATTGTTTCAGATGGGCTATTCTTTGCTTTTTGAATTTATATTAAAATTAATAGAAGTTGCAATGCAGGGAGAGGTTAACACTTTGTTTTTGTATTCAAAGATGATCTTCTTGAAGTCGCTTTATAATGGATTTTTCGCATTCTTGGCGTTTATTGTTGCGAAAAGAGCACATCTTAAAAAACAGGAGGTAAGTCTTTGATGGAAAATAAAAAAAGATATGCCTTCCTTTATGCAATTTTAGGAATTTTTGCAATACTTGTAATAATTAAGCTTTCTATTTTGCAGATTGCAGAAGGAAAAGAAAATTATGAAAAGAGTTTATCCAGAACTCAGAGATCGGTTTCCGTAAGTGCACCCAGAGGGGAAATATATGACCGTTACGGCAGGGTTATTGTAGGGAACAGAATGGGTTTTTCCGTTGAATTTCAGCGTGTAAAGGGAATGAAGGATAAAGATATAAACGAAATAATTAAAAAGACAGGGGAGATTTTCCGTATAAACGGGGACACCCCTTCATCTTCGGAACTTCCCATCACAGAAGAAAGACCTTATAATTTCACGTTTACCGATGAAACGGGCGAAAGGGAAAAACAGTGGAAAAAGGAAATGCAGATTCCTGAAAATCTTACTGCAGATGAAACCATCAAACACTATGAAAAGCTTTTTAATATGGATTTATCCTACTCGGAAGACGAAAAAAGATATATTATAGGTGTGAGATATACCATGCTTATAAGGGGCTTTTCTACCAATATATCCTACACTCTGGCAGACGATGTTTCAAAGGATACGGTTGTTTCTATAAAGGAACATTTTGAGGAGTTTAAAGGTGTAAACATACTTACCAAACCTGTGAGGGAATATCCACACGGAAATCTGGCAGCACATATTTTAGGAAGAATAGGACTCATAAGCGATACGGAATATAAGAGCCTTAAAGATGAAGGCTACGGAATGAATGATTATATAGGTAAAGAAGGCCTTGAGAAATATCTTGAAAAAGAGCTTCGAGGAACATCCGGGAAAATGATGGCAGAGCAGGATGAGGACGGTCATTATGTGGCATTTACCACAGCGAGAGAAGCGGTAAGCGGAAACAGTGTTCATCTGACCATTGATTTAGATGTGCAGAAAGCGGCGGAAAAGGCTTTAGCAGAAACCGTGGCAGATATCTATGAGCAAAGAAACGTAAGGGGCTATGGCTCCGACGTTGGCGGCGGTGCCGCTGTTGCCATTGATATAGAAAACGGTGACGTTTTGTGTATGGCTTCTTACCCCACTTTTTCCATACAGGATTACGGAAAGAATTACTCAAAGCTTATTAAAGATGCAAATAAACCTTTATTCAATAGGGCACTTTTAGGAACTTATGCGCCCGGCTCAACATTTAAAATGCTTGTGGGAATTGCAGCTCTTCAGGAAGGGGTTGTCCTGAAAGATACACTTATTAAAGACGAGGTTATCTACAAATTGGGACAGGGACATTTCAAATGCCTTAAGGACCACGGATTTGTCGATATATCTACTGCGATAAGAGATTCCTGTAACTACTATTTTTATACGGTAGGTTATAATCTGGGAATAGAGAAAATAGCTTCATATGCGGAAAAATTCGGACTTGGCACATATACGGGAATAGAATTGTCCGAAGAAAAGGGAATGATTGCATCTAAGGAAACAAAAGAGGGCAGGGGAGAAAACTGGTATGAAGGATATACTCTGCAGGCGGCAATCGGTCAGGACGACAACAGATTTACACCGCTTCAGCTGGCATCGTATGTGTCACAGATTGCATCAGGCGGTGTCAGATATAGACCGCATCTGGTAAAAGGCGTTTATTCCTATGACGGGGAAGAAGCTATAAGCGTTACAAAACCCTTAGAAAACGGAAGAATTGATTTGGAAAGAGAAAAGATAGATGCTGTAAGATACGGTATGCGACTTGTAGCAACGGACGGAACAGGAAGAGAGTATTTTTCTGATTATCCCGTAAAGGTTGCGGCAAAAACCGGTACGGCAGAGGTTTACGGCGGAAGTGATAATGGTGTTTTTGTGGCATACGCTCCTTACGAAGAACCGAAAATAGCCGTTGCCGTGGTAATTGAGAGAGCAGGCGGAGGCTCCTATTTGGGACCAGTTGCAAAAGCTATCATAGATGCTTATCTCAATGCAGAAAACGAAGAAGAACTTACGGTGGGAATTGATAAATTATACTAATGGAGGAGGGATTTCTTTGGGGAAGGTTATTGTAGTAACATCGGGAAAAGGCGGTGTGGGAAAGACCACAGTTACCGCTAATTTGGGTACTGCTCTTGCTTTGATGGGCAACAGAGTGCTCCTGATTGATACTGATACCGGTCTTAGAAATTTGGATATCGCCATGGGCATGGAAAATGAGGCACTCTATGACGTTATTGATTTGATAGAGGGAAACGTTGAGGAAGAAGAGGCGCTTATACAGCATAGTGTTTATAAAAGCCTTTATATGCTTCCTGCTTCCCAGACCAGAGAAAAGGAGGAACTTCCTAAAGAGGGCTTTAAGGAAGTTTGTGAAAAGCTGAAAAAGAGATTTGATTATATTTTCATCGACTGCCCGGCAGGAATAGAATATGGCTTTAAATGTGCTATTTATCCTGCAGATGAAGCTATTATAGTTACAATTCCCGACAGATCCGCAATAAGGGATGCAGATAAAGTGGCATCTATTATTGAAGAGGAAGAAACCGATATAAAGGACGTATGGCTTTTAATAAACCGCCATATCCCCGAACTTTCCGAAAAAGGTAGGGTGGCAGGAGCGGCGGAAACCCTTTTAAGTGTATCGGTGAAGCTTTTGGGGATTGTACCTGAAGATCCGAGAATACTTATAAATGCATACAACTCAAATCTTTCCGTAACGGACAAAAGGTCACAGGCAGGAAAGGCACTTAAGAACATAGCGAAAAGACTTTCGGGAGAACAGGTAAAACTTCTGAACTTAAATAAAAAGAGACTCTTTAAGAAAAAGTACAGTTAAGGAAGGGAAGGATAATAATGAATATAGCATTTATTGCTCATGATAAGAAAAAGGACCTTATGGTGGAATTCTGCTTGGCATATAAGAGTATTCTTGCAAAGCACACACTGGTTGCTACGGGAATTACAGGAGGTCTTATTGAAGAAGCGACAGGACTTAAGGTTAACAGATTTCTGCCTGGATCAGAGGGAGGAACAGAGCAGATAGCTGCAAGAATTGCATATAATGAAATTGACATGGTTTTATCCTTCAGGGACCCATTTGCACAGAGTTATGAGCCTGATATGCAGTCTTTATACAAGCTCTGTGATATGCACACAGTTCCTCTGGCAACAAATGTTGCTACAGCAGAAGCACTTATACATAGCCTTGCGCGAGGCGATTTGGATTACCGTACCATACTGCGTGAAACAAACGGAATAATTTAACAATCGGAGAGAATAGATCAGATGACTAAAGAGAGAATGGAAAAAATCAGGAATTTTTCGATTATAGCTCATATTGACCATGGGAAATCTACCCTGGCTGACCGTCTTATCGAGGCAACAGGTGCCGTGGAACAAAGGGATATGAACGAACAGATTCTTGACGATATGGAACTGGAAAAAGAAAGAGGCATAACCATTAAGGCACGTGCGGTAAGACTTTTTTATGATTATGAAGGTGAAACCTACGAGCTTAACCTGATTGACACACCCGGTCATGTTGACTTTAACTATGAGGTGTCAAGAAGTTTGGCAGCTTGCGAGGGAGCTGTGCTTGTGGTTGACGCATCTCAGGGAATAGAGGCACAGACTCTGGCGAATACTTATCTGGCGCTTGATGCTGACCTTGAAATTATGCCTGTTATAAATAAAATAGACCTTCCGGGAGCAAGACCTGATGAAATTGCCGAGGAAATAGAAGATATAATAGGGCTCCCTGCCATGGATGCTCCCAGAATTTCCGCCAAAAACGGAATAAATATTGATGCGGTATTAAAGAGCGTAGTAGAGAATATCCCTGCTCCAAAGGGTGACGAAAATGCGCCACTCCAGGCTATGATTTTCGACTCGTTTTATGACAGCTACCGAGGTGTAATTGTTTACTGCAGAGTGAGAGAGGGCTCTGTTTCTCCGGGACAGAAAATAAGATTTATGGCTACGGGAAAAGAGTTTGAAGTTGTGGAAACAGGATACTTAAAGCCCGGAGAAATGAAAAGTGCTCCAGCTTTAAGAGCAGGAGAGGTTGGCTATATTACGGCCAGTATAAAATCTGTTCAGGATGTAAGAGTGGGTGACACGGTTACCATGGCAGACAATCCTGCAAAAGAGCCTCTTCCCGGCTACAAGAATGTAAATCCCATGGTTTACTGCGGTATATATCCTGCGGATGGGTCTAAGTACGGGGATTTAAGAGATGCTTTAGATAAGCTTAAATTAAACGATGCATCCCTGACATTCGAGGCGGAAACCTCTCAGGCTCTGGGCTTTGGATTCAGATGCGGATTTTTAGGGCTTTTACACATGGAGGTAATTCAGGAAAGACTGGAAAGAGAGTACAATCTTGATCTTGTCACAACTGCCCCCAGCGTAATTTATAAAATAGAGAAAAACGACGGAACTACAATTTCTGTGGACAACCCGGCAAATCTTCCTAAGCCCACAGAAATTGCCGCAATGTACGAGCCTATGGTGAAGGCTGACATAATGACTCCTACAGAATATGTAGGTGCTATAATGGAGCTTTGTCAGGAAAGACGAGGAACATATAAGGGCATGACCTATATTGATGATACCAGAACACAGGTTCATTATGACTTGCCTTTAAATGAAATTATTTATGATTTCTTTGATGCATTAAAATCAAGGACAAAAGGATATGCTTCCTTTGACTATGAGCTTTCTGACTATGTGGAAAGTAAGCTCGTAAAACTTGATATTTTATTGAACGGAGATTTAGTGGACGCCCTTTCCTTCATCGTACATGAAGAAAAGGCCTACGGCAGAGCAAGAAAAATTGCAGAAAAACTTAAGGAAGTTATTCCTCGTCAGCTTTTTGAAATTCCCATTCAGGCGACCATCGGCTCCAAGATTATTGCCAGAGAAACCGTTAAGGCTATGAGAAAAGACGTTTTAGCTAAATGCTACGGCGGCGATATCACAAGAAAGAAAAAGCTTTTGGAAAAGCAAAAAGAGGGTAAAAAGAGAATGCGTCAGGTAGGTAACGTTGAAGTTCCTCAGGAAGCATTCATGGCGGTGCTTAAGTTAGATGAGTAACGGAATATATATACATATTCCGTTTTGTCTTGCTAAGTGTGCCTATTGTGACTTTAACTCTTACGGCGGAAAAACGGATATGATACCTTCTTATATTGATGCGCTTATTGGAGAAATGGCGAAATTTAAAGGAATTTCGGCTGATACGGTCTATATAGGAGGGGGAACACCCACAATTCTTTCCACCAGGCAACTTCTAAAGCTTATACTTAAGGTAAAGGAACTTTTTGTTCTGGAAGATGGATATGAATTTACAGTGGAATCAAACCCTGCTGCCGGGAATTTTGAAAAATACAGGCTTTTAAAAGATCTTGGGGTTAACCGCCTGAGTATCGGAGTGCAGTCTTTTCGGGATAATGAGCTTTCTGCACTTTCCAGAGTGCATTCTGGAAAGGAAGCAGAATGTGCCATTAAGGATGCAATTAAAGCGGGATTTTCCAATATAAGCATCGACCTTATGGAGGCGATACCCCATCAAACAAAGGAAAGCTTACTTGAAAATGTCAAAAAGGCGGTGTCTTTCGGAGTTAATCATATAAGTGCCTACTCCCTTATAATTGAAGAGGGAACGCCCTTTTATGAAAATACTCCTCCTCTGCCAACGGAGGAAGAGGAAAGAGAAATGCACCATGCTTTATGTGACCTTCTGGAAAAAGAGGGTTTTTGCCATTATGAGATTTCCAATTTCGGAAAAGAAGGCTTTTTCTCAAAACATAATCTGAAATACTGGAAAAGGGAACCTTACTTGGGATTTGGTGCTGGAGCTCATTCTTTTTATGAAGGGAAAAGATTTTCCAATGTTCTTTCTATAGAAGACTATATAAAGTCGGAAGAAAAGATAAAAGAGGAAATTGAAATTTCTGAAAAAGAGGGAGAAATGGAAAGGTTTATGCTGGGATTTCGTATCCTCACGGGCTTTGATACTAAAGGAAATTTTAAGGAAAAAATTGAAAAGCTGAAAGAAAAAGGCCTTGTCATGACTAATGGGGATATAGCATGCCTTACAAAAAAAGGCGAGGATTTGGCAAATTTGGTATTTATGGAGTTTGTAGGGGACCTATGATGAAAAGAAAGTTAAGTGCAAGAGAAACGGCGGCAAAGCTCTGTTCCCTTAGTTATCAGACAAGAAAAACCCTTTCTGAAAAGCTTTATAAAAAAGGCTTTTCAAAGGATGAGGTTGAATCATCCGTTGAAGCTATGTGTTCTTTGGGATACATAGACGAAGAAAACTATGCAAAAAGCTTTATTAACGATAGCTATAAAATTAAAAAGCACGGCAAAATAAGAATAAGGACAGAGCTTAAATTAAAGGGAATAGAGGAAGATATAATAGAAAGAGCCATAGAAAATGCCGATGCAGATGAATTTATGATACTAAAAAACGAATTTGAAAAAAGATTCAAATACGAAGAAGATAAAAATAAAATAATAAGGTTTTTTGTAACAAGGGGATTTAATTTAAGTGATATAAGGAGGTGCATGGATGAAGAATAAAAAAGTTGGATTTATATCCTTGGGCTGTTCCAAAAATCTGGTGGACAGCGAAAACATGATTGGAATACTTATGTCTAAGGGATATGAAATGACCGATACATATGAAGAAGCAGAGATTATTGTAGTAAATACCTGTGCCTTTATCGATTCGGCAAAAAAGGAGAGCATAGATGCTATCTTGGATGCCGCGGAATATAAAAATAAAGGAAAATGCGAAATTTTAATCTGTGCAGGATGCCTTTCGGAGAGGTATAAGGATGAAATTATGCAGGAAATTCCGGAGCTTGACGGAGTTTTAGGGGTAGAAGATTACGATAAAATAGACCTTTTGATAGAGTCTTCGTATAAAAACGAGAAAAGGGGCTTTTTTGGGGGTGATGCCTCAGGAAAGACACTTCCCAGAGTTTTGACGACTCCATCTCATGTGGCGTACCTGAAAATTGCCGAGGGCTGTGATAATTTCTGCAGCTACTGTGCGATTCCCTTTATAAGAGGAAGATTTAAAAGCCGCCCTATGGAAGATATAATTGACGAAGCAAAGACTCTTTCAGAAAACGGAGTTTCTGAACTTATTGTAATCGCACAGGACACTACCAAGTACGGAATAGATTTATACAAGGAAAAAAGACTTGCTGCTCTTTTAAAAGAAATTTGCAAGATTGATAAAATAAAGTGGGTAAGGGTTCATTACTGCTATCCCGAAGAAATAACTGATGAACTTATAGAAGCATTTAAAACGGAAGAAAAAATTGTAAAATATATGGATATTCCCATTCAGCATATTGACGATGATATCTTAAGGAAGATGAACAGAAAGACAACCGGGGACAATATAAGAAATTTAATTTTGAAACTGAGAAAAGAAATTCCCGGTATCGCAATAAGAACTTCTCTTATAGCAGGCTTTCCAACTGAAAGCGAAGAACAGTTTTCAAAGCTTTGCGACTTTTTGGGCGAAATGAAGTTTGAAAGACTTGGTGCATTTGCCTACTCGGCAGAGGAAGGGACAAATGCGGCAAAAATGGACGGACAGATTGAGGAAGATATAAAAGAAGAAAGAGCCCAAAAACTCATGGCTATACAGGCAGAAATCGCTGAAGAAAACGGAAGAAAAATGATTGGAAAAACTCTTTCGGTTATATGTGAGGCCTTTGATGAAGAATCCTGCCTTTATGTTGGAAGAAGCTATATGGATTCTTTGGATGTTGACGGAAAAGTATATTTCGGCGCAGAAGCTGACCTCGATAGTGGCCAGTTCGTCAATGTTAAAATTTTGGACTATGTTGATTATGATTTGACAGGAGAGATGATTTATGAATAATCTGCCTAACAGACTTACGGTTTTGAGAATGATACTTGTACCCGTAGTTATGATTTTTATGCTTTGTGATATTGTAAAGGGAAGTATTTTCGGAATTACTTATCAGAACATGATTGCGGCACTGATTTTCATTGTAGCATCCTTAACCGACTGGTTTGACGGTTATATAGCAAGACGTGATAATCTGGTTACCAATTTTGGTAAGGTTATGGACCCTTTAGCGGATAAGCTCATTGTAACGGCTGTTATGCTCTGCTTATTAAAAAGCGGAGTTTTCCCGGTATGGTGTGTTATGATAATCCTTGCAAGAGATTTTCTTATCACCGGAATAAGAGTAATTGCCGTGGCAGACGGGATTTCCGTGGCGGCAAGCATCTGGGGAAAGGTTAAGACTACAATTCAGATGGTGTCCATGGTAATTGCTATTTTGTTCGGTGCAAGCGAAATTTCTTTCCTTTATATAATCGCACAGGCAGGTATATATTTGTCAACCTTGGCAACCTTGATTTCGGGAATAACCTACATCTACGATTACAGAAAAGTTTTTGAAAAATAATGTTGACAAGGGACTCACTTTGTGGTAATATAGTACGGTAACCGCATAGAACGGGTTTATTTAAGTGCGCCAAGCCACCCGCAATAGCGAGTCTGATTATACAGGGAGGTGCAAGAAATGTACGCAGTGATCGAAACAGGCGGAAAGCAGTACCAGGTTAAAGCAGGTGACGTAGTATTTGTAGAAAAGATTGATACAGATGCAGAAGTCGTTACTTTTGACAAGGTTGTAGCATTAGGCGGCGAAGGTGACTTCAAGGTTGGTGCTCCTTATGTTGAAGGTGCAACTGTAAGTGCCAAGGTTTTAAAGCAGACCAAGGGTAAGAAGGTAATTGTTTACCGTTATAAGTCCAAGAAGGGTTATCACAAGAAAAAAGGCCACAGACAGCCTTTTACAAAAGTTGAAATCCAGGCAATCAATGCATAATGACTACGGCAGAGTTTCATTTTGCAGGGGATTTGATTAAATCTTTAAAGATATCGGGTCATTCCGGTTTTGCTGATGAAGGGGAAGACATTATATGTGCTTCTGTTTCTTCTACAGTATGGATGACTATAAACGGTCTTGAAAATGTAATTGGGGCAAAAGTTTCCTACAAGGAGAAAGAAGCTTTGGTTACGTTGAATGTAAAGAACGAGTCTTTAAAAGAAGCTTTTCCCATGCTCGAAAGTTTGAGGCAGTTTTTATGCAATCTTTCTATTGAATATGAGGATTATCTCACTGTGAAGGAGGTACACGAAAATGTTTAAATTAAACATACAGCTTTTCGCTCATAAAAAGGGTGTCGGCAGCACAAAGAACGGCAGAGACTCTGAATCCAAGAGACTCGGCGTTAAGAGAGCTGACGGTCAGGTTGTTTTAGCAGGCAACATTTTAGTTCGCCAGAGAGGAACACACATTCACCCCGGAATCAACGTTTCCAGAGGCAGTGACGACACTTTGTTTGCGACTGCAGACGGAAGAGTTAAGTTTGAGAGAAAAGGTAAGGATAAAAAGCAGGTAAGCGTTTATCCTGTAGCTTAATTATGAATTTGAAAAGCACAAGGGTAAACCTTGTGCTTTTATCATGCAGAAAGGAAAAATAAAATGTTTATAAGACCAAAGATAATAGACACATTAAAAGATTATAACGGAAAAAAATTCACGGAAGACCTGATTGCTGGAATTATCGTTGCGATAATTGCTCTTCCTTTGTCCATAGCTCTTGCTATAGCGTCGGGAGCAGCACCTGAGCAGGGTTTATACACTGCCATTGTTGCAGGATTTGTAATTGCTCTTTTAGGCGGAAGTAAGGTTAACATTTCAGGACCCACGGCTGCCTTTGCAACAATTGTTGCAGGAATAATCGCAACAAATGGTATGGACGGCCTTGTAGTGGCTACTATAATGGCTGGTATAATTCTTATTTTAATGGGTATATTCCGCATGGGAGGTCTCATAAAGTACATACCTCACACAATTACAGTTGGTTTTACATCAGGAATAGCTGTGACTATCTTTGCTGGACAGCTCAAGGACTTTTTCGGAATCACGTTTCCTTCCGGGACTCATGCAGTTGAAACTACAGAAAAAATTTCTGCAGTAATTAAAAATTTCGGTACAGTAAATTGGCTTAGTGTATTAGTGGGAACACTTGCTCTTTTAATCCTTATTTTCTGGCCCCGTGTGAGTAAGAAAATACCTGGTTCTCTGATAGCAGTTATCTTTGGGGTATTCTTTGTTCTCCTTTTGAAACTTGATGTAAATACAATCGGTACGCTTTATCCCGATATATCAAATGCTCCTCCAAAATTCAGCGTGCCCCAATTTGATTTATCAAAAATCCCTTCTTTAATTCCTGATGCTTTTACAATTGCAATACTTGCGGCAATTGAATCCTTGTTATCTTGCGTTGTATCTGACGGAATGATAGGGGATAAACACAATTCAAATACAGAGTTAATTGCTCAGGGAGCAGGAAATATCTGCTCGGGTCTTTTTGGAGGAATTCCTGCAACAGGAGCGATTGCAAGAACAGCTGCAAATGTTAAAAACGGTGGAAAATCACCGGTTTCCGGAATGGTTCATGCGGTAGTTCTCTTGCTTGTATTGGTTTTGCTTATGCCCTATGCATCTTTTATTCCTATGAGCGTAATTGCGGCAATTTTATTTATCGTAGCCTATAATATGAGCGAATGGAGAGAGTTTTTGCATATAGTTAAAGAATCTCCCAAAACCGATATTCTGGTTTTGGTATTAACCTTCGTTTTAACAGTTGTATTTGATTTGGTTGTAGCCATTATAACAGGAATTATTGTTCATTACATAATAGTTTTCATAAAAAAGTTTTCAGGGAAAAACAAATGATTATTAAAAAAACTGTAAACACTAGGGAAATAAGGAAGGTGAGAATGTGGAGAAATTCAATATCACGGGAATGAGCTGTGCAGCCTGCTCTGCCAGGGTGGAAAAGGCGGTATCCTGTGTTCCCGGCGTGAAAAGTGTAAACGTAAGCCTTTTGACAAATTCTATGACAGTTGAAGGAAAGTTTTCAAAAGAAGATGTGATTTTGGCAGTAGAAAAGGCAGGCTACGGTGCATCGGGTAAGAATGAAGATAAAAAGGCGGAAGAAAAAAGCCCTAAAGACAATCTTTTACTTCGCTTTTCATCCTCTCTCATTTTTCTCCTGGCACTTATGTATATTTCCATGGGGCATATTATGTGGGGTTGGCCCCTGCCTTCTGTATTTACCGGAAATCCGATGGTTTTGGGGCTTCTGGAGCTGATTTTAACGGAAATAATAATGGTTATAAACCAGAAGTTTTTTGTAAGTGGCTTTAAGGGAGTTATAAAAAAAGCGCCCAATATGGACACATTAGTGGCATTGGGCTCCGGTGCGGCCTTTGTATATAGCCTCGCTATTCTCTTTATGATGGCGGAAGCCTTGAAAGGCGGAGATTTAAATTCGGCTAAGCACCTTTTGCACGACCTTTATTTTGAATCTGCCGCAATGATTCTTTCACTTATAACTTTAGGCAAATTTTTAGAGGCTAAAGCTAAAGGTAAAACTACAAATGCCATAAAAAGCCTTATTGATTTAACCCCCAAGGTAGCTACGGTAATTAAGGACGGAAAAGAATTAAAGATTGAGGCAGGTCTTATGAATGTAGGAGATATTTTTTCCGTAAAACCCGGAGAAATGATACCTGCAGACGGAATTATCGTAGAAGGGGAAAGCTCCCTTGATGAAGCCTCTCTTACGGGAGAGAGCAATCCTGTTGACAAAAAAGTGGGAGACAGGGTTTTAGCATCCTCCATAAATCAGTGGGGGCACATTTTATGCAGGGCAGAAAAGGTTGGCGAAGAAACGGCTTTGGGTCAGGTTATACGCCTGGTTGAAGAGGCTACCACCACAAAGGCGCCCATAGCCAGAGTGGCGGATAAGGTGTCCGGGATTTTTGTTCCCGTGGTTACCGGAATTGCGGTAGTCACCTTTTTAATCTGGCTTATGATGTCTGAAACGGTGGGCTATGCTCTGGCAAGAGCAATATCTGTCCTTGTTATAAGCTGTCCCTGTGCACTGGGCCTTGCAACCCCCGTTGCCATAATGGTAGGAAGCGGAGTCGGTGCGAAAAACGGAATTTTATTTAAGACAGCCTTTGCTCTCGAGGAATCGGGAAGATGCAATATAGTGGCTCTGGATAAAACAGGAACGATTACAGAGGGTGAAATGTCTGTTACCGATGTTTCGGGAAAGGAAGAACTTTTAAGCCTTGCCTACTCTCTTGAGAAAAAAAGCGAGCATCCCCTGTCAAAGGCAATCTGCAAGTTTGCCGAAAAGGGAAATACGCCTCTTTTGCCAGTATCTGACTTTTCTTCCGTGGCAGGAAAAGGTCTTATGGGAGAAATTGACGGAAAAATGATCAGGGGCGGAAAAAGGGATTTTGTAAGCGTTCCGAAAGAAGCCGTAAAGACTGCCGAAGATTTTGAAAACCAGGGTAAAACGGTTATGTTCTTTGAAAGAGACGGAGAATATATTGGACTTATTGCCGTTTCCGATAAAATAAAAAATGACAGTAAAGAAGCAATCCTGACCTTAAGAAAAATGGGAATAAGAGTTATAATGCTTACGGGAGATAACGAAAGAACGGCAGCATTTATTTCAAAGGAAGCAGGAGTAAGCGAGGTTTATTCAAATCTTCTTCCAAAGGATAAAGAAGAAAAAATAAAAGCACTTAAGTCTGAGGGTAAGGTTTTAATGGTGGGAGACGGCATTAATGATGCAGTTGCTCTTACTGTGGCAGACATTGGTGTTGCCATAGCGGCGGGAACGGATATAGCTATGGATTCGGCGGATATAGTGCTGATGAAAAATAGCTTAAAGGACGTATACAGGCTTATAAATCTATCTTATTCAACCCTTAAAAACATTCGCGAAAATCTTTTCTGGGCGTTTTTCTACAATGCGCTGGGAATTCCCATTGCATCAGGTGTTTTCGTGTCTTTGGGATTTACGTTGAATCCTATGATAGGAGCTCTTGCAATGAGTCTTTCAAGCTTCTTTGTGGTTTCCAATGCTCTTAGACTTAACTTTACTGATGTTGAAAAAACAAGAAAGATAAAAACGATAAAGAAAAAGGAGGAAAAAACCATGGAAATAACAATAAAAATTGAAGGTATGATGTGCCAGCATTGCTCAGGAAGGGTGAAAAAAGTACTTGAGGAATTGGACGGAGTTAAAGAGGCTTTGGTAAGTCACGAAGATGGAAGTGCAAAAGTAAAACTCACAAAAGAGATTGAAACAGAAATTCTTGAAAAAGCGATTACACAGCAGGGTTATAAGGTAATAAAATAAAAAAGGGCGAAAGCCCCTTTTTTGTGGATGTTTTTGGGGATTTCCTTGACTTTTATAATTGGGTATGGTAATATGAAATCTGGAATTTTCAGGAGAGGACGGATTTGATGAAAAGCTTCAGATGGGGAATAATTTCAATAATTTTTTCTCTTTTATTTCTCTTTAATTCTTTTGCAGAAGAGATAAGAAAAGATGATGATTTATTAAAAGATGCTAAGGTTTCTTTTCATGCGGAAATAGATTCGGAAGAAATGCTGGAAAGAAGATTTTTATTCGGTCTTTATTCTGAGGAAGGAGAACCTCTGGGTTTTAAGGCTCAATATGTAAAGGACTGGGAAAAAAGCTTTAACGTAGAATTTTTAATTCCTGAATATAGTATAGGCGAGGCTTTTTACGTTAAGCTTATGGAGGATAGCGGAGAAATAGAATATAACGGCGAAAAAGGGAAAAAAGTAAAGGTTAATACCTATGTTTACCAAGATGCTGAGGGAAATGCCAGAAAGCAAACTACCTTTTATGGGAAAATAACCCCGGGAAAAATAAAAAAAACAGACATTACCCTTTATGGAAATAAAATAAAAGACGATTTTTTCATACTTGATAACAAGGTTTTTGTAAGCGAAGACTTTATCAAAGAGCTGAGGATTGATATTTCCAAGGAAGAGGATTTATATATATTGAAGTCAGAAAACGGGATATGTCAGATGACTTTCCGAAAAGGAAAAACAAAAGCGGTTTTTCAAAATGAAGAGATAAGTCTTAATTATCCTCTTATGATTTTTGAAGAAAAAGCCTATTTTCCTCTTTACGAAGTGGGAATATATTTTGCCTGCAATTATATTGACGAGAGTACAGAAGATACGAAAATAATAAAGCTTGACTATTCTCATTATGCCAATGTGGATGAAAAGGAAAGATTTATAAATTCTTCAGGGATAGAAAGTAAGACGGAATATCTCATATTTATTAAAAAAGACGATTTTACCGTAAACGTATATACGGGAGAAAAAGGGTTCTGGCATCTTTATAAAAGCTATCCCTGTGCTCTTGGGGCTAAAAACTCACCGACAGTTGAGGGTGAGTTTGAGTATGAGGAATTCATCGAAAGATGGAATTATGATGTTTATTACTGTGGTCCTGTTATAAGGTTTTACAGGGGCTATGCTCTTCATTCAACACTCATAAGATACAACGGAAACCTTTATGATGACAGGGTTGGAGTGGAAATTTCCCACGGATGTATAAGGCTCCATCCCGAAGATATAAATCATCTGGCGGAAATAATTCCCTTGGGAACTAAAATTTATATAACAAAATAATGTTAAAGAAAGGATTTGAAAATATGGTAAAATTAGACTATTCCAAGACAGGTATAAGCGCGGAACAGTTATCCTCTGTAATGGAGCAGGTGAAAAGATCCCGAGACCTTGTTGTGAACAAAGGGGGGCAGGGAGATGACTTTTTAGGCTGGGTATCTCTTCCCGAAGACTACGATAAGGAAGAATTTGCAAGAATAAAAGAAGCGGCAGAAAAAATCAAATCCGATTCCGATGTTTTGGTGGTAATCGGTATCGGCGGGTCATATTTAGGAGCAAGAGCTGCCATTGAAATGCTTTCATCTTCTTTTTCAAACCTTCTTCCTAAAGAGAAGAGAAATGCACCTATGATTGTTTATGCCGGAAATAACATAAGCGGCAACTATATGCATGAACTTATGGAATTTTTGGAGGACAAGGATTTTTCCATCAATATAATTTCGAAATCCGGAACTACAACCGAACCTGCGATAGCTTCAAGGCTTTTAACCGATGCGCTGGTTAAAAAGTATGGCACAGCAGAAGGAAGAGTTTACGTAACAACAGACAAAGCAAAGGGAGCTCTTAAAAATCTTGCTGATGAAATGGGTTATCCCACGTTCTGCGTTCCTGATGATGTTGGCGGAAGATTTTCTGTTTTAACAGCTGTTGGACTTTTGCCTATTGCAGCTGCAGGGATTGACATTGATGCAATGATGAAGGGCGCTAAAGATGCTATGGCAGATTGCAGAAAAGATGATTCAGCTGCCCTCACCTATGCGGCAATAAGAAATATTTTATACAGAAAAGGTAAAACCCTTGAAATACTGGCGAACTATGAACCCAGACTGCATTTTATAGGTGAATGGTGGAAGCAGCTTTTCGGCGAGTCCGAAGGTAAGGATAACTCAGGTATTTTCCCTGCAGCAGTTGACTTTTCAACAGACCTTCACTCCCTGGGGCAGTATATACAGGAGGGAAGAAGAAACCTTTTTGAAACTGTTCTCACAGTAAAAGAACCCGAAAATGATGTGACCATTATAAACGACGAAAAGAACACAGATGGTCTCAATTTCCTTACAGGAAAGACCATGGATTTCGTGAATAACAAGGCATTCTTAGGAACTCTCCTTGCTCATACAGACGGACTTGTTCCCAACATTGTGCTGGAAATTGAAAAGATGGATGCATATAATTTCGGATCACTTGTGTACTTCTTTGAGTTTGCCTGCGGAGTAAGCGGATATACACTTGGAGTTAATCCTTTTAATCAGCCCGGCGTTGAAGCGTATAAGAAAAATATGTTCGCTCTTTTGGGAAAACCCGGTTATGAAGAAGCTGCAAAAGAACTTTCTGAAAAATTAAAAAAATAACTTGAAAAATTCATAAAAGTATAGTACAATATAGTTAAGGAAATTATTTTCCATTAAATAACAGGAGGTATTGACTATGTTAAAAATTATTGTAGGTGAAAAAGGAACCGGAAAAACAAAAACTTTGATTGATGCGGTTCATGCAGCATTGGATTCCAATAAAGGAAGTCTGGTATTTATCAATAAGGGAACAAGACACACCTATGACCTTAATTCTCAGATTCGTTTAATCAATACTGAAGACTATGCTATTGATAATTATGACATGTTCTATGGTGTCATCTGCGGAGTTCTTTCACAGAATTTCGATATAAGTGATATGTTTGTTGACAGCATCACAAAGATTGTGGGAGTTAACGATGTTCCTAAGCTTACTGCTATGCTTGAAAAGGCTGATGAAGTTTGCAAGAAAGCAAATGCAAATCTTACAATTACAATCAGCATTAAGCCTGAAGATATAAGCGAGGAAATGAAAAAGTATCTTTAATCTTAGCTTAATTTTATAAGAAAAAAAGCGGCTTTGCCGCTTTTTGCATTACTACCCGGAGGTTTTTTGTATGTTATATAGAAGTACGAGAGATGTGACAGTTGAGAAAACATCTGCAGAGGCTATTGTAAAAGGTCTGTGCTCTGACGGAGGGCTTTTTGTCCCTGAAGAAATTCCTCATCTATCATTAGATGAAATTGTGGCACTTGGTGATATGTCCTATTCCGAAAGGGCAACTGAAATATTTGGTTTATTCTTAACTGATTTCAGACGTAATGAAATAAAGGATTGCACACAGAAAGCATATACAAGAGAAAAGTTTGAAACTGAAAGCATTGCTCCTATATATAAGCTTAATGACACTACTTATATTTTAGAGCTATGGCACGGACCTACTTGTGCATTCAAGGATATGGCTCTTCAGATTTTGCCTTATTTACTTACCACTTCAATGGAAAAGACAGGCACGGATAAAAAGGTTGCGATTTTAGTTGCTACCAGCGGAGATACCGGTAAGGCGGCTTTAGAGGGCTTCCGTGATGTTCCGAAAACCAAGATTTTTGTATTCTATCCCACAGGTGGTGTATCTGAAATTCAGAAACTTCAGATGCAGACCCAGGAAGGTGAAAATGTAGGAGTTTGTGCAATTGAAGGTAATTTTGACGATGCCCAGAGCGGTGTTAAGAGAATATTCTCTGACAATGAATTCAAAGAAGAATTGAGAGCCAGAGGGATTGAATTATCCAGTGCAAACTCCATCAACTGGGGAAGATTGCTCCCGCAGATTGTGTATTACATTTCTTCCTATGCTGAGCTTGTTAAAAACAAGGAAATTTCCTGCGGTGAGGAAGTAAATATCTGTGTGCCTACAGGTAACTTCGGTAACATTCTTGCGGCATATTATGCTAAGGAGATGGGAGTTCCCATTAAAACCCTTATCTGTGCATCCAACAGCAACAATGTACTTACAGAATTTATAAGAACAGGTATATACAATAAGAACCGTGCTTTTGTAACAACAATCTCTCCCTCTATGGACATACTTATATCAAGTAACTTAGAAAGACTTTTATATCACATGTCCGGGGAGGATTCGGAGCTTATCAAGGAGCTTATGACAAGTCTTAATGAAAAGGGTGTCTACGAGGTTCCTGAAAAAATAAAAGGAAAGCTTTCTGAAACTTTCTATGCAGCTTATTGTGACGATAAGTTCACCATGAGAACAATAAGCGAAATTGAAAGAAACTATTCTTATGTAATGGATACTCATACTGCAGTCGCCGAAAATGTGTACGAACAGTATGTATCGCAGACTCATGATAATACAAAGACAATAATCGCATCTACTGCAAGTCCCTTTAAATTCAGCGGAAGCGTTGTATCTTCAATTTTAGGCGAAGAAGATATTCCTGAGACTGATGACGAGTTTGTACTTATAGAGAAACTTTCTGAAATATCCAAAATGAGCCCTCCTGAATCCTTGGCAAAGCTTTCTTCAAAAGAAGTGAGATTTGATAACGTTATTCCCAAGGAAGACATGAAAACCTGCGTAAATGAATTTCTGAAATAATTAAAAAGGGCTGTAAATAATTACAGCCCTTTTTTTGAGGAGAGGATTTTTTAGCACTCACACTTATTCTTGAAAGTGCTGCATTCTGTCTGGCTTGCCTTGGAAGCGTTGCCTGATTCTACCTTGATGGCAGTGGCATGACATTCATGGTTTTCATTGTAAGCACATTTCTCGGCATCACAAACGATGCCGTCAAGACGATGGGTATTCTTGTTCATTTCAACAAATCCTTTCAAATTGACATATACATATTTTTAATGAAAAATTAAAAACATATATAAGTCTTTTATTGTACCGCAGGGTACAAAAATAGTTTTAGCCTTAAATGATTTTTTATGCACAGAGAAAGGAGGTATCTTATGGAAATTTTTGCAATTTCTGACCTGCATCTGCCGATTGGCGTCAAAAAGCCCATGGATATATTCGGTAAAAAATGGGATAATTATGTGGAAAGAATAAAAGTAAACTGGGAAGAAAATATAAAGGATGATGATTTTGTGATTATTCCCGGTGATATCTCCTGGGCTACTTATCTTGAAGAGGCAAAAGAGGATTTTAAGTTTATAAATTCTCTGCCAGGAACAAAGATAATTTCCAAAGGAAATCACGATTACTGGTGGGAAACCTTGTCGAAACTTGAAAGATACAAGGCGGAAAACGGATTTGACACCATAAATTTTTTGCACAATACATCTTTTATGATAGGAAGTACTGCGATTTGTGCTTCAAGGGGCTGGATAACTCCCGAGGATAAGGATTTTAAGGCAGAGGATGAAAAAATATACAGGCGAGAGCTTGGGAGGATGGAACTGTCCATAAAAGATGCTCTTAAAAAGGGAGCAGATAAGATTATAGTTGCCATGCATTATCCGCCATTGGGAGAGTTTTTGAAACTATCGGAAAAATATAATGTAAAAAAAGTGCTTTATGGCCATTTACACAGTGAAAAAATGGGTGAATATAATGAAATTTCACCTATTACAAAGCTGGTTTCGTGTGATTATTTATCGTTTTTTCCTGAAAAAATATTTTTGTGAAAAAATACTTGAAAAATTTAATATATATGGTATAATATTACTTTAGATAGGCTAAACTCGAAATGGTGTGGTTTAGCGGTAGAAAGGATGAATATAATGAGTTACACACTTGAAAATGTGGAAAAGAACAAGGTAAAGCTTACTATTGAAGTGGCTGCCGACGTGTTTGAGGAAGGTATGAAAAAGTCATATCAGAAAAACGTTAAGTACATTAACGTTCCCGGTTTCCGCAAGGGTAAAGCACCCAGAAAGATGATTGAAAAAATGTACGGCCCCGCTGTTTTTTATGAGGATGCTGTAAATTTTGTTATTCCTGATGCATATGATAAGGCTATAGAAGAAGCAAAGCTTTCTCCTGTATCTCAGCCTGAAATTGATATAGTTACAATCGGTGAAGAAGGAAAGCCCTTCACATTCTCCGCAGAAGTATATACTAAGCCTGAAGTTAAACTTGGTACATATAAGGGCGTTGAAATCCAGAAGGTTGAATTCAAGATTACCGATGAAGACATTGATGCTGATCTTGCATCCATGCGTGAAAAGAATTCCAGAATGGTAAATGTTGAAGACAGAGCTGCAAAAGACGGAGATATTACAACTATTGACTTTGAAGGCTTTGTTGACGATGTTGCTTTCGAGGGTGGCAAGGGTGAAAATCATGAGCTTACATTAGGAAGCGGTCAGTTCATCCCCGGCTTTGAAGAGCAGATAGTTGGAAAGAACATCGGCGATAAGTTTGATGTAGAAGTTACTTTCCCCGAAGAATATCATGCAGAAGACCTTAAGGGTAAGGCTGCAGTATTCAAGGTAGAGCTTAAGGCTATAAAGGTTAAGGAGCTTCCTGAGCTTGATGATGAATTTGCCAAAGATGTAAGCGAATTTGATACATTGGCTGAATTAAAGGCTGATATTCGTGCTAAGCTTGAAAAGAACGCCGCTGACCACGAAAAGCAGGAAATCGAAAATGCAGCTTTGGAAGAGGCTGTTAAGGGAGCGGAGATTGACCTTCCCGAATGTATGATTGATAACCAGGTTCAGAGAATGTATGATGACTATGCATATAGATTACAGAGCCAGGGAATAGATATGAAGCTTTATCTTCAGTATACCCAGATGACTGAAGAAGCCCTTAAAGAACAGATGAAGCCTTCCGCCAAGGCTCAGGTTCTCGGAAACCTTGTTCTTGAAAAAATTGCTGAAGTTGAAAAACTCGAAGCAACTGATGAAGATATTGAAAACGAATTCAATAAGATTGCAGAAGCTTACAAGATGGAAAAGGATAAGATTCGCGAGCTTATGAATGCGAATATTGATGCTATGAAAGCTGATATCGTAAATAACAAAGCTCTTGACTTGCTTGCTGCTAATGCAAAGCAGGTAGCTAAGAAAGCAGCTGAAGGGGAAGCTAAGCCCGCTGCAAAGAAAACTACCACCAAGAAAGCAGCTGAAGGGGAAACTAAGTCCGCTGCAAAGAAAACTACCACCAAGAAGGCAGCTGAAGGGGAAGCTAAGCCTGCTGCAAAGAAGACTACTACCAAGAAGGCAGCTGAAGGGGAAGCTAAACCTGCTGCAAAGAAGACTACTACAGCGAAAAAAACAACCACAAAGAAAGCAGATAAAACTGCTGAATAATAATATAAGGCGGTCATATGACCGCCTTATGTCAAATATATGAAAACAGGAGGGATTTTCATGGTTACAAACATGAGTGCGAGAGAGGAATATCAGGGTGGCGAGAGTATATACTCAAGACTTTTGAAAGACAGAATTATATTCTTAAACGGTGTTTTAGATAATGCGGCAGCCTGCAGTATTATCGCCCAGCTTCTCTATCTTGAAAGTGAAGACCCGGATAAGGATATTTGCCTTTATATAAATTGTCCCGGCGGTTCAGTAAGTGATGGGCTTGCAATTTATGATACCATGAAATATATAAAGTGCGACGTTTCCACTATATGTATAGGTATGGCGGCATCCATGGGTGCTTTCCTTTTATCCAGCGGAACAAAAGGAAAGAGAATTGCACTTCCTAACAGCGAAATTATGATACATCAGCCTTCCTTAAGCAGTGTATACCAGGGTCAGGCAACGGATGTTGAGATAATGACAAACCAGATGATGAGGATAAAAGATAAGCTCAACGGTATCCTTTCGGAAAATACCGGCCGTGAACTTTCCAAGGTTGTGGAAGATACCGAGAGAGACTATTATATGACGGCAGAAGAAGCGGTAGATTACGGAATTATAGATAAGATAATCAGAGAAAGATAGTAATTTATTTTATCTTTTGGAGGTTTTATTGTGAAAGATTCTGAAAAAAACATGTGCTGCTCATTCTGTGGCAAAACTCAGGGACAGGTCAAAAGGCTTATTGCAGGCCCCGGAGTTTATATTTGTGACGAATGTATAGATTTGTGCTATGAACTTGTGACAGAAGATGATGTAGAGAATGTAGGCGTTAGAGCTGCCAAAGACGATTTGGGAGCTATCGAGCTTCTTACTCCTAAGGAGATAAAAGAGAGGCTTGATGAATATGTAATCGGTCAGGATGAGGCCAAAAAGAGCCTTTCCGTGGCAGTTTATAACCATTATAAAAGAGTAACTTCGGATTTTGATGAAAATGTTGAAATTCAAAAGAGCAACATTTTGTTTCTGGGGCCCACCGGTGTAGGTAAAACCTATATGGCACAGACCCTGGCGAAAATACTTGATGTTCCTTTTGCCATTGCAGATGCCACAAGCTTAACGGAAGCAGGCTATGTGGGCGAAGACGTTGAAAATATACTCTTAAAGCTTCTGCAGGCGGCAGATTATGATGTGGAGAAGGCTCAGAGAGGAATTATTTACGTTGATGAAATTGATAAAATTTCACGCCGTTCTGAAAACCCCTCTATTACGAGGGACGTGAGTGGAGAAGGTGTTCAGCAGGCGCTTCTTAAAATTTTGGAGGGTACAGTTGCTAATGTTCCGCCTCAGGGAGGAAGAAAGCATCCCCATCAGGAATTTATTCCTTTTGATACTACCAATGTTTTATTTATCTGCTCAGGTGCATTTGACGGACTTGAAAAAATTGTAAAGAAAAGACTTGGAAGCAACGTTCTGGGCTTCGGAAGCAGTATAGAAAGCAAAAAGGACGAAGATACAGGGACACTCTTTTCCAAGGTTGAGCCTCAGGATTTGTTGAAATTCGGACTCATTCCTGAATTTATCGGCAGACTTCCCATTGTTGTGGCTCTTAACAATCTTGACAAGGATGCACTTGTAAATATTCTTACGGTTCCTAAAAATGCCATAATTAAGCAGTATGCGGCACTTTGTGCCTATGATAATGTGGAGCTTGAATTTAAGGATGATGCTCTTTTGGCTATTGCTGAAAAAGCCATAAAGAGAGGAACTGGAGCAAGAGGACTTCGTGCTATTATCGAAGGCATTATGGGAAATATTATGTACGAAATCCCCTCTGATAAGACCATAACAAAGGTTATAATAACAAAAGAAGCTGTAGATGGAAACGACGGAGTTTTAATTGAAAGATTAAATGAAGCTCCCTTAAAAACCGGAACAGAAAACTAAAAAAAGATGGCGCAAGCGCCATCTTTTTTATGTCAATCTATTTACTTTAACTGCGTTTTATGCTATAATATGCCATTGGAAAGAAGGGATTTTATGAAAGACAGATTTGCGATTTTTTTAGATATAGACGGTACAATATTTGAAGATAACGAAGTGAGTGAAAAAGACATTGAAACAATAAAAGAGGTAAGAAGCAAAGGTCATCTGGTTTTTATAAATTCAGGAAGAACTCTTTCCATAATCCCCGAGCCTGTTAAGAAGCTGGAAGTAGACGGATGGGTGCTTGGCATGGGAACTCATATTATAACAGGAGATAAGGAAATAAAAAAGGAAGCACTTTCAAAGGATCTGGTACAGAAAATAGCAGATTACGCCATTGATAATAACATAAGGATAGAGTTTCAGACAGATACGGAAAATATTTCTGTGAATTCAAGAAAAATCACGGAAAGAAGCTTTTTGAAAGGCGACAGAATAATAGAAAAATTCCCGCGGGATAACATATATAAATTTGTTATAATAGGGACATTCAGCCCTGAGGATGTGGAGTTTTTATCACCGTATTTTGATATTTTTCAATATGAAACCTATGGTGAGGTTGCACCTAAAGGCTACGATAAAGCCAGAGGAATTGCTGAAACAGAGAAAATTTTTAACATATCTCATGAGAACACCATGGCGATAGGTGACAGTATAAACGATACAGATATGATAGAATATGCAAAAATTGGTGTAGTTATGGGAAATGGTGATGAAAGACTTAAAAAGATTGCAGATTTCGTAACTGACTCTGTTAAAAATTCAGGGGTTTCCATGGCAATAGAGAAATTTATATTAAAGAGATGATTTTTATGAAAAAAAGTGAAGTTTTAAAAAACTTTTTAAGGTATATAGTTCTTGCTATTTTAATCGGTGCAGTAAGCGGTATTACAGGTGCTGTTTTTCACCATCTGATTTCAAAGGTTACTGAAATAAGAGAGGGAAATTCTTTTATACTCTGGCTCATGCCCATTGCGGCACTTTTGATAACTTTTATATATAAATTATCAAAAGAGAAACTTACAACCGATACTGTAATTTCGGGAGTAAGGGAAAACAAGTGGATTTCGCCGCTATTGGCTCCCTTTATTTTTGTGGCAACCGTACTCAGCCACCTTGTGGGTGCCAGCGTTGGCAGAGAGGGCGCAGCTCTCCAGATAGGCGGAGGTATAGGAAACAACCTTGGAAGACTTTTTAAGATCGATAAAGAAAAGGGAAGCTTTCTTACTGTTATGGGCATGAGCGGTGCTTTTTCTGCTATATTCACAACACCAGTAACAGCGGCAATCTTTGCTATAGAAGTTCTTTCTGTAGGACATATGCGATATTTTGAAATTTTCTTTTGTATGCTGTCGTCTCTTATAGCCTACGGAATCACGATACTTTTGGGGAATCACCCAATAGGTTTTGAAAACATAAAAAACATGCCTTTTGCTTTTGATGCGATTATAAAAACCCTGATAATCGCAGTATCTGCAGGGCTTTGTGCTAAGCTTTTCTGTTATGTTTTGAAAAGGAGCGAAAAAACGGCAGAAAGGATTTTTAAAAATTCTTATATAAGAGCTTTTTGCCTTGGTACGCTTTTAGTTTTAATAACTTTACTACTTGGGACCAGGATATATAACGGTGCCGGTATGGATGTGATAGAGCTTTGCCTTTCAGGAAACAATGAAGAAATTCTTTTATTTATGACAAAAACCACCCTCTTTGCATTTTTGATTAAAATGATAATGACAGGGATAAGCGTAGCTGCCGGATTTAAGGGAGGGGAGATTGTTCCTTCGTTTTTCATAGGAGCCACTTTAGGTGTGCTCCTTGGAATGATTTTGGGACTTGATTTATCCTTTTCGGCATCATGTGCCATGCTGGTGCTTTTCTGTGGAATAACCAACTGTCCCATAGCTTCGCTTATTTTGGGAGTTGAGCTTTTCGGAGGAGAAAATTTATTGTATTTTGCTCTTTCAATAGGCATCGGTTTTATAGTATCAGGTAAAAAAGGAATTTACAAGGAACAAAGAATTGTATATTCCAAGTCTGATATTTCAAAGAATTGAGGAATTCGGATGAAAAAGTATTCAATTACTCTTTATGCAAGCTACATAGGATATGTTGTGCAGGCACTTGTTATAAATTTTGCACCACTGCTCTTTGTTACATTTTCAAATAACTACAATCTGAGCCTGGGAGATATAAGCACACTTATTGTGGTGAACTTTTTGGCACAGCTTACTATGGATTTAATGTCTGCAATACTACTAGATAAATTTGGTTATAGGGTAAGTGCAGTTCTGGCTCATGCCTTTTCTTCCGTGGGCATAGCGTTATTGGCATTTTTGCCTGATATAACAAAAAATCCCATGACGGGACTTTTGATATGCATGATTTTGGGCGGTATAGGCGGAGGTATTATAGAAGTAATTATAAGCCCCATAGTTGAAGCGTTGCCTACAAAATCTAAATCCGCATCAATGAGTCTTCTTCATTCCTTTTATTCATGGGGACAGCTTTTGATTATTTTATTGTCAACTCTCTTTTTCTATACCGTGGGAATTACAGAATGGAGAATGCTTGCTGTTCTTTGGGCAATAATACCCTTTATTAACGGAATTATATTTATCTTTGTTCCAATAATTCCTTTAATAAAAGAAGGGGAAAAGGGTCTTTCTATTAAAGAACTTTTCAGCATAAAAGTTTTCTGGATTTTCTTAATTGCTATGCTGGCAGGGGGAGCATCTGAACAGGCGATTATTCAATGGACATCTGCTTATGCTGAAAAAAGTCTTGGACTCAAAAAGGCAGTGGGAGATCTTTTGGGACCCTGTATGTTTGCACTCCTTATGGGAATTTCAAGAGTATTTTATACATTATTTCACGAAAAAGTAAAGCTTTTAAGATACATGATAATTAGTGCAGCGGTTTTGATTGCTTCATGTCTTGTTGCAGCGTTGATTCCTAATCCATACATTTCTCTTATGGGATGTGCCTTATCAGGAATGGCCGTTGGAATTATGTGGCCAGGGATGTTAAGCCTGACCTCGAGATACATAAAAAACGGAGGAACGGCACAGTTTTCCCTTTTGGCATTTTTCGGTGATTTAGGTTGTATTTCCGGTCCCGGAATTGTAGGATGGGTTTCGGAGGCAGCAGAGGGCGGAATAAGAACAGGATTCTTGTGGGCAACCATATTCCCGTTGATAATGCTTATAACATTGTTATTTATAAAAAAGCTTAAAAAAGGAAAATAATATGAAACAGAAATTAAGACCAATTGTATATCTGATTATGGCGATACTTCTTCTTATAGGATACTACTCAAGGGAAGAAGAAAATATATTCGGAGAGAGAAATGAAAATGCCTTATCGGTTTATTCTATAGATGTAGGACAGGCGGATTCAACATTTTTCGCATTTCCCTCCGGAGAAACTCTTTTGATAGATGCAGGCAATAAAGAGGACGGCAAAGAGGTAGTAGGATTTATTAAAAATCTGGGAATAGAAAAAATAGACTATGTCATAGCCACTCATCCTCACGAAGACCATATAGGAGGAATGGCTGATGTACTTGAATTTTTCGAAATTGGTAAGTTCTATATGCCTGATGCAATAAATACAACTGTTTATTATGAGGATATGCTTGATGTACTTACAGATAAAGAAATTGATTTTCAAATTGCAAAGGCAGGACTTTTAATAAAAGATGGGGAAGAAAAAATAGAAATTCTTTCGCCCAGGGAAAAGAAGTACGAAGATTTAAATCATTACAGCGTAGTTTCAAAGGTTACATACAAAGATACATCCTTTCTGATTACAGGGGATGCGGAAGCTGTAAACGAAAAAGAAATGATAAAAACTTTCAGAAATAAATTATCATCAGATGTTTTGAAAGTCGGCCATCACGGTTCGTCCACTTCAAGCACAGAAGAATTTATAAAGCTTGTTGACCCAAAAATCGCTGTGATTTCCGTAGGAAAAGATAATGATTACGGGCATCCACACAGGGAAACAAAAGCTACTTTTGAAAAGCTTGATATAGAAGTTTTAAGAACGGACGAGGTGGGAAGTATTTTAATAGAAAGCGACGGAAAAGAGCTTGATATTAAAACAGAAAGGCTGGTAGGATAAAATGAAACTTACCGTTGACAGAATAGAAGAAGGGAAGCTGGTTTTAGTTTTTCCGGACGGAAAAATTAAGAATATGGATATTTCTTTTTGCCCCGGGGCGAAAGAAGGGGATATAATAGAGATTTCTATATCTGATAAAGAGACAGAGAGTATAAAAGAAAGAATAAAAGAGAAACTCTCAAGAGTCAAATTTACAAAATAAGACATAAATCTGACTTGACAAGGATATCTACGTGTGATAATATAGTATTTGATACTATGTCTTGCGGAAAAACGGAGGGATATTGATGGCTTTTGTCAAAAAATTCAACAATCAGTCGCTGGGGGAGGAAATAGCTAACGGAGTGTCCCATTGTGTGGGTGCACTTTTAGCAATAGCAGGAACGGCGGTGCTTATAGTGGCTGCGGCATTAAAAAGCAGCGCAATAGGTGTTGTAAGTGCCTCACTTTACGGAGCCAGTCTTATAATTATGTATTGCTTTTCTACATTGTATCATGCTATAACTAACGAAAAGGCAAAACGAGTACTTCGGATTTTTGATCATTGTTCAATATATCTTCTGATAGTTGGATCATACATCCCCATAAGCTTGGTAATGATAGGCAAGCTAAGCGGTAAGGTGGCTTTGGGTTGGACGATTTTCGGAATAAATGCGGCTTGCATGGTTATTGGAATCGTACTTAATGCTATAAATCTTGAAAAGTATAAAAAGATAACTCTTGCGCTGGATATTTTAATGGGATGGCTTATAATTTTTAGTATAAAATATGTCTGGGAACAAGTTCACCTGGGCGGAATGATTTATCTGGTGTCAGGAGGCCTTGCCTACACTCTGGGCATAATTTTCTATAAAATTAAAAAGGTTAAATATATGCACTTTATATGGCATCTGTTTGTCCTAGGAGGAAGCATTGCCCATTATTTCTTTATACTTTTTTACTGCTTCCCTGAAATGTGAAAAAATAAAAAAATACTGTAACGGAAATTCGTTACAGTATTTTTTTTACATCATTTTAGCAAGGCGGAGGTTAATTTCTTTTAAGAATTCTTCTGTGCCAACCTTTTTCTTTTCGGGAAGGGAGGAAAGGAGGTATAAATCTCCTGTCATGACACCCTCCTCGATAGTGTCGATAGTCGCCTTTTCCAGATTATCGGCAAACTTAACAAGCGCAGGAAGATTATCAAGCTCACCGCGTTTACGAAGAGCACCTGTCCAAGCAAAGAGGGTTGCAACGCTATTGGTTGAGGTAGGCTCGCCCTTTAAGTGCTTGTAATAGTGTCTCTGCACAGTTCCGTGTGCCGCTTCGTATTCGTACACCCCGTCAGGAGAAACTAATACAGAGGTCATCATAGCAAGGCTTCCGTAGGCTGTTGCAACCATATCACTCATAACGTCGCCGTCATAGTTTTTGCAAGCCCAGATATATCCACCCTCGGAACGGATTACTCTGGCAACCGCATCGTCTATAAGGGTGTAGAAATATTCAATTCCTGCTGCGTCAAATTTCTCTTTATATTCTTTTTCAAAAATTTCATTAAAAATATCTTTGAAGCGATGGTCGTATTTTTTGGAGATGGTATCTTTTGTTGCAAACCATAAATCCTTTTTCATGTCAAGAGCAAAGTTAAAGCAACTTCTTGCAAAGCTTTCGATAGATTTATCGGTGTTGTGCATGCCCTGAATAATACCATCGGTATCACCGAAAGAATGTATCTTTTCTCTTACTTCATTTCCATCCTTATCAACGGAAACAAGGTAAGCTTCAGTTCCTTCTTTAACCTGCATTTCGGTATTCTTATATACATCACCGTAAGCGTGACGGGCAATGGTGATGGGCTTTGTCCATGTGGGAATGTAAGGAGTAATTCCTTTTACAATAATGGGAGTTCTGAAAACGGTTCCGTCCAAAATAGCACGGATTGTTCCGTTAGGAGATTTCCACATTTCCTTTAAGTTATATTCGCCCATTCTTGCGGCATTGGGAGTGATTGTAGCACATTTTACTGCAACGCCGTATTTCTTTGTAGCCTCGGCTGAGTCTATTGTAACCTGATCGTTTGTTTCATTACGATAGGGAAGTCCTAAATCGTAATATTCTGACTTTAAGTCAACATAAGGGTAAATTAGAATATCTTTTATCATCTGCCAGATAATTCTGGTCATTTCGTCGCCGTCCATTTCTACAAGCGGTGTAGTCATCTGAATTTTAGTCATGATAATCCTCCTATCAGAAATTTTCCTTGGTATAGCTTAAAAGACCGCCGGCTAAAATAATTGCTTTTGCACGGTCACTTAATTCACACTTTATATTGATACTTTCGTTTCCGTTAATAGTAAGAACCAAATCCCTGCCCTCGGAAATAGAGGAAATAAGGTCTTTGATCAAAAGGGTATCGCCCTCTTTGATTTTGTCATAATCACTTTCATTTTCGAATGTGCAAGGTAAAATTCCGGCATTGATAAGATTTGAACGATGAATTCTTGCAAAGGATTTGGTTATAACTGCTTTAATTCCAAGATGCAAGGGAGCCAGAGCAGCGTGCTCTCTTGAAGAGCCTTGACCGTAGTTCGCACCGCCTACTATAATGCTTGCACCTAAGCTTTCTGCTCTTTCGGGGAAAGATTCGTCGCACGCGGTAAAGCAGAACTTTGATATAGCAGGAATGTTGGAACGCAAGGGGAGAATTTTTGCGCCTGCAGGCATAATATGGTCAGTTGTTATGTTGTCGCCGACCTTAAGGGAGCAGGGAGCTGAAATTTCGTCTTCAAGAGGGCTTGTTTTCGGGAAGGGTTTAATATTAGGACCTCTTAAAACTTCAACCTTGTGAGCATCATCGATAGATGCGGGAGGCTCAACCATATTGTCGTTTATCAAGAACTTTTTGGGAAGACGGAACTTAGGCATAGCGCCGAGTGTTCTGGGGTCTGTAAGTACACCTGTGATGGCGGAAATTGCCGCAACTTCGGGAGATACAAGATAAACCTGACCGTCTTTGGTGCCTGAACGGCCTTCAAAGTTACGATTGAAAGTACGAAGAGAAATACCTCCGGAATTTGGAGCCTGGCCCATGCCGATACAGGGACCGCATGCACTTTCCAAAATTCTTGCACCTGAAGCAATCATTTTTGATAAAGCTCCGTTTTCGGAAAGCATATTAAGTACTTGCTTGGAGCCTGGAGCGATGGATAAAGAAACATCAGGATGAACGGTTTTACCGTCTAATATGTGGGCAACCTTAAGCATATCCAAAAGAGAGGAGTTTGTGCAGGAACCTATGCACACCTGATCTATTTTCATGGGACCGATTTCAGAAAGCGTCTTTACATTATCGGGAGAATGAGGGCAAGCAGCAGAAGGTTCTATTTTGGATAAATCTATTTCTACTGTTTCATCGTACGTAGCATCAATATCTGCCGAAAGAGGAGTCCAACATTCAGCACGGCCCTGAGCTTTTAAAAATTCCTTTGTAATTAAGTCGGAAGGGAAGATAGAAGTTGTTGCACCAAGCTCTGCGCCCATGTTGGTGATGGTGGCACGCTCAGGCACAGACAAGGTCTTGACACCCTCACCTGTGTATTCTATTACCTTACCTACACCGCCTTTAACAGAAAGGCGACGAAGAACCTCTAAAATAACGTCCTTTGCAGCACACCAGGGAGAAAGCTTCCCTGAAAGAATTACATTTACTACCTTTGGATAGGTTATGTAGTAAGCACCGCCACCCATGGCAACAGCCACGTCAAGGCCACCGGCACCTATGGCAATCATACCAAGGCCACCGCCTGTGGGAGTATGTGAATCGGAGCCGATTAAAGTCTTTCCCGGAACACCGAATCGCTCTAAGTGAACCTGATGACAGATTCCGTTGCCCGGACGGGAAAAATAGATTCCGTGTTTTTTGGCAACCGAACCTATAAAGCGGTGGTCGTCTGCATTTTCAAATCCGCTCTGGAGTGTGTTGTGATCTATGTATGCAACACTTCTTTCAGTTTTAACTCTGGGAACACCCATAGCTTCAAATTCAAGATAAGCCATGGTTCCCGTAGCATCCTGAGTAAGTGTCTGGTCAATGCGAATGCCGATTTCACTGCCTTTTTCGGCAATTCCGTCAACAATATGAGCATTTAAGATTTTTTCTGTTAAAGTAAGTCCCATAAAAACTGTCCTTTCCAATAAAAAATAGAGTAATAGACAAAAAACTATCACTCTATTGTATCACAAAAACCTCATTATGTCAATGAATCAGAGGGAATATTCTGTGTCTTTGAAAAGATTTTCTGAGAGAATTGCATAACGTGCCAATTCGTCACAACGCTCGTTTTCAGCGTGTCCGTCATGGCCCTTTACCCAATGAAAGGTAACCTCATGCATTTCTAAAAGGGGAATAAGCTTTTGCCACAGGTCAACATTCAAAACCTTGCTTTTATCAGACTTTCTCCAACCCTTTTCCTGCCATGAGGAAAGCCAGCCCTTTAATATGGCGTCGGTAAGATATTTTGAATCACTGTATAAATCAACCAAGCAAGGCTCCTTTAATGCTTCCAGTCCCCTTATGGCTGCCAAAAGCTCCATCCTGTTATTGGTAGTAAGCATATAGCCCTCTGAAAATTCCTTTTCGTGGCCGTTATATTTAAGAATAACACCGAAACCGCCTTTTCCGGGATTACCCGAGCAGGCTCCGTCGGTAAAAAGTTCTACTTTTTTCATAAAATCAATCCCTGAAAGTTATTTGTCCGTCTTTTATTTCGTCGATTATGGCAAGGGATTCAAGACGTATTCCCATATCCCTGATTAGCTTGCCGCCTTCCTGGAAGCCTTTTTCGATGGCAATGCCGATACCCTCAAGTTTAGCACCGCTCTGATTAACAATATCCAAAAGTCCTTTAACCGCCTGCCCGTTAGCTAAAAAGTCATCAAGAATAAGAACTGTGTCTTTTTCGGATAAGTATTCCTTTGATACCCTTATCTGCCTGGAAACGCCTTTAGTATAAGAAAATACTTCAGCAGTATAGGCATCTGTGCATATGTTTTTGGGATTGCCCTTTTTTGCAAACACAACAGGGACATTAAATAAAAGTCCGGCAACGGCAGCGATAGCAATGCCCGAAGCCTCTGCTGTCAGTATTTTGGTTATTTTATCAGACGGGAAAAGGCGACGGAATTCCTTTCCCATTTCATAAAGAAGTGAAACATCAAGCTGATGATTCAAAAACATATCTACCTTTACAATTCCACCGTCAAGCAAAAGGGCGGTATCCTTGATTTTTTCTTTCAGAAGCTCCATTAAAACAACCCCTCTCGTATTTTAATAATTATACCAAAAAAATGTAGAAAAAACAAGAGAAATAATAAAAAAGTGCGGAAATTTCTTTCCGCACTTTCCATTATATAATTCTTACTTTAATAACACCATCAAGAGCTTCAATTTTGGAAATAAGCTCTGCATTGGGAGTGGAAGCTGTTTCAATCATTGTATAAGCAATATCTTTCTTGCTCTTATTTATGATGTTTTCGATGTTGAAAGAAGCATCTGAGAAAATTGTAGTGAAGCTACTTATCATTGCAGGAACGTTTTTATGTATAATAGTCGTTCTCTTGAATCCTGAAGCGGGAAGCTCGCAATTGGGAAGATTAACAGAGTTTGAGATGTTTCCGTTTTCAAGGTAGTTTATAAGTTCCTTGCTTGCCATTATTGCACAGTTATCTTCAGATTCTTCGCTGGAAGCTCCAAGATGGGGGATACAGATTGTGTTTTTCATTCTTAAAACTTCTTCTGAGGGGAAGTCTGTTATATATGTTTTAATGGTTCCGCTTCCTATAGCAAAAGAAAGAGATTCTGTATCAACCAATTCTCCTCTTGCGAAGTTTAAGAGTCTCACTCCGTTTTTCATAGACTTGAAAAGGTCGGAATTGAAAATTCCTCTGGTAGAATCGTTAAGAGGCATATGAATTGTTATATAATCTGCTTCCTTAACTGCTTCTTCTAATGTAGAAGCAATCTGACATCTGGGGTCTAAGTGAAGAGCGTTACCTACAGAAAGGAAAGGGTCATATCCCACAACATGCATACCAAGACGATGTGCTGCATTTGCAACCATTGCCCCGATAGCACCGAGTCCTATAACACTTAAGGTTTTGCCTGAAATTTCGTTTCCTGCAAAATTGCCCTTACCTTTTTCAACCAAAGCGGGAACGTTGTCGCCTTCGCCGATTAAGGTCTTTGCCCATTCGATGCCACCAACAACATCACGGGAAGCTAAGAAAAGAGCACCGATAACCAGTTCCTTAACTGCATTTGCATTTGCACCGGGAGTGTTAAAAACAACGATACCCTTTTCTGTGCACTTGTCAATGGGAATATTATTCACCCCTGCACCGGCTCTTGCTACAGCCTTTAAGGACTCAGGAAGCTCCATGTCGTGCATTTTGAAGCTTCGGAGTATTATTCCATCGGGATTTTCCATAGAGTCGGAAATGGTGTAGTTTTCATTAAAGTTCTTAAGACCGCAGGCTGCAATCTTATTAAGAGTAAGAATATTGAACATGTAAATCTGACCTTCTTTTAAATTATTTATTTTCGCTTTCAAACTTCTTCATAAAGTCGATTAAGGCAACTACACCCTCCTTGGGCATAGCGTTGTATATGCTTGCACGCATACCACCAACAGAACGATGACCCTTAAGGTTTACGAAACCTGCCTTCTTGGACTCGGAAACGAATTTTGCATCAAGATCTTCGTTGCCTGTGATGAAAGGAATGTTCATTAAGGAACGGTCCTTCTTCTCAACTGTTCCGCGGAAGAGAGAAGATGAGTCTAAGTAATCGTAGAAAAGCTGAGCCTTTTCTTCGTTTATCTTCTGCATAACAGAAATACCGCCCATATCACGAATCCACTCCAGTACAAGCTTGCAGATGTATATATTGTAACAGGGAGGAGTGTTAAACATAGAACCGTTTTCAGAATGAGTAACGTAGTTAAACATTGTGGGAGTATTATCCATTGCGTTACCTAAAAGGTCATCACGGATAATGGCGATTGTAAGACCTGCGGGAGCTACGTTTTTCTGAGCACCTGCATATAAAAGTCCGAAACGGGAGACATCAATCTTCTGAGATAAAATCATGGAAGAAATGTCTCCTACTAAAGGCACGTTGCCTGTATCAGGAATATCCACGTATCTTGTACCATAGATTGTGTTATTCATACAAATATGTACAAAGTCTGCCTCGGGGTCAAACATATCCTTTGACAATTCGGGAATGTATGAGAAAGTCTTATCGGCACTTGAAGCAACTTCTCTTGCCGCAAGGAATCGCTTGCCTTCTCCGTAAGCTTTTTTTGCCCACTGACCTGTAATTACATAATCAGCCTTTTTATTCTTGTTGCCTAAGTTCATGGGAACCATGGTGAACTGGCTTGAAGCACCACCCTGGAGGAAAAGAACCTTATAGTTATCGGGAATTTCCATTACCTCACGGAGAAGTGCTTCGGCACCCTCGATAATGGGAGCATATTCCTTGGAACGATGGCTCATTTCCATAACGCTCTGGCCTGTGCCTTCGTAGTTAAGCATTTCGCTTGCAGCCTTTTCCAGAACGGAAACAGGGAGCATGGAAGGTCCGGCCGAAAAATTGTAAACTCTGTCCATATCAAAAACCTCCAAAATTAAATAAATACAAAATCAATATAGCATATAACTATAATGTTATAATTATAACAATAAAAAGATAGATAGTCAACACAAAAAAGCGATTAACTTAAATTTTTTATAATATCTTTATATATTTTTTCTGCATTCTTCTTGAATTCCGATGCAGCTTTGGCTGCCGAGTCCTTTGTGGGAAAAACCAAGGACATGGAAAAAATAGGAATTCCAGCTTCGGTAATTTCGGAAAAAAGGTCAAAAGAACCCATTCTGTTCTCCTTGAACTCAGATGTAACCGAAAGGGATTCGACTTCTTTCTTCCTTACGGATTTAATGGAATTTATTATTTCTTCCTTTACTGAGAAAGGCAAATCCTTTGAAAAAAGCATGGAAGCATTTAGGCCTTTCTGACTTACTATATATTTTCCTTTTTCTGTGGCAGGAGTTAAAAGTCCCGTGTCTTCAAGCTCGGCAAAACACTGTGCTGTCTGGAAATAGTCAGCATAGCCTCCCGAAAGAATTATATCGCTGATGTCGGAGATTGAAACGGGACGCTTGAAATTTTGTGAAATAAATAGTATAATAAGTTTTAGATCTAAAGAGTCATTAAAAAAGTAACCTGACAAAGTTCTCACTTCCTTTAACTTTCAGTATATCACATTTTTCTATGCATTGCAAGAAGGAGTTGTATTTATGTATCAAAAAATAACCGATATTTTATTAGATGGCGGAGCGGCCTTTGTGGGATGTTCGTACATAGAGGACACGCCTTTTCCCGGACTTAATTATGCCATAAGCTTCGGTATAAAATTATCTACTGCAATAGTAAATACAATTTCGGATAAGGGACCGTCCAAAACCTATTTCCATCATTACAGAACGGTTAATGCTCTTTTGGATTCATTGGGGCTTAAAGCTGTGATAGAACTGGAAAAGGCAGGGTATAACGGAGCGAATGTTCCTGCATCCCAAAGCGTTATGGGGTATAGAGGGATTTTTTCTCATAAAAAGGCGGCGGTTTTGGCAGGACTTGGATGGATAGGAAAGAGCGCTCTTTTCATAAATGAAAAAACGGGTCCCCTTGTAAGGTTGGCTACGGTATTTACTGATATGCCGCTGCCCGTAACACAGCATGAGTATAAAGACAGATGCAAAGATTGTGAAATATGCAAAAAAATGTGCCCTTCCGGAGCCATAAGCGGAAAAACTTTTTCGGAAGATATACCGTTTTCTGACTTTTTTGATGCAGAGCTTTGCAGTACCTATATGAAGAATAATTTCAAAGATATAGGCAGAGGTGCGGTATGCGGAATTTGCATGAGATTCTGCAAGTATGGAAAGTGAATTTCCCGGGAAATATATTGACCAAAAGGTAAATATGCTATATAATGAGAATGTGAATGTTTGTTCTTATTTTTGATTTGAGGATTGCTGGTTATGGATAAATTTGTATTAAAAAGTCCGTTTTCGCCTGCAGGAGACCAGAATGAAGCTATTTCGAAGCTTTCAGATGGCATAAAAAATGGTGAAAAGGGGCAAGTTCTCTTAGGTGTTACAGGCTCCGGAAAAACCTTTACAATGGCAAATATAATTGAAAAGGTGAACCGTCCGACGTTGGTTCTTGCTCACAATAAAACTCTGGCGGCACAGCTTTGTTCGGAATTCAAGGAGTTTTTTCCGGATAACGCCGTGGAATTTTTTGTTTCTTACTACGATTATTATCAGCCTGAAGCGTATGTTCCTCAAAGCGATACTTATATAGAAAAAGATGCGTCAATAAATGACGACATAGATAAACTGCGCCATAGTGCAACCATGGCGCTTTTTGAACGTAGAGATGTAATTGTTGTTGCCAGCGTATCTTGCATATACGGACTCGGTGACCCGGAGGATTATCAGGAAATGGTAATATCCTTAAGACCGGGAATGAATGTAGAACGTGATGAAATTATAAAAAAATTAGTAGAAATGCAGTACGAAAGAAACGACATAAATTTCACCCGAAACAAGTTCAGGGCACGTGGTGACGTTTTGGAAATTTTCCCGTCGAGTGAAAATGAAAAAGCGGTGAGAGTGGAGTTTTTTGATGACGAAATAGAAAGAATTTGTGAGATAAATACCGTAACGGGAGAGGTTTTAGGAGTAAGAAGCCACATCATGATTTATCCTGCCTCCCATTATGTTACAAATAAAGACAAGCTTATGAGAGCCATAGGGAATATCGAAAGAGAACTTTCCCAAAGACTTTCATATTTCGAGAAAAACGGCAAGCTTTTGGAAGCCCAGAGGCTTAAGCAAAGGACAGAATATGACATGGAAATGCTTAAGGAAGTAGGCTTTTGTCAGGGAATAGAAAACTACTCAAGACATATAAGCGGAAGGGCAGAGGGCAGCGCTCCTTATACTCTGATGGACTATTTTCCGGAGGATTTTCTTTTGATTGTTGACGAGTCTCATGTTACAATCCCCCAGGTAAGGGCAATGTATGCAGGGGACAGGTCAAGAAAGGATAATTTAGTGGAATATGGCTTTCGTCTGCCAAGTGCCTACGATAACCGACCATTGACCTTTGATGAATTTGAAAAAAGAATAAATCAGGTTATTTTTGTGTCCGCAACACCTGCGGAATACGAGTACGATCATGCCTCTGTTGTGGCAGAGCAGGTAATAAGGCCCACGGGACTTTTAGATCCCTCTATTGAGGTAAGAAAAACAGAAGGGCAGATTGATGATTTGGTGGGAGAGATTCATAAGGTACTTGAAAAGGAAGAAAGAGTCTTAATTACTACCCTTACCAAAAAAATGGCGGAAGCACTTACCGACCACCTGCAGAGCCTTGGCATAAAAGTAAGATATATGCACAGCGAAGTTGAAACATTGGAGAGAATGGAAATTATAAGGGATTTGCGTCTGGGCGTTTTTGATGTTTTGGTTGGAATAAACCTTTTAAGAGAAGGACTTGACCTTCCCGAAGTTTCTCTTATTGCAATTTTAGATGCAGATAAAGAAGGCTTTTTAAGAAGTGAAACCTCTCTTATCCAGACCATAGGAAGAGCTGCGAGAAACTCTGAGGGAAAGGTTATAATGTATGCGGACAGAAAAACTTCTGCAATGGAAAAAGCCATAGAAGTAACTGAAAGACGAAGAAAAATTCAGGCAGAATATAACGAAAAAAACAATATCGTGCCTAAAACCGTAAAGAAGTCTGTAAGAGACGTTATAAGTGTTGTATCAAGGGAAGATATAAAGTCAAAAAAGGGAGACAGTGAGAATATACTTTTAAGACTCGAGCGGGAAATGAAAGAGGCTGCAAGTCAATTAAGATTTGAAGATGCGGCATATCTTCGTGACAAGCTTGAAAGGATACGGAGTGAACTTGAACATGAATGATAAAATTGTTATAAGGGGTGCTAAAGAAAACAACTTAAAGGGGATAGATCTTACTGTTCCCAGAAATAAGTTTGTGGTTTTCACAGGTCTTTCAGGCTCGGGAAAATCCTCTTTGGCCTTTGATACAATTTATGCAGAGGGACAGAGAAGATATGTGGAGTCTCTGTCTTCCTATGCAAGACAGTTTTTAGGGCAGATGAAAAAGCCTGATGTGGAGTTTATCGGCGGACTTTCACCTGCTATATCCATTGACCAGAAAACCACCAGTAAAAATCCCCGTTCTACCGTTGGGACAGTCACTGAAATTTATGACTATTTAAGACTTTTATATGCAAGAGTGGGCGTTCCTCACTGTCCCCAGTGCGGAAAAGAAATAAATATGCAGACAGTAGACCAGATTGCAGACAGTATAATGGCATTTCCCGAGGGCACAAAAATCATAATTTTAAGCCCTGTTGTAAGAGGGAAAAAGGGAGAATATCAAAAGCTTTTCGAGGATGCAGGGAAAAATGGATTTGTGAGAGTCCGGGTTGACGGAGAAATCCGCCTTCTGGAGGAAGAAATAAAGCTTGATAAAAAGAAAAAGCATACCATTGAAATTGTAGTGGATCGTCTTTCAATCAAACCTGATATGGTAAAGAGACTTACGGAGTCTATAGAAACCTCCCTTAAAATGTCGGGTGGACTCATAAGTATTCTTGACGGCGATGGAAATATCCATACTTACAGCCGTAACTATGCCTGTCATGACTGCGGAATAAGCCTTGATGAACTGGAACCCAGACTTTTTTCATTTAACAATCCTTTCGGAGCTTGTCCTGAATGTGCAGGATTGGGATATATAATGAAAATGGACCCCGAAAGGATTATAACCGATGCCAACCTTACCATCTATAACGGCGGAATTGATTTAATGGGCTGGGATGGAAGTGTAGAGGGAGGCATGGTGGAAAAGATATATGATGGTCTTGAAAGAAAGTATAATATAGATTACCATGTACCAATAAAGGAACTTTCGGAAGAAGCGAAAAATATTTTGTTTTACGGAAGCGGAACGGATTTAATCGAAATCCATTATAAGGGAAGAGAAAGCAGAACCGAACAGATTTACGATAAAACCTACGAGGGAATAATCCCATGCATGGAGCGACGTTACGCGGAGACTAGTTCCGATTTCATGAAGTATTATTATGAACTTCGCATGAGTAGATGCCATTGTAACACCTGTAATGGAAAAAGGCTTAAAAAGGAAGCTTTAGCAGTTACGGTAGGTGGAATAAATATTCATGAGCTTACGGAAAAATCCATTTTAGACGGGAAGAATTTTCTTGAGAGCTTAAGCTTTTCAAAAAAAGATGAGAAGATTGCGGAGCCAATAATAAGAGAGATAAAGGCAAGACTCGGATTTTTAAGTGAAGTGGGACTTAACTACCTTACGCTGGGGCGTGCCTCAGCCACCCTGTCAGGAGGAGAAGCTCAGAGAATCCGCCTTGCAACCCAGATAGGTTCAGGTCTTACGGGTGTCTTGTACATTCTGGATGAACCGTCAATCGGTCTTCACCAGAGAGATAACGGAAAGCTTATATCCGCCCTTAAAAATTTAAGGGATATGGGAAATACACTTATAGTTGTTGAACATGATGAAGAGACTATGAGAGAAGCTGACCACATTGTTGATATAGGTCCCGGGGCAGGAATTCACGGAGGATATGTGGTTGCAGAGGGAAGCGTGTCAGACATAGAAAAGGCCGAAAATTCTGTTACGGGAGACTATCTTTCCGGAAGATGTAAAATAGAGGTTCCACAAAAGAGACGTGAGGGCAACGGAAAAGTTATAGAAATTGTAGGGGCTAAAGAAAATAATCTCAAAAATATAAATGTAAAAATTCCACTGGGCAAACTGGTTTCTGTTACTGGTGTGTCGGGTTCGGGAAAATCCACCCTGATAAATGAAATTCTTCATAAAAGCCTTGCCCGTTCCTTAAACGGAGCAACCAAGGATATGCCGGGAAAGCACAAAGAGATAAAGGGAATTGAATATCTGGATAAGGTTATAGATATTGACCAGTCTCCCATCGGAAGAACTCCCAGATCAAATCCTGCCACATATACCGGAGTTTTCGGTGACATAAGAGAGCTTTTTGCATCAACCAACGAAGCTAAGGCAAGGGGCTACGGTGCAGGTCGTTTCAGCTTCAATGTAAAGGGCGGAAGATGTGAAGCCTGCTCGGGTGACGGAATACTGAAGATAGAAATGCACTTTTTATCAGACGTTTATGTGCCCTGCGAGGTTTGCGGCGGAAAAAGATACAGTCGTGAAACATTAGAGGTTAAATATAAGGGTAAAAACATCTACGAGGTTTTGGAAATGACAGTAGAAGAGGGGCTTTCTTTCTTTGAAAACATCCCTAAAATTAAAAGAAAGCTTGAAACCTTGTATGATGTGGGTCTTGGCTATATAAAAATCGGTCAGTCTTCAACAACCCTGTCGGGAGGTGAAGCTCAGAGAGTCAAGCTTTCAACAGAGCTTTCAAAACGTCCTACCGGAAAAACCATATATATACTTGACGAACCTACTACGGGTCTTCATACTGCTGACGTGCATAAACTCATCGGGGTGCTTTCCCGCCTTACCGATGCGGGTAATTCTGTGGTGGTTATAGAACACAATCTGGATGTAATAAAAGTTTCTGACCACATCATAGATTTGGGGCCCGAGGGTGGAGATGCAGGGGGACAGATTATAGCAGAAGGAACTCCTGAGGAAGTTGCAGAAAATAAAAAATCAGTTACAGGGAAGTATCTTAAGAAGTATTTATAGGAGGGTGATTATGCTAAGAGGTAATGCTATAGTTGGTCAGTCAGGCGGCCCTACGGCGGTTATCAATGCAAGTTTAGCAGGGGTTTTTAAAACGGCAAAGGATAACGGATGCGAGCATGTTTACGGCATGCGCCACGGTGTACAGGGGTTGGCAAACGGTGAATATATAGATATATCGGATTATATAAAAAGCAATCTGGAGATAGAGCTTCTTAAAAGAACACCGGCTTCCTTTCTGGGAACTTGCCGTTACAAGCTTCCTCTGTGTGAAGAAAGTACAGAGGTCTATGAAAAAATATTTGGATTTCTTAAAAAACTTAATATCAAATATTTTTTCTATATAGGCGGAAACGATTCCATGGATACAATTATGAAGCTGTCAGAGTATGCAGAGAAAATTGGCTCAGATATACGTTTCATAGGAGTACCTAAGACAATAGACAATGACCTGGCAGAAACCGATCATACTCCGGGATATGGTTCTGCGGCAAAGTATATTGCAACATCGGTGAAAGAGATAATATGCGATGCTAAAACCTACTACACCGATTCAATAACAGTTGTAGAAATTATGGGTAGAAATGCAGGTTGGCTAACGGCAGCTGCAGCCCTTTCAAGATGTGAAGATTGTTCGGGACCTGACCTTATTTATCTGCCGGAGAGAAAGTTTGACCACAATGAATTTATAGGAAAAATAGAAGAATTAAAAAAGACAAACAAGGTTGTTACCATTGCGGTATCTGAGGGTGTCAAAACAAAAGACGGAAGATATGTATGCGAAGTGAATAAAAAGAATACTGTAACAGACTCTTTCGGTCATAAACTTTTAGGAGGTACAGCTATGTACCTGTCTGATTTTATAACTGAGCATACGGGAGTGAAATCTCGTGGTATAGTTTTTTCGACTTTGCAAAGATGTGCTTCTCACATGGTTTCCAGACGAGACATAACCGAGGCTTACATGGTGGGAGCTGATGCGGTTATTGAAGCTATAAAAGGAAACACAGGAAAAATGATAATAATAAAACGTCTTTCAAACGAGCCGTATAATGTGGTAACAGCTTCTTTCGATATAAGAAAAATAGCGAACAAAGAAAAGTGTGTGCCCGATAAATGGATAGCCAAAGAAGGAAATTATATAACTAAAGAGTTGGAAGATTATATAAGACCTCTTATAATAGGGGAGCTTTCGCCTTTTATGGTGGACGGACTTCCAAGACATCTTTTTATAGACGATAAGAATTAAAAGAAGTAAGCCTATGAATAAAAAAGAGTTCTTTCCGACAGGGAAGAAAATTGATTCCTGGTTTTATGATAAAAAAATCCCAGCTCTCGAGGAGCAAGGAAAGATGTCAAATTTTGTAAACGTATACAGATGGACGCAGTTTTTTGACCTTAAAGGAAGAGAGGATATGCCTGTATCCGTAGCAAGCAATATAAATATTCACGACTGCGATGTGGAATGTAAGAACTATTTTGATTTTACACCGGATAAAAAATTATATGAACTTAAGAATTTCACATTCAAAAATCTTTCTGTAAAAACATTAAGAAACACCTTCTCGGAGGAGTACATTGAAACAGTATCAGTTGAAAATGTAAATATTGAGATAACGGAATAAAAAAAGACCCGTCGTACGACGGGTCTTTTTTTATTCAACTATTGTAACCTCGGCGGGCTTGTCAATTAAAACTTCAATGCTGCCGTCAGCTTTGCGTGTAGCTTCAACGGATACTATGCCGTAGGGAGTGGGGTATGTGCCTTTGATATGGTTAAGCTTTGTTCCTAAATTGGGTTTAACCGCAATTTTTTTGCAGCCGGGTTCTATTACCTTTACACCAAGGATGTATTCCTGAATGAATGCTGCGGGACCTGATGCCCAGCCGTGACACAAGCTGTGACGGAAGCCCTTATAGCAATATGCACCGTGGTCACCGTGAATGTCATTTTCATCTTCGGGAACAAATTCGTCAATTCTTCTTGCACCCTCTGCCCATTCCAAATTAAAGTCTTCAAAGAATGTGGTTGCCCCAAGCTCAATCATTTTGCCCCAGAACTTATTCATAAGCTCGATTGTTCCGTCAATATCACCTGCTTCGCCTCTTGCCTTTAATATGTAATAACCAAGGAAAGTAGAAAGATTGTGAAGAGGATCAACTGCTAAAATGTTGTTATTTACCTCATCGAAAGGTAAAACTCCGGCAAGAGCCATCAGGGCAGCTGCCTGCTTGCAGGAACCTGTTTCGGGAGCGTGGGCTTTAAGAATATCAGAGTAGTGCTTACATTTTTCTGCCATAGTATCATCTTTATATTCTTTTGCAATATTTTCTGCGGCGTCAAGAGCCATAATGAAAATTGCGTGCATACCGGCCTTCTGACCAACCTTATCGGGGGATGTGGGCCAGTCGATAAAGTGGTTGTCTATGTCAATGTCCCCGTTTTCGGAAATTTTAGAAAAGAGCACGGAAAGAGTTTCGTATAAATAATCTTTCTGGGCGTAAAGATAGTCATAATTTCCGTTCTGTACATACCAGTCCCAATGGATTTTAATCCACCACATGGTATAGGTTGGGATAGAGTTCATCCATTTATTTGTGGGGCAGTTGTTCTTTGTAAAGTCAAGGCTTTTGGGAACACAGGGATCGAAGCCGAAAACTTTCTGAATTGTGGAAGTTTCGGGATGCATGTCGCCGATCCACACAAGACGGTCTCTCTTTATTCCGTCCCAGAGATAATTCTGCATATTGAGGTGAACGGTGTAAACGGCAGTTTCCCAAACCTCGTTGAGCATTTTATCGTCAGATGTGAAAGACCCTTTGTAATCAACTTCCTGATAGATGAAAGCGGCTCTTACGGCAGAAAGCTGAATTTCTCCTACATTACAGTCAAGTCTTAAAAAGCGGAAGCCTGTATTTCCGAATTCCACAGAACCCATCTGAGATATGGGAAGCTCAAAATCACGCTGTGCATGATTGTTAGTGGCATTCTTTTCTCCGTAAAGGTCGGTCATACATTCCATAACTGATTCGCCGAAACGAACACGGAGACGTCCCTCCATACCCACTTGACAACGGCAGATATGAGCAATAGCTAAAATACCGCCATGTAATTCGCATCCGAAGTCAAACAATACGGAAGAACCCTCTTTCATGGTGCAGAGGGGTCCGGGATTAAGAGAAGCCTGAAGAGGCTTTTCTGTCATAAGTGCTTCGGGATTTGTTATATCTCCGTTTGTCCAAAGGATTTTTTTGGGCATAAGATATTTCTTTACTCTGTTATCTTTGATGCCCTCTGAAAAAATGTTTCTCATGTTAAATCTCCTTATAATTTAATATTTCTCCTGTGTAAATAGTATGATAATCACCATTTTTGTACCATTTTTCGTTGCATTCTTCTGAGGTTTCATTTTGGGTCATTTCAGTTTTGTAAATCACCCTGCACTCTAAAACCATACATCCTTTAATACCTGAAACTCCTGAAAAGTCGGACTTCACTGTTTCTAAGTTACACTCTTTAATTTTGTCAAAATCACGACCCGACTTGCTTCCGCAAAAGGCAAGCTCCTTTTTATAAGTGTCATCTTTGGGGATGCTAACTGTGAAATAAGGATTTTTGTCAATGAAGTCCTTTGAAAATCTTGACTTTCTCACCATGACGGAAAAAACGCTTTTTCCCTGGGAAATACCGATTTGTGCCCATCCTATTGTCATAGGATTTTCCTTTTGTTCGTCACCAACCATTAAAAAAGCTCCGAATTTTCCTAAATTTTCAAGGATTTTACTTGAATTTTCTAAAAAAACCATCATATGCCCCCTTGCTAAAAGTCAATTTATATATTATCATATAATTATGAAAAAGGCAACGAAAATATTAAAAAATATGCGAGGTTATCCTTATGAAAAGAAGCGAGAAAATTTTAATAGTAAGGGAAAAACTTAATGCACTTTACCCCAATACTGAATGTACCCTGACTTATAAAAATCCTTTTGAGCTTTTGATTGCAACACAGCTGGCGGCTCAGTGTACCGATGCCAGAGTAAATATAGTTACAAAAGAGCTTTTTAAGAAATATCCCTGTGTAGAAGCTTTTGCCAACGCTGAACTTACGGAGCTGGAGCAGGATATTAAAAGTACGGGATTTTACCACAATAAGGCGAAAAATATAATAAACTGTGCAAAAAAGCTTTTATCTGATTTCGGCGGAGAGGTGCCAAAGACCATGGAGGAACTTTTATCCTTGCCGGGGACCGGCAGAAAAACGGCAAATTTGGTTCTGGGCGATGCATTCGGCATTCCCGGGATTGTAATAGATACCCACGCCAAGAGACTCGCAGGAAGAATTGGGCTTACGAAAGAAGAAACACCGGAAAAAATCGAAAAAGATTTAATGAAATTTGTTCCCAAAGACTACTGGACCACACTGGGACATCATTTTGTTGACCACGGAAGAGCAGTGTGTAATGCAAGAAAACCAAAATGTAAAGAGTGTGTTTTGCTGGAAGTATGTTCTTATGGGGAAAAGAATAAATAAGATTTTTTTGCATAATCTCTTTTAGGGAGGGGTTGCATGGTGAAAATTTCTGAATTCAGGCAAAAAGAGGTTGTGGACATAGAAACAGGCAAACGCCTGGGGTATATCTGCGATATGGAGATAGATGAAGAAACAGGAAGGGTCATATCGGTTACTGTACCCTCGGGAAAGCTTTTTGCCTCTGTAATGAAAAATTCGGATAAAATTATTCCCTGGGAAAAGATTATAAAATTAGGGGAAGATATGGTTTTGGTAAAAGTGTAATAAAAGAGCGTAAAGAGAAATCTTTACGCTCTTTTTTATATAAAGTGAGTCTTGAAATTAACATAAATATAGTGTATAATAACTTTTAAAAGTATAAATTTTATTTATGGAGGGATTTTTGTGCCTGACGAAATGGATTATATATATGAAGTATATAAGGAAAGAAGCTTTTCCACGGCAGCTAAAAAGTTATATGTAACTCAGCCTGCATTGTCCTCTGCCATAAAGAAAGCTGAAGAGAAAATGGGAACCTTACTTTTTGACAGAAGCTCGGTTCCCATAAGACTTACTCCGGCGGGAAAGGTTTATATACAGGCGATTGAGCAGATAAGGACAATAAAAGAGGATATGGAAAACACAATCCGTGATGTTTCCAGAGTAAAAACCGGCAATATAAGAGTAAGCGGAGAAAACTTTGTTTCCGCCTTTATAATGCCGGATATATTAAAAGAATACAATAAAAAATATCCGGGTATCTCCATTGAACTTATAGAATCCAATATGCACAATTTGCAGACTCAGCTTTTAGAGTCGAAAATTGACCTTCTTATTGACTATGACTTTGACCCTGCCTTATATACGTCATTTCCTCTGGTAAATGACGAACTTTTGCTGGCGGTTCCGAGTTTTTGGAAAATAAATGAGAAACTGTCAAAATATCGTCTTACAGACAGGGAAATTGCAGAAAAAAGAAATCTTGACGAGGGAACACTTGATGTTGGGATAGAAGAATTTGCCGATATTGATTTTATAATGCTGAAAAAAGGAAATGACATGAATCATAGAGTAACAACTCTTTTTGCCGAAGCAGGGATATCTCCCAGAACGGTGCTTTATACCGACCAGCTTATTACTGCTTATAACATGGCAAGAAGCGGGATGGGTGCGGCGTTTATCACAGACACTCTGGTAAGGTCTGTAAGAGAGCCTTCAAAGTGCGTGTTTTATAAGATTAAGGGGGAAAGCGCCAAACGTATTTTGTGCATAGGTTATAAGAAAAACCGCTATCAGAGTAATGCAGTAATAGCATTTATAGAAACGGCAAGAGAGGTTTACGGAGAAAAATAAAAGAACGCAAAATGCGTTCTTTAGGAATCTATATATGATTCACGGTTTAGAATGGTTCCGTCAAGAGCATCTATCTTGTAACTGTACTCTTTGTTAAGTGAGCGGAAGATTATTTCATAAACATTTTCTTCTTCGTTAAGCTCGTTTGCTATTATGACGGCACTTCCTTGAGTCCCGGCATCTGCCAGAGCAATATTCAGGGCATTATTAGGAGTAATATAAGTGGTGGAGGCTTCATTTTCCGAATAAGTCTCTTCGTTTTCGAACCACGTAGGGTCATCTTTTTCATTTTCCTCAATGGAAATAGAGAAAATTTCACCGGTATTTACATTAACAAGAGCCTTGTAGGAGTCAAAGGGTGTGTCAAACTTAACTATGTAATTTTTGGAATCCTCGCTTAGGGAACAGTCGGTTATTATCGCATCGGGATTGTATTCGGAAATAATTTCTTTAGCCTCGTTTGAAGTTACGGAAAGATCTTTTTTGCAGGCAGAGAAGCTTAATAAGGAAAGTATAATAATTAAACAAAATGCATTTTTCATTTAGTCATCCTCCAGTGGTGTATATTTTTAATTATAACAAAAAAAGTGAAAAAATGCAAGATGATTTTTGAATAAGGAGATTTTTATGAAAACGAAATGCGAAGAGTGTATGTACTATGAATTTGACGAAGACAGCGAAACATACGGCTGTATTATAAATCTTGACGAAGATGAAGCACAAAAATTTATGGAGGGAACGTGTGACCGTTGTTCCTATTTCAGATTTTACGATGAATATAAGATGGTTAAAAAACAGAATTAAGGAGTATAGCTATGGAAGAAAGGCTTAAAAGAACAGCTCTTTTGCTAGGGGATACATCCATGGAAAAACTGAAAAAATCCCATGTGGCAATTTTCGGTATCGGAGGAGTAGGGGGATATGTGGCAGAAGCTCTGGCAAGAAGCGGAGTTGGGGAATTGACCCTGATAGATAATGACAAGATTTCAGAAAGCAATATAAACAGACAGATTATAGCTCTGGAAGATACCGTAGGGAAACATAAGGTTCAGGTAATGAAAGAGAGAATACTTAAAATAAATGAAGGTATCAAGGTCAACGCAAAAACACTTTTTTATATGCCGGATGAGGAAAACAAAATAGATTTTGGAAGCTTTTCCTATATAGTGGATGCTATAGACACCGTTACTGCGAAAATAGGGCTTGTCATGGAGGCGGAAAAAAATAATATCCCCATAATTTCATCTATGGGAACGGGAAATAAATTAGATCCCTCCTTATTTAAGATTTCTGACATTTATAAAACAAAGGTTTGTCCTTTGGCTAAAGTCATGCGTTATGAACTTAAAAAAAGAGGGGTAAAAAAATTAAAAGTGGTTTATTCCGAGGAAGAGCCCTTAAAAGCAGGAGTAAAAGAGGGAAGTAGGAATGTTCCGGGTTCAACGGCATTTTGTCCGGGTGCAGCAGGGCTTATAATTGCATCTGCAGTTGTTATTGATATCGTAAAAAAGGATTGATTAGATGAAAGCTTTAATTGCCATGAGTGGGGGAGTAGATTCCTCAACGGCGGCACTTTTAATAAAAAATAAGGGAATAGAGACAATTGGAGCCACCATGAAACTTTTAGCGGGTAAAGACGAAGAGATAGACACTGCAAAAACAGTAGCACAAAAGATGGGAATTCCCTTTTATGTATTTGATTTTTCAAAGGAATTTAAGTCTTTGGTAATTGACAGATTTATAGAAAGTTATGAAGAAGGAAAGACTCCTAATCCTTGCATTGACTGTAATAAATATCTTAAATTCGGAAGATTTTACCATGAGGCCAAGGCTCTTTCCTGCGATTATGTGGTAACGGGACATTACGCGAGAATTGAAAAGCAGGGAAAAAAATTTTATCTTAAAAAAGCTAAAGATGAAAATAAAGACCAGAGCTATGTACTTTATTCATTAAGTCAAGAAATTTTATCTGAGACCTTGCTCCCTCTGGGTGATTATACTAAGGAGGAAATAAGAGAAATAGCAAGTGGTTTCGGTCTTATAAATGCAAATAAGAAGGACAGCCAGGATATATGTTTTGTGCCCAATGGAGATTATGTAAAGGTAATTAAGGAGCTTAGTAAGAAAGATTATCCCCAGGGGGATTTTGTCAATACAAATGGTGAAGTATTGGGGACTCACAAAGGGATAATAGGATATACAGTAGGACAGAGAAAGGGACTTGGGCTGGCTCTTCCTCAGCCTATGTATGTTCTTGAAAAAGATGTTGTAAATAACAAAGTCATTCTTTGCAGCGGCGAGGACCTTTATAAAAGAGAGCTCTATGTAAAGGATATAAACTGGACTCTTTCTGAAAAAATGCCCGAAAAATTAAAGTGCAATGTAAAATTAAGATACAAACAAAAAGAACAGCCTGCGACGGTTTCGCTTTTTGAAAATGGCGTAAAGGTTTTGTTTGACGAACCTCAGAGAGCCATATCAAAAGGACAGGCGGCTGTTTTCTATGACGGAGATATTGTGCTTGGCGGAGGAACAATTACGGACAAGGAGGAACTTTTATGAAAAGGGAACTTACCAAAGAGCAGCTTGTAGAGCGAAGCGTGGTAAAAAAATACCGTAAAAGCATATGGAATCCTTTTATTGCTGCCGTTAAAAGATATGAACTTATAAAAGAGGGGGATAATATAGCGGTTTGTATTTCCGGCGGAAAGGATTCTATGCTTTTAGCTGTATTGATGAGGCTTTTGCAAAGAATAAGCGAAGTCCCTTTTTCCGTTACCTATCTTGTGATGGATCCAGGGTATAATAAAATAAACAGAGAAAAAATAGAAGCCAACGCCTCGCTTTTAAATATTCCCATTAACATATTTGAAAGTGATATTTTTTCTGTGGCGGAAATTCAGGAGAAATCTCCCTGCTATTTATGTGCCAGAATGAGAAGGGGGCACCTATATTCCAAAGCAAAAGAACTTGGCTGTAATAAAATAGCTCTTGGGCATCACATGAGCGATGTAATTGAAACAACACTCATGGGTATGATGTACGGGTCTCAGATACAGGGTATGATGCCCAGAATAAAAAGTACGAATTTTGAAGGAATGGAGCTTATACGTCCCATGTACTGCATTTTAGAAGATGATATTTTATCCTGGAAAAATTATAACGAACTTTCATTTATCCAGTGCGCCTGCAGGTTTACTGAAAAAATGTCAGAATCGGGAGACGGAGTAGGAGAATCTAAGCGTCAGGAAATTAAAGAGCTTATAAAAACTCTCAGAAAGGTAAATCCCGATATAGAGCACAATCTTTTTAAGAGCATACACAATGTGAATGTGGATACCTTCGTATCATATAAACTCAATGGGGAAGAACATTCATTTTTGGAAAATTTTCAGTAGATGAAAATTGAAAAAACGGAAATATAGAAAAAGTAGATAATAATAAGCAGGGAAAAAATAATCCATATAAAGATACCCTTAAAGAAAGATTTATCTTTTAACAACTTAATAAAAGGGAAGAGAGCTATGAAAGACAAAATCATGCAAGTGAAGAAAAAACAGGCCTTGAAAAGTAAAAAAGGATAAATTAAAATAATAAGATAAACTGTAAAAAAGGAGAAAAGCCAAAAGTTTTTCCCTTTTTTCTTTTGGCTTAAAATATTATAAAAGGCATCTCCCGAAAGGGCATAGAAGAAAAGCATAAAAAAAGTAAGCATGTAAAAAGGAAGATGGATAAACGGAAAAGAAATAAAGCATGGGTCATAGCCCGAGGATAAAAGAAGGGATAAAAGGCCCAGGGAAACGGAAGATAAAATAAAAATGAGCCTCTGAGATTCTTTGTTAAGATTTAAAACTTTAAAAGCGAACATATAATCACTCCTGTTTAAGGTAGTATATTATATGTTCGCTTCATTTATTTAAGAACGATTATTTAAGATTGGATCTTGACTCTTTAAGAGTTTCAACCAAAGCTTCGAATTTCTGCTGCATTCCATATAAAATTTCGTCGCAATACTCAAGGGTCTGATTTTTTGTTTCCTGAGCATTAGCCTTTGCGGAGTCCATCATGTTGGTAGCACGTTCATAAGCCTTTTTGGTAATTTCGTGTTCCTGAACCATCTGAATTGTTTTTTCTTCAGCGGCCTTAATGATACCCTCTGCTTCAGACTGAGCCTCAGCAATGATTTTTTTACGCTCCTCTTTCATCCAGCGAGCTTGCTTAAGCTCTTCAGGAAGCTGGAGTCTGATGTCTTCGATATCAGCAAGCAATTCCTCTTTATCCATGAGACTTCTGTTGATAATCGGAATGTTCATGGCTTTATCGATTTTTTCCTCAAGCTTATCAATGATTTCTAAAATTTCCATTTTAATGGTCCTCCTTATTGGAATTTAATTTACTATATATGTCAGGCATTATTTCTGTGGGGACAAACTCCGATATATCGGCTTTGTAGCTTGCAGCCTCTTTAACAATGCTTGAACTCAGATAAGAATATTTTCCCCTGGTCATCATGAACATGGTTTCAATGTCAGGAGCCAGCTTTCTGTTAATGTGGGCCATCTGAAGCTCGTATTCAAAGTCTGTTATTGCCCTTAATCCTTTAACAATTACACTTGCATTTTTCTCCCTTGCATAGTCTACCAAAAGACCATCAAAGGAATCAACCCTGATATTGGGAATGTCACCTGTTACTCTTTTCAAAAGCTCTATCCTCTCAGGGACTGTAAAAAGCGGATTGTGTTTGCCGCTGTTGGATAAAACGGTTACATACACAATGTCGAAAATTTTCGAAGCTCTTTTAATGATGTCCAGATGACCGAAAGTTACAGGGTCAAAACTTCCGGGGATAACTGCTGTTTTCATGTTTTTTCAACTCCCGAAAGATATAAAAGATTACATCTTCCATATTTTTTTTGTTTAATCAAAGAAAGGGTATCGGGAACTACCGGGGCGTTAGATGCCTCAAATTCCGCGATAATCATGCCGTTTTCATTTAGCTTGGATGCTGCATGGATAAGAAATTCCTCGTAAAGCCCTTCTGAGTAGGGCGGGTCAAGAAAAATTATATCGAATTTTTCTTTTGTTGTTTTTATGTAGGCTAAAGCGTCGGTAAATAAAAGGCTTGTCCTTTCACAAAGGCGGGCTTTTTCAATATTTTTTTTACATATATTAAAAGCATCCTTGTTGTTTTCGCACATAACCGCACGAGAAGCGCCGCGGCTTAAAGCCTCCAGAGCAAGAGCACCACTTCCTGAAAAGGCGTCAAGAACAAAAGAGTCTTTTATCATAGGGGAAAGAGAGGAAAACAGAGCTTCCTTTACACGGTCGGCAGTAGGTCTTGTGGTAAGCCCTGGGAGAGTATAAAGATTGAGCCCTCTTAAACTGCCGGATATAATTCTCAAAACGACCCCTCCGAGCAAAATAATTTGTATCATTCTTCATTATAAAACAAATAAAGTAAAAAAGCAAGAGGAATTTTTCCTCTCGCTTTTATTTTTTTAAGCCGGAATTAAAATCCGCATGCCATGATGAATGAGTTCATTTTCTGAAATATCGTTGGCTGAGGCTATTTTTTCAACGGTGGTTGAGTATCTTTTAGCTATATCCCAAAGGGTATCGCCGCTTTTTACAAAGTAAATTACTATGGAAGGTCTATTTTTGTTAATACATTCTTCCAGGGAAACTTCATTTATAAGGAGGAAATCCTCTTTATTTCTTAAAACCATAATGTCAAGGGAAATTATGCCCCTTACGTCAAGCTTTGCCTGATTTATGAAGTTGAAATCCATGTGGGAAATTGACGCTTTAACCAAAAGATTTGCATCTTCCACAGGACAGTCGTAAACGGAAGAAAATGTGATATCGCAGTTGAAAAATGATATTGGGTCTTCTGTATAGGAAAGATAGGTGATGTTAGCTTCAATTGTTCCTGAAATATTTATCTTTCCGTTTTTTGAGAAGGCATCAAGTTTTTTTATGCGTCCGCTTACAGGACAGACCTGTTCCATGGGAGGCATATTTATGGGAAGATCAATACTTTCTTTTAAGGTTAAGGATTCGTCAAAGCGAGATATTATTTCGGAACGTTTACATGAACAATGGCTTAAAGCAAGCTCCATACATGGGACATAGGCATCTTTAACTATAGTCGTTTCTTCTTTTGAAAAAACCAATACAGATACACATATATCGCCTGAAAAAGAAATGCTTCTGCCGTCTTCTGAAGCTAAGAAGTCTTTGGAGACACTTATGTTTTTGACAGAGAAGGTTGTATCACAATACATATTTTCGGAAAGATTAGGTATGTCTAAAATTTCTGTGAAAGGCAGATCGTGCTGCATATATGAAAGACAGCCGTCATCTGCAAGATAAAGATTAAAGATAGAAAGACAACCTTTTATTACGGCTTTTCCGGTAACAATTTTTACGGAGCTGTCCTTAATTTGTGTTTTGCACAAAAGCAGAGTGTCTAAAGAAGGCTTACCCGAAGGAACCTCTAAGGTATCTGAAACATTAAAACATTCTGAAACGGAAGACTCGATAAAGGAAAATGATACATCTTCGCATTTGGTTTCCACAGAGGGAGCCTTTATATTTACGGGTACTGCAAGAGACTGATCTGTAAAGGATTTGAAGTCTACTCTTACCACAGCTTTAAGAGAAATCTTTCTGCTGTTTATAAGATTACATTCTGTGTGAACGGTTTCAGCACATACCTTGAATTTATCCTCTGGCGTTACGTTGGGACATTCTTCAATGTGATTAAAAGGAATTTTTACCGTAATAGAATTTATAAAGGAATTTTCTTCGGGAGTATAAAGCACAGTGAAATCTGATACTCCGGTGAAAATCACCCTACCTTTCTGGATTTCGGTTTTTTCAATTACACTCATGCCCTCGACCCACAGGATTTTACAGATATCGCTTTTTGAGTCGGGAACAATGGAATCCCCTTCCGTTAAAATGTCAAGCTTCAAGGATGCAGAGGGGTAGCTTGTATTTATATTTTTTTTAATAAGTTCTGCTTCCAAAATCATCATTCCTTCCTGAAAGTTTGTTTTTTTAATACTTATGTTAAAAAAATAAAAATATTACTGATATTTTTCCTTAAAAAGGCAATAATAGAAGTATGGAAAATAATAAAAAGGAGAATTTTTATGGCAAAAAGAGTAGTATTGAATGAAACCAGCTATCACGGAAAAGGGGCGATAGCAGAAATTCCTAATGAAGTAAAAATGAGAGGGTTTAAAAAGTGCTTCGTATGTACGGATCCTGATTTAATTAAAGCGGGAGTTTCCGGTAAGGTTACGGATATTCTGGATAAAGCAGGCATAGCCTACGGGATTTATTCCGATATAAAAGCCAATCCTACGGTGGAAAATGTGAAAAACGGTATTAAGGCATTTAATGAAATGGGTGCAGATTCCATTATTGCAATAGGTGGAGGTTCTTCTATTGATACAGCCAAGGCAATAGGCATAATAATAAAAAATCCTGAATTTTCAGATGTAGTATCTTTGGAAGGTGTTGCTCCCACCAAAGAAAAATGCATTCCTATAATTGCAGTTCCCACTACGGCAGGAACTGCGGCGGAAGTTACAATAAACTATGTTATTACAGATACGGAAAAAGACAGAAAGATGGTATGCGTGGATGTTCACGATATTCCGGTGGTTTCCGTAGTTGACCCTGATATGATGAGCACCATGCCCAAAGGACTTACAGCGGCTACGGGAATGGATGCCCTTACCCATGCCATAGAAGGTTATATTACAAAAGGAGCCTGGGAAATGAGTGACATGTTTCATTTGAAGGCTATAGAGATAATTGCAAGAAGCCTTGAAAAAGCAGTGGAAAACGACCCTTCAGGCAGAGAGGACATGGCTTTGGGACAGTACATTGCAGGTATGGGATTTTCAAATGTAGGGCTTGGAATTGTCCACTCTATGGCACACCCCCTGGGAGCACTTTATGACACTCCTCACGGGGTTGCAAATGCAATTATTCTGCCCGCAGTCATGGAATATAACGCTCCTTCATCGGGAGAAAAATACCGTTATATTGCTAAAGCCATGGGGGTTAAAAACACAGAGGAAATGAGCATAGAGGAAGCGAGAGAAAAAGCGGTGGCTATGGTGCGTGAACTTTCTTCAAAAATAGGGATTCCAAAGGACTTAAAGGATATTGTTAAAATAGAAGATGTTGATTTTCTTTCAGAATCTGCATACAACGATGCCTGCCGTCCCGGAAACCCCAAAGATACAAGTATTGAAGAAATAAAGAAAATTTATTTATCTTTGGTTTAACAAGAAAGCCTGATGGAATTATCCGTCAGGCTTTTTATCTGGGTAGCGAAAAAAAGACATTGTTTTTTATTTATCAATCTTTTCTGGGATTTGTTCTCTCGTTTTGTATCGAAAATAAGATATTTGCATGGCGATTTTTGAGTTTACAAATACAAGCAGGTGTGTTATTATATAGGTAGGAAAACTTTTGAAAAGAGGAATTTTATAATGAAAAAAATTTTCGTTTTAGGTGACAGCATTTCTATCTATTACGGTCCTTTTCTGGAAGAACTTTTGAAAGGCAAAATGGAATATGACAGAAAAGGCAAGGACGGAGAAGTGGGAAATATCAACAGTGTTTCTCCAATGAACGGAGGAGACTCCGGAAATGTTTTGGAATATGTTAAAGACTATCTTAAAAAAGAATATGATGTAATGTTATTAAACTGCGGTCTTCATGATATAAAAACTGTTAAAACAAAACAGGTTTCTGAAGATAAGTATAAAAGCAATTTAGAAGAAGTAATTTCTATTGTGAGAGGAAGGGGAAAAGAGATTATCTGGGTAAACACCACTCCCGTCAATGATGAATTGCACCTGGCAAGACTTAAAGATTTCAAACGATTCAATAGAGATGTAATAAAGTATAACAAAATTGCAAAGGAAGTTATGGAAAGGTTAAATGTTCCCGTTATTGACCTTTATTCTTTTACAGAAAGTTTCGGTAAAGATATATATGCCGACCACGTACATTTTATAGAAGAAATTTGCAAAAAACAGGCAGAATTTATAAAAGAAGCAGTATTATCTCTCATATAAAATTCTTTTGAGGAGGGAATTTTTTTTGAATATTATTGTTTGTATAAAGCAGGTTCCCGGCACAAACAAGGTAGAGGTTGACGAAAAGACGGGGGTATTAAAAAGAAGCGGAGTCGATTCCAAAATGAACCCCTATGATTTATATGCCCTGGAAACAGCTCTCAGATTAAAAGAGGAAATGGGGGGCAAGGTTACTGTTATAACCATGGGACCCCCTCAGGCAAAGGAAGTTATCATGGAGGCTTTTTCCATGGGAGCGGATGAAGGATATCTCCTTACGGACAGAAACTTTGCGGGAGCAGACGTTCTTGCTACAAGCAAAGCGATTTCAGAGGGTATTAAGAAAATAGGAGAATATGACCTTATCATATGTGGAAAGCAGACAACCGATGGAGATACTGCTCAGGTAGGAGCAGAAACGGCAGAATGGCTTAAAATTCCTTCTGTATCAAACGTTTCAAAAATTATATCCTGCTCAGATAAAGCCGTTACGGTTGAAATTGAAATGGAAAATGTAACGCAGACTACAGAAATAATTTGTCCCTGTCTGATAAGCGTGGATAAAGATATTTATGTTCCGCGCCTGCCTTCGTATCTTAAAAAGCAGGCATCTTTAAAAAGGGAATTTCATGTTATTACCATGGAAGATCTTGAAGATAATGATAAAAATACATACGGGCTTTCAGGCTCTCCTACCCAGGTGAAATCCATATTTCCTCCGGAGGGTAAGGGTGACAGAGAATTGTGGGAAGAAGGTAATGAAGAACTTACACAAAAGATTTATTCAAAGCTCAAAGAACTTAAATTCATATAAGGAGGAGTTTTGATGGCTTTTCTTACATTTAATAGAGAAAAAATAAAAAACTTTGAAGAGTTTAAAAAGCTCTGTCCTTTTTCAGCAATAACAGAGGAAAACGGACAGATTATAGCCACTTCTGCATGTAAAATGTGTAAGCTGTGTATTAAAAAAGGCCCCGAGGGTGCAGCAGTTTTAGTGGAAGACGAAATAAAAACCGTTGACAAATCTCTCTGGAAAAATATATGTGTGTATGTTGAACATAATGAGGGAGAGATCCATCCGGTAACTTACGAGCTTATAGGTAAGGCAAGAACCCTGGCGGAAAAAATAGGTCAGGAAGTTATTTGTCTTTTTATCGGAAGTGACATTATAAAAAGTGCAAAGGAGCTTCTTCATTACGGAGTTGCCGGAGTCTATGTTTATGATAATCCTAAATTAAAGCACTATGTAACAGAAAGTTATACAAAAGTTTTTGAGGATTTTATAAATGAAAATAAGCCCGGATCAATTTTGGTGGGAGCAACAAGTGTGGGAAGACAGCTGGCTCCAAGGGTTGCTGCACGCTTTAAGACCGGACTTACCGCTGACTGCACAATATTGGATATAGAAGAAAATTCAGACCTTGTTCAGATACGACCTGCATTTGGCGGAAATATTATGGCAGAAATTCACACGCCTAATAACCGTCCGCAGATTGCCACTGTGAGATATAAGGTGATGAATGCACCTGAAAGGTCCGATGAGGCAAAAGGTGAAATAATTGAAAAAAAGGTGGATGAAGAAAGCTTAGTATCAGGAATAAAAGTCTTAGGTGTAAAGAAAAAAGAAAAAGCAAAAGGTATTGAGAATGCCGATATAATTGTAGCTGTGGGACGAGGAATCAAGAGCAAGGAAGATATTGGGTTAATCCGTGAACTTGCTGATGCTCTGGGTGCAAGCCTTGCTTCAAGCCGTCCTTTGGTTGAAGCAGGATGGATGGAAGCAGGATGCCAGATTGGTTTGAGCGGAAGAATCGTAAGACCAAAGCTTATAATAACCTGCGGAATATCGGGCGCTGTACAGTTTTCGGCAGGAATGAACAATTCTGATGTGATATTTGCTATTAACAGTGACGAAAAAGCACCTATATTCAAGGTGGCAGATTACGGAATAGTGGGAGACTTATATAAAATAGTACCTGCCCTTACCAGAATGATAAAGGAGGGAAAATGATGTTTGCCTTTGAAGACTATAAGAAGATAGCTTCCTTCATAGAGGAATCCGAAAGAGTGCTTTATGAAGATGCTATTCCCGAAGAATATTCCCATGATGAGCTGGGCGGAACTTTTTCAAAACCCTCGGTAGTTGTCAGGGTGACAAAAGAGGAAGAAATTATTGATATAGTGAAATATGCTTATGAAAATGAAATTCCCGTAACGGCACGTGGTAGCGGCACCGGACTTGTAGGCTCATCTGTGCCTGTAAGGGGAGGGATAGTTCTTGATTTTTCCCTTATGAATAAAATACTTGAACTTGATGAGGAAAATTTAACTGTTACGGTAGAGCCCGGGGTTTTGCTTATGGAGCTTTCTGCCTTCGTTGAAGAAAAAGGTCTTTTCTATCCTCCTGACCCGGGAGAGAAAACTGCCACAATAGGCGGTAATGTAAGTACCAATGCGGGTGGAATGAGAGCAGTAAAATACGGGGTTACAAGAGATTATGTAAGAGCTCTTGACGTTGTTTTGTCAGACGGTAGAAAGGTTACGTTTGGCGGAAAAATTGTTAAAAACAGTTCAGGTTATGCACTTAAGGATTTAATGGTAGGATCTGAAGGAACGCTCGGCATAATAACTAAAATCACTCTTAAGCTTCTACCCAAGCCCCAGAAAACAATAAGTCTTTTGATACCGTTCCCCTCTCTTAAAGAGGCGATTGATACGGTTCCTCTGATTATAAAATCCAAGGCTGTTCCGACAGCTGTTGAGTTCATGCAAAGGGAAGTAATAGAGGATGCTGAAAATTATCTGGGCACAAAATTTCCCGATACTTCATCAGAAGCTTATCTATTGCTTAAATTCGATGGGGCAAGCAAAGAGGAAATAGAAAGTTCCTATGATTCTGTGGCAAAGGTATGTTTGGAGCAGGGGGCAAAGGATATTTTTATTTCGGATACCGAGGAGAGAGACGAAACTATCTGGAAAGCAAGAGGAGCGTTTTTGGAAGCCATAAAAAATTCCACATCTGATATGGATGAAGTGGATGTGGTTGTTCCCAGAAACAGGGTGAACGAAATGGTGGAATTTTCCCACGAGCTTCAGAAAAAAGTAGGAGCCAGAATTAAAAGCTTCGGCCATGCAGGAGACGGAAATTTACATATCTATGTTCTTAAAGATGACCTAAAAGACGATACATGGGAGAAGGTTCTTTCCTCTGCCATGGACGAAATGTATAAAAAGGCAGGAGAACTTAAGGGCGCGGTATCAGGAGAACATGGAATTGGCTATGCTAAAAAGCCTTATCTTAAGGATATGATCCCGGAAGAAACAATTGAGCTTATGAGGGGGATTAAGAAGGTGTTTGACCCTAAGAATATCCTTAACCCCGAAAAAATATTTGACTGACAAAAAACGCACTTTTGAAATTACATCAAAAGTGCGTTTTTATTTGACTAATCTTTCATTTTATGCTATACTGAAATTTGTCGCAAAAGGTAAAGGAGGCGATTTTTTTGAAAAAGGATATTATTATATCAATCCGTGGTGTATTTACGGACCAGGAAGAGGAAAATGACGATATAGAGCTGGTAACAAGCGGAAAATACTACGAAAGAAACGGAAAGAAATATATTATATACGACGAAAGTCAAGTTACGGGTTTTGGCGAAGGAACACAGACTATGCTTAAAATTGATGGAGATGTTGTGACCATGTCAAGAAACGGAAAAGCAGGCGGAAACACTCACATGGTTTTTGAAAAAGGGAAAACCCACCTGGGACACTATGAAACCCCTTACGGAAGCTTTACGGTAAGTACCATTACGGATAAAATGAAAGTGGAAATAGGAGATAAGGACGGAGAGGTGCAGATTGACTATTTTATAGATGTCAACAATGTTCCTCAGTCGGCAAACTCTCTTTCTATGACCATAAGGGAAGCATGATGAAAGGACAGATTTTTAATTTGGCAAAGTCCTTAAAAAAGGAAATACTTGCCTTCAAGGAAAATAAAGACGGTCTTTCATTTTATACAGCAAGCCTTGAGAAAGTTCCTGAAAATGAAGATATAAGGATTGAAAAAACAGGGGTGTTCACAAATTTCTACCCCTGTGACCAATGGCTTTTGAAAGTGGCAGAGAGTTTTTTGAATAATCCTCCTCCGGATTTTACTCCCTGCAGGGACAAGGAAGAAACACTTGAAAGAATTTTTCGTTTATGTAAAGAGTATACGGGCGAAGAAGAAATCAAAAAAACATTCAAAAACCATGAAGGATTAGACCCTCTTCATTACATGGAGGAGGGTGTGAGAGACAAAAAAGACAGAAAGAGAAAATTTGACGATTCTGACACATCTTTCTTTTTGTACCGCGTGAAAAAGATTGCTGACAGCGTAGAGGGAGACGGAGTTTTTCTTTCTGAAAGCGGAAAAAAACTTCTTCTGTCTTTGGCATTTTTAGAAAAAGATATGGTAAGATGCGTAAAAAGAGGGGACACGAATGTCCTTTTTAAAAGAGCGGAAGATGCGGCTAATAAATATCTGGATTATTACTATGACGAAGATGCGGATTTTCTGGGGAAAGGAAAAATAAGCCGTGCATTCGGGAATTTTTTAAAGGTTATTTTCTTTTTATCGGGTTCAAACGCTTTACAAGATGATAAATTTATTGTATAATATCAAGATAGATTAAGCAAAAGGAGAAATACTAATGAAAAAGTTAATGCTTGGAAATCACGCCGTAGCACAGGGTGCTTACGAGGCGGGTGTAAAGGTTGCTTCTGCATACCCCGGGACACCCAGCACAGAAATAATGGAATTTATGGCAACACTTCCTTGCCCTCATGTGGAATGGGCTCCTAACGAAAAGGTTGCACTTGAAACAGCGATAGGTTCATCCCTGGGAGGAGGAAGAGCAATCTGTGCCATGAAGCACGTTGGTCTTAACGTGGCAGCAGACCCCTTGTTTACAGCTTCTTATACAGGAGTAAACGGAGGTCTTGTTATATGTGTTGCAGACGATCCCGGTATGCATAGCTCTCAGAATGAGCAAGACAGCAGAAACTATGCAAGAGCGTCAAAGGTAATTATGCTTGAACCCTCTGACAGTGCCGAATGCTATGAATTTACAAAGAAAGCCTTTGAAATAAGCGAAAAATTCGACCTTCCGGTTATTTTAAGACTTTCAACAAGAGTTTCTCACTCCCAGAGTCTTGTTGAAACAGGAGAGAGAATTGAAGTTTCCAAGGAATATGTAAAAGACCCTATAAAGAATGTAATGATGCCTGCTATGGCAAAACGCCGTCATCCTGTGCTTGAAGAACTTCTTAAGGATGCAGCGGCATATTCAGATACATCCGACCTTAACAAAGTAGAATATAACTCAAAGAAAATCGGTGTAATCACCAGCGGAATCTCCTATCAGTATGCAAAGGAAGCTCTGGGAGACAAGGTGTCTTACTTAAAGCTTGGCATGGTTTATCCTTTCTGCGACAATCTTATTAAGGAATTTGCTAAAAAGGTTAAAAAATGCTATGTGATAGAAGAACTTGACCCATTCTTAGAAGAGCACATAAAGTCAATGGGAATAAAGGTAATAGGAAAAGAAGCTTTCTCCTTAATCGGTGAATACAGTGCTGATATAGTGAGAGAGGCGGTTTTGGGAGAAAAAGCTCCTAAGGCGGTTAAATCTGAGGAGGCTATTCCCATGCGTCCTCCCGTGCTTTGTGCAGGCTGCCCTCACAGAGGAACTTTCTATGCATTAAAATCCCTGGGACTCAGGGTTTGCGGTGATATCGGATGCTACACTTTAGGAACTCTTGAACCCTTAAGCTCCGTTGATGCCTGTGTGTGCATGGGCGCGTCAATCGGTCTTGCTCACGGTATGGATAAGGCAGATCCCGAAGCTTCTGGAAAGACTGTTGCTGTTCTTGGGGACTCTACATTTATGCACAGCGGTATAACTGGACTTATAAATGTTGTTTACAATAAAGGTAATTCAACGGTTATAATTTTGGATAACTCCATTACAGGTATGACAGGCCATCAGGATAATCCTCTTACAGGAAAGACCATAAGAGGAGAGGCTGCTCCCCAGGTTGATTTGGTTAAGCTTTGTGAAGCTATCGGAGTTCCAAATATCAGAGTTGAAGATCCATTTGATCTTAAAGCTTTCAAAGAAGCAGTAAAAGAAGAGGTTGCAAAGAAAGAGCCTTCAGTTATTATTGCACAAAGACCCTGTGCCCTTTTAAAGAGTGTTAAGTATGAGGGTAAAATGACAGTTACATCCGACTGCGTAAAGTGTAAGCTTTGCCTTAAAATCGGATGCCCTGCCATAAGCTTCGACGGTGAAAAAATCAATATTGACAAGACTCAGTGTAACGGATGCGGCTATTGTTCACAGCTTTGTGCCAAGGGCGCATTGAAGCTTGAGAAATAAGGAGGGTATGAGGATGAATACTTCAATTATGATAGTTGGTGTAGGCGGTCAGGGTACACTCCTTGCCAGCAGGATTTTAGGTAATGTGGCAATTAAAATGGGATATGACGTTAAAGTCAGCGAGGTTCACGGAATGAGCCAGAGAGGCGGAAGCGTCGTAACTTATGTAAGATATGGCGAGGGAGAAGTGGCTTCTCCTGTAATCGGTCAGGGCAGCGCAGATATAATCATGGCATTTGAGGAGCTTGAAGCTTTAAGAAGCCTTGAATTCTTAAAAGACGGCGGCCATCTTTTGGTTAACACCCAGAATATTGACCCCATGCCGGTTATTATAGGAAAAGCAAAATATCCCGAGGCAATAATCGAAAAAATAAAGGACTTAAAGGTTGATATAACCACTCTTGACGCCCTGAAGCTTGCTGAAGAAGCAGGAAGCTCTAAGGCTGTAAACGTGGTTTTAATCGGTCTTTTGGCTAAAAATACAGATATCTCAAAAGAAATCTGGGAAGAAGTAATTAAAGAAACAGTTCCGGAGAAATTCTTGGATGTTAACCTCAAGGCTTTTTCCTTGGGATATGAGGCGTAAAAAATGCTTGAAAAAATATATACTTTTTCAAATAAGACTCTTGAAATAACAAAAGAAGCCGAAGAAAGAATTGAGGAAAAATTTTCTGAAATTGAGAAGGTCTGCTTATACAATCAGGCAAAAGTCATGAAGGCTTTTTCAGAAAACAGAATAAGTGCGGCACATCTTAACGGAAGTACCGGCTATGGCTATGACGATATGGGAAGAGATGCCTTAGATAGAGTTTATGCCGATGTTTTCGAGGCTGAGGATGCTATTGTGAGATACACAATGGTTTCTGGAACACACGCTATTTCCACGGCACTTTTTGCCTGCCTTCGTCCCGGGGACAAGCTTTTAGCGGTTACCGGTAAACCCTATGACACCTTTGACGGCGTTATAGGACTTGACGGCAATAAAAACGGCTCCTTGATGGATTTCGGTGTACTTTATGACCAGGTGGATCTGATAGACGGAAAGGCGGATATAGACGGGATAAAAAAATACCTTGAAAAAGAAAAGGTAAAGATGGTTCATATTCAGCGTTCAAGAGGATATGAATGGGATCATGACATTACCTTGAGCGAAATTGAAAAGGTGATAAAGGCGGTTAAAAGTATAAGTCCCGACACCATATGCTTTGTGGATAACTGTTACGGTGAATTTGTATCGGAGCATGAGCCTACCTATTACGGTGCAGATTTGATGGCTGGCTCTTTAATAAAAAATCCCGGTGGCGGCATGGCAAAAATGGGAGGATATATTGCGGGAAGACACGACCTTGTGGAACTTTGCGGATACAGAATAACAACCCCCGCAACAGGCAGAGAAGCAGGAGCAACCTTGGATGAATTAAGATATATTTATCAAGGGTTGTTTTTAGCTCCACATGTGGTAAGCCAGGCGTTAAAGGCGGCGCTTTTGTGTGCGTCATGCATGGAAGTTATGGGGTATCCTGCAGTTCCCGGAACCAAAGACGAAAGAACTGATATAGTTGAAGCCATAAAATTTAACGACCCCGAAAAGCTCATTAAATTCTGTCAGGGAATTCAGAGTGGAGCACCCATCGATTCTTTTGCTCTTCCTGAGCCTTCAGATATGCCTGGTTATTCCGACAAGGTAATTATGGCGGCAGGTGCTTTTATTCAGGGTTCTTCCATCGAATTTTCAGCTGACGGTCCCATAAGAGAACCATATATTGCATATATGCAGGGCGGTCTTACTTATGAGTCGGCAAAGATAGGGATTATGCATGCGGTAGAGCTGCTTACAAAATAAAAAAAGACAGGTTTTCTTTCATAGAAAAACCTGTCTTTTTTCTGTCTGAATATAAGGAAAAAATAGTAGAAATCACTTGCTAAAAGTTGTCTTTTGTTGTATAATAATATTATTATAGTTAAAAAGAGGGTCGCTTATGAAAAAAAGTAGAATTTTATCAATGGTTTTATGTTTTTTAGTTATTTTTTCAAGCCTGGTTTATGCTGTTCCTGAAGAAAATCAGGGTCAGGGAGGGCCTTTGGTTTCGGCATCCAATTATATACTTATAAATATGGATAACGGGGAGGTATTGCTTCAGCATAATGCCCATGAAAAGAAGTATCCTGCTTCCACCACAAAGATTATGACCGCCATGCTTGCCCTTTCCAATCTTGATATGGAAGGAACTTCTACTGTAAGCAACAATGCAGTAATGTCTATTTCCTGGGACAGCAGCAAGCTGGGGCTTTACGAGGGAGAAAGCTTTAACAATTTTGACCTTATAAAGGGTATGATGGTTGTATCGGGAAATGATGCGGCAAATGTTTTGGCAGAATCAGTATCGGGAAGCGTAGATGCTTTTGTTGAGCTTATGAACAAAACTGCAAAAGATTTGGGATGTACGGGTACTCACTTCTCCAATACTCACGGACTTACTGACGAAAGCCATTATACAACAGCATCAGACATGGCAAAGATTGCAAAAAAAGCCATGGAAAATCCTCTTTTCCGTGAAATCGTAAAAACAACTTATTTTGAACTTCCAAAAACAGATAAATGCGATTATGTGAGAAGTTTCAATACTACAAATAACCTTCTTACAAATGCCAGAACCTCAAGCTATCTTTATTCTCCTGCAACAGGAATAAAGACCGGTTATACGGACGCTGCTCTTAACTGTCTGGTTGGCTCTGCTGAAAAAGACGGAGTAAGGCTTATAAGTGTTATTTTGGGAGCAAGCAATATTGACGGCGTTAATATGATGTACCCTGATACCAAGGCATTGATGGAGTGGGGATTTAATAACTATAAGAGCAGAACCGTTATAGAAGAAGGTAAGGCGGTAGATGAGCGTGCTATAAAATATGCAAAGGGAGAAAAGACAGTAAAGCTTGTGGCACAGGACGGTTACAATGCAGTTTTACATAAGGATGCTGATGAGAGTCTTATTTCCACCAAGGTTTTAGTGGAAGGTCCCATAACAGCTCCTGTAACAGGCGAATGTGAACTGGGTAAAATGGAAATTTACTACGACGGGGAATATTTAAGTGAAGTTATTCTTGTGGCAGACAAAGACTATGAATATTCCTGGTGGGCAGCATTTTTTGACACATTCGGCAAGATTTTAGGGATTTTTGTACTTCTGGTTATACTTGCTGTGGTAGTTCTTGTAATTATACGTCAGAGAGAATATGACAAGAAAAGCAAGGAAAGAAGAAAAAAGACTGAGGACAGAAGATAATTTATAAGGCGTATATTTTTTGAAACGGGGGATTTTCTTGACAAGAGAATTAAACGTGGGAAATGTAAAAATCGGCGGTGGAGCAAAAATAAGCGTTCAGTCCATGACGAACACAGATACGAAGGATGTGAAAGCTACACTTTTGCAGATAGACCGTTTGTATAAGGCAGGCTGTGACATAGTAAGAGTGACCGTACCGGATAAAGAAGCAGCAGATGCCTTGTTTGAGATTTGTGCAAAAAGTCCCATTCCTGTGGTTTCTGATATACACTTTGATTATAAACTGGCACTTTTGAGCATGGAGGCAGGGGTTTCCAAGGTCAGAATAAATCCGGGGAACATCGGAAATTCCGAAAATGTAAAAAAAGTGGCTTTAATGGCTAAGGAGAAAAAGATTCCCATAAGAATCGGAGTCAACGGAGGCTCCCTTGAAAAGGATTTGCTTCCGGTATCGGCAGAAAGTATGGTTGAAAGTGCTCGTCGTCATATAAAGATGCTGGAGGATTGTGACTTTTATGATATAGCTCTTTCTCTTAAATCCTCTGATGTGAAAACAACCGTTGAGGCATATAGACTGGCAAGCAAAACTTTTCCCTATCCTTTACATCTGGGAATAACGGAGGCGGGAACTGCCTACGGAGGAATTATCCGTTCCTCGGCAGGTATAGGGGCACTTTTGCTTGACGGAATAGGGGACACTATTAGAATTTCCCTGACCGATGATCCGGTCCGTGAGGTAGAGGCAGGAATAGAGCTTTTAAAAGCCCTTGATTTAAGGGGCGGAGCTAAACTTATATCATGTCCCACCTGCGGAAGAACAAAAATAGATTTAATCAAGATAGCATCAGAGGTATCAGAAAGACTTAAAGGTGTCAATAAGGACATGACCGTAGCAGTTATGGGCTGTGCAGTAAACGGCCCGGGTGAAGCGAAAAATGCCGATATAGGAATCGCAGGAGGAATTAACGAAGCGCTTTTATTCAAAAAGGGAGAAATAGTAAAGAAAATTCCTCAGGAGAAAATAGTTGAAGAGCTATTTGATGAAATAGAGAAAATGTGAATTTATAAAAGAGCACATTTAAGATAAAGCTGTCGAAGATAAAAACTTATAAATTTATCTTAAACAAGGGAGATATGTATGAAATTATCGGAGTTATTTAAGAAAAAGGAACCAACGTTGTCTTTTGAAGTGTTTCCTCCTAAAACGCAGGATAATTTTGAAAGTGTGAAAACTGCAACCGAGAAAATTGCAGAATTAAACCCTCACTTTATGAGTGTAACTTACGGAGCGGGTGGAGGTACAAGCAAATATACTTTGGATATTGCGTCAAATTTATTAAATAACTACGGCGTTACTCCTTTGGCACATTTAACATGCCTTTCTTCCACAAAAAGCAAAATAATTGAACAGTTACATCTTCTTAAAGAGAATAAAATAGAAAATATTTTAGCTTTGAGAGGGGATATTCCCGAAGGTCAGGAAAATATTAAAAGAGAATATAAATATGCCAGTGAGCTTATTTATGATATAAAGGCAAACGGTGATTTTTGCATAGGCGGTGCTTGTTATCCGGAAAAACATATAGAATCCAGAAACTTTGAAGAGGATATAAAGCATCTTAAAGAAAAGGTATCATCAGGCTGTGACTTTTTAACAACACAGATGTTTTTTGATAATGAAGTGTTATACAGCTATCTTTATAAAATAAGAGAAGCAGGGATAACCGTTCCCATCGTTGCAGGAATTATGCCTGTTACCAATGTACTGCAGGTAAAGAAAATCTGTGCCATTTCGGGAACAAGCTATCTACCGAAAAGATTCAAGGCAATCGTGGATAAATTCGGTGACAATAAAGAAGCTATGTATCAGGCAGGAATTATCTATGCTACAGACCAGATTATTGACCTTTTGGCAAACGGAGTAAATTCCATTCATGTCTATACCATGAATAAGAGCGATGTGGCTTCTAAAATTCAGGACAATTTATCGGATATTATTCCGAAAAGGGCTTAAAAATGGTTAATACATATTTTCTTGAAAGCGAAAAGCTTTTGATAGATGAGAACGAAGTTTTAAGGTATATGGGTATGGGCGGATTAAAGGAATTTCCGGAAGAAATTTTAGTTCTTGTAAAAAAAGGAATTTTGGAACTGAAAGAAAAGATGAACTTAAAAGCCTGCTATGAAAAATATCCCGTTTCGTTGAATGGTGATGAAGTTAACTTAGGTTTTACAACCTTAAATTCTTTAAGCCTGGCTAAAAATCTTAAAAATTGCCGTGAAGCTATAGTTTTTGCGGCAACAATAGGTATAGATACAGACAGAATTCTTGGAAAGTATTCTATAATTTCGCCTTCTTATGCCAATACCCTTCAGGCAGTCGGCACAGCAGCCATTGAAAGCTTCTGCGACATTCTGATGGAATATTTATCCCGAAAAGAAGGGGAGCTTTGTCCACGCTTCAGTCCGGGATACGGTGATTTGAAATTAGATGTTCAAAATGATATATTGAATAAATTAGAAAGCAGAAAAAACATAGGCTTGCATATTACGGATTCGCTTATTATGATACCTTCCAAATCGGTTTCTGCCATAGTGGGGATAAAAGAATAACTCACAAACATTAAAAGACGGGAGTCAGTTATGAGTATTTTAGAAAAACTAGGAAAAGAAAGACTGTATTTTGACGGTGGTTACGGCACTCTTTTTCAGGAAAGAGGCTTAAAAGCCGGTCAATTGCCTGAAATGTGGAATATAGAACAAAGGCAGGAAGTCATAAATATACATAAAGAATATCTTGAAAGTGGTTGTGATATTATTACAGCCAATACATTTGGTGCGAACATACTTAAGTATGATGGAAAAGACGGACGTCCTACATTGAAAGAGATTATAAAGGCGGCGATAGAGAATGCTAAAGAAGCCGTACGCGGATTTTCCGGAGAAAAGTATGTGGCATTGGATATAGGTCCAACTGGAAAGCTCTTAAAACCTCTGGGGGACTTAGATTTTGAAGATGCGATCGATATATTTTCTGAAACTGTAAAACTTGGAGTTAAGTTCGGGGCAGATTTGATTATAATTGAAACCATGAACGATTCTTACGAAACAAAAGCAGCAGTTTTAGCAGCAAAGGAAAATTCCAATCTGCCAGTGTTTGTAACAAATACCTACGATGAAAGCGGAAAGCTTATGACCGGGGCAAATGTTCCGGCTATGATTGCACTGCTTGAGGGATTAAGAGTAGATGCTCTTGGAATAAACTGCGGATTTGGCCCCGATAAAATGGGATTTTTGGTAGACCAATTTATTAAGCACTCTTCAATACCTATAATAGTCAATCCGAATGCAGGATTGCCGAAAGTTAAAGACGGCAAAACGATATTTGATATAACTCCGTCAGAATTTGCAAAAAACATGGAGGAAATTGCGAAAAAGGGCGTTATGATTTTAGGAGGATGCTGTGGCACAACTCCCAGTCATATAAAAGAACTTGTAAAGAGAACAGAAAGTATCTCACTTAATCCTCCTGTTGAAAAGGAAGAAACAATAGTTTCTTCTTACACACATGCGGTAAAATTTGATGAAAGACCGGTACTTATAGGGGAAAGAATAAATCCTACGGGAAAACCGCTTTTTAAGACTGCGTTGAAAGAGGAAAATTACGATTATATATTAAAAGAGGGGGTATCCCAGGAAGAAAAAGGCGTTGATATTCTGGACGTCAATGTGGGACTTCCTGAAATTGATGAAGTAAAGGTTCTTGAAAAAACCGTTAAAATGCTTCAGTCGGTAACTCCTTTGCCTTTGCAGATAGATACAGCATCCCATGAGGCTATGGAAAAAGCCTTGAGAGTTTACAACGGGAAGGCGCTTATAAATTCCGTAAACGGAAAAAAAGAAGTTATGGAAGAAATTTTTCCTCTTGCAGCAAAATACGGCGGAGTAGTAATCGGTCTGACTCTTGACGAAAACGGAATTCCGAAAACGGCAGAAGAAAGAGTTTTAATAGCAGAGAAAATAATAGAAACGGCAAAAAACTATGGCATAGATAAGAAGGATATTATTATAGATCCGCTTGCGATGACCGTAAGTGCAGATTCAACCTCTGCAAAAACAACCCTTAAGGCTATAGAAATTCTTAGTAAAAAGGGGATAAAAACAAGTCTTGGGGTTTCCAATGTTTCCTTTGGACTGCCGAGACGTGAACTTATCAATTCAACCTTTTTTGCTATGGCGCTCACAAAAGGGCTGTCTGCGGCAATTATGAATCCTCATTCGGAAGAAATGATGACCACATACAAGAGCTTTTGTGCCCTTGCCGACGAAGATGAAAACTGCAGAAACTACATAGATTATGTTTCTTCTAAAGAGGAAAGGATAACGGAATCTAAAGAAGAAGTTTCACCTATTGACGGACTTAAACGTGCCATTATAAAGGGTCTTTTGGAAGATGCGGCCCGTTTTGCCCGAAAGCTTTTAAAAGAGATTCCTCCAATTAAGATAATCAATGATGCCATAATCCCGGCTCTTGATTTTGTGGGGAAATCCTTTGAAGATAAAAAAACTTATCTCCCTCAGCTTTTAATGAGTGCCGAAGCAGCCAAAGAGGCATTTTTAGAGCTTAAGAAAAGCCTGGAAAAAGAGGGTGGGAATGATGAAAACGAACCTAAGATAGTTATAGCTACGGTAAAAGGAGATATTCACGATATAGGAAAGAATATTGTGAAGGTACTCCTTAATAACTATGATTTTACTGTTTATGATTTGGGAAAAGATGTTTCGCCAGAAGAAATAGTAAAAAAGGTTAAAGAGGAAAAGGTCAAACTGGTAGGTCTAAGCGCTTTGATGACAACAACGGTTCCGTCTATGGCAAAAACCATAGAACTTTTAAGAAAAGAAGCGAAAGATGTAAAAGTGATGGTTGGCGGTGCGGTTATTACCGAGGAATATGCTAAAATGATAGGTGCGGACAAATATGCAAAAGATGCCATGGAAGCAGTTAGATATGCCGAAGAAGTACTTAGATAATTAAGAGGATAATTATATGAAGGAAATAGTAAGAATACTTAAATTTATTCTGTTTTCATTGAGTGCAGGGATAATTCAGATTTTAAGCTTTACTCTCTTAACGGAATTGACTGAATTAAATTATACTGTAAGATACTTAACCGCTCTTATCCTTAGCGTTATATGGAATTTTACATTAAACAGGAAGTTTACATTTCATTCGGCGGCAAATGTTCCTCTGGCGATGCTTAAGGTGGCGTTTTATTATGTTATTTTCACATGGGGAACGACAGCTCTGGGTAAATATCTGACAGGAGAGCTTTTATGGAATGATTACCTTGTAACGATAATCAATATGGCGCTTAATTTTATTACAGAATTTTTATATCAAAGGTTTTTTGTCTTTGGTAAAAATCTGGACAATGACAAAAAAGGGCAAATGAAAATCAGACTTGCAGAAAACAGTGATCTGGAAGAGATATTAAAGGTTTATGAAGCGGCAAGGAAATATATGGCGGAAAACGGAAATGCAAGTCAGTGGGGAACTACCCATCCGCCAAAGGAAATGCTTATAGAAGACATAAAAAAAGGGCAGCTTTATGTGGGAGAAAAATACGGCAAAGTACATGCAGCATTTGCTTTTATTTCGGGAGTTGACCCTACATATGTGAATATATACGATGGAAACTGGATAAATGAAAATGAGTATATGACCATTCACAGAATTGCCAGTGATGGAAAATATAGCGGAGTGTTTAAGAACTGCATGGATTTTTGCAAAGAAAAATGCAATAATCTAAGAATAGATACTCACGAGAACAATAAAACTATGCAGCATGTTTTGGATAAAAACGGATTTATTCGCTGCGGGATAATTTATCTTGAAAATGGTGAGCCCAGAATTGCATATCATTTTTCGAAAAAGTGATTTTAAGGAGGGTTAAAATGGTAAAACATATTATACTCTGGAATCTTAAAGAAGAATTTGACGAAATAAGAAAAGAAGAAATAAAAAAAGGTATAAAAGAAAATTTGGAAGGACTTAAGGGAAAAATCCCCGGTCTTTTGGAAATTAAGGTAATAACAAAATATCTTGAAAGTTCAAATGTTGATGTTATGCTGGATTCTACCTTTGAAAGTGAAGAATCTCTTAAAATTTATTCCAAGCATCCCTCGCACGTATATGTGGCAGATACTTTTGTGAGACCTTACACTGCTAAAAGAAGCTGTATTGATTTTGAAATTTAAGGATTGAATAAAATGTTAAGTGAAAAGCTTAAGGGCGTTAAAGTTCCGCCCTCATTGGAAGAAGCAGAAATTATAAATTTTGAAATTGACAAAAAAGGGCGAACCATAGCCCTTTCTTTGTCGTTGGAAAAATTAGTCGGGGCAGGGGAATTTGAGTCTCTTAAATCAGAGATGGTAAGCTTTTATAAATTGTCGGATTGTAATATTTCTGTGTTCTATTCAGGGGCATCAATGGATAAGGAATTTTTTGCTTCCTATTATCCCAATCTTTTATGGGAATTAAAGAAAATAGAGCCTGCCTTTTATTATATGCTTATGGGAAGCAGGATTGAGTTTTCGAAAGAAAAGCTTTATATAACCTTAATCCACGGCGGGATGGAAATGCTCACAATAAAAAAATGCGACAAGCTTATTCATAAGATTATTTTAGATCAGACAAATCTTTCAGTGGAAATTGAGTTTATAGACAAGAAAGAAAATGTAAAAATGCCAAAGCTTCAGGAAATACATTATGAGGCGGAGGAAAAAGCGCCCAAAAAGGTGGTGCAGAAAACCACAAGCGGAGATGTAATTTTAGGAAAGAGCATCAAGGGTGAAATTATAAAAATTGACGATATTTCGGAGGAAACCGATAAAATCATCATAAAAGGCGATATTTTGTCCGTTGATACAAAGGAACTTAAAAGTAAAAAGGTTATTGTCAAGTTTATTATGACTGATAACACCAATTCCATCGGTTGTAAGTTTTTTGCATCCGGAGACAAGGTTGGCGAAATTTTAGAAGAGTTAAAACCCGGGGCGACAGTTTGCGTTCAGGGAGAACTTCGTAATGACCCCTTTGAAAGAGAAGAGACCATTGCTGTAAGAAGCATAGAAAAAGCGGTTAAAAAAGTAAAGACGGACGATGCCGAAGTAAAAAGGGTAGAGCTTCACTGTCATACCCAGATGTCTGCCATGGATGCGGTATGCTCTGCAAAGGATGTGGTAAAACGTGCTATTTCCTGGGGAATGAAAGCAGTAGCTATTACAGACCACGGTGTTGTTCAGTCCTATCCTGAAGCTTTAAAGGCAAAGGGAAAAGATCCCATTAAGATTATTTACGGAGTAGAGGGATATTTGGTGCCTGATACCATTGATGCGGTTAAAAATCAGAAAAGCTATTCCATGGATGATGAGTTCGTCATATTCGATATTGAAACCACGGGTCTTGACAAAATTACTGATGTTATAACTGAAATCGGTGCCGTAAAAATTAAAAAAGGACAGGTAGTAGATACTTTTTCAACATTCTGTGACCCTCTTCGCCATATACCGCCTAAAATAACGGAGCTTACAGGAATAACAGACGAAATGGTAAAAGGAGCTCCTTTGGAAAAGGAAGCTGTTAAAAGTTTTCTTGATTTTTGCGGTGACGCACCGGTAATTGCTCATAATGCAAAATTTGACACGGGATTTATAAAAGAGGCGGCACATAGAAACGACCTTGAATTCAATAATACTATAATCTGTACCCTTATATTAGCTCAGGCTCTTTTGCCTGAACTTAAAAAGCATAAGCTTAATTTAATTGCGGATTATCTAAATATAGATAATCCCAATCATCACAGAGCGGTAAACGATGCGGACGTTACAGGAAAAATATGGAACGAATTTGTCCGCAAAATGAAAAATCTGGGCATAAGCGATGTTCTTGACATCAACAGGGTTTTAGGTGGACAGATAGACATAAAGAAAACTAAAAACTGCTATCATGTTATAATTTTAATAAAGGAATTTTGCGGGATAAAAAATCTTTATAAAATAATAACAGAATCTCATCTTAAATATCTTGGGAGAACGCCAAGAATTCCCAAAAGTCTTTTGGAAAAGCACCGTGAAGGTCTCTTGGTAGGCTCTGCCTGCGAGGCGGGAGAACTTTACCGTGCCATGGTTGAGGGCAAAAATGAAAGCGAAATTGAAGCTATAGGCTCTTTTTATGACTATTTTGAAATACAGCCTCTTAAAAACAACTCCTTCATGATAAGAGAAGGTACTGTTAAGGGCGAAAATGAGCTTATAGACCTTAATAAAAGAATTTTAGCTCTGGGTGATAAACTGGGCAAAATGACGGTTGCAACCTGCGATACACACTTTTTAGACCCTGAAGACGAAGTTTACAGAAGAATTTTAATGGATTCCAAGGGCTTTGCCGATGCGGATAATCAGGCTCCTTTGTACTTCAGAAATACAGAGGAAATGCTTAATGAATTTAAGTATTTAGGGGATAGAGCATACGAGGTGGTAGTTGAAAATACCAATAAGATAGCGGACATGATTGAGGATGTTGTGCCCATAAAGGACGGAAACTATCCTCCTACCATCGAAAACAGTGCCGAGGAATTAAAAAAGCTTTGCTACGACAAGGCACACGCTCTTTACGGAGATCCTCTGCCTGAATTTGTGGCGGACCGACTTGAAAAAGAAATTAATCCCATTATAAATAACGGTTATGACGTTATGTATATGATAGCGCAGAAGCTCGTTAAAAAATCTAATGATGACGGATATATAGTTGGTTCCCGAGGCTCTGTCGGTTCCTCGTTTGTTGCCTTTTTATCTGGAATTACAGAGATAAATTCTCTTCCGGCTCATTATCTTTGCCCTGAATGCAAATATCTTGAATTTCCAAAGGTTTTGCCGGGTCTTTCAGGCTGTGACCTGCCAGATAAGAAATGCCCTAATTGCGGAGGAGTTCTTTCAAAAGAGGGACACGATATTCCCTTTGAGACCTTCCTTGGCTTTAATGCCGATAAGGTTCCGGATATTGACTTAAACTTCTCCGGAGACTATCAGACAAAGGCACACAAATATACAGGTGAGCTTTTTGGCGAAGGCTATGTATTCAAGGCAGGAACTATCGGCACAGTGGCTGAGAAAACCGCTTACGGATTTGTAAAGAAGTATTTTGAAAAAAGGGGAATAAGAAAGAGAGAAGCTGAGGTTGAAAGACTTAAACTTGGTTGTACCGGAGTTAAGAGAACAACAGGTCAGCATCCCGGCGGTGTTATTGTTTGTCCGAAAAATTTAGACATTCACGACTTCACTCCCGTTCAGCATCCTGCGGATGATGCCGAAAGCGATGTAATAACAACTCATTTCGACTATCATTCCATTCACGATAACCTTTTGAAGCTTGACATACTTGGACATGACGATCCGACGGTTATAAGAATGCTTGAGGACCTTACGGGAACAAAGGTTCAGAGTATAAATCTGGATGATGAAAAAACTATGAGTCTGTTCTCTTCAACTGAGGCTCTGGGCGTAACGCCCGAAGCAATCGACAGCCTTGTGGGAACTTACGGAATCCCTGAATTCGGTACAAGGATAGTAAGAAACATGCTTGTGGAAACCAAACCTAAAACCTTTTCAGAGCTTATCAGAATAAGCGGACTTTCCCACGGGACAGACGTGTGGTTTGGAAATGCACAGGATCTGGTAAATTCAAAAACCTGCACTTTAAATAGCTGTATCTGCACAAGAGATGATATTATGGCATATTTAATTGCACAGGGAATGCCCAACGGAGTGGCATTCAAGATAATGGAGTCCGTAAGAAAGGGAAAAGGATTGACTGATGAGTGGCAGGAAGCTATGAAAGAAAACAATGTTCCCCAGTGGTACATTGATTCGTGTCTTAAAATCAAGTATATGTTCCCCAAGGCTCATGCAGCGGCTTATGTTACCAATGCTTTCAGAATTGCATGGTATAAGGTTCATTACCCAATCGACTTTTATATAGCCTACTATACAGTGCGCGCAGATGATTTCGATTACGAAATGATGACAAAAGGGTATGATTATACCAATGACAAAATAAAAGAGTTTGAAAAAATGGGAAAAGCTATATCAACCAGAGAAAAGGGGCTTAAGACCATTCTTGAAATATGCAGGGAAATGTATGCCAGAGGCATTGAATTTGCACCTATTGATCTTTATAAATCCCATGCTACTAAGTTTCTTAAAGATGAAGAGGGCAGGATAATTCCGCCTTTATCTTCCATCGCAAACTTAGGAGGCGTAGCTGCGAACCAGATTATGGAGGCAAGGGAGAGCGGAGAATTCTTCTCAGTTGAGGATATAAGACAAAGAGCTCATATAGGAAAAGCCACCACAGACTTGCTTAAAAATGCGGGTTGCTTAAACGGATTATCCGAAAGCAGTCAGATGACATTTTTTGACGAAATATAATAAAAAGGACACAACGAAGCCGCTGTGTCCTTTTTATTATATTTTTAAAACCACAATAAAAAAAGGAAAAAATGCCAAAAAAACGTTGACAAATAAAGTTAGTTGTGTTAAACTTCTTAATGAAGTTAGTGCAGTCTAACTTTCAAAACTTGCATTTGAAAAAATATTTCTAATATATTATTATAGGTGATAATTATGAATTTGTTTCAGGCGAAAGAAGGACAGGAATACATAATAAAGAAAATAGAAACAAATGATGAGGAATTAAATGCTTTTCTGTTTTCTCTGGGTGGTTATCCGGGGGAGAAAATCACGGTTGTAGCAAAAAGAAAAGGGAGCTGCACGGTTTCTATAAAAGATGGAAGATACAGCATTGATAATCAGTTGGCAGAGGCTATAATTATTTAATTATAGCCTTAATAAGCCTGTTTTTTTTGAAACCGGGTTAGTGGAGACTAACTTCATATATGTATTTATTAAAGAGGGGGAATATATTATGAGAATTGCTTTAACAGGCAATCCAAACTCAGGTAAAACAACGATGTATAATGCCCTGACCGGATGTAACGAAAAAGTTGGTAACTGGGCGGGTGTTACAGTGGAAAAGAAAGAACATCCGGTAAGGAGAAAGTTTTATAAAGGGAAAGAAGAACTGATTGCAGTAGATTTGCCCGGCGCTTATTCTATGTCGCCCTTTACTTCCGAAGAAAGTATTACAAGCTCCTATGTAAAAAAAGAAAATCCTGATGTAATAATAAACATAGTTGATGGTACAAATTTGAGCAGGAGTTTATTTTTTACAACCCAGCTTTTAGAACTTGGAATTCCTCTGGTTGTTGCCCTCAATAAAAGTGATATTAACAAAAAAAGAGGAAATAAAATCGATGCGGAAAGGCTTTCGCAAAAACTCGGTTGTCCTGTTATTGAAACCATATCAACTAAGGCAGGCGGACTTAAAGCTATAATCGAAGCGGCAGTAAAAAGAGTTGGGGTAAAACATCCTGTTATATATAAAAGTAATGATATTGACCTTACCAACAAACACGCTGTTATGGAAGAAGACAGAAAACGCTTTGAATTTGTTAATCAGATTGTAAAAGAAGTAGAAATCAGAAAAGTTTTAACGAAGGACAAGAATTTCGGAGACAAGATTGACGCGGTGCTTACAAATAAGTGGCTCGGTATTCCGATTTTTGCCGTTGTCATGTATCTCGTATTCCAGATTTCTCAGGTTTGGATAGGTACTCCTATTGCTGACTGGCTTGTTGGTTGGCTTGAAGTGTTCCAAGGTTGGGTTGGAGAACTTCTTGGTGAAGCAAATCCTCTGCTTTTAGCAATTTTAGTTGACGGAATAATAGGCGGTGTTGTGGCTGTAGTGGGATTCTTGCCGCTTGTTATGGTAATGTACTTTCTTATTGCACTTTTGGAAGATTGTGGATATATGTCAAGAGTCGCAGTTGTTCTTGACCCTATTTTCAAAAGAGTGGGTCTCTCCGGTAAATCGGTAATTCCTTTTGTTATTACAATAGGTTGTGCGGTTCCGGGGATTATGGCAAGTCGTACTATTAGAAATGAGCGTGAAAGAAGAGCTACAGCAATGCTTACTCCGTTTATACCTTGCGGAGCAAAAATCCCCGTGATTGCCCTTTTTGCCGGTGTTTTTTTTGAAGATGCAGGTTGGGTAAGCACTCTTATGTACCTTTCAGGTATCGTATTGATATTCTTGGGAGCTTTGCTTATAAATAAGATTACAGGATACAATGCAAGAAAATCATTCTTCATAATTGAATTGCCTGAATACAAGGTTCCTTCTTTCTGGGGAGCATTCAAGTCAATGTGCAGCCGTGGATGGGCTTACATAGTAAAAGCTGCCACAATCATTCTTCTTTGTAATATGGCGGTTCAAATTATGCAGACATTTACATGGAGCTTCAAGGTTGCCGAAACCGCGGACTCTTCAATTTTAGCATCTATTGCCGGTCCCTTTGCTTATATACTCGTTCCTATTGTGGGTGTATTAAGCTGGCAGTTAGCGGCGGCAGCAGTAACAGGCTTTATTGCAAAGGAAAACGTTGTTGGAACCCTTGCGGTTTGCTTTGTAGGACTTGAAAATCTTATTGATACAGAAGAACTTGCTCTTATGGAAGGTGCAGGAGCGGAGGTTGCATCAGTATTCGCTATTACAAAGATTGCGGCACTTTCCTATCTTATGTTCAACCTTTATTCGCCTCCTTGCTTTGCGGCCATCGGTGCTATGAATGCAGAAATGAAAAGTGCAAAATGGCTTTGGGGCGGAATCGGTCTTCAGCTTTCCGTAGGATATACTGTTTCATATCTTTTATATACAATAGGAACTTTAATTACGAATCCTTCAGCTCTTGATATAAGGTTTGCTTTAGTTGGACTTTTAATTGTCCTTGCGGCTGCGAGTGTGATTCTATTCTTAATCGGAAAAACAAATAAAAGAAAAAAGATAGAAAAAATGTTGAAAAATCAAAAGGAAAATCATGAAATAAGGGTGTAATTATGGCAGATATAATTTCCTTGATAATTATTTTTTCGGTAATAGTAGGGGCAGTTTTATATCTTTTAAGAGCTAAAAAAAGAGGAGAAAAATGTATAGGCTGTCCTTATGCGAAACAATGTAAAAAAGAAAATTGCGAAAAAAATAAGACTGCTTGAGCAGTCTTATTTTTTTGAATCCTGAGGTTTTTTATTGAACTTTCTTCTGAAGTTTCTGTTATGCGGTTTAAAAGGAATTGGAGCAGGCTTATTTTCTCCATCTGGAGATGCGCTCTTAGCCTGTGCAACCGGTTTTTCTGACGGTTTTGTTTCTTCGGGTCTTTTATGATTAACAGAAGAATTTCTGTTTCTGTGATGGTTCTGATAATTACCCTTTCCGTTTCTCTGTCCGTTGTGACGGTTATGATTTTTATGAGAGTCATCTGCTGTGCGGGATGAATGTTCGTGATTTCTCTGAGGAGCTTTCTTAATAGGAACATCCACATCGGGAAGAGGGGGGATGGGATCGAATACCGTGGGAATTAAAAATATTTCGTCTCCGTCGATAATCTCGCATTCTTCAAAGGTTTTAGAAAGGTCTTCTAATGCTTTGCCGTTATGCATAACCTGAAATGTTTTGGGGTCACTTGAATCTACAATAAACTGAAATCCGATAAGTTTTTCAAGCATTACTCCGACAGGGATATCACTCGTAAGACGGTACTTTAATTTTCTTGTATCGTCCTTTCCGTATATAAATGTGATTGTAAGCTTCTGCATAATAAAATTCCTTTCAAAATAAGCACGGAGTGCTTTTCTTTGCAATTTTCAAATTAAAGGGAAAATTCAATTCCCTTAAGGTATTAAAGGTTGAATTGAACGCTAAATCTTCTGTGTTGTTATGTTCGCTTAAATGGGCGAGAAGGAAGTTTTTGGTTCCGGATAAAAGAAGTTCTCTGCAAACCTTTGCACAGTCCAAATTAGAAAGATGCCCCTTTTCACTTTTTATTCTTGCTTTAAGAAAATAAGGATAAGGCCCGTTTTTAAGCATTTCTTCGTCGTGGTTTGATTCAATTATAACACCTTCTGAGCCCTTAAGATATGAAAACATTTCTTCTGTGACCAATCCTGTATCAGTGAGAATTGATACCTTGGAAAAAGACGTTGTAAACGTAAATCCCAGTGAAGAGGGGGTATCGTGAGAAGAAGCAAATGGTGTTACTGAAACATCATTTATGTAAAAAGACTCTCCTTCTTTTACTGTAATAAATTGTTCTTTTGGGATCAAAATGCATTCTTTTTTTGTTTCCTCAGTTGTATATACGGGAATATCAAATTTCTTAGCCAGGATATGAGCTCCCTTAATGTGGTCTGTATGAGGATGGGTGATTAAAAGAGCATCAGGTTGGGAAATTCCCAGTTCTGATAAGCCTTCCATAGCTTTTTTAAGACTTATACCGCAATCGGTCATTATAAAAGTATTGCCCGACAAAATGATGCTTGAGTTTCCGCTGCTTCCGCTGGCAATGGTGCCTATCTTAAAGCTCATTCTTCCACACGTTCAATTTGGGCACCCAAGGAACGGAGTTTACCCTCGAAGTTTTCATATCCTCTGTCTATGAAAGAAAGGTTTGAAACTTCGGTTACGCCCTCTGCCATGAGTCCTGCAATTACAACAGCGGCACCGCCACGTAAATCAGTAGCTTTGACAGGAGCACCGTAAAGCTTAGGAACAGATTCTATGGTGGCCATTTTTCCTGAAGCGTTGATTTTTGCACCCATTCTTATGAGCTCATCTGTATACTGGAAACGGTTGTCCCAAACGCCCTCAACCATAACGCTTACACCCTGTGCAACAGTTAAAAGTGCAACCATCTGAGGTTGGAGATCAGTGGGAAAGCCTGGATAGGGCATTGTTAAAACGTTGGTGCACTTGAGAGAAGAAGTTCCTTTGACTCTTATGGAGTCGTCAAATTCGGTTACGGTTGCGCCAACCTCTATAAGCTTTGCGGTAAGTGATTCCATATGCTTTGGAATCACGTTTTTAATAAGTACATCTCCGCCTGTTGCGGCTGCGGCAATCATAAAGGTTCCTGCTTCAATCTGGTCTGGAATTATCTGATAAGTTCCTCCGTTCATGAAGTTTACGCCTTTTATTTTAACTCTGTTGGTACCTGCACCTCTTATGTTGGCACCCATGGCATTTAAAAAGTTTGCCATATCAACTATATGGGGCTCTCTTGCAGCATTTTCAATGACGGTTACGCCCTCTGCCTTGCAGGCAGCCAGCATAATATTTATTGTGGCACCGACACTTACTTTATCAAGATAGATATTTGCGCCTATAAGAGATTTGGCCTCGGCCTTTATAACCCCTCTGGAATCGTCAATTTGGGCACCCAGCGCAGTAAAGCCTTTTATGTGCTGGTCAATGGGACGGGTGCCGAAATTACAGCCCCCGGGCATAGCAATTTCTGCCTTTTTAAATCGGCTTAAAAGTGCACCAATTAAATAGTAAGACCCTCTTATGCGCCTTACCAATTCATAGTCAGGAACTGCATAGGAGATATTTTCTGCATCAACCGTAATTGTATGTTCATCAGGTCTTTCTATAACTGCACCGAAACATTCAATCATCTCTAAAATAACGGATACGTCACTGATGGACGGTATATTTTCTATGCGGCATTTTCCGTTAACCAACAATGTACCTGCCAAAATGGCAAGAACGGAATTTTTTGCACCGCTTATATTAACTGAACCGGAAAGAGGAGTTCCGCCTTTTATTATAAGTTTTTCCATTTTTAAATCCCCTGTCGATAGTTTTTATAAATTTAACTATATTTATTTAATTATACTACTAATTAAACAAAAAAGCAATGTTTTTCTAAATAAGTTTTATATAAAGAGTATTATGGTCATTGCAATGGTGAGTAAAAACACAAAGGAAAAGTTAAAAAGTGAAAAAAGACCGATATAACGCCAGGATTTCCCGGGATTATATTTAAGATATTCTCTGAAAGTGATTAAACTTGCGAGGGAAGCAATAAGTGTTCCTGCACCGCCTATATTTACGCCTAAAAGAAGTTCCTTATAGTTCGCTGTAAACTGTGAAAGTAAAATAGCAGAGGGTACGTTACTTATAAACTGACAGGATAAAATTGAAAAGACCAAAGTGTTTTTTGATAAAAGTGAAGAAAAGAAATCCCGAACCAGTGGAATTCTCGCCATATTCCCTGAAAAAATAAAGAAGAAGAAAAAGGTGAATAAAAGGGGATAATCCACCTTTTTAAGGGCGTCTCTGTCTAAAAACAAAAGGGAAATCAAAATTATCAAAAGGCCCAGTAAGTAGGGAATTCCCTTAAAAACAATTAAAATAGAAAGGGCAAAAAGCAAAAGATATATGGTTTCTTTCTTCTTGTCCGTTGGGATTTCTTCGTCAGCAATTAAAAGAGGCTCTTTTTTTATAAAAAGGCAGCAGACTGTAATTAGTATAACTGAAATTATAAAGGGCGGAGCCATGATTTTCACAAATTCAAGTGTGGGAATTTCAAACTTGGAATAAAGATAAAGATTTTGCGGATTTCCAAAAGGAGTAAGCATTCCTCCTAAGTTTGCGGCAATATTCTGCATGATAAAAGTGAAAGCCATGAGCTTTTCTTTCTTTGTACTGGTAAGAATGAGATATCCCAGGGGAAGGAAGGTTATAAGAGCCATGTCATTTGCGATGAACATGGAGCCTATAAATGTTATGTAAACCAAAGCCAGGATGGCATTTTTGGTATTTTTGAAGGACTTTACAATTTTTTTTGCCAGTATATAGAAAAAGTTTATGTTTTTAAGGGCACAAACCACAGAAAGCACGGAAAAAAGACAGGCTAAGGTCTTAAAGTCAAAATATCCAAGATACCCTTTATCCGGCGGTATAATAAGCGTGGTTACTGCCGCCAGAAAAAGGGCAATAAACATCACGGCATTTTTCATTATGAATTTTTTTATCATGAAGATCAGCTCCGTCATTAAATATCTATATTGATTCTGTTAAAAGCATTGTTTTCAGACTTTTCCGCGATTATTTTTCTCATGGAGGAAAGTGAAGATTGGACTTCTTCGAAAAACTCCGTTGCACTCACTCTTATAGCTCCGTGACCAAAGATAATAACCTGCTCTAAAAAGTCTCCTGTTGCAACTAAAACTCTGTAATTTTTACTAAGTTCCTTTGAGGTTTTTTCAATGTAGGAATCGGCAGTTTCCGCCGTTTTTGTATATACCACTTTGATGCCGTTCACATCTTCAATGTCACGGCCCGGCCTTTTAACCTTGTATGCATCGAACACCAAAATTATATTATGGCTGTTTAAGGCGTTATAGCTACATACCTTATCTATAAGTAAATCTCTGGCTGCATCTATATTTTTTTCTGCTAAAGCCTTGGTTTCGGGCCAGGAGAAAATAATGTTATAGCCGTCGATCAAAAGATAGGTGGGAAGAGGCTTATATGGCTTTGAAGCTTGTTTTTTGGTGGGAACGGGAGTGTTTTCTCTTTTTTCGGCATCAGGCTTTCTTTCTTTGATTTTACCGTAGGTACGTTCGAAAATTTCTAAAAGCTCATCTTCTGAATAATTTTTCTTTTTGGGCGGCTCGGTAATCAAACAAAGCTCCTCTTTCGGGCTTTCGGGCATGGGAAGATGCATATATTTTGTAACTTCATTCCATTTCGCCGTAAAGCCGCTTCCTCCGGCACAGAAAACTGAATCGGGAGTATTTCTTAAATCGCTCTCAGGGTCGTATAGAGAGTTTTCAATAACCTCTTTTGGATTTATACAAAGGTCATAACCCGAGAAAGAAAAAGAAATATTGCCCTCTCCGTGAGTATAGGAACTTATTTCATCCGGATATTCTGAAATTAAAGAAACCGGAGCTCGTCCTTTTATTATAGAAATTTCCTTTTCGGTAAGGGGCGAAGAAAAGGATGCACCCATTCTGTCTAAGTCTGATAAGGCACGGCCCACTGATTTAGTGGGAACTTTCAATAAAAAGTCATAGTAGGGCTCTAAAAGCTGACTTTCTCCCTGCATTAAGCCCTGACGAACGGCACGGTAGGTTGCCTGACGGAAGTCGCCGCCCTCTGTATGCTTTAAGTGGGCTTTTCCGTTTATAAGGGTTATTTTGACATCAGTTAAGGGAGCTCCTGTGAGGACTCCTCTGTGATTTTTTTCCGCAAGATGGGTAAGTATGAGTCTTTGCCAGTTTTTAGAAAGTAAATCCTCGGAAATATCCGTGGCAAATAAAAGGCCTGAACCACGGGGTGCTTCTTCAAGTTTTAAGTGAACCTCCGCATAATGGCGTAAAGGCTCGAAGTGACCGAATCCGTAGGATGTCCCTTTTAAGGTTTCTTTGTATAAAATTTTTCTGCTTTCAAAAGCCACATCTAAAGAAAAACGTTCTGATAAAATTCTTTTTAATACTTCAAGCTGGATTTTACCCATAACGCTGACGTCGATTTTTCCTGTATCTTCCGAAAAGGAAACGGATAATTTTGTTTCCTCCGCTTCAAGTTTACGGAATGAAGATAAGGCATAAGAAAGGTCTGTTCCCTCTTTTAAGGTAACCGTATAAGTGAAAACACTTTCTGATAAAAGGGAGGGAGGATTTTTTTCAAAACCCAGCCCGATTCCTGCTTCTACGGAAGAAAGTCCGGTAAGAGCCACCACCTGACCGGGGAGGGCTTCTCTTACGGGAGTGAAAGAACTGCCGTGATAAATTCTTATCTCGTTGATTTTTTCTTCTCCGTCTTTTCCGGGAAGGGTCTTTTTTACTTCAAGGCTTCCGCCGGTTATCTTGACGTGGGTAAGTCTCTGACCCTTGTCGTCTTCTGAAATTTTAAAAACTTTTCCGCCGAAGTCCTTGGGGTATATTATCTCTTTTGTTAAATCAAAAAGGGAGGTTAAAAATTCTTCTACACCATCGCCTTTTAATGCCGAACCAAAAAAGCAGGGAAAGATTTTTCTTTCTTTTATGGCATCTTTTAAGGAATCGGTTTTGATTTTTCCCGTATCTAAAAATTCCTCCAAAAGCGTTTCTGAATTGGTTGCAACATTTTCAAAAAAAGTCTCGTCAATCACGGAAAAATCTTGACACAGGGGAGAGAGCTTGTCCTTTATTTCGGTAATTAAAGAAGACTTGCCCTCATTAAAAAGGTCGGTTTTATTTATAAAAATAAAGGTGGGGATTTTATAGTGCGATAAAAGATTCCATAAAGTAACGGTATGGCTCTGGACGCCCGAGGGAGCGCTTATAAGCAAAACGGCATAATCAAGAACCGAAAGCACACGTTCTGCTTCGGCTGAAAAATCAACGTGACCGGGAGTGTCCAATAGAGTGATTTCTGTGGTTTCGTTTTTTATTATTGCTTGCTTCGAAAAAATAGTTATTCCGCGGTCTTTTTCTATTTCGTTGGTATCTAAATATGCATTTTTGTAATCGACTCTTCCCTTGGTACGAATGGAACCCGAAGTGTAAAGCAAAGCCTCCGACAAGGTGGTTTTTCCCGAGTCAACGTGAGCTAAAATTCCCAAAACTAATCTTTTCATAACTTAAGTGTAATTTCTCCTGAATCAAGGATTTCAAATCCGTCTTCTTTTTCTATCAAAAGGGCACCTGAATCTAAAATTTCTCTGGCAAACCCTCTATATTCGTTATTGTTTTTTATATAAGTTACTTCTCTTCCTAAAACAAGGCTGTTTTCTCTGTAAGTTTTCATAAAGGATAAGTCAAAAGGCTTTTTCCAAAAGGTGAGAAGTCTTCTGATAAGATCCGAGGCGAGGAGATTTATGTCCACATCTTTGTTAAGCGAGGAAGCTATATCCTTTAAGGAATCGGGAAAGGATTGAGTGGTTAAATTTATGCCGATACCTATAAGAATAAAAGAAGTTTCTCCTTTTACCGATTCGGTTAAAATTCCTGAAATTTTTCTGCCGGAAATATATAGGTCGTTAACCCATTTTATAGAGCATTTTACCCCGGTAAGGCTTAAGATGGAGTCAAAAACCGCAACGGAAGAAGCAGTTGTTATATAGATATGGTTTTGCGTCTTATCAGAAAAGGGAAGGGCCAAAGTTAAATAAAGCCCGGTATCTTTAGGGGAGAAAAAGCTTTTGCCCTGTCTGCCTCGGCCTTCTGTCTGCTCTTTTGAAATTACCAAAAAGGGTGTTTTACTTCCGGCTTTAACTACTTCTTTTGCAAAGGTGCTGGTGGAGGAAATGGAGTCGAAAAAATAGATATCATTGATTTCGGGAATAAGTGATCTGAGTTTTTCTTCGTCAATCATTTTCTCTCCTCCTTTTAAGCGAGATAAATAAGATTAAAAGTGAAAATAAGATAATAGGTATATCACCCCAGAGAGTATAAAGGGTGGGGGAATCTATAAGAAGTACATTTTCTGTAAGGGACCCTTCTTTGCCTGTGTCAAGATGTGATAAGATATTTCCCTTTGTGTCTATAAATGCAGAAATTCCTGTGGAAGCACTTCTCACCACATATTTTCTGTTTTCTACCGCACGGAATATGCTGTGGCACAAGTGGAGATAGGCACTTCTTCCTTTGGAAAACCATGAGTCATTGGTGGAAATGCAAAGGATATTAGCACCATTTTTTGAAGTCTCCCTGGAAAAGTCAGGGAACATGGAATCAAAGCATATAACAGCGCCGATTGAAATGCCATCCTTCGTAAGTGGAACGGATGAATTCCCCATTGAAAACCCTACATCTTTTAATTCAGGGAAAAACAAATCAAGCAAAGGATAATATTCACCGTAGGGAACTAAATGTCTTTTGTGAAAAACCTGGTCATCCCCCGGGATAAGGTATGATGATGTGTATTTTTTATCTTCAGTTTCATCTTCATATAAAGCTCCAAGCAGGGCGACAACTCCATTTTCTTCAGCAGTATTTTTCATTTTATCAAAAAAAGGACTTTTATTAAGATAAAGGGGGATGGCGCTTTCTGCAAAAACTATAAGGTCAGCACCCTTTAATTCTTCCGTAGTTTCTTCAATTATTTTGTTTGGCGGTGTTGTCCATTTCACAAAGGTCCCGTATCCGTTCTGCACACATTTGGCGGTGATTTTTTCACCCTTTTCCGGAGAAAAATATAAAAAGGAAGAGAGAAGTATATTAACCAAAAGTAAAGCTACGGGAGAAATCATATATTTTATGTTTTTCTCATGAAAGGACATAGCCAGAGAGGAAGAAAAATATATTATAATAAAAGAAATAAAGAGCATGCCGAATATTGAAGCAGTCTGTATCAAAAAAGGGAATGAAGCAAGGGGCAGAGAAATTCTACCCCAGGGATATCCAAGGGGTGTTGCAGGAAGAGAAATTATATATTCATATAAAACCCAAAGGCTTGAAAAAATGAGAGGGGAACTTTTTTTGGCTGCCCTTTTTTGGAAATATGAATAGACTTTTGCAAATAAACCCGCAAAAAGCCCCTCAGCTAAAATTACGATGCAATAAGCAATCAAAGGAAACAGCTTTCTAAAAAGAGAACTTTCTGAAAGATGCGAAAGATCGAGGCTTGATAGAAACAAAGAGTTTATAAGGAAAAAAAAGAAACCAAACAAAAAGCCCTTGGCAAAGCACCTCTTTTCGTTTAGGAGGGAAAGGAAAAATAACGAAGGTGAAATAAAAAGAAAGGGCCATGTATTTTCTGTGATAAATGAAAGGCCTGATAAAAATGCTGAAACCAGGCAAAAAACAATGTCCATTTTAAGACCGTCCTTTTTTTAATAACATATAAATTTTATCATATTTTCTTTATTTAAGCAACAAAAAAATCTTGATATGAGCACTTTTTTGTATTATAATTAAATGTATAGTTAAAATAGATTGGTGTGGTAAAAATAGATAGGTTTGTTATATATGTATGTAAAGTGATTTCTCTTATATGTACCATTCTGGGCGGAGGAAGTGCTCTTCCCGGTAAAATTGCTCTTAAAATCCGCCCCTCTATACTTAAAAAGGCGGCAGAGGGCTATAAGGTTATTATGGTAACAGGTACCAACGGAAAAACTACTACCAGTGCTCTTATAACGGGAACTTTACGTCATGCAGGATTGAGGGTTGTAAGTAACAGTCAGGGTGCAAATATGATAGACGGAATAGTTACTTGCTTTATAAAAAATTACAAAAAAGGTGAAGTTGCCGTAATCGAATGTGATGAAGCTTACACGAGGGTTGTAAACCGCTATATAAAGCCTGAATTTATGGTTATAACAAATGTTTTCAAAGACCAGATGGACCGTTTCGGTGAGGTTTCCTACACATGGGGCAAGATAAAGGACGCAATAAAACTCTCTCCTGAAACTACCCTTGTATTCAACGGAGATTTACCTCTTTTCAGGAAAAATGAGTTTCCTAACCCTTCATATTATTTCGGTTTTAATGAGGGAAAGGCTGATACAGGGGTTAATACCGAACCCGCATACTGCGATGAATGCGGAGAAAAATATAAGTATAATTATATTACCGCCAAAAATCTTGGGGACTACTATTGTCCTTCCTGCGGCGCTAAAAGACCTCACTGTGCCTTTAGACTTGACTCAGTAGAAGAAATAAATTCGGAAAGCTCCAGGGTTTTGATAAACGGAATTTCTGTTTCCTTATCTGTGGCGGGTATATATAATATATATAACGCTCTGGCTGCTTTTTCCGTAGCTTCCTTAATGGGGATTGATTCTCTTATAATCAAACAGGGCATTGAAAGACAACAAAGCTGCTTTGGACGTGATGAAGTGGTTAAAGTGGGCTCTGCCGAGCTTCAGATTTCGCTGGTTAAAAACCCTACCGGCTGTGATCTATGCATAGATACAGTTTCTCTCTATAAGGAAAAGTGCAATCTTTTAGTTATCTTAAATGATAACTGGGGAGACGGAAAGGATGTTTCCTGGGTTTGGGAAGCCTCCTTTGAAAAGCTTTTAACCATGGACTTTGACAAAGTTATAGTCGGCGGAACAAGATATATGGACATGGCGGTAAGGCTTAAATACGCTTCCTTTCCTAAAGAAAAAATGGTGCTTTGTGAAACTGAAGAGGAGATAATAAAGGCTGTAAAAGAATCATGTCACAAGGTGTTTGGTCTTTGCACTTATACGGGCATGACATCTTTGAGAAAGACCTTGCACTCTAAGGGATTTATAAAAGATTTGTGGAAATAAGAGGGATTTTATGGAACTTGAAATAGCATATCTTTATCATGACCTTTTAAATACCTACGGGGACGAAGGAAATATAAAGATACTTAAAAAAAGGGCAGAAAGCCGTGGTATAAAGGTTAATACAGAAAGAATATCCGTTGGTGACAGCATAAAATCAGCGGACATACTCTTTATCGGCGGAGGCCAGGATAAGGAACAAAAAATTGCCGCAGAGGATCTCATTAAAAATAAAAAAGACTTCTTGGAAGGCTACTTAAAAGACGGAGGTTCTGGTCTTTTTGTCAGCAGCGGTTTTGAGATAATGGGAGATTATTTCTTTGATGAAGCAGAAAATAAAATAAAGGGAGCATCAATTCTTCCCATTCATACAGAGTTTGGCGGTGAAAGAAGGACAGGGAATATCTTTGTCAGAAGCTCCCTTGAAACATTAGTGGGTTTTGAGAATCACGGCGGAAGAATCTATCTTGATGGCGGAGAATCTTTGGGTGAAGTGATTTTGGGATTCGGCAACAACGTAAGAGATAAAACCGAGGGCTGTGTATATAAAAACTTCTGGGGGACCAATATGCACGGACCGCTTTTATCCAAAAATCCCGCTTTTGCGGACAATATCATAAGAAGTGCCATGATAAGAAAATATGGCTCATTTGTTTTAGAGCCGCTTGACGATTCGTTGGAACTTTTGGCAAAGAAGAAAATTACAGAAAGATTTATTAGGTGATTAAGGATAAAAATCTTCTTAGTATAATTTTTACCGAGGCGAAGACGGGAACTCCGAAAATCATTCCAAATACACCGAAAAAGGACGAGCCCAAATAAATGGCGATAAAGGCAGAAGCAGGGGAAATATCCACGCTTTCGCCTTTTATTTTTGGGGAAATTATGGTGTTTTCCAAAATCTGAGATAATAGTATGCCCAAAAAGGCTAAAAAGGCGGAAAAGGGAGAGGTTAAATAAGCCGCTGCAACAATAGGTATTCCGCCTAAAAATGGGCCTACTGTTGGTATAAGGCAGAAAATCCCATAAATTAAAGAAAGTACAATTGCAGAATCAACCTTTAAAATTAAAAGTAAAACAAAAGTGATGGCAGAAAGAAATAAGGAAACCGTAAGCTGACCTATAAAAAAACTTTTGAAAGTCTGGTCAATTTCTCTTATAGCAGGAATAAGCTTTTCCTTGAGAGGGGTGGGAATAATAGAAGTCAGGGCTTCTTTTAATGAATCAATATCCCGTAGAAAAAAACAGGAAAGGACAATGGCAAAGGCAGAAGAGATTAAAAAAGAAAAAGTTCCTGATAAAAAAGATGCAATATCCTCTGCTTTTTCGGAAAGGTAGGAATAAATGTTTTTTTCCGAGAAGGTCAGGGAGGGAAACTTTTCAAATACAGCCGAAGTTAAAGAGGGGAGCTTTTTAATTATATTTTCTATTCCCGATAAAGTGGAAGGCAGAATGAAATAAATCAAAAGAGACAGAGCACCTATGATTATTACGTAGAATAAAATTGCTGCTAGAATTTCAGGCATTCTTTTAGATAAGGTTTTTACAAAAGGATTGGCAATATATGTTAAAATCAAGGCCGCTAAAATTGGCGTAAAAACCGTTTTTAATTTATCTCCGTAGAAAAATATTAAAGCACCCAGTGCTAAAACGAAAGGAAAAATAAAAGATTTTTTCATAAAATATCCCCTTTATGTAGCGGGCAAAAGCCCGCTTTTAAAACATATCTGCAAAAGATTCCATGGCAGTACCTATTGCTTTGGCAACATTTCTGCTTTTTTTGCGGATACATCTTTTCTTTTTGCCGGAAATGGGGTCAAGTAAGACAAATGCAACCATTCCTAAAACTGCACCTGCCGCCATTCCGGTAGAAAATTTAACTGATTTCATCATAGTAACTCCTTATGGCTTATGGCTTTCAGGCCTTTTAATCTGGGTGTAACAGAGGGATTTTCTGCCTTTAATATTCCGTTTTCTTCATTTAACGAGGTAAGGCGTAAAATCTTTCTTCCGTTAATGATATCGTCTGCAATACTTCCGCCGATTAAAAGCTCTGTAAGAGAACCCATTTCCATGTCGAAATATCCGTCTTTAACGGTTCCGATATTAACACTCTTGCTACCAGAAACTGTTCTTTTCCCAATCATTTCCTTGAAACTTAAAACTTCAGCTTTAGGATTTTTAATAAATTTGGAGCCGGGACCCACAACGGACACTTCGCGGGTTCCAAAATAAATTATATCCTTTGGAGAAAACAGTCGGTTTTGGTAAATAAGACTTCTGTTTTTTGCCACGATTCCGAAAATTTCGGTGGAATTTTCTTTTATAAAAACATCTGAAACGACTCCGAGTTTTCTCCCTGAAGGGTACTGAATAACAGGTGTATTTAGAAGCGAATAATAATTCAACTTAACGGCACCGTCCTTTTTTTATTGCTCAAGTGAGCATTCATATTATGGACGGATTTTTTATGGGGTATACTTGTAAATGAAAGGATAACTTTAAAAAATATGTAGGGGACGTAAAAATATGTTCTTTACATCCCCTTTTTGGGGGATAGGGAAAAAAGTTTCAGAACGGACAAAGCTGAGCTGACAAAGCCTATATGGCTTTGTCAGGTTACCCGAAGGCGTACAAAGGTACGTCGAGAGGCGAAGTTTGTTCGTAGCAAAAAGGCTTAAACTCTAAAAAACAAATGAAATGAGCTTTTTAGTTAAAGTCAGGAAGTCTTAAGTTTTATAGACTACCTTCATCTTGTTTTATTATCTACTTTTTGCATTCTGGACTTTTTTTACATCCCCTTATAAAAATATTTTTTATAATTCCATTTGCTTTCCTAAAAATCCTGCGGCAGATTCTGCCAATTTTTCATCAACTTCCTTGACTTCTTTTTGTCCGTCGTCAATGAGTATAACAGAGCCGATAGGATCTCCTTCGGAAATAATGGGCATAACAACTCCGGCAGAATATTTGTCTATGCCGTCTGCGATTTCGCAGCGTTTAATCTGACCGGGCTTTAACACGAAACTGGTACGCTCTGAGATTAACTGTTCAAGCTCACGGCTCAATCTCTTTTCTGCCAGCTCCTTTTTGGGAACGCCGTAAACAGCGATTATATTGTCCTTGTCAGTTATGCAGACACTTCTGCCTGCGGTCTTACCTAATGTTTCGGCGTAGTCTGCCGCAAAGGCACCAAGCTCTCCTATGGGAGAGTATTTTTTGAAAATCACTTCACCTTGTGAATTGGTATAAATTTCCAAAGGGTCGCCCTCGCGTATTTTTAAAGTTCTTCTTATTTCTTTTGGAATAACTACTCTGCCCAAATCGTCAATTCTTCTTACAATTCCTGTTGCTTTCATATATAGAAACTCCTTTTCTGCTAATATTACGTTTCTTATTGTTAGCAAAAAAGGAGTTTTTATGTAATTATTTTCTGGAATATAGTGGTTTTTTATTTTAATGTTTTTATATAAGAAAGCATTAAAGTAAGATATTCATCTTCTGCTTTTTTATAGGATATAGATTTGATTTTCTTTTCGGGATGAGGGTTTTCAAAGGGGAAATCAAATGTGGAGATTGTTTCTCCCAAATCATTTTTTCCAAAGGTTACAGGGTCTAAAGTCCATGTTCCCATATAACCCATGTGATGATATAAATGCTCACGTCTGGGAGCTCCGTAGAGGGTTTTGTAGGATAAAATGTTTTTGCCGTACTCTATGGGGAGTTTTACTTTAGTTCCGTCCTCGTAATGTATTATATAATCTCCCACCATATAGCCTCTCTCCCAAGCTCTTCTCATACGGGGATAAATTGTTGCATGATTGAAAATAATTCTCTTTGCAAAGTCGTCAATTTTTATTTCTGTATCATCTATAGCGTTGGGGGTTGAAAACTCTTTCAAGTCCTTGGGAATTTCCTTTTCTGTCTTTTCAGGGAAATAAGTTTTTTCCGCATTAAGGACTTCTACGCCTCTGAGCTTGTCACGCATGACTTTCTGGATGGAGGTAATAAAGCTGTTATAGATAAAACGGTTATGCTCATCATAGTCTTCTGTATTTGTGAGCATCTGTGACAAATACATGACATCATAAAATTTTCCATGCAGGGAATAAAGGTCTTCGTTGGTGGCAACCCAGGTGGAAAGCTGCCCTCCGCACATATCTTCCTTGCCCATTCTTCCTTTAAAGTTTCTGTAATGGGAGGAATATAAGTTACCAACCAAAACATTAAAGCCTTTACCTAAAACCTCGTCCTCGTTTTCACTTGAGTGATAGAAATACCATCTGAAATCAAGGAAAAGAATGTCTTTCGGTATTTTGTTTATGGCTTCGTTAGCATAATCTTTGGCGATTTTTACGGGATGAACCATGTCAGACCACATCATAACTTTAAGTCCTCTTTTTGTGATGTAGTCATAAAGTCTGTTTATGTGCATGGCCAGAAGGTCGGATAAATCCTTGCCCTTGCACTTTTCGCAAAGACCCATCTGGTAAACTTCGTCATGGCCGATGTGTACATATTCTCTAGGTGATACAACTTCCAATATTTCGTCAATCAAATCGAAAATTATTTCATAGCTTTTTTCGTTTGAGGGGCAATAGCTGTGAGGGTACATGGGTGTTTCCTCAAGCGGATCAACTTCTGCAATTTCAGGATGAGCGTAGGTTATATACTGAACGTGTGAAAGGCTCTGAATTTCAGGAACAAAGTTAAAGCCCAAGTCTTTTATAAAAGAAATCAAATCTTTTACATCGTCTTTTTCTAAAAGATGTCCATCTGCTCCCATTTTTGCATGGGGGAAAGGAGGCTGGAGTCCCCTGCGGGCATTTTCGCAGCCCGTTTCCCAGGCTTCGCTTATTTCAGGATGTTTTGAAAAACGCATACCGCCTGCAAATTCCATTATAATCATATTGTATCTTAAAGGAAGAAGTACATAGCGGAAAAGATTTTTAGCAAAGGTAAAGTTTTCTTTGCTGGGAAGCCCCATATGAAAGCCTCTTATTTTCTGGGACGGTGTATCGTCAAGGTGGAATTTACGAAGAGAATTTCCGCAGCCCAGAACTTTTATAACCACATAAGCTCCGCTTAAAAGAGTGAGTCTTTCAGATGCGATTATTCTTATTTCTTCGTCATTTGCATAAACCACACATCTTTCGCCTTCGTAATCAGAAGATGTGTTTTTTTCGATAATAAGATTTACGCCGTTTTCATTATTTATTTTGCCCGAAAGCTCTTCAACTAAAAACTGTTTTGTAAAAAGAGAATCGGCATCATCAGAAGGGGTTATGATTTCATTGATATTAACGAAACCTTCATCGAAGGTTAAATTCTTGGGATAAGGATAAACCAAAGGCTCATCGGGATTTACTATGCCCCAGAAATTAACGTCTTCTATAGAAAGTGTTTTAAATCCAGGGAATGAATTTGCATTGGTTAAAGGATAAATTCTCAAGGTAAGTCTATCTGTTTCTTCAGTGACGGGAACTAAAATTTCGTTTTCAATAAGATGGTCGCGGGCCATATTATAAAGGGAGTATGCACCTACAACCTTATTGTCAATTATGGCTTCTATTTTGCTTATAGAGTCCGGTTCTGCTTTAAGGGATACTGCACCTATAAAGCTTTTTTCTGAAAGTTCGTAATTTATGTCAAGTACGGAGTCGAAAATGTAATCCCATTTCCATATAGCTTTTTCGTCAATAGTTTCAGAGGGTGGAAAAGGAAGGTTTGTGTCTATATGGGTATATGTTACCTTTTTGATATTTTCTATAAGTCCGGCTTTCATAATATAACCTCCTTAAAATATTCCTATTACAATTATTGACAATACACCTAGTATTAGCCCTGCTATCTGTGCTTTTTTATAACGTTCCTTAAAAAACATAATAGATATTATACAGGTTAAAACCATGCTTCCCATGTGATAAATGGGAAATTGTATAGTGGCGGGCAAACGGCCTGTCAAAACTGTATTCACGAAGTTAAGAAAAGCGATTAAAAGACCGCCCAGTAAAATGACCCTGTAGTGCTTTTTTAGGGATTCCTTTTCGGGATTTTTTCTGTCAGTAAGCTTGTAAAATATGTAGGAATATACTGATGCAAGAAAAAGTGTAACACTTAAAAAAACCTTGGTTTCAAAAGTGAAGGGAGAGTACTGGTGGGTTTTCTGGAGTACTGCAGAAATGCCCGATAAAAACATGGCAGAAAAAGCGGTGAGGATCCATTGGTATTGAATTTTTCCTGTCTTTTTCGGATTTAATATTAAATAGAGAGAAAAAAGAAGTATTAAAACACCTAAAATCTGAATTAAAGAGATGGGCTCATCCCAGAGAAAATAGCCGAATACTATGGGAACTAAAAAACCCAAAGAATATATAAAGCTCGTAAGTGAGGCAGAACCTTTTTCCATGGCCTTTATTTCAAGAAGCTGGGAGGAAACTAATGTGGCTGAAAGAAAAAAGGAGATTGAAAGTGAAAAGGGAGATATGAAAAAACCGTCTTTTTTTTCTGCCAGGGAGAAAATTCCTAAAATCAATGATGCTATTAAGAATAATAAAGAGTTGATTTTCGCGGATTTTTTTGCGGAGTTGGCACTTTTGGCAATTTCCTTACACAACACAACCTTACCCACAGAAAAAAGAATTGATAAAACCAGTAATAAATATGACATTTCAACACTTCCCTGATTGACAAATTTGTTTTTTTTCAGTATAATTGTTAACATAGGTATATCACATAAGGGATTTTAATTATATAACACATAAACAAAAAGTATAACAAATCTATTATTTTTTGGGGTTAGTATGGAAAATTCAAATGTTGTTTTTATACGGAAAAGACTAAAGGGGCAGGATTTCAGTGCCGTTTGCGTGGATTATCAGGTGGGGAAAACAGAGACGTTTGCCCATTGGCACGACGCCTGCGAAATTCTTTATGTAAGAAAGGGTGAAGTAAGAGAGTTTTCCAACAATACCTGGAGCAGAGCTGTGCCCGGAATGATGTATTTTGTTCCACCGGGAAAAATTCACTGCTTCATAACTGAGGATGCCGCAGCAGATAAAATAGTGGTTGGCTTTTCCCAGAACATCGTAAACACCGACGAAAGAGAAAAGGGAGGATTTTTCTTTCCGCTGGAAATTCAGGTAAACGACAAATACTGTCAGTTTGATATAAGAGACAATGAAAGAATAAAAAGTCTCTTGTGGAGGCTTGTGGAAGCTGAAAGCATGAAAAGTCCCATGTCAACCTTAATACAGAAAGCATGTGTTTTGGAGATTTACGCTTTTATACTTGATTGCTGGGAGAAAGAAGGCATTTTAGAAAACATAGGAAAAAATCCCATAACGGAAAGAATACTTTCGCTTTTCTATGAAAATCCTCTGGAGGCTCCAGGTCCTTATGATATGGCGAAAAATCTCAAGATAAGCTACAGCCATATGAACAGTCTTTTGAAAAAAGAAGTGGGTTTAAGCTATACAGAGATTTTAATGAATACAAAGCTTGAAATGGCAAAAAAGCTAATCTTATCAACAGATATGAGTATAACGGATATTGCTTATGCCTCAGGCTTTTGCGACACCAGTTATTTTATAAAAATGTTCAAAAAAAACACAGGGGTTTCCCCGGCAAAATACAGACAGAATATAAAAAACAATCCTTGACAAAGTCAAGGATTGTTTTTTTCTATTATTATAAATATAGGAGGACAGCTCTTGCGGTTTAAAAAGGACTGAAGCATTACTGTATATTTTTTTTGATCTAAGTTTTCGAGGAAGGATAAAAGAGCATCCCTTTCTTCAAAGCCCGTATCTCCTCCATAGTAGGAGCAGACCGCGACAAACCCAGCATCTTCCAAAATATCCAAGGAGGCTGAAATTGCCTTTATGCTGGTTTCGGCGTGGGAGAAAATACTGTGGTCTCCTCCCGGAAGAAATCCTAAGTTGAAAACAACTGCTTTGGCGCTTTTTACATAGTTTTTTATATTTCCGTGACTGTCCAAAATCAAAGAGGCGTTTTTAACATTATTTTCTTCTAAAAGTTCTTTCGTTGATTTTAAGGCTTCAGGCTGAATATCAAAGGCAAAAACCTTTCCTCCATCTCCTACAAGTGTAGATAAAAGAAGGGTATCTCGGCCTCTTCCCATAGTGGCATCTATTACTGTATCACCTTTATTTATATGTGTTTTAAGATGCTCATGGCAGAGTTTTAAGGCATTTTTATCATGGTAAGTCATTTAATCACCCGTATTTATATTAACACAAATAATTGGAAAAAGCAATTAAGACTTGTAATAAAAAAAGTTATATGTTATTATATTAAATGAGGTGAAAAAATGAAAATCATAAAGCATTTCGTTACGATAACCCGCCACCGTCACCAGGTAATTAAAAATTGCATAAAGGCAGGAATTGGTTTTCAGGGACTTTTTCACGACCTTTCAAAGTACAGCCCGGCAGAATTTTTTCCGTCGGTCAAACTTTATCAAGGGGACAGAAGTCCTAATGAGAAAGCCAGGGAACTTTACGGCTATTCTTCTGCCTGGATGCACCACAAAGGAAGAAATAAACATCATTTTGAATACTGGTCGGATATAAATATTAAAACCAGAAGATACGAAAGTGTACCTGTTCCTGATAAATATGTAATAGAAATGGTATGTGACAGAATTGCGGCATCCAAAATATATAAAGGGAAGGATTATACTGATTCTTCGGCACTGGAATATTTATTAAAAAGTCCCGATAAATTTAACATGCACGAAGAAACTTACGAAAAACTGACTTATCTTTTAGGATATCTTAAGGATAACGGCGAAAAGAAGCTTTTTACACTTCTTAAATCAAAAAAGATAGATATTCCTGAAAGGGAATTAGAAATAAAATAAAGGAAGGCAAAGCCTTCCTTTATTTTATTTCAGTCCGTTTCTACAGAGCAGATGGAATCATCTTCTGTTTTGCATGGTTTATCCTGCTGCCTGGGAGGGAAAAATTCGTCCATGGGAAAACTAAGCTCACGGAACATATCGCAGGGACTTGTGGGAGCTGGAATATCTTCTGCGTGACAGTCGGAATCGGGGATACAGAAGCTTGAAGCAGGGACAGAAATCTGAACTTCTCTTTCAAGTCTTACCAAAAGGAAGAGACCAAGTGTTACATAAACGCTCTTGCCGCAATCGGGAACAATCAAAGAATTATCGAAAAGTCTATGTACACACTGGGGAAGATGAGTTATATCGCATTCGCATCCGGGAAGAACCTGATCTGAAAGAACCAGAGTGTCAAGCACTAAGGGGTCAACCACTTCAGCTACGGCATTTGGCATATTTGTCTTTTTCCAGGTAGCAATATCGAAGCTGTCTTCCTTGTACTTTGACTGGAAAATTTTAGCTTCACCGGTGGAGCCGAAAAGAACAACTTTCTTTTCATAATAGGCAAGACCGTCTATGCTTAAAGGTCTTGAAAGACCGGTATAGGCATTTACCTCCACCTTGAAAAAGAATTTTAAGTTAACAGAGTAATATCCTTTATGGAAGGGTAGTGACTCAACATCTGAAAAAATCCATATGACTTCGGCTTTTTCTGCGGTTATTTTAGTTGCTGAATCAATAATTTCCTGATTTTCGCGGGTAAAATAAACTCTTAAGTTTTCAATGCATTCTTTTGCTCTGCAGGAATCATAAATCTGAGATGCGTTTATGCAAACGTTTTCGGTGCAGGAACTGCATTCTGCAGCAGATAAAATCTTATCGTCCATAAAATCCTCCTTATAAATAAGCCAAAAGGCTCTTTTCAATACATATTATGACAGTTGTGCCAAAATGTGAAAAAATATTGATAAATAAAAAAGTCGGTTTCCAAAAGGAAACCGACTTTTTTATTTATTCATCCATATATTTCCGAAAGAATCATAAATCCAGCGCATTATGTCTCTTATTGGGATAGAGTTTAATGAATAGATGATTCTTTGTCCCTGACGAGAGTCAGTTACAAGCCCGGAGGCTTTTAACACTGAAAGGTGCCTGCTTACGGAGGGTTTGGTAATATCAAACTTCTTTGCTATATCACCGGCTGACATGTCGCGGGAACCCAACATTTCTAAAATTCTTCTTCTGACGGGATCAGAAAGTGCCTTGAAAACTTCATCTTCCATATAAAAACCTCCTTTCTATATTTGATATTTAGCTAAAAATCTAAATATCGAATATAGAAAAAAATCCTTAATTTCAAAAGGATTTTGTGTATATTTTTACCAAAAATTGAGCATTTTTCTCTTGACTTGCATCTTAAAATTTGATATAATAATATTCCATGATGTATTATGGTTTATTATGCCCTTACATTATTATATTAGCATAAAATTTTTTCAAATGCAAGAATTTTTTTAGATTTTTTTAAGCCTTAGGGCTTGGAAAGGAAGGTCAGTATGGCACAGCCTAAGAAAACCGATGTAAAAGACGAAAAGTTCTTTGCCTCAATCTGCCAGCAGGCTAAAGAAGCAGGCGTTTTATTACATCCGGAAAAAATGGGAAAAAACACCAGACTCAGCTTTTCTAAAATCGATGAAGTGTTGGAAATGCCCAACCTTATTGATGTGCAGAAAAAGTCGTATCAGTGGTTTTTAGAGGAGGGATTAAAGGAAGTATTTCATGATATATCTCCTATTAAGGACCATAACGGTACTCTCATGCTGGAATTTATCGACTATCATTTAGACGATAAGCCCAAGTATTCCATTGAAGAATGCAGAGAGCGTGACACCAACTATGCGGCTTTGTTAAAGGTAAGAGTAAGACTTATCAATTTAGAATCCGGCGAAATCAAGGAACAGGACATCTTTATGGGTGATTTCCCATTGATGACCGATCAGGGAACATTCATTATAAACGGTGCTGAAAGAGTTATCGTTTCTCAGCTTGTACGTTCTCCCGGCATATATTTTACAAAGGACAGGGATAAGAACGGAAAGCCCTTAATCAGCTCACAGATGATTCCTAACCGCGGTGCTTGGCTTGAATACGAAACAGATTCCAATGATGTTTTCTATGTTCGTATTGACAGAACAAGAAAGCTTCCCGTAACTCAGCTTATAAAAGCTTTAGGTATTGATACCGAAGCAGAAATTATGGAAGTATTCGGTGAAGACGAGAGATTAAGAAGCACTCTGGAAAAGGATCCCACAACATCCAAGAGAGAGGCTATGTTCGAAATTTACAAAAAGCTTCGTCCCGGCGAACCTCCCACGGATGACAGTGCCCAGACCCTTATAAACAATTTATTCTTTGATCCCAAGAGATATGACCTTGCTAAGGTTGGTCGTTACAAATATAATAAGAAGCTTTCCATGATAGGAAGAATTTCAGGTCATACAGCGGCAGAGGATATAATTGATCCTGATACAGGTGAAATCATCGTTGAGGCAGGCAAGGTGATTTCCAAGGAAGATGCTAAAAATATCGACTATGCAGGTGTAAACGTTGTCATGGTTTATCCCGGCAGCAAGGCGGTAGAGGCAGGAGCATCTCCCATAAAGGTATTCTCCAATGACATGGTTCATGCAGAGAAGTATCTTGAATTTGATCCTAAAGAATGCGGTATTACCGAAAAGGTAGTCCGTGAAGTACTGATGGATATACTCGAAAACAATAAGACTGAAGAAGAGATTAAAGAAGCTTTGACTCTCCGTAAGGATGAGCTTATTCCCAAGCACGTTACAATCAACGATATCTTTTCTTCCATTAACTATGCAACAAATCTCATAAGCGAAATCGGAAAAGACGACGATATCGACCACTTAGGAAACAGAAGACTTCGTTGCGTTGGCGAACTTTTGCAGAATCAGTTCCGCATGGGTCTTGCAAGAATGGAAAGAGGCGTTCGTGAAAGAATGTCCATTCAGGAGCTTGACTCCGCAACTCCCCAGAGTCTGGTTAATATCCGTCCTGTTGTTGCAACAATAAAGGAATTCTTCGGTTCATCTCAGCTTTCTCAGTTCATGGACCAGAATAACCCCTTGTCTGAACTTACTCATAAGAGAAGACTTTCAGCTCTTGGTCCTGGCGGTCTTTCCAGAGACAGAGCGGGCTTCCAGGTTCGAGACGTTCACTATACACACTACGGCAGAATGTGTCCCATTGAAACCCCTGAAGGTCCCAACATCGGTCTTATTAACTCTCTTTCCATATATGCAAGAGTAAATGAGTATGGTTTCATTGAAGCTCCTTACCGTAAGGTTATAAAGGGTGAAGGCATAATTACCGATGAAATCGAATATATGACCGCAGACACAGAAGACGAATATATCGTTGCTCAGGCAAACGAGCCTATTGATGAGAACAACAAGTTTGTTGACAAGAAGGTTGCGGCACGTTACCGTGACCAGATTATGGAAATCGAAGCTGCAAAGATTGACTACATGGACGTATCGCCCAAACAGCTTATCTCTGTTGCTACTGCCATGATTCCCTTCCTTGAAAACGACGACGCTAACCGTGCACTCATGGGTTCAAACATGCAGCGTCAGGCAGTTCCGCTTCTCCGTACAGATTCTCCTATTGTAGGAACAGGTATGGAATATAAGGCAGCCCGTGACGCAGGTGTTGTTCAGCTTGCTAAAAATGATGGTGTTGTAGAAAAAGTTTCTGCAGACTATATCGGTATCCGTACAGAAAACGGAGAACTTGAAGAGCATAAGCTTGTTAAGTTTACACGTTCCAACCAGGGAACATGCTTTAACCAGAAGCCCATTGTAAACTGCGGCGACAAGGTTAAAAAAGGCGATGTTATCTGCGACGGTCCTGCAATCAGCCAGGGCGAGCTTGCACTGGGTAGAAATATGTTAATCGGATTTATGACCTGGGAAGGTTATAACTACGAGGATGCAGTATTACTCAATGAAAGACTTGTAAGAGAAGATATATATACAACAATTCACATTGAAGAATATGAATCAGAGGCGAGAGATACAAAACTCGGCCCTGAAGAAATCACATATGATATTCCCAATGTGGGTGAAGATGCTCTTAAATATCTTGATGAAAGAGGTATTATAAGAGTTGGAGCCGAGGTAAGAGCAGGGGATATCTTAGTAGGTAAGGTTACTCCCAAGGGAGAGACAGAGCTTACTCCCGAAGAGAGACTTCTCCGTGCAATTTTCGGCGAAAAGTCAAGAGAAGTAAGAGATACATCGCTCCGTGTACCTCACGGTGAGTGCGGTATTATCGTTGACGTTAAGGTATTCACCAGAGAAAACGGCGACGAAATGCCTCCCGGAGTTAATAAACTTGTAAGATGCTACATTGCTCAGAAGAGAAAAATCTCCGTGGGCGATAAGATGGCAGGACGTCACGGTAATAAGGGTGTCGTTTCAAGAATTCTTCCTGAAGAAGATATGCCTTACCTTGCAGACGGTACTCCCTTAGAGATTGTATTAAATCCCTTGGGCGTTCCTTCTCGAATGAACATCGGTCAGGTGCTTGAAGTACATCTTGGTATGGCTGCAAGTAAATTTGGTGTAAAGATTGCAACTCCCGTATTTGACGGCGCAAGCGAAGAAGATATTACAAAGCTTCTTAAAGAGGCAGGTTGCTCCGAAAACGGAAAGACCACATTGTACGACGGACGTACAGGCCGACCCTTTGACAACCCTGTTACCGTTGGTTATATCTACTTCCTTAAATTGCTCCACTTGGTTGATGATAAGATGCATGCTCGTTCCACAGGCCCTTATTCTTTGGTAACTCAGCAGCCTCTGGGTGGTAAAGCTCAGTTCGGCGGACAGAGATTCGGTGAAATGGAAGTTTGGGCTCTTGAAGCATACGGCGCAGCTTATACACTTCAGGAAATCTTAACAGTTAAGTCTGACGATATTGTAGGACGTGTTAAGACTTACGAATCCATCGTTAAGGGAGAAAATATTCCTAAGCCTGGAATTCCCGAATCCTTTAAGGTATTGATTAAGGAAATGCAGAGCCTTGGTATGGATATTAAGGTTATGGGCAATAACAATGAAGAAATTGAGCTTAAGGACACAGATGCCGACGATTACGATGAACCTTCAATGGATACCATGGAAGAATTCAAACGCAACATGGTTGATGACAGAAGAGAAGAGGCAGGTTTCGTTCCCGAAGAAGATTCCGAAAGCATTTTCGAAGCTTCCGAGGACGAAGAAGATGATATGTTGTTAGATGAAACTCTTGAGGAATTCGAAGAAAATATTCCTGAAGATGACATCGAAGAAGATTTTATGTAAGAAAGGGGCCGAGATAAAATGGTAGAATTTAACACATTTAATTCAATAAAAATCGGTCTGGCATCGCCGGATAAGATTAGAGACTGGTCCCATGGCGAGGTTAAAAAGCCTGAAACCATAAATTACAGAACATTAAAGGCAGAACGTGACGGTTTGTATTGCGAAAGGATTTTTGGCCCCCAGAAGGACTGGGAATGTGCCTGCGGTAAGTACAAGAGAGTACGTTATAAAGGCATTGTCTGCGACCGATGTGGCGTTGAAGTTACAAAATCTAAAGTTCGCCGCGAAAGAATGGGTCATATTGAGCTTGCAGCTCCGGTTTCCCACATCTGGTTTTTTAAGGGAATTCCATCAAGAATAGGTCTTTTCCTTGATATATCTCCCAGAATTCTGGAAAAAGTATTATATTTCGCAGCTTATATGGTTGTGGATCCCGGCAGAACCGAGCTTGAAAAGTATCAGTGCTTAAGCGAAAAAGAGTATCACGAAACCAAGGAAAAATACGGTGATGCATTTAAAGCAGGTATGGGTGCTGAAACCATCAAGGAACTTTTAGAGGATATTGATATTGAAGAGCTTTCTGCACAGCTTCATGAGGAGCTTGAAGATGCTCAGGGACAGAAAAAGGCTCGTATTATAAAGAGACTTGAAGTAATCGAAGCTTTCCGTCAGACAGAAATGGCTAAGATTATTCCCGGTGTGAGCCTTGGAGGAAGACCCTTGTCTGCTCCCGTTGAAAACCCCGTAACAAACGAGGTTTATCCCTATAATCACGTTTTGACATTAGATGAAGTTAACAGCCTTGCAGATGCAGGTATTACAGAGGTAAGTGTATATGTAAATTCACCCTCCTGGATGATTATGACAGTTCTTCCCGTAATTCCTCCGGAAATCCGTCCCATGATTCAGTTGGACGGCGGAAGATTTGCAACAAGTGACTTAAACGACTTATACAGACGTGTCATTAACAGAAACAACCGTCTTAAGAGACTTTTAGAACTCCGAGCTCCCGAAATTATTGTAAGAAACGAAAAGAGAATGCTCCAGGAAGCTGTTGACGCACTTATAGACAACGGCAGAAGAGGAAGACCTGTAACAGGCCCCGGAAACAGAGCACTTAAATCTCTTTCCGATATGCTTAAAGGTAAGCAGGGTCGTTTCAGACAGAACCTTCTTGGTAAGCGTGTTGACTATTCCGGACGTTCGGTTATCGTTGTTGGTCCCGAACTTAAGATTTATCAGTGCGGTCTTCCCAAGGAAATGGCAATTGAGCTCTTCAAGCCCTTCGTAATGAAGAATCTTGTAGAACAGGGAATTGCTCACAATATAAAGAGTGCAAAGAGAATGGTAGAGCGTATCAAGCCCGAAGTCTGGGATGTTTTGGAAGATGTAATAAAAGAACACCCCGTTCTTTTGAACCGTGCTCCCACACTTCATAGATTAGGTATTCAGGCATTTGAACCCATCTTGGTAGAAGGTAGAGCTATTAAGCTTCATCCTCTGGCTTGTACAGCGTTCAATGCAGACTTCGACGGTGACCAGATGGCAGTACACGTTCCTCTTTCACCCGAAGCTCAGGCAGAAGCAAGATTCTTGATGCTTTCTGCAAACAACCTCTTAAAGCCTCAGGACGGAAAGCCCGTTACAGTTCCTACTCAGGACATGGTTCTCGGTGCATACTACCTTACCATGGAAAGAGAAGATGAACCGGGAGCAGGCAAGTTCTTCGCAAGCCCTACAGAGGCAATGCTTGCTTATGAAAACGGAGATGTTGCTATTCATGCTCCTATAAAGGTAAAGAGAAGTCTTGAAGTTGAAATACTTGATAAGGCAACAGGAGAGAAGACAGTTCATAAGGCAGAAGGGTTTGCTGATATTACAATCGGCAGAATGATATTCAACGGAAAAGTTCCTCAGGACCTCGGTTTCGTAGACAGAAAAGCTCCCGTTATTGATTCTTCAAAATTAAACGAAGAAGAACTGACAGGAGAAATTGAAGCAATCTTAAAGGATGCGCTTAAATACGAAATCGTTACCCTTACAGGCAAGAGCGGACTTGGAAAGATAATCAACAAGTGCATTAAGAAGCATGGCGCAACTCATACAGCAGTTGTACTTGACGACCTTAAATCTATGGGTTATCACTATTCTACAATCGGTTCAATCTCCATCTCTGTTGCAGATATGGTTGTTCCCGAGAAGAAGAAAGAATACCTTAAGGAAGCAGAGGCTCAGGTTGATAAGATTGAAATGCTCTTCAAGATGGGTCAGCTTTCCGATGATGAACGTTACAGACATGTTATCAAGGCTTGGGAAGAGGCAAACGAAAAGATTACCAAGGCTCTTATGGATAACTTGGATCCCTATAACTCACTATTTATGATGGCGGATTCCGGTGCCCGTGGTAGTAAGAATCAGATCAGACAGCTTGCAGGTATGCGTGGTCTTATGGCGGATACTCAGGGTAGAACAGTAGAAATTCCCATCAGAGCAAACTTCCGTGAAGGTCTTAATATTCTTGAGTATTTCATATCTTCACACGGTGCAAGAAAAGGTCTTACAGATACAGCTCTTAAGACTGCTGACTCAGGATATCTTACAAGAAGACTTGTTGATGTCAGCCAGGATGTCATAATAAGAGAAGAAGACTGCCATTCCAAGGACGGTATTTTGGTATCTTCCATTAAGGACGGCAACGAAATGATAGAATCCATTTCCTCTCGTCTTTCAGGCAGAGTTCCTGTTTATGATATTGTTGATCCCGCTACAGGCGAAGTTCTTGCTAAAGCAAATGAAATCATAAAAGATGAAGAAGCTGCTATGATTGAAAAGGCAGAAATTTCCGATATTTTAGTTCGTTCAGTTCTTACCTGCCGTGCTAAGATTGGTGTATGTGCTAAGTGCTATGGTGAAAACTTAGCTACAAGTGCACCTGTAAATATCGGTGAAGCTGTTGGTATCATTGCCGCTCAGTCCATCGGTGAGCCCGGTACTCAGCTTACAATGAGAACCTTCCACTCCGGCGGTGTCGCATCTAACGACATCACACAGGGTCTTCCCAGAATCGAAGAACTTTTTGAAGCAAGAAAGCCCAAGGGTCTTGCTACGATTACTGAAATTGACGGTACTGTTAAGTTGAACGAAACAAAGCAGAAGAGAGAAGCTATTGTTACAAATAACGAAACAGGCGAAGCCGAAACCTATACAATACGTTACGGAGTTGAGCTTAAGGTTAAGGACGGTGACAGCGTAAATGCCGGTGATGCACTTACAAAGGGTCCCGTTAACCCCGCAGATATACTTCGTATCAAGGGCAAGGATGCGCTTCATCAGTATATGATCCAGGAAGTACAGAGAGTTTACCGTCAGCAGGGTGTTGAAATTTCCGACAAGCACGTTGAAGTTATTGTTCGTCAGATGATGAAGAAGGTTCGTGTTGAGGAAGCAGGAGACACCAACTGGCTGGTTGGCTCAATGGTTGAAAGACTTGATTATATCTTGGCTTGTGAAGACGCTGAAGCAAAGGGAACCAATCCTCCGGTTTGCAAGGATGTATTGCTTGGTATCACCAAGGCTGCACTTGCAACAGATTCTTTCCTTTCTGCAGCATCATTCCAGGAAACAACCAGAGTTCTTACAGAAGCTGCAATCAAGGGCAAGAGCGATCCCTTATTAGGACTTAAGGAAAATGTTATCATAGGTAAGCTTATTCCTGCAGGAACAGGCGTAGACATCTATCAGAACATTGAACTTGAACATCCTATTGAAATGAGCGATATAAACTATTTTGCTTAAAATTAAAGGAGACCCGTTGGGTCTCCTTTGTTTTTGTGTTGACAAGCTTCTTTTATTTGTGTATGATATTTATATATGATGAATATATATAAATAGGGAGGTGTTTTTATGAAAAAAATATCTTTACTGTTATTTACGTTGATTTTGCTATTGTCTTCATGTGTTAAAAAAGAAAGTATAGAGGTTAGGTTATATTTTCCGGATGCTGAATTTATGTATCTTGAACCTGAATTGAGAAGTGTTGAAAAAGGTGAAAGCATAGAAAAAAATATAGTAAAAGAGATAATAAAAGGGCCCCAAAATCCCGAACTTAATAAATCGGTATCAGGTGAAGTTAAGGTTCTTTCAGCAGAAACCAAAGAGGGGATTTGCACGATTGATTTATCCGGTGAATTTTCAAAGTTCAATACCGGCGGCACAACAAAAGAATCTATGGCAGTTATGTCGATAGTATATTCCCTTTGCTCAATAGAGGGGATAGAGGGAGTTAAAATAAATATTGACGGCGATTATAATGCGCCTTTCGGCGGTCATTTTACTCTGGAAGAACCTTTTTATCCCTCTACATTTCCTGATATAGTAAAATAAAAAAGAGACGGAATGCATTGCATTCCGTCTCTTTTATGTAAGTCAGATTTTTCTTATACTTAAAAGTCTTAAAATAATCGGTGCCAAAATCAAATTAGTTAAAAGCTCAACTAAGAAATTAAGGCCGGCAAGCCCTAAAAACATATAAGCCGCGGCTGATTCAAATCCCGCTGCAGCACCCCATTGGGAAATTGTTTCAAAAAAGAAAAGTCTACATCCGATTAAAAATATACCGGTGTTAACAATGGGACAAACTGCAGCAGATAAGAATACTGCAATGGTGCGGTTTGATTTAGCTAAAAGTTTGTAAAGCAAACCTGAAAGCAAACCTGCCAGAATACCTTTAACCAGAACTGTAATTACAGTTCCTGCCGGGTTCACCGCCAAAAAAGCCCCCGCGTCACCTGACAAAAGTACGGCCAAACCGAAAACGAAGCCCAGCCAGCCACCGGCAAAGGGACCTGCCATGGCAGAGCCTAAAACAATGGGTATCAAAACCAGAGAGATAGAGAACATTCCAAACTTTATTGCACTGCCGAAAAGCTGCAGCAGAATTACAATAGCAGTAAGGACTGCACACAAAACCAGGGTTTTGACTGAAATGGACCTTTTTTTATTCATAAATAAAACCTCCTTGGCTGCTGCTCACAAAGGATGCAACGCCTTTTTATTAAAAATTTCAATAAAGAAATTTTTTATGAGAATCGTCCGTACCGTCCAAGGGTAGGACGATACAATGAAAAATGCGGATAGCATTTTTTCGAAAGGTTAATGTATTTAATAGAACATTTAAAATAAAGAAGCGGTCAACTTCTTTATTTTAACAAAAGAGCAGAAACAAATATGATAAGCGGAATTGTAGCTATAGAAAGCAGTGTTGTCACTGCTACGATTTCTGTGGCATATCCTGCATCATTCCCGTATTTGGTAGAAAAGAGTGCCGCTATCGCCGCTGAGGGACAGGCAGCAGGAATCAGAACCGAAAGGGAAAGAGTAGGATTTAATGGATAAAGAATATTTATAATAAGAATCGAAGCTAGGCAAAGGGCAGGTACCAATATAAGCCTTAAAAACGAGGAAGCATAAAGAGTAGGTCTTAAAAGTGCCGTTTTTATGTTTATACTTGCCAGATAACTTCCCAAAATTATCATTGAAAGGGGAGTGTTAAGCGAAGCCATTCCCGAAACAGCGTCAAGGGCGAAAGAGGGAAGCTTGATTTTAAAAAGGAACAGTAAAAGAGCAATAACCGAACCCATGACACCGGGATTTGTCAAAAGAGATTTGGGAGCAATTGATTTTTTACTTTCTGTAAAAACGTAGATTCCGTGTGTCCAGGAAATAATGGTGAACATGGCAAGATAGGCACTGCCGAAAAACACACCGTCGTCACCCAGAACAGATTTTAGCAACGGAATACCCATAAATCCGCAGTTTGAGTATATTGAGGTGAAAATGTTCAGTTTGTATCTGCCTGTATCTTCTTTCTTGAAAAGAAAAGTTGAAAGTACAATAGCTAAAAAATGAAAAAATATCGTAAGGAGTGCAGCTATTCCCAAATCTTTCAATAAAGAAAAATCAAGAAAATCAATTTTATTCTGATAAGATTCAATCAAAACGCAGGGGGTTACCAGTATGAGCAATAAAGAGGTCATCTGTTTCACGCCCTCATTATTGATTTTTTTAGATTTTGTAAATATAAAACCCAGGCTTATGTAAAGGAAAATAATAAGTACCTGGTATGAAACTTTTATTGCTGCTTCCATTCTTAACTCCTCATTTGTGATAAGTTTCACCGGCTTCTATTTTAGAAGCTCTGTATAATTGTTCTAAAAAAATAACTCTTGCCATTTCTTTGGTAAAGGTCATTTTTGAAAAGCTTAAAAGAAAATCAGAAGAAGATAAAACTTCCCTTGAAAGACCATGGGAACCGCCGATAATAAAATCGACCTCGGAAATCCCGCTATTTCCAAGACTCTTTAATGTATCTGATAATTCCTCGCTGGAAATCTGTTTTCCTAAAATCGCTAAGGATATGATGTATGCACCTTTGCCCAAGGCTTTTAAAATCTTTTTGCCTTCTTCTGAAAGTGCTTTTTCGATTTCCGATGACGAGGGAGCTTCGTGTCTTATTTCTTCAGGAATTTCAAGGATTTCCACCTTGTGAAATCTTTTTAGTCTTTTAAGATATTCTTCTGCGGCATCCTTAAAAAAGGTTTCTTTAAGTTTGCCTACACAAATCAGCTTTATTTTCATAATTAAATGGCATTTAAGTTGGCAACAATCATTTTGCAACCGTCAGCGATTACTTCGCGTAGATCAGATAAATCATCCTCTGTTAAAGAAGTATCTTCCGAATCCTCTTCATCATCGTCTGCTGTCTGGATAAAGAAAAGAGTATCGTAAATTTCCGACAAGGTTTCGTTGTCATCGTCTCCTAAGAAGCTTAAATTCAATGTGAAAGCCAAATCCGAGCATATGTTCCAGAAATTAAGAAGCATGGAAGCATCAATTTCGTCGCCGTTTCCCAATGCGAAGCTCAAAAGGGAAGAAAGGTCGAAAATCATGGTTTCCTTGATCTTGATACCCTTTGCCGCTGTGAATTTATCGAAAACATCTTCATCCCTGAAGCATGCAACATGATCCTGTTCCTTTAAGAAACCTGAATTTATGTCGGAAAACCAAACGCAGAAATAATCTTTTTCTTCGGTCTCAAAAATAACTTTGCAATATTCTTTCATGATATCTACCTCTCTTTTTATATTCTTTAATATATTTTACCACATTTTTTAAAATCTTCAAGTAAAATATTGAATTTATTTCATTTTATGGTAAAATAGTTATGTACTAAATTTTTGGAGGAAAGTCTATGTTAAAAGGAAATATGGTAGTAGGTCAGTCAGGCGGCCCCACAGTGGCGATAAACTCTTCTCTTGCAGGAGTGATAAAGGGAGCTCTTGACAGCGGATTCGAAGGGAAAATTCTTGGAATGGTCAACGGTATAGAGGGGCTTTTGAAAGAAAAATTCACAGACCTCGGGGAAACTTTCAGAAACGAAGAAAATCTTAAAAAGCTTATACATACACCCTCGGCATACCTTGGCTCCTGCAGATATAAAATGCCCAGGGACGCATCAGGTTATGAAATATATGAGAAAATATTTGAAATATTTGAAAAAAACCATATAAAATACTTTTTCTATATAGGCGGAAACGACTCTATGGATACGGTTTATCGCCTGAGCGAATACGCTAAGGAAAAAAACATAGATGTGAAAATCATGGGCGTTCCAAAAACCATTGACAATGATTTAGCCGGAACAGACCATTGTCCCGGCTACGGAAGTGCTGCGAAGTTTATAGCGACTGCCATAAAGGAAATGCACAGAGATACAAATGTGTATGATTTGGAAAGTGTTTTAATTGTTGAAATCATGGGAAGAAATGCAGGCTGGCTTGCGGCGGCATCAAGCCTTGCAAGGGATAATGATTGTACATCTCCCGATCTTATTTATCTTCCAGAAGTTCCTTTTTCTATGGATAATTTCCTTTCGGATGTTAAGGAATGTCTCTTAAAGAAAAAGGTGGTTATAGTAGCTATTTCTGAGGGAATTAAGGACGAGAACGGAGTATATGTGTGTGAAAGCACGGCCTCCGGTGCAGTTGATAACTTCGGACATAAATACTTAAGCGGTTCGGGGAAGGTTTTGGAAAATGCAGTAAGAGAAAAGCTTGGGGTGAAGGCAAGAGCTGTTGAACTTAATGTTTTCCAAAGATGTGCTGCCCATATACAGAGCAAAACAGATATAGAAGAGGCTTTACTTAACGGTAAGGCGGCATTTATGGCGGCAATGCAAGGCGAAACAGGAAAAATGATGGGCTATGTAAGACGCGGCGATTATGAAATTTCATTTGAGCCCATGGACATTTCAAAAATTGCAAACGTAGAAAAAACTGTTCCGCGTCAGTGGATAAACGAAAAAGGAAACGACGTTAATGAAGAATTTATAAAATATGCAAGACCTCTCATATTAGGAGAGAGCTATCCTTGCTATGAAAACGGAATTCCGTGTCATATAACATTATAATCAAGGAGTGGGAAAATGAAAAAAGCAAGTACACTTTTAATTGTTGCGGCATTGATTTTAACGATGCTTATGCCCCTTACAGCGGGTGCGGCGGAGGTTTATGTAAGCCATGCGGAAATAGGAATTGTGGTAAACGGCAGAGGGGTAAACAATTCCCTTAGGAAATACCCTTTTATAGTTTATAACTCCATTACATATTTCCCCATGACCTATAATGACTGCGCTTATTTGGGTCTTTCAAACACATGGACTGCTGAGGCGGGAAATATCATCACTAAAGCTGAAGAGATTGACTGCTACGATGATTTTTTAAATCCCTTGCAAAACGATGAAGATAAAGGTGGTATGGCACAGATTGCCATGACACCCATCAATGTTTTAGGCGAAAGTATTGACAATCTTAAAGAGCAATATCCTATACTTAATTACAGAAATCTTTTATATTTCCCTCTTACATGGGACTGGGGGCAGAAATTTGGCTGGTCTATAACATTTACTGAAAACAATATTTTGGAAGTTGCTACGGAAAACTATAAGGACAAGGGTTCGTATTATGTTTTCGATCTTTTTGACGGCAAGGTTTCAAAAGGAAAACTTGCAGCCTATAAGGGAGATTTTTATGAACTTAACGGAAACTATAAATACTACAGTTTTTCTCCGGATTATACACTGCTTAGAAATGCCGAGGTAAAAGATTTTGTGCAGTTATATAGGCTTCTTGACGGTGGAGTGGGAGAAAAAGGAACTACCTACATAAGCGTAAAAAAAGAGCTTGCAGATGAGTTTGTTCAAAACGGCTGGTTTACAGGTGACAAACTTGATGAAAGAGTTTTGCTTTATATGAAAAATCATACAAAAAGTGAACTTATTGAAGCAATACATGATATTTCTACAAAAGGAACGGACCAGACGTTTTTGAAGAATGTAAACAATTACTATTTTGGCGGATTTGATAATTATGAATCCTTGGTTAAATCACCTACTGAGGTCTGCACAGTGAGAAAAGACCAGGTTTATGCATATACATCACAGGGATGGCAGACAAGCTTTGACTATTTAATGAGCATGGTAATTAAGAAAGAGAAAGCAAAACAGTTTGGTGAAGCAATGAAATATATAGAGTGTGCGGATTACAGCTCTTTCATGGATAATTATGGGATAGATATGCCATATATAGATTGCAGTGGAAATTATGAGAGAATGAAAGATAAATTCTATTCTCTGGCACAAAAGCTTTATGGCTCTGGAGCAGACGGTGTGAAGCTTGCTTATACTGCGAAAAGATATGAGACAAGCAATTATGGAATATTCGTAGTAAAGTTTAAGCCCGGCAATCTTTTGGCAGACTTTACGGTAAGCTATGATCTGGCAACTTTAGACGGAACAATCGTGCAAAGAGGACTTACAGGATACGGATCTTCTTACACCATGGAGGGACAACGTTACGATATAGGAGAAGTGTATTTTGATTCCCCCGATGACCAGTTATATAACGTAACAAATGTGAAAGTTACTAACGTTACCTTTAGTCAGGATGCAGTATTCGGTGCAGGCTGATTTTAAGATACATTTAGAATTTTTAATGAAACATCTTTATAATAAGTGTTTAAAATTTCTCTGTAAGTAAGACCCTCCTTGGCTAACTGATTGGCACCGTGCTGGCTTAAACCCACGCCGTGGCCGAAGCCTTTTACGGTAAAAACTACGCCGTCATCTTTTATAACAATGGTAAAGGCGGAAGAACGCAGAGAAAAAAGACTGCGGATTTCACTGCCACTAAATAAAACACCGCCTATCTTAAGGTCGGTAACGTAGCCCGAGGGGGAATAGTTTATATCTCTGATATCTGATACATCCGAAAGTGTCGCATCCTTTGCGGCACTTTTGATTTTTTCGCTCCATTCATCGCGGGAAACAAAAACCTCTGTATTAAATTTATCCAAAGACGTCTCCAGAGAACTATCAACGGCTTTCAGATAGGGGACATCGTTGCCCCATACGTTTTTTGCATCCTCGGTTTTTCCTGCACTCATAGCATGAAACACCGCTAAAATAGGTTCGTCATTAAAGGTCAGGATTTCTCCTTTAGTACTCTCCACAGCGTTTTTTACCTTGATTAAATTATCCTCTCCGCCCTCATAGAGAGAGGGGTATATGTAGGCACAGCAACAGGTGGAATTCATACATATATTTGCGTTTTCATGACCGGGAGACGATAGCTTTTGGGCGGCGTAGGTTCTTGCGGCAACGCTTTGCGACTTCAAGGCTTCTTCCTCGAAGGAGGCAGGCATTTCTGCAAGTACAACCCCGATAAGATAGGACTCTAAAGGGATGGAAAAGACAGAATTATCGTATACATTAAGAACGTTTATTGTAGGCTCTGAATATGAAGAAGAAAGGTCGGTTTTTAATGGGTCATTTTTTGATATTTCATTGTTTGTGATGCATGGGAAAAGGAACATGGAGCAAAAAAGTAAGGATAATAAAAATGCAGATTGTTTCATCTTAAAAACTCCTTTCTTTTCCTATTCTATGAAAAACTTGTCCTTAAAATTACTGTATAATAATGCTTTACAAATATGTAAGTTTGTGGTAAAATAGGTTGGTATGTACAGAAAGGAAAGGCGGAATATTATGAAAAGCGATTTCATAGCTGAAAGAGTAAAGCCACTTAAGGCATCTGCTATAAGAGAAATATTTAAAATGGTCGGAAGCAAAGATATAATTTCCTTTGCGGGCGGAAATCCTTCTGCAGAAATTTTCCCCAAAGAGGAACTTGCTCACCTTGCTTCTTCTATCATAGAAAAAGAGGGACACCTTGCACTTCAGTACGGTGTTACAGAGGGATATGCTCCTCTTCGTAACAGGGTTAAGGCAGAAATGACCAAGGAAGGCATTATGCATGATACCGACGACTGTCTTATTACAACAGGCGGTCAGCAGGCAATAGACCTTTGTGCAAAAGCTCTTATAAACGAGGGTGACGTAATCGCAGTTGAAGCTCCCAGCTTTATTGGCGGACTCAATGCGCTTCGTTCCTATGGCGGAGATTTAAGAGGAGTGACAGTAAGAGAAGATGGTATAGATATAGATGAACTTGAAGCACTTCTTAAAAAAGAAAAGGTAAAGCTTTTATATACAATTCCCACATTCCAGAATCCTACGGGAATTACCATGAGCTTAGATAAGAGAAAGAAGCTTTTGGAATTGGCAGAAGAATACGATTTTTACATTCTTGAAGATAATCCTTATGGAAAACTTCGTTTTACAGGAGAGGACATTCCGGCTATAAAGACAATGGATAAAAAGGGCAGAGTCATTTATGCAAGCTCCTATTCAAAGCTTATATCTCCCGGTATGAGAGTGGGCTATGCTGTGGCAAGAGAGGATATTTTCGACAGAATGGTAGTTTGCAAGCAGGCTAATGACGTTCACACACCCTGCCTTACACAGATGATGGTTGAAAGATTTATTGAAGAAAATGACTTTGATGCACACATTAAAAAGAGCATAGATATGTACAGGGAAAAATCTTCACTCATGATGAAACTTATGGATGAACTTTTTCCGAAGAATATAAAGCATACAGTACCTGAGGGAGGAATTTTCCTCTGGTGCACCATTGACGGAGACTACGATACCAAGGAAATTATGGCTAAGTGCATAGAGGAAAAGGTGGCATTTGTACCCGGTGCAACAGCCATGGTAGACATTGATGAAAAGTGCAATATGTTCAGATTAAATTATTCAACACCTACGTTGGAAGAAATCGACAGAGGTATGAGAATAATGGCTAAGGTGCTTAATAATCTTTGATTAAAGGAGACTCGTTATGAGCGAAAATATGAAACAAAGAGTTTTTTCGGGAATTCAGCCATCAGGAGAGCTGGGACTCGGAGGATATATAGGAGCTGTTAAAAACTGGCTTGCCATGCAGGAGGAGTATGACTGCTGTTTCTGTGTTGTGGATGAGCATTGTATTACCGTAAGACAAGACCCTAAGGAGCTCAGAAACCGTTGTATGGAATTTCTGGCACTTTATATTGCCTGCGGAATTGACCCCAATAAGAGTCTTATTTATTTCCAGAGCCATGTGCCTCATCATGCACAGCTTGCCTGGGTGCTTAATTGCTATACCTATATGGGAGAGCTCTCAAGAATGACACAGTTCAAGGATAAATCACAGAAGCATGCAGACAATATAAATGCAGGTCTTTTCACCTATCCTGTTTTAATGGCGGCAGATATTTTGCTTTATCAGACAGATAAGGTTCCGGTAGGCATTGACCAGAAGCAGCATCTGGAACTGGCACAGATAATTGCAAAAAGATTTAACGGGGTTTACGGAGAAGTATTCAAGGTTCCTGAGCCTGTAATTCCTAAGCTTGGAGCAAAAATCATGAGCCTTGCTACACCTACCAGCAAAATGAGTAAATCAGAGCCTAAGGGAAACATTGCTATTTTGGATTCTCCCGAGGTTATTCTTAAAAAGTTCAAGAGTGCAGTTACTGACTCCGAAGCTAAAATAGAATACCGTGAGGGAAAAGATGGTGTTAACAATCTTTTGACAATCTATTCCGTTGCAACAGGCGAAAGTATTGAAGATGCAGTTTCAAGATTTTCCGGCATGGGCTATGGTGATTTCAAAGTGAAAACTGCCGAGGCTGTAATTGAAATGCTTAGACCTGTAAGGGAAAAATACGAAGACCTTGCGAAAAATAAAGACTATATTGAAAGTGTTTATAAAAACGGTGCCCAGATTGCAGGAAGGGTTGCAGACAGAACACTTTCCAAGGTTTATAAGAAAATAGGCTTTGTAGCAAGATAGGGGGATAAAAATTGTCAGAAACACTTAAGATTCTGTTATCATTTGCCATATCCTTTGTTATAGCCTTTGCGGTAACTCCCTTAGTAAAAAAACTGGCTGTTAAAATCGGGGCTATTGATGTTCCTGATGAAGAGAGAAGAGTCCATAAAAAACCTACTCCTTTAATAGGAGGACTTGCAATTTTCTTCGGTTTTTTGGTATCAACCTTTACGTTTTCAACAATCGATAAGGAGATTGTTGGAATTTTAATGGGTTCGGTTATAATTGTTATACTCGGAATATTTGATGATAAATACAACCTGCCTGCGAAGTTTAAGCTTATAGTACAGATAATTGCAGCTTCCATTCCTGTTTTTATGGGGGTAAGGATTGAAAGAATAATACTTCCTTTTTTGGAAAGCAACGGCTTTGAATTCGGATGGCTTTCTTATCCCTTAACGATTATATGGATTGTAGCTCTTACAAATGCAGTTAATTTAATTGACGGACTTGACGGTCTTGCGGCAGGGGTTTCATCTATTGCATCTTTATCTATATTCTGTGTGGCACTGATGCAGGGAGATTTTGTAAGTGCTATATTAACGGCAGCCTTGGTGGGAGCCTGCTTTGGCTTTTTACCCTATAATTTCAATCCCGCTTCTGTTTTTATGGGAGATACGGGTTCAACATTTTTAGGATTTGTGATGGCGACGATTTCCGTTATGGGATTATTTAAAATCCATGCTATAATTTCCTTTGCAGTACCTTTTATCGCATTCGGTATTCCGATTTTTGATACAAGCTTTGCAATATTCAGAAGAATAAAAGAGGGAAGACCCATTATGTCTCCTGACAGAGGGCATCTTCATCACAGACTTATAGACAGAGGTTTTTCTGTGAAGCAGTCGGTTTTGATTATTTATGCTATATGTATACTTTTGGGCATAATAGCCTTTATGTCCTTCAAGTCCAAAATCTGGACTTTGATTATTGCCGTTATAGGCATTATAGGAGCTCTCATTTTCCGTTATTGGGGAAGAGTAGGGAAAAAATAAAAATAAGGTTGCGAAAGCAACCTTATTTTTGAAAGGAATTAAAAATGGACAAATTAGGATTGATGATAACTTTATCCAAGTATATTGTTTTCTTAAGCGGAAAAGGTGTTACGGATGAAGTTCTGGATAAAGAGCCTTCAAAATTTGAAGGAAATCCCGGAGAAATACTCACCGGAAGCTATTTTGATAAAGATACAGAAAAGTTTTACGACTTTTACAGAAAAAATATTTTATGTCTTGACCTCATGCCGGGAAAAGCTCACGAAAAGCTAAAGGAAATGGAAGACAAGGGGAAGCTTAAAGCTATAATAACAAGCAATACTGATTCTCTGCTTGGGATGGCAGGATGTAAAAATGTCTTAGAGCTTCACGGAAGCATACATAAAAACTGTTGTATTAAATGTGGCAAAGAATATGATGGAAAATTTATAAGAAAATCAGCGGGTGTTCCTTTTTGCGATTGCGGAGGGAAAATAAAACCGGGTATTGTTTTATACGATGAAGCTCTGGATGAAAAAGTTGGGAAAGAGGCAATAGAGCATATTTCAAAAGCAGACCTCTTAATTGTTGCAGGATGCTCGTTAATGTCCTACCCGGCATCAGCTCTTTTAAGATATTTCCACGGACAGTATCTGGCACTTATAAACAAGGAGGAAACGGCGGTTGACCGTCTGGCGAACTTCGTATCTCACGAAAAAATATCGGATGTAATGGAAAAATTGGAAATTCATACGGAAAAAATAGACAAAAATGAATGAATATGCATAAACAAACTGTTAAAATGCATAAAATCGAGAAAATATTCAAAAAAACCTTGCATGTTTCCGTGGAAGATGTTATAATTATGCAAAATGATAAGATGCGGTGATATTTATGAACAACAAGATAAAAGTATTTATAGACGGTTCGGCAGGGACAACGGGACTCAGGATTCATGATAGACTCGGTAAAAGAGAGGATATAACCTTAATAACACTGCCAGAAGAAAAAAGGAAAGATGCCGGTGCAAGGTGCGAAGCTATAAATAAAAGTGATGTTACTTTTCTCTGTCTTCCTGATGATGCGGCAAGAGAAGCGGTTGCCATGGCTGGGGAAAAGGTGGTAATCATAGATACCTCAACTGCCCACAGAACGGATGAAGCTTTTGCCTACGGTTTTCCAGAACTTTCAGAAGAACATAGGGAAAAAATAAAAAACTCGAAAAGAATTGCGGTTCCCGGATGTCATGCAGGGGGATTCATAGCTCTCATTTACCCGCTTATTGAAGCAGGCTTTCTTAAAAAGGATATAAATCTTACCTGCCACTCCGTAACGGGATATTCCGGTGGCGGAAAAAAGATGATTGCGGAATACGAAGAGTCTGAAAATCCTTTACTTAAAGCCCCCAGACAGTACGGACTTTCTCAGACGCACAAGCACTTAAAAGAAATGAAAGCTATAACGGGAATTTCTGAATTTCCCATATTCTGTCCAATCGTTTCCTCTTTTTATAGCGGAATGGAAGTGACGGTTCCTATTTTTGGAAAAGATCTTCAAAAAGGCGGAATAGAAGATATAAGGAAGTTATATCGGGAAAAATATAATGGTAAAATGGTTTCCTACGAGGAATGTGATGAGGGCGGATTTTTATCTGCTGCGGCATATTCTGGAAAGGATTTTATGAGAATTTCTGTTTACGGAAATGATGAGAGAATTATTTTAGTTGCAAGATATGACAATTTAGGAAAGGGAGCATCCGGAGCGGCTATTGAATGTATGAATATAGCCTTAGGTAAGGAAGATACTTTATCTCTGGATGTATGGGAGGATTAAAATGAGCGAAATTAAGATAATTGAAGGAAGTGTGTGTGCCCCCAAAGGCTTTAAAGCATCGGGAGTTCATTGCGGAATAAGAAAGAACAGAACAAAAAAAGATTTAGCTCTTATATTAAGTGAAAAGAGGGCAGCTGCTGCGGCTGTTTATACAACAAATCTTGTAAAGGGAGCTCCCCTTAAGGTTACCAAAAGCCATCTCGAAGATGGATATGCCATCTGTGCCATATGCAACAGCGGAAATGCCAATACCTGTAATGCAGACGGAATTGAAATTGCAGAAAAAACTTGTGAACTTTTGGCAAATGAGCTTAATATTGACAAAAATGACGTAATCGTTGCATCCACCGGTGTAATAGGTCAGAAGCTGGATATCAATCCTATTAAAAAGGGTATACCAAGCCTTTGTTCCGCCCTTACGGATAATGCAGAAGATGCAGCAGAGGGAATTATGACAACGGATACCGTTAAGAAAGAAATTGCAGTAAGCTTTGAAATAGGGGGAGTCACCTGTAAGATGGGCGGAATAGCTAAGGGCTCAGGTATGATTCATCCCAACATGGCAACCATGCTGGTTTTTATAACTACTGACGTTTCTATAAGTCCTGAAATGCTTAAAAAAGCTTTGTCAGGCGACATAAAAAACACCTTTAATATGCTTAGTATTGACGGAGATACCTCTACAAATGATATGGTTTCCGTAATGGCTAACGGCATGGCCGGAAATAAAGAAATAACAAAAGAGGGCGAGGATTTTGACACATTTATGAAAGCCCTTAACACTATAAACGTTCATCTTTGCAGAATGATAGCGGGAGACGGTGAGGGGGCAACAAAGCTTTTGCAGTGTATTGTAAGCGGAGCAAAAAATGAGGAAATTGCAAAAACCGCTGCTAAAAGTGTGGTTTGTTCATCTCTTACTAAGGCGGCTATGTTCGGAGCAGATGCCAACTGGGGTAGAGTTCTCTGTGCACTGGGATACAGCGGTGCCGATATTGACGTAGATAAAGTTGATGTTTATTTTTCGTCACCCAAAGGTAAAATTTTAGTATGTAAAGACGGAGCGGGCGTAGATTTTTCTGAAGAAAAAGCCAAGGAAATTCTTCTGGAGAAAGAAATTGATATTTTAGTTGACTTAAATGACGGATGTGCAGATTCTGTTGCCTGGGGTTGTGACCTTACATATGAATATGTCAAGATAAACGGAGATTACAGAACCTGATTGGAGGATTAAAAATGGAGCTTAAAGTTACAAATGCTCAGAGAGCTGAAATATTAACTCAGGCACTTCCTTATATACAACAGTATTACAACAAGATTGTGGTTGTTAAATATGGCGGAAACGCCATGATAAATGACGAGCTTAAAGAACAGGTTATGGAAGATATCGTGCTTCTTTCCTTAATTGGAGTAAAGGTCGTTTTAGTTCATGGCGGTGGGCCTGAAATCAGCGATATGCTGAAAAAGATAGGTAAAGAGTCGGTTTTTGTAGACGGACTCAGAGTAACAGACAAAGAAACCGTTGATGTTGTAGAGATGGTTCTGGCAGGAAAGATAAATAAAGGCCTTGTAAGCTTAATTGAGCAAAAGGGCGGAAAAGCCATGGGTATATCAGGAATAGACGGACACATGATAGAAGCTACAATGAAAGACGAAAAATATGGTTATGTGGGTAGAATAACAAAGGTTAATACGGAGCCGGTTTCTGATCTTCTTGAAAAAGGATATATTCCCATTGTTTCTACGGTGGGCTGTGACCTTTCAGGAAATACATATAACATAAATGCAGATACAGCGGCAGCCTTTATTGCAGGAGCTCTTAAAGCAGAAAGACTTATTTCCATGACAGATATAACAGGAGTTTTAAGGGATAAAAATGACCCCGATTCGGTTATTCACTGCATGGATATAGCTGAGGCTAAAAAGCTCTCAGAGGAAGGTATAATCTGCGGAGGAATGATTCCTAAAGTTGAGTGCTGTATAGATGCTATAAACATGGGCGTTGAGCGTGTAACGATTCTGGACGGAAGAGTGCCCCATGCACTTTTGGTTGAAACTCTCACCGATGAGGGTGCAGGAACAATGGTTATTAAAGATAAGGGTGAAAATAAATGAATATAAAAGACCTTGACGAAAAATATGTATCAAATACCTATGCCCGCTTTCCTCTTGCGATAGTAAAGGGAAAAGGAGCCATAGCTATTGATGAAGACGGCAGAGAGTACATTGATTTAGGCAGCGGAATTGCAGTTAATTCCTTTGGCTATTCTGATGACGAATGGAAAAAGGCGGTAAATGAACAGATAGATAAAATTTCACATACATCAAATCTTTATTATACAGAGCCCTGCGCGGTTCTTGCAAAAATGCTTTGCGAAAAAACAGGAGCATCAAAAGTATTTTTTGGCAATTCAGGAGCTGAAGCTAATGAATGTGCCATTAAAATAGCCAGAAAATATAAAGAGGATCAGGGAAAAGGCAATGCCAAGATAGTAACATTAAAAAACAGTTTTCACGGCAGAACCCTGGCTACCTTGGCGGCAACAGGACAGGAAGTTTTTCATAAATCATTCTTGCCTTTACCGGAAGGCTTTTTGCATATTGAACCCGGTGATTTGGATACAGCCAGAAAGCTTTCTGAAGAAGAAAATATTGCCGCATTCATGATTGAAATCGTCCAGGGAGAGGGCGGAGTTATGCCCCTTTCTGAGGATTTTGTTAAAGGACTTTCAAAAATTGCCAAGGAAAAAGATATTCTTTTAATTTGCGACGAAGTTCAGACAGGAAACGGCAGATGCGGAAAAATGTACGCCTATATGAACTACGGGATAGAGCCTGACGTGGTTACAACCGCAAAGGGTCTTGCAGGCGGTCTTCCGTTAGGAGCCTGCATTATGTTTGAAAAGACAGAAAATGTCCTTAAATCAGGAGATCACGGATCTACATTTGGTGGAAATCCCATTGCATCGGCAGGAGCAATTTCCGTGGTTACAAGACTCACCGATGAATTTTTGGAAGAAGTAAAAGAAAAGTCAGATTATATATTTAATTCCTTAAGGGAAGCAAAGGGAGTAAAGAGCGTTTCGGGAATGGGACTCATGATAGGAATTGAAACCGAAAAAGAGGCATCGGAGGTTATAGCACTTGCAAGGGATAAGGGTGTTCTGGTAATCAAGGCTAAAAATAAAGTAAGGTTATTACCTCCTCTTAACATAAAAATGTCGGAACTTAAAAAGGCGATAGATATATTAAAAGAGTGTTTTTAACACTCTTTTTTTGATTTTTTTTTGACTTGCTTTTAATATGCTTATATGTTATTATAAAGGAGGAATTAGACAGTATTATATTTTAATGGAGGGGATAAAAATGCTTTATAAGAAAAATATAGCAAAAGACCTTTCGAAAGAACTTTTTAAAAACCCTACCGCCGAATACAGAGGAACTCCTTTCTGGTCATGGAACTGTGAACTGGACGAAGGCGTTCTGGGAAGACAGATTGATGCTCTTTCTGATATGGGATTCGGCGGTTTTCATATGCATCCGCGTTCCGGTATGTCCCTTGAATATTTAAGTGATGACTTTATGAACCGCATTAAATTCTGCGTGGATAAGGCAAAAGATAAGAATATGCTGGCATGGCTCTATGACGAGGACAGATGGCCTTCGGGAGCAGCAGGCGGACTTGTTACAAGAGATAAGAAACTGCGTGCGAAATATATAGTTTTTCATGCACAGGATGCTATTAAGGATGATGTTTCAAGAGAAGAAGCAACCCGTGACGGAAAGGTATATTTTGCAGTATGCTATGACGTTATTTTAGATGAAGACGGATGTCTTTTATCTGCAGAACGAGTAGAAAGAGATGCCGAGCCCAAGGGGCAGAAATGGTATGGATATGTTTATACGGCACCTAATGATGCCTGGTTCAATGATGAGGCTTATTTTGATATACTTTACGAAAATGCCGTTTCAAGATTTATAGAAATCACCTATGAAAGATATAAGGAAAAGGTAGGGGAGGAGTTCGATAAGACGATACCATCTACTTTTGCGGATGAACCACTTTTAAGAAACAAGACGAACGATAGACTTGAAACTCCCACTTCACTCAATCAGGTTGAACTTATCTGGAGCACCAATCTTCAGGAAAAGTATAAAGAAATGTACGGTGAAAGCATTTTTGATATTCTTCCTGAGGTATTATGGAATCTTCCCGGAAATAAATATTCAGAAAAACGTCATAGATATTATGACTTTCTGGCTAAATGTATAAATGAATCTTATTTTAAAAGATGTCAGAAGTGGTGTGAAGAAAACGGTATTGCATTTACAGGTCATATTATGGGAGAACAAAGCTTTGAGCTTCAGACAAGGTGTGAAGCAGATGCTATGAGATCCTACCGTTCATTCGGTATTCCCGGAATTGATATACTCTGTAATGATCAGGAAATAACCACGGCAAAACAATGTCAGTCAATAGTACATCAGGAGGGCAAGGAGGCTATGCTTTCGGAACTTTATGGTGTGACTAATTATACCTTCGATTTTCGAGGTCATAAATATCAGGGAGACTGGCTGGCAGCACTGGGTGTAAGCGTGAGAGTTCCTCACCTATCGTGGGTTTCTATGCAAGGAGAGGCAAAGAGAGATTATCCTGCTTCTATAAACTATCAGGCGCCCTGGTACAAGGAATATAAATACATAGAAGACCATTTTTCAAGAGTAAATACAGCCTTAACCCGAGGCAAGGCAGAGGTAAAGGTTGGAGTAATACATCCTATTGAAAGCTACTGGCTACTCCGAGGACCTAAGAGCCAAAGCAAAATCAAGTGCGATAACGCCGAGAAGAATTTCCAGGATATTGCAAGTTGGCTTTTGGACATTCATGCGGACTTCGATTTTATTTCAGAAAGTCTTATTCCCGAGCAGAGGAATGAAAATCCCAAAGCGGTAGGACTTATGGAATATAACGTAATTATAGTTCCTGATTGTATAACATTGAGAAGCACAACCATAGAATATCTTGAAAACTTCAAAAAGGCAGGCGGCACAGTTATCTTTATGGGGTCTTGTCCTACATATGTTGACGCAAGGGAAAGCGACGGCGTAAAGGCTCTTTTTGAAAGCTCTGTAAATATTCCTTTCTCAAAGCCTGAACTTGCTCTGGTAATGAAAGAATTCAAAACTGTTTCTATAATAAATTCAGTTGGAGTAGAAGACGAGCGTTATATTTATAACATGAGAATTGATGGGGACAATAAGTGGCTTTTTGTTGCGCACAGATATCCTCACAATCATGAAAAATGGTTCAAAAACACCGTTGGCGGATTTGCTTCCTCAGAAAAGCTTAAAATTACTGTTGACGGCACGTTTTATCCTGTTTGCTACGATACAATAACAGGTGAAATCAGGTATATTGATTTTATTCACGAAAAAGGAAAAACCACCGTTGATTATACCATGTTCTCAAACGGAAGCCTTCTTCTTAAACTTTGTGCAAAGGACGATGAAATCCCTGAAAAAACAGAAGAACAAGGAAAGACTTTAGTTAAGACCTATACTATAAAAGACACAGTAAGCTATAAACGTCACGAACCCAATGTACTGCTGCTTGATATGGCAGAACTTGCACTGGATGACGAAGATTACGACTTAGAAGAAGAAATTCTTAGAGGATATGGAAAGGTGAGAAATAAGTTAGGCTGGCATGCAAGCATAAATCAGCAACCTTGGGTAATTCCCAACGATCCGCCCTCACACAAGGTTAAAGTCAGGATGAAGATAAACAGTGAAATTGTTGTAAAGGACCCTGTTTTAGCATTGGAAATGGCGAATCAGTGCAAAATATACCTGAACGGAAAAAAAGTCAAAAATGAAGTAATAGGCTACTATGTTGACGAATCTATCGGCAAAGTAAAGCTTCCTCGTATAAAGAAAGGTGTAAATGAGCTTGTAGTAATAGTTCCTGTTGCTAAGCGAACAACCATTGAATATTTCTATCTGCTGGGTGAATTCAATGTGAGAGTGGAAGGTGCAAAGACTACACTCGTGCCAAAAACAGAAAAAATAGGATTTGGAGATATATCGACTCAGGGACTTCCGTTCTACGGAGGAAACTTGGAGTATACTTTTGATGTGGACATGAAGGAAGACGGGGACTTAAATATTCACGCATACAGGTACGAAGGAGCTCTTTTAGACGTAAAGGTAGATGATCTTGAAAATAAGAAAATTGTATTTGAACCTTATGATGCGTATATCAAGGACTTAAAGGCGGGTCGACATAAGGTTACAATTACATTGTTTGGCAACAGAAATAATACCTTTGGAGCACTACACTGGCACAGTAACTATCGCCGTTGGTTCGGTCCAAATGCATGGCGTACTGCCGGTGACGAGTGGGCTTATGAATATAAATTAGAACCCACAGGAGTGCTTGTAAGTCCTGTAATCAAGATGTTTAAATAAATTAGATTGACGGCAGAAGGAGAAAGTTATGAAAAAAACAGAAATTTTATTTGCCCTGATTGATTTTGAATTGACAGGCAAAAAAATAAATGATGAAACTAAAAACTCAATAAATTCTGCCGTCATTTCAGACTTGACAAAAATCACAAAAGCTCATGATTTATCACATCTTCTGGCAGATGCTCTTTATAAGTTGGAAATGCTTTCAGGAGACGAGGAAAAAGAACTTAAAAAAGCAAGGAAAGTTGCCTTATACAGAAGTGAATGCATGAAGAAGGATATTTTAAGTATCTGTGACCTTTTAAACAAGGCGAAAATACCGTTCATTCTCCTTAAAGGAGCTCGTATGCGAAACTATTATCCTTGTGACTGGATGAGAACAAGCTGTGACATAGATGCTCTGGTGAAAGAGGAGGAACTTGAAAGAGCCATAGAGGCACTTGAAAAAGGAAATTGGAAAGTAAGCGGAGAAAAGGCATTTCATGATATATCGCTTTATTCCGAAAACGGCACACATTTAGAATTGCATTTCAGTATAAAAGGTAGCGAAGATTTAAAAGAAAATGTTTCAGAAAAGATCTGGGAATATTCGGAACGAAAAGAGAAATATGAATATATTCAGATAAAGGAATACTTCATTTTTAATCTTATTTCTCACATGGCAACACATTTTCTCTATTCTGGGTGCGGCATAAAATATTTTCTCGATATATATCTTTTGAAAAACAAAATTCAAGTTGATGAAGAGGTTTTAAATAAGCTTTTAAAAGAAGCGGGAATAGAAAATTTTTATAAAAAAATATTGGATTTAATTGACGTTTGGTTTAACGGAAAAGAACATGATGATATAACTAAAGAAATGGAATTATTCATTTTAACCGGAGGAACTTATGGATCCAAGTCGCACAGAATAAAAAATGCTCAGGTTAAATCAGGCAGTAAATTTATACATATAACTAAGAGAATTTTCATGCCATATGGAACTCTTAAAAAAAGGTATCCTATTTTGGAAAAACATAAATATCTTACTCCTGTTTTTGAAATTGTAAGATGGGGAGATATGTTTTTTAAGGGAAAAACAAAAAGAAGACTCCAAGAATTAACTGATATAAAAAATGTAACACGAGAATCGTTTGGGGAAAGGGAAAAAATGCTTAAAGGGATAGGACTTCTGAAATAAAAAAATACCTTGTCGGAAGACAAGGTATTTTTTTATTTTTCAAATATGGTAACAGCCATTTTTACAAACAGTTCTTTTAATAAGGGCATTTTTGCAAACGGGGAAAGAAAGCTTCTTAAAGGGACTTCCTTATAGTATACAACCTTAAAAGGAGATTTTTCTTTGATTTTCTTAAATCTTTTAAGAGTCATTTTATTTATATAAGAAAAATATTCTTTTCCGTTTTCGTCTTCTGATATTCTGAATCTGATTCGAGCTTCTCCGTCAGGAAGAAGCGATACCAGCTCCTTGTATCCTTTAATCAGAGTTTTTTCACTGAAGAAAAGCTGAACCCAGGGAATGCCGATGACATCTGTAAGATGAGCACCCATGGGATGGTAGTAAGGAGGAAAATTAACATACAATCTTCCGCCTTTTTTAAGGATGCGGTAAGCTTCTGAAAGAACACCAATGGGATCAGATACATGCTCCATGGCATCATTCATTATAATTATATCAAAAGTTTCGTCGGGAAATTGAGTTTTTGAAGCATCACCGGAAACAAAGGAAAAAATGGAGGATAAGTTAAGATCATCTGCTAAATCCAGAGCTTCTTTTTCGTAGCTTTCCACGATATCCATGCCGGTTATTCGGGAAGCTCCGCATTTTCCGTAATACATGGTTTTTCCGCAGGCACCACAGCCTATATCAAGAACTGATTTGCCCTTAAACATGTGCTCCGGGTTTTCTATAAAAGGAGAGTCTAAATAAAATTTAATGGTATCTTCTCCTTTCTCGTACTGCCATTTTGCATAGGTTGTAATACCTTCGTTCTGAAGATTAAAGGGATGAACGGGGAGAGGGAATATTTTGTTTATGGCTTTAAGCAGTTTAACGCTCATTTTTTAATTCTCCTTGCTTCAAGATAAAAGCGTTTTTCTTCGGCATGCCCCATAGAAAAGGTTTTCTTGGGGAGGGGACCGAAAGTATTTACTGTTTCGAAAAGTTCTTCTTTCTTAAGACATTCGGGGAAGAAAGCAATGTTTCTGTCGCTTCTGCCCATATTTTTTGCGGTTTCTTCGCCGTGAATATAGTCTATGTGGCCACCGTTTTCAGATGCATACTTTTCTAAAAATTCCGTAATGGCACCCGATGTAATGTGGCAGTCAGAAGAAAACGTAATTTTTCCTTTTTCTTCCTTGGATTCAAAAGGAACGGTATAAGAATATTTTCCACGGGTTTTCTTCATTTCATCAAGAAGTCTAGCGGTATCAGCTCCAAAGAATACTCTGTATATAGGTTCGAATACCAATGAATCCTCATAGAGGTTTACTATTTCGCAAAGAGCATAGCGCAGGGGATGGTTTATCTTTTCTTCATCGGTTAAATGCACTTTAGCTTCCTCCCAGGTAGCTTTTGCTCCAGCAAGTGAATGGTTTCCGTCACCAACAGCAATAAGAGGAGTTGAGGGAAGGGATAAAAGCTCGGATAAAACCTTTTCATTATCATTTACAAGATAGCCCTCTATATGACCTCCATCTTCCATTAAATCGAAGTCATAAAGCTTTTCCATGGTTGAATTTGATTTCAGATTTCCTAAAACCACATCCTTTTTATCGTCAATAAGTAAAAGTATGTGGGGGAGCTCCAAAGATGCGTTTCTTCTTATTGTAACTCTGGCGGGAATTCTTTCTGCTACAGTCGCCTCTGTTGCTCTTATATTGGAGGTACTGTCCTTTGAATAATCATATTCTTCAAGGTCAACTGCACCCATAAGTCCTGAGCGGACAAGTCCCGATTTGAAAGTTCTTTTAACGAAAATCAAGGCCTCTTTATATTCCTTGAATACACCGTTTTTAATGTATTTTTCCATAGTGGAATTTATATTTTGGATTTTCTCATCAAAATCTAATGTATTAAGATAAGCCTCGGGAAAAATAAGGTTAAAAGTTGATAAGGTTCCATCTGTAAAAGAGGCAACCTTATCCCAGTATTCTTTCTGAGAGGTGTATTGGTCACAGGCTACAACGCTCCATTTTGTCATATCGCAATCTTTGGGGATTAAAATGTTTGCGGGGTTAAAAATACTCATAAAAATGTCCTTTCATAATTTAGTTTCCGCTTTCTCCTGAAAAAGCCTCGGTAGTAGAATTCTGAGCTCCCTGGGAATCCAGAGGACCATATAAAGTATTATACTTATCAAGCTGACTCTGGAGCTCTGCTATTTCATCGGTCAGGGTTTTATTCTGAGTTGTAAGGTCATCTAACCTTTTTTGTAATGTGGTTACGGGATCTTCTGTTTTTTCGTTTTCAGAAAGGTCCTTGAAATTCCCGAAAAGCCATGATCCAAAAGAGAAAATAATATAGAAAATCATGGCAACAACCAAAAGGGAAACAAGATATCTCACGGCTTTGGAGGGACCTTTTTTTCTGCGTCTTACTCTTCTTGCGGCACGCCTTGCATTATCTCTGGCAGTTGGCATCTTAGAAGCTTCAAAAGATTTTTCATATTCTTTATTATCAATCATTTTCAAAATCCTCTCTAAAGATAAATAGTTTTATTTAAGTAAAAGGAATAAATTATTTTTTCTGCTACCGGCATTTTGTACCTTTGCTGGAGGGCTCTGGCATATACTGAAAGCTGTGTTTCGTAACGCTCTTTAAGTTTTTCTTCTGTTACATTATTATCGGTTTTGTAGTCAAGTAAAATGATTTTATCATTTTCGAAAAAATAGCAGTCGATGATACCCTGAATTAAAACTTCGGCATCGTCATCTTCTCTTTTTGTGATTGATGAAAGATTTTCTTTGAGTGTGAAAGGAGCTTCTTTGTAGAGCTTTCCTGACTTTCTCATTCTGTCTGCCAGGTCGCTTCTGAGGAAAAAGTCAAGGGAAGATATATCAAGAGCGGAGATTTCTTTTTCTGTCAGATTCAAGGTTTTGATAGCGTCTTTTCCATTCTTTGAATGAATGTCTAAATGCTCTAAGGCATAATGCATTATACTACCTTTTTGGGCACTTGTAAATAGCTTCGTTTCATTTAAGAAGGCGGGAATCGGCAAAGAAGGCGAATGGTTATGATAAAGAGCATGTGCATCGTAAATGGCATTTTCCGTGGAAGAATGCTTTAATTCGCTTACGGAATATTTGTTTTTGACGGATTTTATATTTAAATAGGGGTATTCAAATTCTAGTATTTTTGAAATATCTTCCGTACAGGGTAAGGGCTCAGGAATAGCTATTTCCAAAACTTTTTCGTCAGACTCTTCTTGTGCCAAACAGTTTATAACATTTATTCCGATATTTTCGTTGTTACCGGAAACCAGTAAAAGCCAGTCCAAATAATTTTTGCGGGAAAGAACGTCTTCAGGATAAATCACGTCATTATTTTCAGGCAGTATGTAATGGTCAAGGTCCTTTTTTAAGTTTACCGAGCCTATGACCTCTATATGCTCTCTTGCACGGGTGAGTGCAACGTATAAAATACGGAGTTCTTCAGATAAAGTTTCTTCCGTCATAGTTTCCTTTATAAGGTCCTTTATTGGAAGAGAAACTTTTTTTCTTATACCCTGACCATATGGATTTGAAAAACCGTCAATTCCTATACCAAGATCTTTATGAAGAAGCATGGGTTTTGATAAGTCTTTTAAGTTAAAGTCACTTTCTGCTGCACACAGGAAAACAAAGGGGAATTCAAGGCCTTTGCTTTTATGTATACTCATAATTCTGACGGAATTGATAGAATCAGAAAGGGAAGAGGAGGGAGATGTACTTTCTCCTGAAAGGGATATTCTTTCCATATATTGAAGGAAATCAAACAATCCTCTGAAAGAAGAATCTTCCGCTTTTTTTGCCGCATTTAAGAATAAATCGATATTTTCAAGATGTGCTTCGGCGTGGGACATAGCTCCGACAAAGGACAAGTAGTTTATATCCCCTAAAAGAAATTCTAAAAAGGCAGAAACACTCAAAAAAGAAGATTCTTTTCTCCAGAGGTTTAGTTTCGCCAGGAAATATCTGCATTTTTTCCCCGAATTTTCGTCCTCGGCTGCTTCTTTTATGGCTTCGTAAAGATAACTTTTTTTCTTTAATGCCAAAAGAGCCAGTTCATTTTCATCAAAAGAGAAAACGGGGGATCTTAAAACTGCAATTAAATCTATGTCCTGCAGGGGATTGTCTATTATTCTTAAAAAGGAAAGTAACAACTGGATTTCTGTATATTCAAAGAAAGAGGAATCCGTAACTGAAAAATAGGGGATGTTCTCATTGCTTAAGGCATTTTCAAAAAATATTCCATGAGATTTAGGGGAACGCAGAAGAACGGCGATGTCCCTGTATTCCAAAGGTCGAAAAGAATCTAAAGCTTTATCGTAAACTTTCACGTTGCTTTTCATCAGTTCTTTTATTTTTTTTGCCAGAAATTCGCCCTGCATTTTTCTTGATTCCTCAGCCAAAGTGGCCGATGGCATGGCGAGAATATTTAAATTCATGGCAGGGGTTAAGGTGGGCTCTTTATAGCTTTCGCTTCCAGGGAGAAGCCTTTCATCTCCCTTATATTCGATTTCGCCTGCTTTTTTTGACATTAAACGGTCAAAAACGGAGTTTACGGCATCTAAAATTTCCTTTCTGCTTCTGAAATTCTGAGAAAGGGAAATTTTTATATGCTTGTCCTCTTTGGTTTTATTTTCAAAGGGAACAAAGCGTGAAGCTTTTTCGCCGAAAATCTTTTTAGGATTGGTCATTCTGAATTTATATATGCTCTGCTTCATATCGCCAACCATAAATATATTGGGATTGCCTTTGGTTTCAGAGGAAATCATTTGAATTATGGTTTCCTGAATTTCGTTGGTGTCCTGATATTCATCAACGTAAATTTCGTCATATTTATCTCTTATTTCATATGCGATTTCGGAGGGGGATACGGTTTCGTCGCTGTTTGGGTTGGTTAAAATTTTAATAGTAAGATGTTCAAGGTCGGAAAAGTCCAGTATGTTTTTCTCTTTCTTTTTCTCAAAGAAGAGTTCCATGGCTTTTTTCGTTACATCTATAAGAGAAGAAACCTGGATTTTCATGCTTTCGGTAAGAGCGTGTGCTTCAGTAAAATTCATGGTAATTAAAGATTTTACAAAGTCAAAGGTTCTTTTAGCAGCATCTCTCTTATTTTTGGAAGCTTCTTTCAAATAAGGATTTGCATTTTTCCTGGGAACAGGGCAACGTTCGAAGGAGTAGGAGAGGGAATTATAAAGATTGTCCCAGGAAATATCTTTTTTAAGAACGGACTCTATATAATAAAGATCATGGGAAAAAACCTCACTGTATTTTTCGAGACCTTCATCTTCGTTTGCTATGCATATGGCTTCCCTAAGATTCTCTTTGGAAAGAATTAAGTAGTCAGTTGCTTTTTTTATAAGAATGTCAGTATAAAAAGAAAAGGATTCTTCGCTTGACAGAGAATTATACTTATTTTTTGCATCGTTAAGCCATTTTTCGGGAAATGGATCGCTTTCTGCGAATTTCCATAAGTCATCTATATAGTCAAGTATTGCACTGTCATTTTTTGCACTGCAAAGAGTATCTACTGTATATGAAAAATTCTCATCTTCATTTTCGTAATAAAAGTCCAGTGCTTCAGAAAGAGCTTCTGCTCTTAAAATATTTATATCCGTACCCTCGGCAATTTTGAAAGACGGATCTATATCAATGGCATAGAAATAAGACCTTAAAAGTTTAAGGCAAAAGCTGTGAATTGTGGATATGTCAGCTGTTTCAACCAAAGCCAATTGTTTTCTTAAATGTCTGTTTTTGGGATTCTGAGACACAACCTCGGAGATTTTTTTTGAAATACGTTCGCGCATTTCGGAGGCTGCTGCATTGGTAAAGGTCATAACAAGCATTCTTGAGATATCGGCATTTTCATTTGTAATACGGTTTAATATTCTGCCGGTTAAAACCTGGGTTTTACCGCTTCCGGCAGCTGCAGTAACCAGAATATCGCTTACAGGGGATAAAACAGCCTGCTCCTGCATTTTAGTCCAATTCATATATTTACACCTCCGTCTTCGGTGTTTTCCTCCGCATCACGGGAAAAAGAAGGCCAGGGATTTTTTGAATTCAGCTTAGGCAGAAAAAGAGGGTCTCCGCCTCCGCAAACAGTTTTATATTCGCAATAATCACAAGACGAATTTTCTGAAGCAAGAGTTTTGGGAGAAACGGAAAAATCCCCATTTTTCATTTCGGAGTATAACCTTGCTACAGTCTTTTTTACATGGGAAAAAAGCAAATCGAAATTCTCTTTTGTTGCCATTGAATCAGAAAGGAAGCTTCCGTCTCTTTTTTCTATGGGTAAAAAGTCGGATTTACCTTCTAAATCTTTATCCATTGCGTCTAAAACCTCGGGATCGTCAAGAATCAACCCACTCATTTTAAGGGTTTCCGATAAGCTCTTTGAATCAGTTGTAACGGGGTCATCAAGCTTGAAATAGAGCATAGCGGCAGGATTTGAACCTGTGCTTTCGTTGAGCGCCAGCATATATATGGACATCTGGAGATTAAGACCATGATATACGGAAGAAAGAGAAAAGGTCTTTCCGCCGGATTTATAGTCGGTAATTCTTATAAAATCTCCTCTTTTAGTGTGAAGTACATCTGCTCTGTCGATTTTTCCTGTAAGGTAAATGTATCCACTTTCCGTGGGGATTTTTATTTCTGGATAATCCTTTCCTTTGCCAAAGGTGATTTCGCTTCCCAGAGGCTCGAAAAGTCCGGATTCAAAGTGATTCTTTATTAGAAGGAGCATTTTAAGGGAAAGATTCTGGAGCCTTTTAAGCTGATATAAGGCTCTTTTTGAGTTTTGCATAAAGAAAGAACTGTTTTCTATAATGTTATCGGTAACTTCCTTTGCTACATCCTTGATTTCATCTTCCGTAACCGAGTGCCAGGTTTTGCCATTGTCGTTTATGTACCTGCTCACGGAATCAATATAAGAGTGCAAAATACTTCCTGTATCAGCGGGAGTAAAGGAAGCGACTGTTCTTTCTTTGGCGTTTAAGATGTATCTCATATAGTACTTAAACGGGCAAGAGGAATAAGCTTCCAGCTTGGAAACCCCGGTGGTTATGCCGTTATGAAAAAGTATATCCGTAACTTCTTTGGATAAAGGAGTTGTCTTTTTAAGGAAATTAAAAGAAGCGGGAATGGGCGGAATATAAGAGCGGGGATTTTTTATATACCAGTCATAGGCTTTAAGCCAGGAAGAATCAATTTCTTCACCCAGAGCCATTTTATTTAAAGCATCAAGTGTATGAGTAAGTGTCGGTTCAGGTGCGGACAGTAAGCTTTCGAAAGAAAGCCCGTTAACATCCGTGGATTCTTTTATGAGGGGGAAAATATCTTTTATTTTATTTATAAGGATAGAGGGATTTATGTTTGTTCCGCTTCGGTCCTTTAAATGATAAGATAAAAATAAAAGCTTTTCGGAAGAAGTGAAACTTGTATAAATGAGACTTTGTTCCTCGAAGTTAAAATATTCACTTCCCTTGGAAAGTTCAAGGTCGAAATCACTTAAAAGTGCTCTGTCGCTGTCTGTAAGAACTCCTGACTGCTCGGGAATTTTAGGGAATTCATTCTGATTAAGGCCTAAAATGAAAGTGACCGGGGAAGAAATTCCCTTGGCTCTTGGTGCACTTATAAAGTTTACCGAGTCAAAAGAAGAGGGGAGAATCTTCATGGTTGTGGCATCAATTCCCTCTTTGAAAACTGAGGAGAATTTCTTAAAAGAAAGGGTGAGGTCTGATGATGACGCAACCAAAGAATCCATTGCACCTATAATGGAACCATATACACTTAAAAGTCTTGAGGACTCATCATTTCTTCCGTCATGTTCAAATTTTTCGGAAAGAGATTCGATTTTCTTTTGAAGAGAAGTTTCTGTAAAAAAGTCATATAAAGCAGAGACGAAGGTTAAAGCACTTATCTTTCCTTTGATCTTTTCCTTTAAGGATATGAAGGGAGGAAGAAGCTTTTTTCTTATTAAATCTATTTCCGTAAAAAGCTCTAACTCTTTATCTGAGATTTCATAATCGGAATAAAGACTTGTGCGGTAGGTCCATTTTTCGTCATTTTCAAAAGCACTGCCCTTTATGCCGGTGGCAATTATGTAGTTTTCAAGTTTATCAGATTCTTCAAAGGTTAAAGGGGAAAAACCACTCTTTATAAACCTGAAAAGCGGACCGGGCATAAAGTTTGAGTTTACTGTGTCGAGCAAGGCATTAACATATACACTTAAAGGATGCATTGATGAAGATACGGTATCTGTATCTGTGAAAGGAATTCCAAATGACATAAATATAGGAGATAGCACAGAGGAATAGGAAGGAGTATCTCTTACAATCAGTGCTATATCCTTATAGCGGTATTCTCCGGACATAACCAAAGAAAGGATTTGTCTTGCGGCATATTCTACCTCGGAATGCAAATTTTTTGCAGCGAAAAGAGAAATGGAAGAGACTTCCTTTTCATGCTTTTTTGGCTCAAAGGATAAAAGATTTTTTTCCAGGTGTGAAAATTCCGGATTTTCAAAAGAGGAAGAAAGGTGGGTTGATTCCACGGGAATATTTTCTTCTTTTGCCAACTCCTTGAGTTTTTCGCCTGCTTCCTGGGTAGTTAAAAACTGAAATTCAAAGCTTTTAACATCAGAGAGAAGAGATACTGTAACATTCTCGCACTGGAGTAAAAGCTCCCTTATAACGGAAAGCTCCAAAGGATTAAATGAGGAAAAACGGTCAATATAGACTTCTTTCCCCTTAAACGGCTTGTCCTTTTTTAAGATTTCGGTAAGTCGTAAAAGGTCATCATCCCTGTCGGTATAGCCTGAGTTTATAAATTCCTCGTACTTTTCAAATATAAGAGCTAAGTCCTTGAGTTTAGAAGATAAAATTTTTTTATCTGTTTTGTCCGAAGCTTCAAGTAATTTTTCGGGAGTGATAAAATATCTTTTGAATTCTGAAAAAAGTGATAAAAGGTCCTTTGAAAACCCACCTTGGGAAGCCCCTGCTTTGAGAACTGTAAGCTCGTCTTTCAATTTCTGGCAAATTAAAGAAATAGCCATTGTCTTGCCTGAAGGATCAATGGATTTGGTACCCAAAGGGCCTAAATCGGCAAGGGAATCATAAAGGCGGTTAAAAGAAAAAACCTGAGAGGACGAAAGTCCTGACACAGAAAGCTTTTCGGAAAGTTTCTTTTCAGCGAAAAGAGTATAGCTTTCGGGCACAATTATAAGGCCGCTGTTTTTGGCGGCCTCAGAAATCACATATTCGCCTTTTTTACTTTTAGCACGTCCGTATACAAGTTTTAAGGACAAGGCTATCTTTCCTTTCTCATTTTACTCTTTCGTAAGTACAGTAAGTCCAGCTTAAATCATTTTCACATAAGGTTTCGCCCTCTTCGGTAATTCTCCACTCGGGCATATCGTCAAGATTCGGGAAAAATCTGTCCGCATCAAAGGCTTTATGTATTTTTGTGATATAAGCTTTGTCCACATAGGGAAGAAGGGCTCTGTATATACTTTCTCCCCCGAAAACAAAGGCACGCTCGTATTTTTCCGCTTCTTTTAACGCTTCGTCAACGCTGTGAACCATAGTAACGTCTTTATCTATTTTTTCATCGGGGAAGCACATAACAATATGAGGTCTTCCAGGAAGAGGATTTCCTCCGGGAAGAGACTCCAGTGTTTTCTTACCCATAATGAGGGCGTGCCCCCAGGTTATTTCCTTGACTCTTTTCAAATCTCCGGGAATGTGGCATAAAAGGTCGTTGCCCTTGCCTATACCCCAGTTTTTATCTACTGCAACAATAAGTTCCATTTTAATCCTCCTTAAACAGCAACAGGCAATTTACCTACTTTTCCGCTGTGCTCATAATTTTCCAGAACGAAACTGTCCGGAGTGAAATCGTAGAAGTTTTTAATATCCGGATCAATTATAAGTTTAGGTGCGTCAAACATCGGTCTTTCGATAACCTCTTTTACGATGGGAACGTGTCTGTCATAAATGTGAGCATCGGCAATAACGTGAACCAGTTCGCCAACTTTAAGACCTGATGATATAGCAAACATATGTACCAAAATAGCATACTGAGCCACGTTCCAGTTGTTGGCAACCAGAAAGTCGTTTGAACGCTGATTGAGTATGGCGTTTAATGTGTTACCTGATACATTTAAGGTAAGGGAATATGCACAAGGATAAAGAGCCATTTCATGAAGTTCCTCGTGGTTGAACATATTTCCTATAATTCTGCGGCTGCCAGGATTGTTTTTGAGTTCATAGAGCATCATATCGACCTGATCCATTTCGCCTTCTTTATATATACTTTTTTTAGCCAGCTGATAGCCGTATGCTTTTCCTATAGTGCCGTTTTCATCAGCCCAGGAATCCCAGATTTTGGAACCCAGCTCCGATATTTTATTGGATTTTTTCTGCCATATCCAGAGAATTTCATCCACAGCCGCCTTGAAGTTTATATAGCGGAGAGTCTGAATGGGGAATTCCTCTGCCAGATTGTATCTGTTTACCATGCCGAATTTTTTGATGGTGTGGGCAGGAGAGGAGTCATCTGCCCAACGGGGACGTACGGGTCTGTCGGTGTCCCACACTCCGTTTTCCAAAATATCATGCACGTTTTCTATAAAAAGTAAATCAGCCTTGCTCATAAAAAGTTCCTTTCTTTAATTATATTGTTTATATTATAATATAAAGTGTCGTAAATTGCAATAGTTTATATTGCCGATAAAGACCTAGTATTTTTGACAAAAATAACATAAAAAAAGGCAATAAAGAGCGATTTTATAGGCATCTTAATATTGATTTTTTGTTTTTTGTGTGTTATAATTATTAAAATAGGCGTATATTTAAAATTCGGAGGTAGAACTATGAAAAATTATAATATCGGTATTATCGGCGCAACAGGAATGGTTGGACAGAGATTTATAACTCTTTTGCACGATCACCCTTGGTTCAATATCAAGGTATTGGCAGCATCAGGTTCCAGTGCGGGGAAAACCTACGAAAAAGCAGTTGAGGGAAGATGGGCGATGAAGGAAGAAATTCCCCCTTCCGTTAAGAATATAGTTGTTCTTGATGCTCAGAATGATGATAAGAAGATTGCTGAAGCTGTTGACTTCGTTTTCTGCGCAGTAAACATGAAAAAAGATGAAATCAAAGCATTGGAAGAACATTATGCAAAACTGGAAGTTCCTGTAATTTCCAATAACTCTGCGCATCGTATGACAGGGGATGTTCCAATGATTATCCCTGAGGTTAATCCCGATCATCTTGATATAATAGAAGCTCAGAAAAAGAGACTCGGTACCAAGAAAGGATTTATTGCAGTTAAATCCAACTGCTCAATCCAGAGCTATGTTCCTGCTCTGAACGCCCTTATGAAATACGGCATTAAGGAAGTGGCAGTATCTACATATCAGGCAATTTCCGGTGCGGGAAAAACTTTTGAAAGATGGCCCGAAATGATAGACAACGTAATTCCCTATATCGGCGGAGAAGAGGAAAAGAGTGAAGTAGAACCTATGAAGGTTTGGGGACATATTGAAGATGATAAAATTGTTATGGCAGAAACTCCGAAAATTACAGCCCAGTGCATAAGAGTTCCTGTTACAGATGGACATCTTGCAACTGTTTTTGTAAAGTTTGATAAAAAGCCTGCCAAGGAAGAAATATTAAAAGACTGGGCTACATTCTCAGGTGAACCCCAAAAGCTCAATCTTCCTCATGCCCCCAAGCAATTCTTGCACTACTATGCGGAAGATGACAGACCTCAGACAAAAACCGAAAGAGATTTGGAAGGCGGTATGGCAGTAAGCGTAGGAAGACTCAGAGAAGACTCTTTATTTGATTATAAATTTGTATCACTTTCCCATAACACTTTAAGAGGTGCGGCAGGTGGCGGAGTTCTTCTGGCGGAACTCCTTGCGGCTAAAGGCTATTTTGACTGATGAAAAGAGGTAATTTTAATGAAGCACACGATATTTAAGGGTGCGGCAGCAGCACTTATAACTCCTTTTACAAAGGACGGAAAAATCAATTATGAAGAATTTGGAAGAATAATTGATGATCAGATAAATAACAGTACAGATGCTTTGGTTGTTTGCGGAACAACCGGTGAACCATCTACAATGCCTGATGAAGAGCATATTGAGGCTATGCGTTTTGCGATAGACTACACAAAGAAGAGGGTTCCTGTTATAGCCGGCACCGGAAGCAACGATACAGCTTATTGTGTTGAACTTTCAAAGAAAGCGGAAGAAATGGGGGCGGACGCACTTTTGCTTGTAACGCCCTATTACAATAAGTGTACTCAGAAAGGTCTTAAAATTCATTATGAGGAAGTGGCAAAGAAAGTTGATCTTCCGATGATTTTATATTCCGTTAAATCAAGAACCGGTGTGAATATTGCACCCGAAACTTTAGCGGAGCTTTCCAAGATTGATAACATAGTTGCTGTAAAGGAAGCAAGCGGCGATATTTCTCAGGTCGCTAAAATTGCATCTTTATGTGGAGATAGACTGGATATATATTCAGGTAATGACGACCAGATTATTCCAATTCTGGCTCTTGGCGGTATCGGTGTAATTTCCGTTCTTTCCAATGTGGCTCCCAAGTTCACACACGATCTTGTTATGGACTACTTAAACGGAAACCATGAGGCAGCGCTCAAGGCTCAGCTCAGTGTCCTTGACCTTGTAGATGCTTTGTTCTGTGAAGTGAACCCCATTCCTGTAAAGACTGCTATGAGACTTATGGGATACGATGCGGGACCTTTAAGACTTCCTCTTTGCGAAATGGAAGATAAAAACCTTGAAATATTGAAAAAAGCCCTTTTAAACCATAATCTCATATAAAGGACGAAACACTTATGATAAAGATTTTATTAAACGGAGCCAACGGCAGAATGGGCACGGAAATTGCCAATCTTACCGAGGGGTCTGAAATCTATGAAATTGCATGCGGAGTAGATTCCTATACAGAAAAAGAAAGAAATTTTCCTGTATATAAATCTCTTTGGGATTGCAAGGATGAATTTGATGTAATAATCGACTTTTCCAATGCATCAGGTCTTGAGGATTTGCTTTCCTATGCGGTTAAAAACAATAAGCCTGTTATAGTTTCTACCACAGGCCACAGCCCCGAGCAGAAAGAGCTTATGAAAAAAGCATCGGAAGAAATTCCTTTATTTTTCTCAGCCAATATGTCTTTCGGTATCAACCTTTTAATTGACCTGGCTAAAAAGGCTGCGTGTCTGTTGGGTGATGCTTACGACATCGAAATTGTGGAAAAACACCACAATCAGAAACTTGATGCTCCCAGCGGAACGGCTCTTGCTATTGCTGACGGTATTTCTGATGTATCGGAAAACGCCAAGGAATATGTGTATGACCGCCATTCCGTAAGGAAGAAGAGGGATAAGAAAGAAATCGGCATTTCCTCCGTAAGAGGCGGAACTGTTGTGGGGGAACACGAGGTTCTTTTCTTGGGGCCGGATGAAATTATAGAGATAAAGCATCATGCTGCATCAAGAAGGGTTTTTGCAGAAGGTGCACTTCGTGCCGCAGCATTCCTTAAAGGAAAAGAAAAGGGAATGTACAGCATGAAAGATATGATTAAAGACTAATAAGTAAAATATAAAAACGGTGCAATGCGCCGTTTTTTCTTTTGCGAAAAAAATTGACTTTCCTAAATTTAAATAGTATAATATTTATGGTATCATAGGGTAATTGTATAACCGAAAGGAGAATGAAAATGAATATCTCCAAAAAAGTAATTGGTGCAGTAGTTGCTTTAATTCTGCTTTTTGGTAATGCCGGGGTTTTCGCGTCGGAAAGCGGAAGTGTTGTTTTTTCTAACGCCCAGATTATAAAGGGAAAGCAGGAGACGGTAAGGGTTTCGCTGAAAAATTTAGAAAATGTGAGTTCATTCTATCTTTATAATCTTGATTTTAATAGGGACAACCTTGAGCTTGCGGACGTAAAACTTCTAGTAGAAGGGGCTTCAGTATCGCACGCAGATAAGGAAACAGGTGAGATAGTTTTTGCTTTCTCTGAAAATACAGATTGTCGGGGTGACATTGCGGAATTTACTTTCGTAGGAAAAGGAGAAAAATCCGCTTCTCAAATCAAAGCTGATGTGAAAATTAAATACTGGAACAATGAAAGCGAGATTTTTTGTGAGGATATCAATGTTGTTTCGGGACAGATACAAGTGGTTTCTGGATTCCCCTCAAACATGAGATTAGAAGATGCCGAGACAGAATACAACGGGAAAGCTCAGGGCATTAAAGTTAAAAATCTTTTAAGCGGAGCTAATGTCAGGTACTTAGTTGACGGAGAAGAAAAAGAAGCGGTAAAGGCAGGGGAATATAAGGTAACCGCAATAGTAACCAAGGATGGCTATGCAGACTGGGAAAGGACGGCAACGCTCAGAATAACCCCTGCACCCCTGGAGATAAAAGGCCTCAAAGCAAAAGACAAGGTTTATGACGGAACAAAAGATGCTGTGATAGATAAAACCGAAGCTTTATTGGATGGTGTATTTCCTGGCGATGAAGTCTATGTTGAATTTCCTTGGACAGGAACTTTTGAAGACGAAAATGCAAAAAGTACAAAAACAAATGTATATGTTGAAAAGCCTGAACTTTCTGGGAAAGACAATGCAAATTACTTCCTTGGGGATATAGCGCCTCTTAAAGCAAAAATAACAAAGGCAAGGCAGGAAATAGCAGTTTCTGAAATCCCTGAGAAAATCTACGGAGACATAGACTTTTATGTGGTTTCAGAAGCTTCGTCAGGCCTTCCTCTTACATATAAAAGTGAAAATGAGCTTGTGGCAAAGATATCCGAAAACGGACTTGTTGAAATTATCGGGGCAGGAAAGACAAAAATTAAAATCACACAGACAGGAAACAGCAATTATGAGAGCTCAAGCGCAGAGGCTGAATTTGTGGTTTTACCTAAAACTATAACTTTTACTGACATTGATTTTGAAAATCAAATTCTCGCTCCAACCATCTCTGAAAGCGGAATTTTAAGCGAGGATATGGATGACGTAGCTTTTGATTTTTCGAGAGTTAAGTCCTTTGTTTCGGAAGATAAGGTGATTTATAATAACTTCTTCTTGAAAGGAGAAAAAGGCGGAAATTACAAAATTTATGTGCCGGGTGGCTTGATTGAAAAAGAACTGGTTAAGGAAGAGGCGGTCTTTAATTCGCAGGATGATGTAACAGCAACGGTAAAAAAGGCAGCAGGAACAAATACTCTGATTTTTGAAGAGGTGACTCTTTCTGAACTTTTTCATGAACCTGAATTTGTTACTCTTGATTTATCGGGTGAGGAAAACGGGACTGTAGACAGTGTAATACTGCCCGGAGAATTTCTTGAGGACACAGGAAGTAAAGCTTCGTTGGAAATCAAATTAACTGAAAGCTCAGTGGTTTTGGATAAAGCGGCACTTTCGCATTTATCAGAAAACTTGAATAATGCAAATATCAGTTTAAGCATCAGGGAAGCAGATGACGGAGAACTTGAAGAAGAACAGGTGAATGCCAAAGAAAAACTTGACAATGCGAGAGTTTTCCGCCTAACCATAGACGGAGTTTCGGTAGAAGACGGCAGAGTGGATTTTGGTCAGGGAAAAGTAAAAGTTTCTCTTAATTATGAGGCATCGTCAACAGCAAGGGTGAAAGTTAAATATATCAAAGAAGACGGAACTACACAAAGTATAAGTGCGACTTACGACAAGAAAACAAAAAAGGTGTCTTTTGGCCTTTCACATTTTTCTGAATATGTTGTATATACCGAAGGAAAAGCCTCCTCCGGCGGTGGCGGTGGCGGTGGCGGAAGCATGGACGCCACATTAACCTTCATAACAGACGGCGGAAAAGAAATATCTTCTATAAAAGCTCCGTTGAATGCTACTATCAATCTGGATAAGTACATAGGTGAAAAAGAAGGCTTCGTATTTGAGGGATGGTTCCTGGAACCGGAATTAAAAACCATTGTTACGGAAATTAAGCTAAAGGACAACATGACCCTTTACGCCAAGTGGAAAGAAAAATACGAAACCAATATAGTTTTGACTATCGGCAAAAAAGAGGCGGCTATTAACGGCAAAGTGGTTACTAATGATACGGCACCTGAAATTGTAAACGGAAGAACCATGCTTCCTGTCCGCTTTGTCGCTGAAACTTTAAGCTCGATTGTCACATGGAATCCGGAAAACAGGGAAGTTACGATAATAAAAGACGAAAAAATAATTAAGCTTATCATAGATAATGATATTGCTTTGGTGGATGGAACAGAAGTGAAGATAGATTCATCTCCCTATATTAAAAATGACAGAACCTACCTGCCTGTAAGATTTATTGCAGAAAGCTTGGATTGCGAGGTAGAGTGGAATGAGAAGACGGGAGAAGTAACAATTAAAAAATAATGTTTCCAAAGTAAAAGAAAGGAGGCAGTATCGTGAAAAGAATATTTTCTTTGGTGCTTGCTTTTGCCATTCTCTTTTCGTGCTTTATTTGTGCAAACGAAGAAGAAAACGTTCCGACATTGAAAGTTGTGGGCGGAACTTCAATACCCGGGAGAAGCGTGGAAGTTTCTCTTGTAATGGAAAATAATCCTGGAGTAATGGCTATAAAAATAGAACTTTCCTATGACGATACATATCTTACATTAAAAGAATTTAAGGATAACGGAATGTTAAAGACATATTTCGGAGAAACGGAAGACCTTTCTGGTAATCCTTATACCTTGTGCTGGGCAGATGTAGAGGGGAGGAAGAACAACATGGAAAATGGTGTTCTGGCTGTCTTCACTTTTGATATAGCGAAAGAAGCCCCCCAGGGAGATTACGAAATCGAAATCTCCTACAACAACGATTATTATGAAATATTAAATGAGGAACTGGAAGCGGTTGAATTTAATATTGAAAACGGAAACGTAACGGTTGCACCCACTCCTTCGGTTTCAATAGAGAATGTTCCTGCAAAAGCAGGGGATGAAGTTTTTGTAAATCTTATGCTTTCTGATAGCATAGGGTTCCGGGAGCTGACTTTTAACCTTTCATACGATGAAAGTGTGCTTTCGCTTATAGAGGCGGTACCGGGAGGAGATTTTAACGGTGCGGAACTTCTTTTAACAACAGAGAACAAAGAGGCAACACTTTACTGGAATATGGCTTCTGTTGAAGAGGTTCCTGACGGCATCCTTGCAACACTTAAATTTAAAGTGTCAGAAGGAGCCAAGAAAGGTAAATATGCCATAAACGGGATTTACGGCGAAGGTGGAATGACAGATAAGGATGGCTCGGATATTATGTTTTCCGTAAAGTCCGGGGAGATAAACGTCCTCGGAAGTCCCGAAGAAAATATTTTGGGAGATGCTGACGGAGACGGCAAGGTGAATTCGAAAGATGCCATATATTTATCAAACCATTTAAAGGAATCCCTGAAATATCCTCTGGCTATTTTAGGGGATGTAAATAAAGATGGAAACTTTAATGCAATGGATGCAATATATCTTTTGAAACATATAATGATTCCTGAGAAATTTCCATTATAAATTATAAACACCCTCGGAAGAGGGTGTTTTGGCTGATGAAAAAGAAAAAGGGTTGTGTTTTTTTTGAAGAAAAAAGATTTTCTTTTGGGTCTCTTTCTTATCTTAATATTCGCACTTTTATGGAAGCTGTCTTCCTTTGGAGAAAAAGGAACTTGGGTACATATAAGTCTGGACGGCAAGGAAATCGGAAAGTATTATCTTACGGAAAGCAAAAAGGAAGTAAAAATCGGAGAAGGAAATATTCTTACAATATATAATAATGAAGCGTGGATGAGTCATGCCTCATGCCCTGATAAAATCTGCGTTAAAAGGGGCAGGGTGTCCCGTTCAGGGGAAGAAATTATATGCATGCCTAACCGGGTGATAGTAAGGGTGGAAGGCGGTGCGAAAGAAGAAAATGAATAATTCGATTAAAAACATTGTCAGGATAGGAGTTTTTTCGGCTCTTGCTATTGTTCTTGGTTATCTTGAGCAGTTGATACCTTTACCAATCGCTTTTCCTGGCGTTAAGATTGGGCTGTCAAATATATGCGTACTTGTTTCCTTATATAAATGGGGCTGGAAAAATGCGTTTGCAATTTCTCTTATAAAATCTCTGGTCTGCGGTATGCTCTTTTGGGGAGTCGGAGGGAGCATATATGGGATTTCAGGAGCACTCCTTTCTTTTTTGATAATGACTCTGGTGGTGAAGTTTAATCTGCTGGGCATCCTGGGAGTAAGTATTCTGGGGGCGGTTTTTCATAATCTGGGTCAGTTGCTGGCTCTTTATATAATGAGCGGAAGTTTTTCCTTTATATACTACATAGCGGTGCTTGGGATATCGGGAGTAATAATGGGAACAGTCACAGGATTGGTGTGCGTAATTGTGATTGAAAGAATAAAAAAACTTGATATATAAAAAAGTGCACAAGAGCGTCCCTTGAAGGGGCGTTCTTTTTGTATATAAATAAGCTTAAAAAAGTGTTGACAAGTGAGGTATGGTGTGTTAAAATAACGACTGTTGTCGCCTTAGGGCAAGCAGTATAAAAAAGTTTT
>JBGVKY010000015.1:0-52445 GCA_045123995.1 Clostridia bacterium
TGCCATACCGATACTTATAAGCTATATTGGTAATTATCAGATAATAGGCATAACCATTTGTTTTGCCGTTGCCTGCCTTATAAAATATCTTGTTTCCCGTCATAAGGCGAAAAAAGCACTGGTGGAAGTGAAGACAGAAGACACAGAGAAAAATAGCTGACTATTGTGTAATAAAAAAAGAGAGTGCTTTGCACTCTCTTTTTTATTTTTAATATTCTGCAATTCCGTAGGTTGAAAGGATGCTTCCTGTCCCCTTAGGACACTTAACATAAAATCTGTATAAATAGCCTAGTGAGAGACCGTCTTTTAAGAAAACACTTATGGTACCGTCCTGATTTCTTGCGGTAAATCCGTCGCCAATGGTAAAGGTTAAAACAGACAAGGATTCTTCCGAGGCATCAAACTCAGCATCCTTCCCCTCTGCTGTTGCCTTTCTTACATAAAGAGTATATGTATCGTCACCGGTATCTAAAAATCTTATTTCGGGAACATTTGAGGGAAGATGTGTTGCCTCTTTTACGTCTGTTGCTATGGGGAAAACCAAATCGGGACAGGGGATGACTTCTTCCTTCTTTTCTTCTGTCGGAGCAACAAAATTGGGGTTGTAATACTGAGCAGAACGGAAATCAAATTCCGTAATGTATCCCTGGGTAGTACCCTTTTTGCCGAAAACCTTTACAAAGAGAGAACCGCCCTGGGTTTTATCAATTCTCAAATTAAGTGTGCTCTTATCCGAGGGGTTAACGGCGTTATATGAGCCGTCTTCATTTTTTTCATTAACCACAACAAAGTGGCGGTTTCCTGTTCTGTTGGGGTTTGTTGCCGCTGTAAAATATATTATTACGGGGCTGTATGCACCGTTTCCTTCCATATAGCGGTTAAATGCCATTTCAAAGTTGTAGGTTTCGCCGCCCTCGGCCAGAGGAACATCAGATAAAACCGTGGAGAAAGGAACGCCCCAGGTGTAGCCTTTGGAAATCCAGTAATTTCCTAAATCCTCAGGAGTTTTATCAATGCCGATGGCAGATAATGCCATGGAAATTGAAGCGGTTCCGCATTCATTATAGGCGTATCCTGCAAATCTTCCCCAGTATTCCGGATAGAAAACATCCGAAGAGCGAATCTGCGAAACGTAACGGATAGTTCCGGGGGTGACATTTTCGCTGTATGTATAGTCCGGATAGACGGGAGTATTTGCAAAAGAGCAAAATGAAAATATAAAGCAAAAAAGCACCAAAAGGGCAGAAATTCGTTTTTTCATAAGACCAATCCTTTCAAAAAAGGGGATATTTTCTTAAAAAAGACCCCTGATGACAAAATTCAACAATCATTATACCAATTTTTAAGCCTTATGTCAACCTTTACGGTAATTCATTTTCCCTATTTACTTTTTTCTTATTTATGGTATAATAAAAGAAGGTGGCGCAGTATTCTAGTCAGCTCTTGCCATTTTCGAAGGCGGTCGTAAAAAGCCGCTTAAGGGCACATCGATGAAGTTCCTTGTGTATGCTTTCGATGCCGGTCGGGGGTGTATGCTGGGAGTTAAGGGTTGGGGGCGGACCGCAATGGCATGCGGCGCATGACCCTCTTCCCGTGGAGACTTTACTTTGTGGGTAATGCGGACACAATTTACCTACGGGTAAGGATTAAACCTGCTTTGCAGTGCATTTTTTGTGCTGTGGGTAGCGTAGCCTGCCTTGAGTGGATATGTAGGATAGCGGACAGACATTTGTTTCTTGGCCGAGAAACGAAGGTTATAGCTTCTTGAAAGCATATCTGCAAAAGAGGATAGGGATGGTTTTGACTGTGAAGGAAAACTTCTAGACTGTACAAAAGTGGTACAAAAAGGATTGTAGTGCGGACTTAGTGGCAATTCGGTACCGTTTAAGGCGACTTAACGGGAATGGATTTAAAGGGAAACCGCTTCCATCGGCGACGGGGAAGGATTCATTTGGGAAAGCCAACCGAACCTATGCCGCAAAATTTACTTTTTGTATTGCCACCACTAAAAAATGGAGTGTGATTTTTTTGGATACTGTCCGAAGTAGCAAGCAGGACGCCCAGACAAAGGCGGCACTGCAGAAAAGGAAATATCTGAAATGGGCAATTTTAAGCACAGTTCTTACTTTTGGTATTTCAATATTTTTCAATCTCTTATCAGATGTCACAATAACAGAGGAAACTCCCTGGTATATTGCTCTCATAGTTTTGTTTGCAATTATTTTAATCGGTGTTCTTTTTGACATTGTGGGAACCGCGGTGACAGCGGCGGAGGAAGCACCCTTTCATTCTATGGCAGCCCGCAGGGTAAAGGGTGGAACAAAGGGAATAATGCTTCTTAAAAACGCCGAGAGGGTTTCTAATATATGTAATGACGTAATAGGAGATATCTGCAGTATTTTAAGTGGTTCCACAACGGCGCTTATAGTTTCTATGCTCTTTATGAAAGGGACAAATGAGGCTTTGTGGGGAGGAATCGCTGTAACTGCATGTGTGGCTTCACTGACAGTGGGCGGAAAAGCCTTCGGAAAAGGAATTGCCTTATCCAAAAGCAATGATATAGTACTTATGGCGGCAAAAGCACTTTCTATATTTGAGAAGGATGCGAAGAAAAATGGAAACAAAAAAACTTCTAAATGATAAAATAACACATGAAACATTAAAAGACCTTGATTTTAACGAGCTTTCGCAGCTCTCCTCTGAAATCAGGGACTTTTTGATTGATTCGGTTTCGAAGACAGGTGGACATCTGGCGTCGAATTTGGGTGTGGTTGAGCTTACACTCATGCTTCACAGATGTTTCGATTTCAATAAAGACGACAGAATTATTTTTGATGTGGGGCATCAGAGCTATGTCCATAAAATCTTAACGGGCAGAATGAAAGCTTTTGCTTCATTGAGGCAGAGTGGCGGACTTTCAGGGTTCCCTTTAAGAGAGGAGTCTGATGCAGACTTATTTACGGTGGGACATTCCTCCACTTCAATTTCCATGGCGGACGGAATTGCCACATCAAAAATGATAAAAGGCGAAAAAGGGGTGGCGGTGGCTTTAATAGGAGACGGTGCCTTAACAGGCGGTCTTTGCTACGAGGCTTTTAATAATATCGGCCACACAAAGAAAAAAATAGTTATAATATTAAACGATAACGGAATGTCCATATCCAAAAACGTGGGGGCAATTTCAAATCTTTTGACAAGGGTCAGAACCAGTAAAAATTACACCAGGGTAAAAGAAAATGTAAAATCCGCATTATCTGAGATGAGCGGCTTCGGAAAAATATTGGAAAAAAGCCTGTCGGGAGTTAAAAACAGTATAAAAACAATGCTTCTTCCAGATATTTTTACAGAAAGCCTGGGCATTAAATATTTAGGTCCTGTTGACGGCCATGACTTAAAAAATCTGGAATTTTTCTTAGAGAGAGCAAAAGAGACAGAAGGACCTGTTCTGGTTCATGTGAAAACCGTAAAGGGAAAGGGCTACTCCCATGCAGAGGGAGAACCTTCTAAATTCCATGGTGTATCAAGGTTTGAAGTGGATAAGGGAATAACCCACAGCCTTAAAGAGGATTTTTCGGGTGCTCTGGGAATGGATTTATCCCTACTTGCTCTTAAAAACGAAAAATTGACGGTGATTTCTCCCGCCATGACCAAGGGCTGCGGTCTTTCGGGCTTTGCAGAAAGCTTTCCCAAAAGATTTTTTGACTGCGGAATTGCAGAAGAGCATGCGGTTACTTTTGCATCGGGTCTTGCCAGAGAGGGGCTTACTCCAGTGGTATGCACCTATTCGACTTTCCTGCAAAGGGCATACGACCAGATATGGCACGATGTGGCGATGAACAATCTTCATGTGGTGTTCTGCCTTGACAGGGCAGGACTTCCGGGGGCAGACGGTTGCAGTCATCAGGGAATTTACGATTTATCCTATCTTGGGAACATTCCCGGGATGTCGGTTTTATCCGCCGCATCTTTTTCAGAGCTTACCAAAATGCTTAAGTATGCAACGGAAGAACATAAAGGACCCATTGCAATACGTTATCCCAAGGGAAAAGATTCGGGACTTTCGGAAACGGAATTTACTTTCGGCAAGGGAGAAATATTAAAAGAAGGCAAGGACGTTACGGTTTGTGCCGAGGGTATAATGGCGAAAATCTGTCTTGAAGCAGCAAAAATTGCAGAAAAAGAAGGGGTTTTCGCTGAAGTCGTAAAGCTTTCCACGGTTTATCCCTGCGATTTTGAAAGCATTGGAAAATCATTAGAAAAAACAGGAAAACTCATTACCGTTGAAGCAAATGTTGCCCGTGGCGGTATGGGTGAATTTATCCTGTCAAGGCTTAAAAAAGACGGAACAATTTTGGCTTTCCCCGATAAATTCCTGGAACACGGAGCCACAGAAGAGTTGCTCAAAAAATATAATCTGGATGCATCTTCCATCGCAAAGGTAATAATAGAAAAAGCAGGTGGAACGCTTGAGGCTTGATTTATATATGGTCAAAAACTCCATGGTGGGCGGTCGCGACAGGGCCAAGGAACTTATTTCAGAGGGAAAGGTTAAAGTTTCCGGAAAAGTCATTAAAAAGCCCAGCTTTAATGTAGAAAATGAAACGGTATCTTTAATGGAAACGGAAATTTTTGTGGGAAGAGGAGCTCTTAAGCTTAAAAAAGCCATGGAGGTTTTTGGTATTTCCGCAAAGGATAAAATCTGTCTTGATGCAGGAGCATCAACAGGAGGCTTTACGGAAATAATGCTTTTGGACGGAGCGAAGAAAGTCTATGCTGTAGATGTGGGCGAAGGTCAGCTTTCAGAAAAGCTTAAAAACGACGAAAGAGTGGAAAACCTTGAAAAAACAGATATAAGAAACTTAATTCTTTCTGATAAAGCGGAGTTTTTTACAGCGGATGTATCTTTCATTTCGTTAACACAGATATTAAAAGCCCTTTTTGACCTGACTTGTGAAAATGCATCGGGAGTGTGCCTTATAAAACCTCAGTTTGAGGCGGGGAAAGCCTTTGTCGGGAAAAAAGGCGTGGTAAAAGACAAAAAGGTACATGAAAATGTGATTTACGATATAGTAAAATTCAGTGAAGCAATAGGATTTTCCGTTTCGGGACTTACCCATTCTCCCGTAAAGGGGCAAAACGGAAATATAGAATATCTTCTGCATCTTGAAAAAAGCGGAAAATCCGCATTTACCGAGGTGGAGGAAGCAGTAAAAAAAGGTTGGGAGGAGCTTTTATGATAGAAAAAACTCTTGAAGCTTTGAGAAAAAATAATATGGAGGCCTATTTTGTAAATGACAGAAAAGAGGCACTTTCTCTTACAGAAAGTCTTTTGGAAAAGGGCGAAACCGTTTCTGTGGGAGGCTCTGTCACGTTGAGTGAAGTGGGCGTTTTAGATATGCTCAGAAACGGCGACTATGAATTTCTTGACAGATATAAAGAGGGGCTTGACAGAAGTGAAATAGAGGAAATCTTCAGAAAAAGCTTTTTTGCCGACAGTTATATAGTAAGCTCCAACGCAGTAACGGAAAACGGTGAGCTTTACAATGTGGACGGAAATGCAAACAGAGTTTCTGCCATGCTCTTTGGCCCCAAGTCTGTTATTTGCATTGTAGGAAAGAATAAAATTGTAAAAAATCTTAAAGAGGCAGAAAAAAGAGTTAAAACCATTGCCGCTCCCAAAAATGCAAAGAGATTGAATTGCGAAACCTACTGTGCAAACAAAGGCGTATGCCTTGGTGCAGAGGATGAAAATATGTGTGAGGGATGTGCTTCTGAGGGAAGAATCTGTGCAAGCTATGTGGTGCACGGACGCCAGAGAGTGAAAAACAGAATAAAGGTTATTATAGTAAACGAGAGTTTAGGATATTAAGGAGGGTGCTTTATGGAAAAGAAAATTTTGGTGGTGGACGATGAGAAAGCCATCGGCGAAATCCTTAAAATAAATCTTGAAAAAGAGGGCTATAAGGTGGCGGTTGCCATGGACGGAGAAGAGGGGGTAGCACTTGCCCTTAAATTAAATCCCGACCTTATACTTCTTGACGTAATGCTACCTAAAATGGATGGATTTGAGGTTTGTAAGAAAATCCGCAGAGAAAGTGAAGTTCCTATTGTTATGCTTACGGCAAGAACCGAGGAAATCGACAAGATTTTGGGCCTTGAGCTGGGCGCTGACGACTATGTAACAAAGCCTTTTTCAGTGCGTGAGCTTATGGCGAGAGTCAAGGCAAACTTAAGAAGAACGAATGTTCCGAGCGTTCCTGATAACGAAGAAAATACCATAAAAATAGGGGAAATTACAATAAATACCGAAAGCTATGAGCTTAAAAAATCAGGCAAGATTATAGATTTGACCTTGCGCGAATTTGAGCTTGTAAAATATCTGGCAGAAGCTCCGGGCAGAATTTTCTCGAGAGAAATTCTTCTTGAGAAAGTATGGGGCTATGAATACTACGGAGATATGAGAACTGTTGACGTGACTGTGAGACGTCTTCGTGAAAAAATTGAGGACGATGCCTCCGAACCTAAATATATCATGACACGCCGCGGTGTGGGCTACTATTTCTCAAAGGAATAAAAATTATGTTTAAAAGCAGTATACAATGGAAAATACTGACACTGTTCATTTTACTTACAGTAAGCGTAATGGTCTTTGTTGCCATATTTTCCGCGTCGGGAATTTCCCGTTATTATCATGAAGAATTTGTAACGGATATGCAGGAGGCAACCTTTACCGAAAGCATGACCGAACAGCTGAAAAGTGCATCTAATGTGTCCCTCTATGAGCTGACAAGTCTCTTGGAGAAACTTTCTGTAAGAGTCGGAATTGACTCCTACCGTGATTTATATGTTCTTTCGGGCTACGATGCAGAGCCTCTTTATTCCCTTTCGGGAAAGGAGCTTTCCTCGGGCTTTGAAATAACAGAAAATGTATTGTCCGCCTTATCGGGAAGTGTTGGAAACAGGGCAAACATGTACGGGGATATAATGGATTATGCTCTGCCTTTAAAAATCGGAGATGAAGTTAAATACATCATATATGTAACAGACACCAAGGTTGAAATGCATGAGGTTATGAAAAGCATACTTAAAACCATGCTTTTAGCTCTTTTAATCGGCCTTGTAATATCTGCATTTTTAGGATTTTTGCTGTCATCAAATTTAATTGCCCCTTTAAAGAGACTTCGTGCTTCTGCAGCGCAGATGGCGGAGGGAAAATTCACGGGTAAGATTAAAATAACGGGAACCGACGAAATCGGAAGCCTTACCCGAGACTTTAACTATATGTCTGAGGCAATAGAAACAGGCCTCGTGCAAATGGCGGCAGAAAAAAACAAGGTTGAAACTGTGCTTTTATATATGACCGACGGAGTCATTGCCTTTAATTCCGACGGAAACCTCATTCACATAAATCCTGCGGCAAGGAAAATGCTTGATATTAAAGAGGATGAAGAGTTAAAGTTCGACGAATTTTTTGAAAAGCTGGGAACAGACTTTAATTTGGGACAGTTTTTATATCTTTCTCCTGAGCCGGTGGAAAAGACCATCACTTTTGGAGATAAGCATTTTATGGTTTATCTGGCACCCTTAATTAAAAGCGGAAAGTCAGACGGTGTGGTATCGGTGTTCCATGACTACACCCGTCAGCAAAAGCTTGACGATGCGAGACGTGAATTTGTTGCTAACGTTTCTCACGAACTAAGAACACCCATAACCGTTGTTAAAAGCTATGCAGAGACGCTACTTTCTTTAAAGGAGCATGATGAAACGGAAGAGCATTTCCTAAACGTAATCAACGAAGAAGCGGACAGAATGACAAGGCTTGTTCACGACCTTTTGGCACTGTCAAGACTTGATAACAACAAGGAAATGAAGAAACTTCCCTTTAATCCCTCGGAGCTTGCAAATTCAGTTTGTGACAGAATGGAAATTCAGGCGAGAGAGCGTAGCCAGGTGATAATAAGAAAAATAAAGGCAGACAATGAAAATATCCTTGGAGACAAGGACAGAATAGAGCAGGTACTGGTCAATATCGTGGGAAACGCCATAAAATATACAAAGGATGGCGGAAGAATAAAGGTTTCCACGGAAAAGGACGACTCTTATTTCTATATCAAGGTTAAAGATAACGGAATAGGTATTCCGAAAGAGGATACGGAAAGAATTTTTGAGCGATTTTACAGGGTTGACAAGGCAAGAAGCCGTTCCATGGGAGGAACAGGTCTGGGCCTTGCCATTGCCAAGGAAATTGTTGAGGCACACAAGGGTAAAATCACTCTGGTGAGCCAGGAAAACAAGGGAACAGAGGTTACAGTTGCCCTGCCATATTAAGCCTTATGGGGACAGACTCCCCTTGGCTTTTATATGTTATTCAAAAGTAAATCCTGTGTAATGGTTCTGTAACATTGATATGCTATAATCATAATATACTATAAAAGGAGGTGCCGATATTGAAGAAGATACTTTGTATTTTAATGGTTTTAATAATGATTTTATCCATGTCGGCAGTCTGCCTTGCATCGGGTGTTGCCTATAAGGACGTGGGAAATGCAGCGAATATTTTGATTATAAAGAAGCCCGAAAATGCCCAGTCCCAGAGCAATAAGAGTGTTTATCCGGTTTCGGGAGTAGCAGATCCTTACTGTAAGGTTACAGTTCTTACATATAACAGCCAGGACGGACTTTATTATCCCAAGACAGATGCTGAAGGAAAGGTCCTTGAAACTGTAGTTGGTGCAAGCGGACTTTTCTGCTTCAACGTTGAGCTTGAAAGCGGAGATAACAATCTGGCAGTTCAGGCAGTTACAAGCGATAACTTAAGAGTGCAGAGAGTGTTCTTTAAGATAAATCTCGTGTCCCTTGGTTGGTTTAACAGTATAAAGAGCCTGATTAACGGTTGGATAAGATAACGGGGAGAGGTTATGAAGGAAAGAATAAAGAGTTTTATTCTGGTATTGCTCGTTTTTATGAGCCTTTATCTAACTTCAAAAACATGGATTACTGAAAGGTTATGGCCCGACGGCTATAGCCTTTTTGCTAATGTAAAAGAATGGCCGATTATAAGCGGATTTTTTAAAAACGAATATTCCCTTCCCATGGAAAACTTAGGAAAGGCAAGAAAAATCGTAATTGCCGACGGGTCCGGAGCAAGTGCAGTATTTTATGACGGAGATAAAACCTTTGACAGCGTTTATTCGGAAATAAAAAGCTTTATGGCTGATTTTTTAGAGGGAAAGCTTGAGGTTAAATCTACGCTTCCTTTAGCAAAGGAAAATGTTCGCCAGATGTTAAATGAGCAGGTTATGTATGCATATATAAACTATCCTGTTGCGGTAACGCCCCAGTTTTTCGGGCAGATTTCAGGAATAAAGGATTCAAGAGCGCTATCTAATCTTTCGGCAGTAAGGGACTTTTTCATACTTCCTGCAGGACGTCAGAGTGTGGAATTTATTGCCGTAGACTATGAAAGTCAGGCGGTTATGCGCTATAGCGTAGGCTATGAAAGGGCACTTGAACTCATTGACATATTCCAAGAATCCGCAAAGGATGTGAGTGCGGACAGAAGCTGTATGCTGGCACTTCAGATGAATATGGATATAGATTCTCCTGACGCACCGGTAAAGACCAAGACCTTGCTGGATTCTTTTCTGGTTTTAGACTCGGCATCTACCGCCATATCCTCGGGGGAGGAAATTTTAAGTATAAATCCTCTGGGAGAAGAAATCCCCGAAGAAATTGTAACCCTGTTCGGCTATAATCCCGAGTCTATAAGACGCTATGTGGATTCTAACGGAACGGTTATCTATCTTGAAAACGATTCGTCCCTTAAAATATATAAAAACGGTCTTATTGAGTTTGAAGCTCTGTCCCCCTCTTTCGGAATTCCCATTGAGGGAGGTCAGTCCCTTTACGGGGCATTAAACGGAGCAATCCGTTTTTCGGGAAAGGTCTATAAAAGCTCCGGGGCAGAAGATAAATTCAATATGAACGTTTCAAAAGACCTTTTGTTTGAAAGCGGAGGGGATTTTAATTTCGGCTTCGACTACTACTTTGAGGGCACACCAATTACCGCAAGGATTGAAAAAGAAGGATTGAAAATGAACCATGCGGCTGAAATAACAGTGGAAAACGGAAGCATAGTGAAATTTTCCATGCTTTTAAGAGAATATGAAAAAACAGGCAGAGAAAAAGAGCTTATGAATATTTACGGTGCCATAGATAAAGTGGCGCTGGATAATTCGGAGTCTGATATTCCTGTGTGGATTAACGATATGTTCTTATCTTACGAGGAGACGGGCGAAAGTGAAATTTTATCCCCCGTGTGGTCGGGTCTGGTAAACGGAGAGAGAACAGTAATTACTGACTGATAATAAAGAAAGGGGACTTTTTATGAACTGGCCGAAAATGAAAACAGCTTTAATAGTCATGTTTTTGGTTATTGACCTTTTCCTTCTGGTGTGGAATGTCTCCTTGAAGAAAGAAAGTGTGGCGGTGGATAAAAACACCGTCCAAAACACCATAAAGCTCCTTTCGGACAGAGGGATAGAGGTTTCAGATGGTATTATTGAAGAGGAAACCCCGGAAATAGGCTCTGTAACCGTCAGAAATTCCATGGCAAACCAGGCAGAATTTTTAAGTGATATTTTAGGACAAGGCTATCTTAAGGACGGGGATAAATTCTATACAGAAAAAAGACAGGTAAGGATAAACAAAAACAGCTTTGAAATCACCGAAAAAAGGGAGATAGAGAGTCTTGAAGATGCGGAAAAATGGCTTTCTTCCATGGGTTTTGATTTAAAAGATACAGTAAGGACAAAATATAAGGGGGGCTATATTTTCAGAACAATGCATAAGGGCTTTGAGGTTTTTAAAAGCCGTATAACTGTTGGAAATAAAGACGGTTTTGCAAGTGCAGAGGGTTCCCTTTTTTATATAACCGAATCAGGTGAGGGAAAAGGTGAAAATGTTCATGTAAGCTCCGTTTTACCCGCTCTTATAAAAGAGGGTATAAGCGGTCAAAAGATAACATCTATATCTGCAGGGTATCTGCCGGTATTTGAAGACGGAGCATTTTCGGAATCAAAAGCGGGAGCGGTTTATAGGATACTTTTGTCCGACGGACGGGAGTTTTTTTACAGCGCCGAAAAATAATATGTGCCCGTAGCTCAGTTGGATAGAGCAATGGCCTCCGACGCCATGTGTCGTGCGTTCGAATCGCATCGGGCATACCAAAAAGGACACTGTCCCCTTGTGGGACGGTGTCCTTTTTAATATTGAATGAAGCGATTCGAACTTGTCCGAGGCAAAATTTGCCCGAAGGGAAATTTACAGGGGGTTTTACTTTGCGAAAGCAAAGGAAAACTCGAATCGCATCGGTTATCACAAGCCTATATTAAAGATTTCAAAAGAAAGGAACCGAACTTGTCCGAGGCAAAATTTGCCCGAAGGGAAATTTACAGGGGGTTTTACTTTGCGAAAGCAAAGGAAAACTCGAATCGCAAATAAAACCCGCCGTTCGGCGGGTTTTTATGTACTATTCCCCAAGGGGCAGTTTATAAAGAGGTCTTATCTGTGAAACAGCATAAATGTCCCCATCGGGAGTAAGCATATCCTCGGAGGAAAAAATCCAGGGGTGGATTTTCGTAAGGCTTTTACCGTCAAAGGTAAAGTAACCGTCGTTTAAGGGAGAGGCCTCATGACCTGAGTCAGTTCCGGGGAAAGGTGCCCATTCACATTTCAGATATAATTTGCCCTTGGCAAGGCCTAAAAGCTTCATGGAATTATAATCCGGGAAAAGAGAGTTTACAAGGAATTTTTCGCCCTCTGACACTTTATAGAGTTTGTAGTCGGAACGATAGTGCCTGGAAACCGTCTGCCCGTAGCTTTTCGCGGAAAAGTAAATGTCACCGTCCATTATAACTGCTTCGAATGGGGTTATAAAGGAGCCGATAAGTACGGGCCCTTTGTCCGTCAGCACATAAAGGTACTGATTTCGGGACCAATACTGGTTAGATTCATTTATTTCTGTTACAGAACGCTCCACTTCAAGGAAAGTCACACCGTTTTTTACGAGGGTAAAGCCATATAAGCTCTGGCTAAATCCGGGTGTTTTTTGGATTTCTTCTTCTGTTCTGACTTCAATTTCCGGAAGGGAAAAGCCCTTATAGTTAACTACGCCGTCTATAATTTCAAACTCGGCCTGGCTTCTGCCCTTATTATGATGTGCCGTTTCGTCAAATTCGTCATATCGTGTGACCTTTCCCGTGGCATAATCAAGATAGTCAAACCAGTGGTCGTTTTCCTGGGTAAAGGAACCGTCTTCAAGAGGGATTACGGTGTTTTTTGCCATAGAAAGATAAAGTCCATCATCTTCTTTATAAACTCCTCCCGAAAAATATGCATCTCCCGATTTTCGGTAGGAGCCTGATTTTAATGAAAGTAAATTGTTTTCCCACGTTATATCAAGGAAAAAATCCTCCGTTGCAAAATTATAGGTTAAGGGGAAATAGGTTACGTCACGGAAATTAAGCAAGGGGAATTCTTCCTTTGAGTTATCAATTTTTCTGCCGTTTACAAAAATCGGATAGTCTGCGATTTTCGCCTTGTTTACCCTTTTATTTTTTGTGGTTTCGTAAATGGGTAAAGGATAAATCAGTCTGTTGTCATAATAGGGATTAAAAGCTATAAAAAGCCCGTCCTTTTCAGTATAGCCTGATGCCAGATTCAAGGCATGGCAATAGTCATAAGTCATAGGGAAATATGTAATATCCTTATAATTCAAAAAGGGATATAAAGAATCTTTATAATAAATAGAGCCGTTATCAATATGTACTTCGTAGTCGGGAATTAAAACCTCCACCTCTTTTGCAGAAGAAAATATAAACAAGGAGGAAAAAAGTAAAAATACCAGACAGAAAAGACGTGAAAAAGTTTTCAAAAAATCATCTCCTTTTTTGTTTCTGTAGTTTAATTATACCACAAAACTCAAAAAAAGCAATAAAAAATCGGCAGACTCCACGTTCTGCCGATAGGTGCCGTTTTTATTTTCTGTCGTCTGCGATAACGCCTCTGTCCTTAAAGAGGAGGGTTATACACCAGATGCCTGCAAGACCTACGAGAGAATATATAATTCTGCTCATTAAAGCAAGCTGTCCGCCGAAAAGTGTTGCTACCAAATCCACCTCAAAAAGGCCGATGGAACCCCAGTTCACAGCGCCGACGATTACAAGCACCAAAGCTACTATATCTGCTATCATCATTAAAATCACTCCTTACACCATAAATTATGTCCATAGGGAGTTTTTTTATGCATCAAACCTTAAAAATAATTTGCGCAACCTTGAAATAAACCAAAAGAGAAACTGAGTCCACAATGGTTGTGATGAAAGGAGATGCCATAATAGCAGGGTCAAACCCTATTTTCTTGGCGCCGATGGGAAGTAGGCAGCCGATGGATTTTGCGAAAACAACTGTTACAAAAAGACTTATGCTGACAGATAAAGCCATGGCAATTACAGTCTCTAAGGGAAAATCTTTTCCAATAAAATATTTATCAAGAACTATTCTTACAAAATTTACCAAAGCTAAAACACTTCCGCATAAAAGGGAAATCCTTATTTCCTTAAACCAGGACTTAAGTACGTCCAGTCCCTTTATTTCTCCAAGAGCAAGGCTTCTTATAACCAGAATTGATGTCTGGGACCCTGAGTTACCGCCTGTATTCATGAGCATGGGGATAAAGGCAATCAAAAAGGCAAGGTCAGAAAGCTTAGCTTCAAAGGAATCAATAATGGCACCGGTAACTGTGGCAGAAAGCATAAGTATCAAAAGCCAGGGAATTCTATTGGCAAAGTGTCTGAAAACCCCTGTCTTAAGATAGGAATCCTCAGAGGGTGTAACTGCCGCCATAATTTCAAAGTCCTCGGTGGTTTCTTCTTCAATTACGGTTACTGCGTCGTCAACGGTTATGATACCCACAAGACGGGTTTCGTTATCCACCACGGGCATTGCTAAAAGACCGTATTTAGTAAACATTGCCGCCACATCTTCCTTGTCGTCTGTGGTCTGACAGAACACGGCTTTCTGGGTCATTATATCTTCAATCAGTGCATCCTCGGGACTTAAAATAATGTCTTTTAAGGTAAGAACGCCAGAAAGAATTCTGTTTTTTTCAGTTACGTAAAAAGTTGAAATATCTTCAACGCTGTCCCCGAATTTTCTTATATGAACCAGTGCACCCTTAACGGTCATTTCCTTTTTAAGGTCGATAAATTCGGTGTTCATTAAGCTTCCTGCCGAATCTTCATGATATTTAAGAAGCTGATTTATTGCATTTCTCTTTTCTGCCTTGGTATGTCTTAAAATTCTGTTAACCACATTGGCAGGCATTTCCTCTAAAAGGTCAACGGTATCATCCAAGAAAAGCTCATCCAAAATGTTCTGAAGCTCCCTGTCGGTAATGGCTGTTACAATACTCTCCTGAAGGTCAGAGCTCATGGAGGCGAAAACCTCCGCCGCCTGCTCCTTTGGTATAATGCGGAAAATTTTAACCGCCATATCCTCGTTTACATTTTCTAAAGCTTCTGCCAGGTCAACTTCATTTAAGTCTTTTATAAAATCTTTAAGCTCAGAGAATCTTCTTTCGGAAAGCAAAAGTTCCAAAGTTTCTGAAAAATTCTGTTCAAACATAAAAAAACCGCCTTTCCGCAAAGCCGGAAAGACGACAAAAGATACTGCATAGTTTCCTATGCAGAAAAATGGACGCATTCCGACAATGCAATATTAAAAAAACACAATCGACTACTGTCCGCGTCCATTAAAACACCTCCAAAACTATTATATGAAAATTATATCACTTTCGTTTATGTTAGTCAATAGAATTATTTTTCACAAAATTATCATAAATATGCTGGTTTTACTTGACTAAATCACGGTTTTAATATAAAATAATATAGATATAGTATGCTAAAAAGGAGAGACTAAAAGTGTTTCAGGATAAAGCGGAAATTTTAATAAAAGCGGGCAACGGCGGAAATGGTCTGGTTTCTTTCCGCAGAGAAATGTATGTGCCTGCAGGCGGTCCTGACGGAGGCGACGGAGGATCCGGCGGAGACATTGTTTTCGTGACAGATCCTGAAGTAAACACTCTGGCAGATTTTAAATTCAAAAGGAAGTATTTTGCCGAAAACGGCGAAGACGGAAAGGCGAAAAAGTGCTTCGGTAAAAGCGGTGAGGATTTAATTATAAGGGTTCCTGAGGGAACATTGATCCGTGACAAGGAAACGGGCAAAATTCTTGCAGATATGACCGGTGAAAATAAAAGGATTGTTGTGGCAAAGGGCGGCAACGGCGGATTTGGAAATCAGCATTTCGCAACACCCGTAAGACAGGCGCCCCAGTTTGCAAAAAGCGGAATCAAAACAAAGGAGCAGACCGTTACCTTAGAGCTTAAAATGATAGCGGATGTGGGACTTGTGGGATTTCCCAATGTTGGTAAAAGCACAATTTTATCCATGGTAACAAAGGCACAGCCAAAAATTGCCAACTATCACTTTACCACACTTGCCCCAAATCTCGGAGTTGTATTTATGGGCGAGGGAAGAAGCTTTGTAATGGCGGACATTCCCGGAATAATTGAGGGAGCTCATCAGGGTCTCGGTCTGGGACACGACTTTTTAAGACATATTGAAAGAACAAGGATAATAATTCATGTGGTTGACGTATCGGGCAGCGAGGGACGAAACCCCATAGAAGATTTTCTTGATATAAATAATGAGCTCTTAATGTATAATCCTGCTCTGGCAAATCTTCCTCAGGTTGTGGCTGCTAATAAAAGCGACATTGTTTATGACGAAGATATGAAAAATGAATTTTTAGAATACCTTAAAGAAAGGGACATCCCCTGCTTTTTGGTATCAGCTGCGACGAATCAGGGCCTTACACCGCTGCTTAACTATGTGGAAAGCAAGCTAAAAGACCTGCCTCCCGTTCCGGTCTTCGAAAGTGAAATGGCATATGATTTAGAGGAGGAATTCTCCGACGAATTCAATGTCACAAAAGAGGGCGGAGTTTATTATGTGGACGGGCCCTTTGTGGAACGCCTTGTGGGCAGTGTAAATTTTGAAAATGACGAATCTGTTGCCTACTTCCAGAGAACCTTAAGAAGACGTGGCATAATTGATGCTCTTATAAAAGAAGGTTGTAAAGAGGGAGACACAGTAAGAGTATTGGATATTGAATTTGATTATATGGATTGAGGTAGTTTATGTTAACCAGTAAAGAAAGAGCATATTTAAGAGGTGCGGCAAATACAATTTCCGCATCCTATCAGATTGGAAAAGGCGGCATCACGGAAACTGTGTGCCGTAGTCTTAATGAAGCCTTAGAGGCCAATGAGCTTATAAAAATAAAAATTCTTGAAAATGCTGATATTCCCACAAAGAGTGCGGCGGTTACGGTTGCTGCCAATACAAATTCCAATATTGTGCAGTGCATAGGAAGAGTTTTTGTTTTATATAAGCCTCACAGGGAAAAGGAAAAGAGGAAGTATCTCAAATGAGAAAAATTGCCCTTTTCGGCGGAAGCTTTGACCCTATTCACAAGGGCCATATTGAAATTGCAAAAATAGCCATGGAAAAAGAAGAGCTTGATGAAGTAATTTTTATCCCGTCAGGGAAAAGTCCCCATAAGGAAGAGCTGGAGTCTTCACCGGAGGAAAGGTTTTTAATGACCTGCCTTGCCACAGAAGGAATAGAGGGATTTTCCGTTTCCGATTTTGAAATTAAAAAGGAAACCAAATGCTATACCTTTGAAACGGTTACGGCATTTAAGGAATTTTATCCCGGAGACGAATTATATTTCATTATGGGAGATGACCAGTATAAGGTTTTTTCCTCATGGTATAAATCAAAGGAGCTTTTGGAGCTTTGTAAATTTATAGTGTTTACAAGAGAGGGCGAAAATATTTTACCTCCTTTTCTGGGAATAAATATAGAGCCGATTTTAATTTCCTCCAGCGAAATAAGAGAAAAAATAAAAAAGGGAGAAAGTGTTAAAGACTTTCTTTGTGAAAAGACAGAAAAATATATCCGTGATAAAAAGCTTTACAGGTGATAAAATGGAAGAACTTATAAAAGAGCTTAAAAAAATCCTTACGGAAAAAAGATTTGCCCACACCATGGGAGTGGCTGAAACTGCAAAAAAACTGGCAGAGCATTATAATCTTTCGGGGGAAAAGGCATATCTCGCAGGCCTTTTGCACGATAACGCCAAAAATCTCCCTGCAGATGAGCTTTATCGTCTTTCTGATTATTACAAAATAAATCTTGATGATGTGGCAAAAAAAGAGCCGTCACTTCTTCATGCTTATGTGGGTGCTCATCTTATAAAAGACAGATACGGAATTTCGGACGAAGAAATTTTTGACGCGGTTTACTATCATACCACGGGAAAAGAGGATATGAGCCTTTTTTCAAAGATAATATTTCTATCCGATTTGATTGAGCCCGGAAGATATGGCCTTGACTTTCTTGATGAGGCAAGAGCTCTTTCCTATACTGATATAGACAAGGCTCTTATTTTGACCATGGAGGGAACCATAAAGTATGTAATTAAAAAGGGAGGACTTTTGCATCCGGACACCGTAAAGGCAAGAAACTTCCTTATTGAAAGCCGAAAGGATTAAAAAAATGGAAATTAAAGAAAAAATAGCTTTGGTAAAAAATGTACTGGAAGATAAAAAGGGAATAGACGTAACGGTTCTTTCCTTAGAGAAGCTATCATCAGTTACGGACAGCTTCATTATTGCATCGGGAACTTCAAGCCCTCACGTAAAGGCTTTATCCGACTATGTGGAAGAGGCCATGGGAAAAGCAGGTTTTGACCCATTAAGAATAGAGGGTTATAAAAGTGCCAGATGGATACTTTTAGATTACGGAGATCTGGTTATTCACATATTCTCCGAGGAAGCAAGAGAATTTTACAGCTTAGAGTGGCTCTGGGCAGACGCACCTAAAGAAGAATAAACAATCGTTGAAAGGAAGTAGTGAAAATGTACGATTTTAAGAAAATAGACAAAAAATGGCAGGATTTCTGGGACGAAAAAGGTTCCTTCGTTGCAAAGACAGGAGAAGACAAGAAAAAGAGCTTTCTTTTAGTTGAATTCCCCTATCCTTCGGGTCAGGGCCTTCATGTAGGACATCCCAGAAGCTACACAGCTTTAGACTCTGTGGCAAGAAAGAGAAGGCTTGACGGAGAAAATGTTCTTTTTGCCATCGGCTGGGATGCTTTCGGTCTTCCTGCAGAAAACTATGCAATTAAAAACCACATTCACCCCAGTATAATTACAGCAAAGAATATTGCAAACTTCAAGCGTCAGCTTAAGTCCATCGGTTTTTCCTTTGACTGGACAAGAGAAATAAATACTACAGACCCCGAATATTATAAGTGGAGTCAGTGGATTTTCCTTAAAATGTTCGAAAAAGGCCTTGCATATAAAAAGGAAATGCCCATTAACTGGTGCACAGGCTGTAAGTGCGGACTTGCCAACGAAGAAGTTGTAGGCGGTAAGTGCGAACGCTGCGGAGGAGAGGTTATCCAGAAACAGCAGAGCCAGTGGATGCTTAAAATTACAGAATATGCACAAAGACTTCTTGATGATTTGGACGAACTGGATTATGCAGAGAGAATAAAGGCTCAGCAGATAAACTGGATAGGCCGTTCTGAGGGTGCGGAGGTAGACTTTGCCATTGACGGAACAGAAGATTCCCTGAGAGTTTATACCACCCGTCCTGATACACTCTACGGAGCAACCTACATGGTTGTATCCCCCGAGCATCCTTATATTGAAAAGTACAAGGATAAAATTACGAATATAGACGAAGTATTAAATTACAAGGCAGAATCTGCCAAGAAGTCAGAATTTGAAAGAACGGAGCTTGCCAAGGATAAGACAGGTGTTGTACTTTCTGGTCTTATGGCAGTAAACCCCGTAAACGGAAAGAAAATTCCTATCTGGACCAGCGACTATGTTTTGATGACCTACGGAACAGGTGCAATTATGGCGGTTCCTGCTCATGATACAAGAGACTATGACTTTGCAAAGAAGTTCGGTATAGAAATCATTCAGGTTATAGACGGGGACTGCGACATAGAAAAGGAAGCATTTACTGATGTTGAAACAGGAACCATGATAAATTCAGGAATTCTCACAGGTCTTTCCTGCAGAGAAGCCCAGAAGAAGATTATCGCATGGCTGGAAGAAAATAAATTAGGCGAAAAGAAAGTAAACTTCAAGCTTCGTGACTGGGTATTCTCTCGCCAGAGATACTGGGGTGAGCCTATTCCCATTGTTCATTGCGACGAGTGCGGATATGTTCCCATCCCCTATGAAAATCTGCCCCTTACACTTCCCGATATCGAGAAGTTTGAGCCCGGTCAGAACGGAGAATCTCCTCTTAATAACTGTGAAGAGTGGGTAAATACCACTTGCCCCAAGTGCGGAAAGAAAGCAAAGAGAGAAACGGATACTATGCCCCAGTGGGCAGGTTCATCCTGGTATTTCTTAAGATATACAGACCCCAAGAACAATGATGCTTTAGCTTCCAAGGAAGCTCTTGATTACTGGATGCCCGTTGACTGGTATAATGGCGGAATGGAGCATACAACACTTCATTTGCTCTATTCAAGATTCTGGCATAAATTCTTATATGACATCGGCGTTGTTCCCACCAAGGAGCCCTATGCAAAGAGAAGCTCACATGGTATGATTTTGGGTGAAAACGGCGAAAAGATGTCCAAGTCCAGAGGAAATGTTGTAAATCCCGACGAAATGGTTGAAACCTACGGTGCAGACGCTTTCAGAACCTATGAGCTTTTCATCGGTGCATTCGATCAGGCAACTCCCTGGTCAACTCAGGGTCTTTCAGGTTGTCATAAGTTCTTAGACAGGGTATGGAACTTAAAAGAAATGGTAAAAGAAGGAGATTGTTATTCCTCCGACATGGAAACCTCCATGCATAAAACCATTAAAAAGGTTACCGAAGATATAGAAAAGATTAAATTCAATACTGCTATTGCCGCATTGATGGCTCTTGTTAACGAATTTTACAAAAAGGGAAGTGTTACCAGGGGAGAATACAAGACTCTGATAACTCTCTTAAATCCCTTTGCTCCTCATATCACAGAAGAACTCTGGGAAGAACTTTCCTTCGGTGGAGTTCTGTCCGATACCACATGGCCCAAGTATGACGAGGAAAAGACCGTTGACGACCAGGTTGAACTGGCAGTACAGATACAGGGAAAAATCAAGGCAAAAATTATGGTAGCATCGGATGCTTCCGAAGATACAGTAAAGGAGGCTGCTCTTTCTGACGAAAAGGTCAAAGAGGCACTTTCAGGAAAAACAATTATGAAAGTAATCGTTGTTCCGGGCAAGCTCGTAAATATCGTTGCCAAATAAGATTTTCTCTTAAGGAGAAAGGTAGGTAATAATGAAAACAAACTATGACAGTCTTATGAAAGTAAATGGGCATCTTGCAAAAAATTGTATAGAGGCGGAAGCTTTCTTGAAGACTTTCCCGAAAAAGGCGGCAATTTTGTATAAAAAGGCACTAAATACCTTTCTTGCCGTAATATGCGGCGATAACGATATTGCCTTTGACCACCCGGGGGATTTAACCCTTATAAATATGATAGGCAAGGCATATTCCTACGGTGTAATAAGTAAGTACGAAAAAGGAGTTTTGGACGACCTCCGTTACGCTGCTTATCTGGCGGAAAATCCCACTGCGGGAGATAAAGAGCTGGATACAAAAACACTGGTGGAAAAGGTCATCGCTTTTTTCGGCATGGTTATGCGTTATTATCATCTGGAAAGCGAGGAATATTCAGAAGATAATCTTCCCGTAGGAAAATGCAGCATCATAAGTGTGAAAAAAAGCTTTGAAATGGATACCGCTTACGATAAAGTTTATCTGGCAAGCGAGGAAGAGGGCGGTTTTGCACTGGTTGCACAGTATGTTCTTCATCGATCAGAGCTGGGAGATGAGGTTTTTGAATTTTTAGAAACAGAAGATTTAAAACAGCGTTTTTCTTCCTGCAAAAAGGTTTTGAAGCCTGAGATTATAAGCCACCAGGACGGGAACAATATAATCTTCGTAAAAACCAGTGTGCCCGAGGGCTTTGTAAGTCTTTCATTTGAAGATTTTTCAAATCTCTACACAGAGCAGAGGGTTAAGTTTATAGTTAATTTAGCCGAGGTTTTATATAATCTCCACGCCTCTGATAAGCCCCTTTCTCTGGGGGGCTTTGAGACGGAGGATATCTGGGTTTCCTATAAGGGATTAAAGTGTGTTATCTCAGGGTTTGAATCCAAGGTTAAAAGCTGTGAGGCAACGGAAGAAAACATTTTAAGTGATGTTAAGAGCTTTGCCCTGGTTTGCGCAACACTCTGTCCCGAGTATGAGAAAATCCCCGTTGCAGGACTTATGATAAAGCATGTTTTAATGGGAAGCGGAAAAGCCCTGATGGATAAAATCTATCCGATACTGAAAAAAGAAGCTGCTCATATGGGAATTGAAAGTGTAACATTAAAAGAAGCACAGATAAAACCTCCGGTGGATATTTACGAAAACCTTAAAGAAGAGCTTTCAGAAATAGAGAGTAAGGATTATAGCCTCGGTGACTTAGGTGAAGAAGTAAAAGTGGACAGAGCGGAAGATTTCTCCGAGATGTACACTAAAGTTTTTAAGGAGTGAGAAAAATGGAAAGACGGGATAAACATAATTATTATCTTGATATTGCACAGACTGTCTTAGAGAGAGGAACCTGTCTTCGCAGAAATTATGGTTCTATAATCGTAAAAAATGACGAGATAATTTCAACAGGATACACAGGAGCACCCAGGGGAAGACAGAATTGCCTTGATTTGGGATATTGCCGTCGAGCAAAGCTCAATGTTCCCAGAGGCGAAAGATACGAAATGTGCAGAAGTGTACATTCTGAGGCAAACGCCATTATAAGTGCTCCAAGAAAAGATATGATTGGTGCAACCCTTTACCTGGTAGGAAAAGACGCAGTAACGGGTGAGCTTGTTCCTGATGCAAGCAGCTGTGCTATGTGTAAAAGAATGGTAATAAATGCAGGGATAGAAAAGGTTATAGTCAGAAACACAGAAGATAAATTCACTGAAATTTTAGTTTCTGAATGGATAGAAAATGATGATTCGCTGGGAGATACTAAAGGTTATTGAGTATGATACATGAGGATATTAAAAAAAGAATTAAATATCTCATAAAAAATGACGCTATTTTTCACGCCAATATATTCGAGGGGCCCGAGGGAATAGGAAAGAGAACTCTTGCCCGCTATTTTGCCATGGCAATCCATTGTGAAAGCGATGATGCGCCATGCGGAAAATGTCCCTCATGCATAAAGCATCAGACTAAAAACCACCCCGATTATATGGAGGTGGGGCCGGAGATGGGTAAAAAAACCATAAGCGTGGGAAAAATAAGAGAGGCTTTTTCAGACCTTTATGTAAAGCCGCTTATTTCGGATAAAAAGATAATTTTTGTTCCGGAGGCAGACCTTTGTGAAGCTACGGCTCAAAATGCAATGCTTAAAAGTTTTGAAGAACCGCCTCCCTACGGAATTATAATTCTGGCAGTAAAAAATCCCTCGTCACTACTTCCTACCATAAGGTCAAGGGCAGCGGTTTATTCCTTAAATCCTGCGCCCAAAGAGGAGATAGAGGAATTTATTAAAAAGACCTATATGCAAAAAGGTGAAAGAGCTTCATTTCTGGCTGAATTTTCCGGTGGAATAATCGGGAAAGCCGTGGCGTTGGCAGAAGATGGAGAGTTTGCTTCCTTAAGGGAAGAGGTGTTAAAACTTTTATTTTCCTTTGGGGAAAGTAAATTAAGTGCCTTTAAGCTGGTGGACTTTTTTAAGGCAAACCCCGATAAGGAACCTTTGATTTTTGATATAACTCTCTCTTTCATGAGAGACATAGCTGCCTTCTCTGAGGGCTCAGATAAACTCATTAACGAAGATAAAAGGGAAGAAATCGGAAAGCTTTGTTCAAAAATAAGCAAAAAAGGAGCTGCACTGGCTCTTTATAGGATGGTGCAGTCCAAAAACGATAAATCAAAAAATGCGAACTACGATTTGTGGATAACAAATCTTTTGCTCGCATTGTGGGAGGATATTCATGGTTAGAGTTGTTGGAGTAAGATTCAGACCTGCAGGAAAGATATACTTTTTTGATCCTGACGGAATTGAATGCAGCGATGGCGAATATGTTATCGTTGATACTGCCCGTGGTGTAGAATACGGCGTTGTTGCTCAGAAAAACCACGAGGTTATGCCCTGTCAGGTTGTAGAGCCTCTTCGTAAGGTTATAAGAAAAGCAGACGAGGCAGACATAAAGAAAATAGAGTCAAATCATAAAAGAGAAGACGAGGCATATAAGATATGCGTGGAGAAAATAGAGGAGCATCAGCTTGAAATGAATCTGGTTGATGTGCAGTGTGCATTTGACGGAAGCAATATGCTCTTTTACTTTACGGCAGATGGAAGAGTTGACTTCCGTGAACTGGTAAGGGAACTGGCAGGAGTTTTCCGCACAAGAATTGAGCTTCGCCAGATTGGTGTCCGCGACGAGGCGAAAATGGTTGGCGGCATCGGAATCTGTGGCAGAACCCTTTGTTGCCACGGGTATCTTGATTCTTTCGTGCCCGTATCAATCAAAATGGCAAAAGAGCAGGGACTTTCTTTAAATCCTACTAAAATTTCCGGAAGCTGCGGAAGACTCATGTGCTGTCTTAAATATGAGCAGGAAGCCTATGAGGATTTAACAAAGGTTATGCCGAAAGTGGGCGCTTTGGTTGAAATTCCCGGAGGACAGAAAGGTACCGTTGAAAAGATTGCCCTTTTAAGAAAGATTGTTACCGTAAAAATTGAAGGCAGTGAATCCTCTGACTTAAAGGATTTTTCTGCAGACGAAATTAAAATTTTAAGAAATGGAAAAGCAAAGCCTGTGGATGAAAATATAAACGAGGCAGAGCTTAAAGGACTTGAATAATAAAAAGGTTCGTAACTTTAAGTTACGAACCTTTTTTAATTTTGTCTTAAATGTTCATACATTAAAATTCCTGCGGAAATTGCGGCGTTTAATGATTCTGCTTTGCCGTTCATGGGAATGATGCACTTTATATCGGAATTTTCTAAAACGTAAGGAGAAACTCCGTTTGCCTCATTTCCTATAACAATTACGCATTTGCCTTTTAAATCGCTGGAATAAAGGTTTTTTGAATCATCTTCTAAAGCTCCCGAGATTATCCTATAGCCCCTTTCTTTAAGATAAGGGAAAACTTCCTCTGTCACGGCATCTTTTAATATGGGAAGGTTGAAAATTGAGCTCATGGTAGAGCGGACAGTTTTCGGATTGAATAAATCCACGGTTTCTTTAGATAAGATAATGGCGGCATCGCCCCTGGCATCGGCAGTTCTTATAATTGTTCCTAAATTGCCGGGGTCCTGAAGTCGATCTAAATAGATAATAAGGGAGGGATCCTTTTTTACTATGTCGGAAAATGAAGAACTCTTAGCCTTTGCCACCGCCAGCATATCCTGCGGCGACTCCGTATCCGTAATGTCAGAAAAGGTTTTTGCATCTGTGGAAAAAACGGGGATATCACCGGGGAAGTTGGGCAAAACACCCTCTCTTACAATTATGTAGGAAATTTCTGCTCCGTTTTCTACGGCGTCTAAAACGCTTCTTTTTCCCTCGATTATAAATGAATTTTCCTTTTCTCTGAAAGACCTTTTGGAAAGCTTTTTGATGTATTTAATTTTATCATTGTTAGGTGATAAGAGTAACATAAAAAATCTCCTAAACAAAAAGCGAAGGTAACCCTTCGCTTTTATATTTTATGCAAGTGCGCTTTTTGCCTTTGCAACGAGCTCAGCGAAAGCTGCGGGATCGTTTATAGCAATTTCAGAAAGCATTTTTCTGTTAAGAGCGATGTCAGCCTTCTTAAGACCGTTCATGAATCTTGAATAGTTGATATCGTTCATTTTGCAAGCTGCGCTGATTCTGGTAATCCAGATTCTTCTGAAATCTCTCTTCTTATTCTTTCTTCCGATATAAGCATAATCAAGAGCCTTCATTACAGACTGCTTTGCAACTCTGTACTGCTTGGAACGTGCACCGATATAGCCTTTAGCCAGCTTAAGTACTTTCTTATGTCTTTTCTTTGCGCTTAATGCGCCTTTAATTCTAGCCATCTTTTTTTCCTCCTGCTATTATTTGTAGGGAATAAGGGTCTTCATTACCTTTGCATTGGGAATGCTTAAGTAACCGCCCTTTCTGAGTCTTCTTTTTCTCTTAGTGCTCTTCTTGTTCAATATATGGCTCTTGAAAGCCTTTCCGCGCTTGATTTTGCCGTTCTTGGTTAATCTTAAACGCTTTGCTGCGCCTCTGTGCGTCTTAATCTTGGGCATTGTAATAAACTCCTCTCAGTTAGATTTTTATCTAAAGCAACAGAAATTCTGTGGCCTTATTTACTTTTTTTCAATGGGGGATATAATCATAAACATATTACGTCCCTCAAGCTTGGGCTTCTTTTCAACGTTGCCGCATTCTGACAGTGTGTCTGCTACCCTCTCAAGAAGCTGCTGTCCCAATAAAGAATGATTAACTTCGCGTCCTCTGAAACGAATTGTAACCTTGAGTTTATCGCCGCCGTTTAAGAATTTTCTGGCGTGATTCATCTTGGTTTCAAAATCGTGAGTGTCAATGGAAGGAGTCATCTTGATTTCCTTCGTATCAACAATGTGCTGGTTTTTACGGTTTTCCTTTTCTTTCTTCATCTGTTCAAAGCGGTACTTGCCGTAATCCATGATTTTGCACACGGGAGGCTCTGCACCGGGGGACATTAAAACCAGGTCAAGCTCTTTTTCATCTGCCAGAGCCTGTGCCTCGGCAATATCCAAAATGCCCAGCTGTTCTCCGTCGTTGCCTATGAGTCTTACGCTTTTTGCTGTAATTTCTTCATTGATCATCAATTCCTTGATACTGATAAAAAACACCTCCGAAAAAATAAAAATCTGCGGCAGAATCCCACCGCAGAAAAATACACATGAAAAAATCATAAGTATTTACCGAATCTGCTATGGCAGCCGGTGAGAAGTGGAAGCTTCTGCTTGTTGTACTAACAGAGTATACCACAAGAGAAAATGAATGTCAAGTGTTTTTTTAAATAAAATATTCGAGAGATTGAATTAAAGATTTTTTCAAAAAAACTCTATGCAAAATGGGATTTTTGTGATAAAATAATAGAAAATGGAAAAAGTTTTATAAATAGAGAGGTGCATTTTGTATGAAGAAAATCTACGAAGGAAAAACAAAAGACGTTTACTCTTTGGAAAACGGCAATGTAATGCTTAAGTTCAAAGATGACTGCACAGGAAAAGACGGGGTTTTTGATCCCGGCGAAAATACAGTAGGTCTTACAATCGAGGGTATCGGCAAGGCAAATCTTGAAACATCAATTCACTATTTCGAGCTTTTGAAAGATGCCGGAATAAAGACTCACTATGTAAGTGCAAATATCGAAGATGCAACAATGGAGGTTTTACCCGGTAAAGTTTTCGGCCATGGCCTTGAAGTTATCTGCCGTCTCGTTGCAACAGGAAGCTTTATAAGAAGATACGGGGAATATATAGCTGACGGAACACCTCTTCCCGGCGGATATGTTGAGTGTACCTTCAAGAATGACGAAAAGGGCGATCCCTTAGTTACAAGTGAAGGTCTTGCTGCTCTTGGTGTAATGACAGAAGAACAGTTTAAGAGCATGAAGGAGCAGACTTTAAAAATCACAAAAATAGTTGCAGATGATCTTAAGAAAATGGGTCTCGACCTTTGGGACATAAAGTTCGAATTCGGATATAATAATAATGAAGTTATCTTGATTGACGAAATTGCATCAGGCAATATGAGAGTTTATAAGGATGGCAAGATTGTTGATCCTGTTGAGCTCACAAAGATAATTTTATCAAGCATTAAATAAAATATAAAAAATAGGTTTGTTTTGGGGCGAGGTGGAATTCCTCACCGGCGGTAAAGAGGCATTTAAGCCTACGAGTCCGAGAGCGAAAGCTGATTTGGGTTAGATTCCCGAACCGACGGTTAGCAAACGAGATAATGATACTGGCTCATTTGCTTAAAGTCCGGATAAAGGAACAAAAAGTTGCTTTTAAGTATGCCCTTTTGCGTTTTGCAAAAGGGCATTTTCCATTCAGACCGGAAAGAGGATTTTATGAAAAGAACAAGAATTATGACAATTACCGCAATGCTTTCTGCTTTTGCCTTTGTGCTTCAGGTTTTGGGAAGCGTTATGGGACTTAAGGTGGGCGGCTTTCTGGAAATTGAATTTTCTGACTTGCCGGCAATCATCGGCACGCTTTCATTGGGACCCTTGTGCGGGGTTTTGGTGGAACTTATAAAAAATCTGCTCCACTGCATGATGAGCTCCACAGGATATGTGGGAGAGCTGGCAAACTTCTGCGTAAATGGGGTTTATGTTCTGGTATTGGGTTTGGTTTATAAAAGAATGAAGACCAAAAAGGGAGCGGTCATAGGCTTTTCTTTTGCCACGGTTATATATTCTTTAGTGGCAGCTTTTGTAAATTACTTTGTAATGCTTCCTTTTTATTCAAAGCTTTTCGAAATGCACCTGACAAAGGAAGCAATGATGAGCATGGTACTTACCTTAATTACGCCCTTTAATATAGCAAAGGGCACGCTTCTTGCTGTAATAACCCTTTTGATTTACAAAAAGCTTTCGCCGATTATTAAAGGAACAGCGAGGTAATTTGTCTGGGTGTTCACGGCAAAACCTTCTTAAGGTTCAAATCCTTGCATTAACATAAAAAAGAAAGAACCCTTGGCGGGCGGTAAACACACAAAAAGTTGTTAGCGTCAGCGAGACTTTTTGTGAAAAGGAGAAGCAAGGGAGCGGGCGGAAGAATTTTTTAGCATAAAAAATCGAAGCAAAGCTCACCTTTGCTTCGACGTGGTCGGGATGACAGGATAGCATATTGCTTTGCAATCTGCCCAGCTTGTCCACCCAAATGCTTTGCATTTCGGTACCGGACATCGCAGCTTTTTGCTAAAAACGATATTTAATCGTTTTTATACGCAAAAACCTTCTTAAGGTTCAAATCCTTGCATTAACATAAAAAAGAAAGAACCCTTGGCGGGTTCTTCCTTTTTTTGGTCGGGATGACAGGATTTGAACCTGCGGCCCTCTGCTCCCAAAGCAGATGCGCTACCAAACTGCGCTACATCCCGATATTAAGTTGTTACATTTATATGCCGCAGGTTCCCTACGGCCCTCTCGGCTACGCCGCCACCTTGCGGTTCCCAAAATTGTCTTTCCGCTTCCGCTGACAATTTTGACCGCTGCGCCAACAAGCTCTCGTTTTATCCGATACCATCGGCACTCGACCTTGTTGCCCAAAGCAGATGCGATTGCCACCCTACGCTACATCCCGATACATTTAAATTATGTAATAATTATACGGGATTTTCTTATAAAAGTCAAGGGGAAATAGCCTTTCTTATGGAAGGTTTTAAAAAAATTTGAATTTTTTACAAAAAGATGTATACTTTTACATGAAAGTATGATATAACGACTTTTAATTACTCTTAAGAGAGTGCAATTGGTAGATGAAAGTAATGAATCCTCAGAAAATTCAGATGTTTGTAACAAAAGAACCTTCCGATGAAATCAAGGCAGACTTTGAGAAGGCCAAGACAATTGAATGCTGATAAATACAATATTTGTATTGGCGTCCACTGAAGTTATATCAAAAGAACTTATCAAAAAAGGCAGTGCTCCAACTCGGAGCACTACCTTTTAATTTGATTTTTTCTTTCGGTGGATTTTGGGGTTCTCCCCATAATAATTTTTATAGCATCTGGTAAAATATCCCGCCTCGGGAAAACCGCAGGCTTTACCAACATCCCCCACGGAATATTCTCCGTTTTCAAGCATCTGTCTTGCTTTTTTCATTCTTTTTTGCATAACGTAATCCATGATTGTTATGCCGAATTCCTTTTTAAAGTGCTCAGTTAAGGTAACGGTGCTGTAATGGAGATTTAAGCTTATTTCAGCCAGGGTTATTTTCTGGGACAGATTTTCTCTTATATAATGCTTAGTAAGCTCGCCGATGGAACGGCCCTCTGAAAAAAGATTGTTACTTTCTATAAAATCTGCAATCAGGGGAACTAAATTGGTATAGGCTTCCACCTGTTCTTTTGTATATCTTTTGCTTTTATCAATAGCTTCGCTCAAAACAGCTTCGTTGAGGGCAGAATAAAGCTCCTTTACCGTGGATATGACCTTTGCTTTGGCGTCTTCGCCATCTTCAATTCCAAGGCTTAAAAAGAGATAGCCTGAAAATCTTCCTTCTATTTTGAGAGGGGAGATTATTTCGTAAACCCCGAAAGGGCATTTATAGGATATTATTCTTTCTTTTGCCTCTGAAAGTCTTGTGTTATCGGAAAGCAAGCATCTTTCAAAGCATTTGTGTGATCTGTGTATATAGGCACATATTCTGCTTTCTGTATATCTTCTTATTACGATTCTTTTTCTGGTATCAAGGATAGCTATATCCATTCCCGTAAGTTCATAAATACTGTCAATTATGTCTTCAAGTCTGGTCATAATTTATCCTCCTTTTTCGATTTTACAAAACTATATTACCATTTATTTTTTGTGAAATCAACTTAAATTTGCAAAAAATCATTAAAAAAACGAAATTTTTTATTGATTTTACAATTCTTTTTATCTAAAAACTATTGCTTTGTCTTGCTTAATTTGATATAATTTCCTTGCACAACAAATAAAAATATTTGGAGGTAGTGTTATGAAAGACGGAAAATTAGTAATTGGTATTATCGGTTTATCTTTCGGTACATTCCATTTGGAGGGTGCTCTTTCAAGAGATGTTGAAATCGGTGCAATCTGCGATACATGGCCCGAAAGATTAAAAGAAAAGGGAGAAAAGTACAATATTCCCGAGGAAAAGAGATTTACAGATTATAAGGATGTTTTGAACAATCCTGACATTGATGCGGTTGTACTTGCTCTTCCCGACCAGCTTCACAGACCTCTTACCGAGGAATTCCTCGCTGCAGGCAAGCACGTTTTATGTGAAAAGCCCGTTGCTTTAACAAAGGAAGACGTTAAGGCTATGGTTAAGGCTTCTCATGCAGGAAAGGCTCGTTGCATGGTTGGACAGATCTGCAGATTCACTCCTGCTTTCGTAAAGGCTAAAGAGCTTGTTGAAAGCGGCAAGATCGGCGAAGTTTACTACATAGAATCTGAATATGCTCATGACTATATGACAATCGTATCTGACAGACAGGCTTGGAGATCTGACCCCTTAAGACACGGTGTTGTAGGTGGCGGTTGCCATGCTGTTGACTTAATCCGCTGGATTGCTGGAGACCCTTCAGAAGTATTCGCTTATGGTTCTCATAAGCTTCTTCCCACAGTTCCCTATGACGACGCAACAGTATCTGTTATGAAGTTCCCGAATGGTGCAATCGGTAAGGTATTCGTATCCACAGGATGTAAGAGAGACTACACCATGCGTACAGTAATTTACGGTACAAAGGGTACAATCATCTGCGACAATACATCTGATACAATGCAGCTTTTCACTGTTGATGAAAGAGAAGTTACTATTCAGCCTGCTGAAGTAATTCCCGTTGAAGTTAACAACCACAATGCCGGTGAAGAAATTTGCGTATTCTTAGATGCAATCCAGAAGGGCGAAGAGTTCATGATGTCTGTTGAAGAGGGCGGACGTTCTGCAGCTACCTGCTTTGCTATCGTTGAATCTGCAAAGACCGGTGTACCCGTAAAACCCGATTTTGATTTCGAGTAAATAAAATCCAACAAAGGATTTTATTTACGGGAGTTTTGCGAGCGTGAAAAAATGCGAAAAGCATTTTAGCGAGTGAAACACAAAAAGCAAAACACGAAGGGTGTTTTGCAAAATCCAACAAAGGATTTTATTTACGGGAGTTTTGCGAGAAACTCTTTACTTAAAATAAAATTACAGTCCGCATTTTGCGGACTGTAATTTTTCTTCGAATTATGTTAATTTTGTACTTGACAAATCATTTTTTATATGGTATAATCACTTTTGCGTTTGAAAAAGAATATCTGGGTGTAGCGCAGATTGGTAGCGTGCTTGAATGGGGTTCAAGAGGCCGGGAGTTCGAGTCTCCCCACTCAGACCAAGCCGTAGGGTTTAACCTACGGCTTTTTTATTTTTTTGATAGAGAATATACGCGCTAACAATCTGCGCGTGGCGCTGATTGGAACCGAGCCCGACCGCGTCCGGTGGACGATGAAGGGAGGGCGCAGGGTTGTGCCGCGGTCGATTTTGTGAGCGGAAGCGAAAAAACAAAATCGGGCACCGCAAACGGAAGCGTGCTTGAATGGGGGCAGAGAGGCCGGGAGGTGAGAGTCTCCCCACTCAGACCAAGCCGTAGGGTTTAACCTACGGCTTTTATTTTTCTATAAAACGGCTTGCATATTTGCAAGCCGTTTTTGTATTTTAAAAGTCCCGTGAATTATAACAAGTTATAGACAAGAAAAATATGTCGAACAAAAATGGTAAAAAATGGAAAAAACTTCTTGCAAAAATTGGTAATTTATGGTAAAATGCAATTAAGACAATGAAAGAATAAAAAACAGAAGAAAAATGAAATTAAATGAAGAAAGGACTTGTAAAAAAATGAATGAAAAGGTAAAGGTTTTGGTAATTGATGACAACAGGGAGATTGAAGAGGGAATTAAAAGTCACATAAAAGAGGGCAGAGAAGAAATTGAGATAGTGGGCTTTGCCCAGAACGGAAAAGAGGGACTTGAGAAAATAAGCCTTCTTTCACCCGATGCCATAATTCTTGATATAGTAATGCCCGTAATGGATGGAATCGGAGTTCTTAAAGCCTTAAGCAAATGTGCAAAAAAGCCTGCGATAGTGGTGCTTTCTGCTCTTTCGGGAGAATATGTATCGAACATGGTATCCTTATACGGAGCTGACTATTACATGACCAAGCCTGCATCATATGAAACATTGTTTGAAAGAATAAAGATGCTTTGTCGGAGCTTTTCAGGGCATAGGGAAGAAAATGTCAAGGAAGAGGAGGACAACAGACTGGAATTAAAGGTAACGGGAGTAATCCATGATGTGGGAATCCCCGCCAACATAAAAGGCTATCAGTATTTAAGGGATGCCATAATGATGACGGTGCATGACAATGAGCTTATGCACGCAGTTACAAAACAGCTTTATCCCATGGTGGCAAAAAGACACAAGACCACGGCGTCGAGGGTTGAAAGAGCGATCCGCCATGCCATTGAAGTGGCATGCACAAGGGGAAATGAGGAGTTTTTCTACAAGCTTTTCGGCTACACCGTAAGTACATTAAAGGGAAAGCCCACAAATTCGGAATTCATCGCCTTAATTGCAGATAAGTTGAGACTTGAAAAGAATATCGGATAACAAAAGAGAGGGAGTAAATTTTTTACTTCCTCTTTTTTACCCTATAAATTGACATTCCCCCAAAAGTGTGATATAATAATTAAATTAAAATAAGGAGGGCATTTTCATGAATAAAGAAATAAACGAAATTGCGGAAAGATTAAAAGGACTTCGTGAGGCTTGCGGATATACCGTGGAAGAACTCTGCAGTGAGCTCTCCTTTGATATAGAACAGTACAAAAAGTACGAAGAATCGGGAGAGGACATTCCCATAAGCACAATTTATGCCATCGCCAATAAATTCGGCGTGGATTTTGCGGAAATTATAACAGGCCGTTCCGCAAGGCTCAGTACCTATCAGCTTGTGCGACGTGGTGATGGGGAAGAGATAAAGCGCTATCCCGGCTATCACTTTGAGGATCTGGCGTTCCGTTATGTGGGAAAGATTATGCAGCCTCTTTTGGTAACCTTGGAACCATCGGATGAGCCTGCAGCACTGGTAAGCCATTCGGGTCAGGAATTCAACATGGTTTTAGAAGGACAGATTGAACTTGTGTTTGATGGAAAATCCATTATATTAAACCCCGGTGACTGCATTTATTTCAATCCCACATATGAGCACGGACAGCGTTGTTATGGGGATATCAAGGCAAGATTTTTAACTGTAATTGCCGAGTAGGAGGATATTTATGCTTGAAAGATTTTTACCGAGAACGGAATTTGAATCCTACGAGGATTTTAAATCCAATTATAAAGTAAATTACCCTGAAAACTTTAACTTCGCTTTCGATATAGTTGACGGCTGGGCAGAAGAAAAAGGGGATAACAGGGCTCTTTTGTGGTGCAATGACCACGGGGAAGAGAAAGTTTTTACATATAAGGATATGAGCCTTCTTTCCGCCAAGGCAGCAAACTATTTTAAGTCGCTGGGTCTTAAAAAGGGCGATGTGGCCATTTTAATACTTCGCCGCCGCTGGGAATACTGGGTTTCGGCAGTGGGCTTGATGAAGCTTGGAGTTAAATTCATTCCTGCTACACTTCAGCTCACCAAAAAGGATATTGCCTACCGTGCCAATGCTTCAGGGGCATCTATGATTATTTCAATCGAGGACGATTATGTAAATGAGCAGATTAACCTTGCAAGAAGCGAAATGCCCGGAGTTACCCGCTATTTAATAGTTGGGGACAAGGAAAAAGAGGGGTGGATAAATTTCAACAGGGAAATGGAAAAAGAGAGCGATGTATTCCTGCGTGATGAAAATTCCGCAGGCGGAAAAGACATCATGCAGATATATTTCACCTCTGGAACAACAGGCATGCCCAAAATGGTAATGCACAATTATCTGCATCCCTTGGGACATATCGTAACTGCAAAATACTGGCAAAGGGTTGAAGAAAATAAGCTTCACATGAGCGTTTCAGATTCAGGCTGGGCAAAGTTCGGATGGGGGAAAATTTACGGTCAGTGGATTTGCGGAGCCACAATTTTCTGCTATGACATGGATAAGTTTGTACCTAAAAAGCTTCTTTCCGTTATGGAAAAATATAAGCTCACTACTTTCTGCGCACCTCCCACAATGTATCGCTTTATGCTTCAGGAGGATGTTAAAAGTTTTGATTTATCATCCGTTAAAAACTGGGCAACGGCAGGCGAGCCTTTAAATCCGGAAGTATTTAACCGCTGGAAGGAAGTTACCGGCGGAGAAATCAAAACAGGCTTCGGGCAGACAGAGGGGACAGTTCTTCTGGCAGATTTCCAGTGGTTTCCCCCTATTCCCGGAGCTATGGGAAAGCCTTCTCCTATATATGACCTTCGTTTAATCGGAGAATCCGGAGAGGAATGCCAGAGGGGTGAAGAGGGCGAAATCGTAATTTGCGATGTAGTTAATAATCCCCCCGTTGGTCTTTTTGTAGGCTATTATAAAAATGAAGAGCAAACTAATGAGGCTTTTGGCAGCGGTGACTATAACTTAAAGGATGTTGCCTGGGCTGATAACAATGGCTATTTCTATTTCGTGGGAAGACACGATGATGTTATAAAATGCTCGGGATACAGAATCGGTCCTTTTGAGGTAGAAAGCGCCTTAATCGAGCATCCTGCAGTTTTGGAGTGTGCTATTACGGCCGCGCCTGACCCCGTAAGAGGACAGGTTGTAAAAGCTACGGTTGTTCTTGCCAAGGGCTACACCCCATCGGAAGAGCTTGTGAAAGAACTTCAGAATCACGTTAAAAAGGCAACAGCTCCTTATAAATATCCCAGAATAGTAGAATTCTGCGACGAGCTTCCCAAAACTATCGGCGGAAAAATAAAGAGAGCGCAGATAAGAAAAGAAAGCACAGAAAAAGCTTAAGCCGGAGTTAGAGTTCCATCAGTTTAAAAAAGTCAAGGTTAACCCTTGACTTTTTTGTCGTATTATGTTATACTCTCTTTAATTAAATACCTGTTTGAAACTTTCAGGATTAAAACTGAAAGTGTAGGGAACTCTGGAGAATCTCTTAATTGAGTGCCGAAGGTGCAAGGCGAAAGCTGAAACTCTCAGGCAAAAGGACAGAGCAAAAAGATTTACTTTTATGTCTTTTTTCTTTAGAGTTATGGGTGTTTAAACCATAACTTATTTTTTTAGGGAGGAAAAATTATGGATCAGTTATTAGAAATTATTGTAAAGCTTAACGGTTGGCTTACGGACTATCTTCTGATATTCCTTTTGGTAGGCACCGGAATCTGGTTTACAATAAAAACACGCTTCGTTCAGGTTAGATGCTTTGGCGAAGGAATGAAAAAGGTTTTTGGAAACATTAAGCTTTTCGGTGGAAAACAGGAGTCTGGCTTAAGCTCATTCCAGGCTCTGGCAACAGCAATTGCAGCTCAGGTTGGTACCGGTAATATAGTTGGTGCTTCAGGTGCTATTTTAGCCGGCGGACCCGGTGCCATTTTCTGGATGTGGGTTATTGCATTCTTCGGAATGGCAACGATTTATGCAGAAGCTGTTCTTGCTCAGGAAACCAGGGAAGTTGACGAAAAGGGCGATATTCACGGCGGACCTGTTTATTACATAAAAAAGGCATTTACAGGAGGTTTTGGTAAATTCCTTTCTGTATTCTTTGCTGTTGCCTGCATACTTGCATTAGGATTCATGGGCTCCATGGTACAGTCTAACTCCATTGCTGAAAACTTCAAATCTGCTTTCGGAATTGAAGCATGGATTACAGGTCTCATTCTTGCAGTAATCTGTGCAAGCATCTTCATTGGCGGTATAAAGAGAATTGCATCTGTTGCGGAAAAAATCGTTCCCATTATGGCTACCTTGTTCTTAATCGGCGGACTTATTGTTTTGGCTACAAACATTAAGGATGTTCCCGGCACATTTGGTATGATATTCAAATATGCCTTTACACCTCAGGCTATAATCGGTGGTACCTTCGGTGCAGCACTTAAAACAGCTATCAGCCAGGGTGCGAAGAGAGGACTTTTCTCCAACGAAGCAGGTATGGGTTCAACACCTCACGCTCATGCAACAGCAAATGTGGCAAAGCCTCACGACCAGGGTGTAGTTGCTATGATTGGTGTGTTCATTGACACATTCATAGTATTAACCATGACAGCTTTAGTTGTAATAACAGTTCTCTATGCAAACGGAAGCACAGCTTGGCAGGGCGTTGCAAAGACAAATGCAATGCAGGTGGCAATGGCAGAAGGATTCCCCTCATTCTTAAGCAGTGTGGGAAGCGGATTTGTAGCAGTTTGTCTGTTCTTCTTTGCTTTCACAACAATTTTAAGCTGGAACTTCTTTGGTAAGATCAACAGTCAGTTCCTTACAAAGAACAGCAAAGTGGGAACTTTGATTTATTCAGTAGTTGCAATTTTATTCATATTCTTAGGCTCTTGCTTAAAGAACGACCTTGTTTGGGAGCTTACAGACTTCTTTAACTACTTAATGGTACTTCCCAACGTAATTGCACTTTTTGCACTTTCAAAGCTGGTTGTAAAAAATTCTAAAAACAAATAAGAAAAAGAGGATAAAAAAAGAGGGAGCCAAGCTCCCTCTTTTTTTATTCTTCTTCAAAAGCGTCTTTGCCAAGTCCGCAAACGGGGCAAAGCCAATCCTCAGGAACATCCTCCCATGCAGTTCCGGGAGCAACTCCTGAATCAGGATCGCCTATAGCGGGATCGTAAACATAGCCACAGGGGCAAACATATTTTTTCATAATTATCCTTCCTTTCTTTAATAAAGCTATCTTTATTCTACTATATAAATTATCCCGAGTCAATTGTTTCTATGCAAAAAGGTCAAATTTATTTCATCATTTCATTAAAAGCATCCAACCATAGTCTTGTTAAAAGCTCGTGCCCCGCTTCTGTGGGATGAACCCCCTCTCTGGTCCAGAAAGGCTCAGGACAAAGAGATACTGCCTTATCAAACTCATCCTGAGTAGGAATAAATTTAAGATTATATTTTACGGCAATTCTTTTGGCTGCTTCAGCTCTTTTTCGTACTTCGCTATAAAAAAGCTCCCAGTTTTTCTCGGTTTCGCTTCCCTTAACAACGAAGGGTTCAATAATCATAATTTTTATATTGGGAAGAGCGGTTAAAACCTCTTCTATGAGCATATCATAAATTTTCTCATATTTTTCAGCACTGGCTCCGTTCCTGCTGCCTATTTCGTGCCACACGTCATTTACGCCGATTAAAATGCTCATTACGTCAGGCTCTAAATTGATTATGTCGGATTTGACTCTGGCGTATACATCAACGACTCTGTTTCCGCCGATGCCGCGGTTTTGGAATTGGAAAGCCCCGGGCTGTTCAAAATTTAATCTGCCGGTAACCATAGAAGCATAGCCATAGCCTTTTATAAGGTCGTCTGACCTATCTCTTCTGCAGTCGGTTATGGAGTCGCCCTGAAAAAGAATTTTCATTAAAATCACCCCTTTGGGTATTTTAACATGAGCTATTATAATTGTCAATAAAATCGAAAAAAAACTTGACAAACGCCCCATTTTATCTTATAATATAATTCGTCAGTTTAATATTTGCTATTATAGCTCAGATGGTAGAGCGCATCCTTGGTAAGGATGAGGTCACCGGTTCAATTCCGGTTAATAGCTCCAGAAAAAGACTTGCCAACAAGCAAGTCTTTTTTATCTATATAAGGAATGAAAAAAGGACACCCAGCGGGTGTCCTTTAATTTTAATTTAATCAGCCTTCAAAGCCTTCAACATACTTTCTGTTGAATTCAAGTGCCTTAGCCTTTAAGCTTTCTGTGTTTTCTGCAATGTGTGTTGCAACGTCCTTGTTATACTGAACCATGTCGTTTCTGAATGCTACACTGTTTGCATGAATACCGGTATAGAAAATTCTGGGAAGATAATAAGCTGCCGCATGGTTAGCCTTAAAGAGTTCATAGTCTTCAGGAACCATGTTTTCCTTATATCTTGCTTCAGCCTGAACGCTCTTCTCGTTTGTCATATAGCAAGCGAGCATAAATGCACAGGGAAGCTTTTCCTCGGGAATACCAAGGGGGAATAAGAAGTGAGAGTCTGTAAGATATACACCGATATCACCATCCATGTTGGGGAAGTGGATGTATCTTATTGTATCTGTTGTTTCTTCTGTGAGAACGTTCTTCAAAAGGTCGGGCATAACTTCGTCGCTCATAATAAGAGATCTTGTAGCAACATTCTGTCTGCCACCTGTAGTTGTGGGACCACCGAATGCTTCGTATCTCTTGTCAGTCATAAGAGTAGCCCAGAAGTTGAGCCATTCGTAGTTTTCAGGACTGTCATATGTAACTGTAACCTCACCTGTTTCCTCGTTCCATTTGGACAGATACATACCACCAAGGTGGGGTCTAGCCCATGTGGTAGAGGAGTAAGCGCCTAAAGCCTTTGCAGCAGCATTAAGCTCAAGGTAAGAATCTAAGTTCCAGTTGTCTTCAAGATAGTACTCATAAGGAGTCTTAAGACCGAGTTCCTTCATCCATGTTTCGTTGTAAGCCATATAGAAAGTTTCCTGCATGGGAAGTGAACTTACGCCGTAGTATTCGCCCATCCACTTTGCACCTTCAACAGTAACTTCATCAATCATGTCGTTGGTTTCATAGTCTATATACTCAGTAATGGGAGTATACAAACCTTCTGTGAATGTAAGGGGGAATACAGAGATACCGAAGCAATACTGAATTTCCCAGGGGTCGCCTGCAATGATGCTTGCAACAAGGTCGTCGCCTGTTCCGTCGCCACCGCCGATCATGAATGAAACCTTAGTACCGTATTCTTCTGTGAACTTTTCTGCACCCTCTGCGAACTCATAGTTTAAGGGGTCATCGTTGAAAAGTCTGTAACCTGCAACACGGATTTCCATGTCAGCCCAGTCTTCTGTGTTGAATGTTACGCCTCTTGAACAACCAACTAAAGCTGCAACAAGACCTAAGCATACAACAAGTGCCAATAATCTTTTTGTCATATTTATCCCTCCAAAAAAATTTTTGTGCTAAGGAAAGCACATTTTTTATTTAAGCTGTTATATAAAACACAACTCAACTTCCATATCATTATATCATATTTTTTCAAAAAGTAAAGAGAAATTTTATATTTTCAAAAATTTTCGTGCAAATATTTATATACGCTTTCTCCTGCGGTTTTACCCACGGTTTTTATGAGGTCCTCTTTAGATGCGGCTTTCATTTTATTTACAGATTTAAAGGTCTTTAAAAGCTTTTCATATCTGGCGTTTCCTACACCCTTTAAGGATAAAAGGGGACTTTTTACCATGTTTTTTTCAGAAAGCTTTCTGTGATAGCCTATGGCAAGGCGGTGAACTGAATCCTGAATTGCTGATATGAGTCTGAAGGAAGAACTTTGAGGATTTATGTCTATTTCTCCGCTTTCCGAAACGAGACCGCGGGTTCTGTGCTTTTCGTCTTTTACCATGCCAAAAACAGGGATATCAAGTCCCATTTCAGAAAGAACGGTTTTTGCTATATTTGTTTGTCCCAAACCTCCGTCCATTAAGATGAGGTCAGGGAGAAGGGCAAATTTCACTTGATCTTCATCCATTTCGCCCTTTTCTATGTTTTCATATTCCTTAAGGGCATGAGTAAAGCGCCTTTCGAGAACTTCTTTAAGAGAGGCGTAGTCGTCTCCGCCTACGCCGCTTTTAATCTTAAAAAGACGGCTGTCCTTCTTTGAATACTTCCCGTCTTTGAAAGTAACCATGGCACCTACCGCATTATCCCCGGCACTGTGGGATATGTCGTAGGCCTCAATTCTTGCTGGAGGATTTCCCATGCCTAATAGTTTTCCAAGATCTTTTGAGGCGTTTTTCTTCAATGACATTTTCTGTTTCTCTTCGAAAACATCATTGAGACTTTTTTTGGCATTTTGTTTTGCCAGTAGGGATAATTCGTGGAACTTACCCCTGACAGCCTTTCTCACTTCCACCTTACTTCCTCGAAGGCGAGAAAGGTGTCCGGAGAGCATATCGGTTTCATCGGCATCATCGGAAAGGATGATGAGCTTCGGGATTTCCCTGTTTTCTCCTGAGTAATACTGGGTCAGAAATTCCTCCATCAGTAATTTATCGTCAATACCGCTGGCACCCTCAAAAGAAAAAATCTCTCGTCCTGTCATTTTCCCGTCTCTTATATAAAGAACGCAAAAGGCGACGTCGTTATCTTTTGCATCAAAAGCGAAGATATCAGCTTCTGCATTTTTTAATATGGTTACATTCTGCTTTTCGGATACGTGATTTATGGAATTTATCTTATCTCGGAGTGATGCCGCCCTTTCAAAGTGAAGCTTTTCTGAGGCCTCGTTCATTTCTTTAGTCAGGCGGTCAATAAGGCTTTTGTGCTTGCCTTTTATGAAAAGAGCAGCATCACGGATTGTCTTTTCATATTCCTCGCTACTGATTTTTCCAGTGCAAAGTCCCATGCATCTACCCATTGAATAATAAAGGCAGGGTCTTTCTTTCCCAAAATCTTTAGGAAATTTCTTATGGCACTGAGGAAGAAAAAAAATTCTTTTTGTAATATCTATAAGCTCTCTTGCAAAAAAGGAACTTGTGAAGGGACCGAAATATTCTGCCCCGTCATTTTCAGGCTTTCTTGTGAATTTTATTTCGGGATAAGGGGAATTAGTGATTTTTATAAAAGGATAGGTTTTGTCATCTTTAAGGAGTATATTATAATGAGGTCTGTATTCCTTTATAAGGTTGCACTCTAAAACAAAAGCCTCTCTCTCTGTGGAGGTTATAATAAATTCAAAGTCGTTTATGTTTGAAACCATGGCGGAAACCTTTGGAGTATGGCTTGCGCTTTCGTGAAAATACTGTCTCACGCGGTTTTTCAAAACCTTGGCTTTCCCCACATAAATAATTTCCCCGTCCTTATTTTTCATAAGATAAACTCCAGGTTTTTCGGGAAGAAGATTCAGCTTTTCTCTGAGTGTCACAAAATCACCTCTCTTTATCAAAAAAGGGCGACCATCGGTCGCCCTTTTATAAATTACTCAAAATTTGATTCGATGAGTGCAACTAATGCATCAACTGCCGCAGCTTCATTTTCACCCACAGCGGAAATCTTGATGGAAGAACCTCTTGTAATACCAAGGGAAAGCACTCCCAAAAGGCTCTTGGCATTAACTTCTCTTTCGTCCTTTATAACTTTTATCTCTTCTTTAAACTCATTTGCTTTCTGGATAAAATATGTTGCCGGTCTTGCATGCAGGCCAACCTGATTTTTAATCACAACTTCTTTAGAATACATAAAAAAACCTCTCTCATGAGCAGAATAATAGATTATATAAGATTATTATACAACTTTTAAATCTTTCTTTCAACTGTCGATTTTCATAACATAAAGGGTATGATTAAGCAAAAACTTATACAAAATTCCCAATAAAGCTTATATTCCGAGCTTTTTAATTACATTTTTTTCAAGCTTTCTTTTGAAGTGAACGAAAGCTCCTTCGTCTCCGATTTGTATGGGGCTTACATAGATGGTGTAAAGGCCCAGTATATTAGCTCCTAAAATATCACTGTAAAACTGGTCGCCTACTGCGGCAACATCTTCTTTTTTAAGGCCGGTTTTTTTAAGCATTTTTCTGTATGCAAAAGTTAAAGGCTTTGCAGAACGGTGAGAAGATAAAAATCCGTATTCGTTAAAAAGGGAAACTCTTTCCTTATTATTATTGGATATAAGGCAAATAATAATTCCGGATTCCTTGAGGGAATTAAAAAATCTTTTTGCCCTTTCGTCTGGAAGAGGGGTATGGGGAGTGACTAAGGTGTTATCTATATCAAGAAAAACGGCTTTTATTCCTTTCTCTTTAAAAAATTCTCCCGAAAGGTCGTCTATAGATTTAAAAATTTCATTGGGTATAAGGTACTTATTCATAAAATTCCTCCTGAAAAATGGGCAAAATCACAAATTATTTCATTTTGCTGTTTGTTTCATTGACTTTTGACAAATTTAATCTTATAATAAAGATATAGTATGATTATGAAGGTGAAACCATGTTATTTTCGCAAAAACTCAAAAAAATAATGGCTGAGAAAAAGCTTACAACTTATTCCATCCAGAAAGCCACAGGCATATCCCAGGGAAACGTGGACTCATGGCTTAAGGGTCGCTCAAAGCCAAGAAATGTGAACTTAAATAAGCTTTGTACATTTCTGGAAGTTCCTGTGGAATATTTTACTCAGGATCCACCCAAGGAGGCAAACCAGACTTTGCATAAGAGAATTACCAAGCGTCAGGCTTCAAATTTAAGGCAGAATATATGCGGCATGGTTAATGACAAGGTGGCGCCCGGGGATCTTGTGCTTCTTGAAAGGATTGTAAAAAGCTTCATCGAACAGTAGTATAACATAAAAAGATAAAACTTTCAAGTGAAAAAGGATGAGTGGACTTGTTCGGGAGAGATTGGGATATTTTATTAGGAGCAAATTTAAGGACCTTGCCCCTGTCTGTAAATGCCACACTGGAATATCTTAACATAAAACATATAAAATACAGCAATTACAAGGAATTGCTTGACGAAGAAACGTTTATTAAATATTCCCAAAATGATGCATTTACTTATAAAAGAGAAAAGGACTTTGTTATTTTCTATAATGATGAATTAAGTCAGAGCGAACTTAGAATTGCTCTGCTTCACGAAGTGGGACATATCGTAATGGGACACACTGAATTTCCCAATGATAGTTTTGACGGAACCTTTACTACTTTCAACAAGCTTTCTGAAAAGGAAACTGACGTGGTGGAGGGCTCTGCTTATAACTTTGCTACAAAGCTTTTGGCTCCTGCATCGGTTTTGTGGGCACTCAAAATAAAAACAGCTCACGAAATTGAAAAACTTTGTGATATTCCTAAAAAGTACGCCAAGAAGAGAAACGAGCGGATGAAAGAGCTTTATCAGAGGGAAAAGGTCTTTCTGGCAACTAAAGGAAAAACCTGCTTTCTTCAGAGTGCCAGAGAAAGAGCGGTATATGAAAACTTTAAAGATTTTATAGAGGAAAATAAAAAGTAAGGGGAGTTCCTCCTTACTTTTTTGTTATAACAAGGAAGTGGGCTTTTTCTTGACTTTTAGTCCCCTTTGTGGTATTATATTTATGCGGTATAGTTCGTTTTTCGGATTGTATTGCCGGTTTTTTACTGACCTTGGAGCATATGCTTAGAGGAAAGGCATTATAAAGCTAAGTCTTTCCTTTTGCTTCGGCAGAAGGATTTTTTATTTGAAAGGGTGGTTTTATGAATTTTTTGGAAAAGTATAAAGAGGATTTTAAACCCTATGACGAAATGGAAAAGGATTTTATTGATGACGATTTGATATGGGAAAAGTTAAACGCCCATGAAAATCCTACTAAAGAGGAAGTAAGGGCAGTTCTTAAAAAGGCTGACGAATGTGTAAGATTAGAGCCGGATGAAATGGCTATTTTAATCCAGAACAAGGATGAAGAAACCATCGGCGAAATGTTCGCTCTGGCAAATAAGCTTAAAAACGAAGTTTACGGTGACAGAATTGTTTTCTTCGCACCCTTGTATTTGAGTGATGAGTGCGCCAACAACTGCACCTACTGCGGATTTCGTTCATCAAACAATTCCATGCACAGAAAAACGCTTACCATGGACGAAATTGAAGAAGAAGTTAAAATAATGATTGACGAGGGGCAAAAACGCACTATTTTAGTGTACGGCGAATCTCCCCACACTGAAGTTTCATACATGGTGGACAGCATAAAAAAGGTTTATGCCACAAAGACCAAAAACGGAGAAATCCGCCGTGCCAATATAAATGCGGCACCCTTGAGGGTGGAAGAACTTAAAAAGCTAAAGGAAGCCGGAATCGGAACATTTCAGGTTTTCCAGGAAACCTATCATCATGAAACATATAAAAAGGTTCACCCTGAGGGAACGATCAAGGGTCACTACCGCTGGAGGCTTTATGCTATGGACAGAGCTCAGGAGGCAGGGGTTGACGATTGCGGACTTGGTGTACTTTTCGGGCTTTATGACTGGCGTTTTGAACTTATGGGTCTTATGTATCACACGATACATCTGGAGGAAACCTTTGGAGGAGTAGGTCCGCATACCATTTCTTTCCCCAGAATAACTCCTGCAAAGGACACACCCTATGCGGAAAACCCCGAGTATCAGGTATCTGATGAGGACTTCAAGAAGCTGGTTGCCATACTGAGACTTTCCATCCCCTATACAGGTCTTATCTGCACTGCAAGAGAAAAGGACGAAGTAAGAAGCGAAGTATTGAGTTATGGTGTTTCCCAGATTGATGCAGGAACAAGAATAGGAGTAGGAGCATACTCCAAGTCAAAAAAAGCCAATTCCATGGCGGAAAAAGAGCAGTTTACCATCAATGATTCAAGAAGCCTTGACGATGTGGTATATGAAATGTGCGAAAGAGGGTCAATTCCGTCATTCTGTACTGCTTGCTACAGAGCAGGAAGAACAGGAGAGGAGTTCATGAAAGTAGCCAAGAGTAAATTCGTGCATAATTTCTGCATCCCCAATGCAATTTTGACCTTTACGGAATATCTTATTGACTATGCGTCTCCAAAAACAAAGGAAATAGGAGAGAAGGTTATTTCCGAGCACATGAAACTCTTTGCCGGAACTCCCATGGAAAAGAAAATTCAAGATATGGCAGAGCGTATTAAAAACGGCGAAAGAGATTTAAGATTGTAAAAAACAAGGGTTGAGCGTTTGCTCAACCCTTGTTTTATCAATGTTTATTTGTTTTAGAAGTATCTCTTAAGAAGTCCTTCCAAGCCACGTCCGTGACGAGCTTCATTTAGAGACCTTTTTCAGAAGTGCAGATATATAGGGGTTTTCAGCCTGTTAATATCATAGAAAACAGCCTTTGCCCTTTAGTTTGCCCTTCTGGGTATCAGCCAATCAGCCTACAATCAGTATATCAGATAGTGCTGTTAATGTCAATGATTTTGTAAGTGTAGGTACAATTTACATATTCAGGGCATTTAATTTTGAAATCAGGTCTGTTCTCATACCTTCTGTAATATGGGTGTAGTATCTTAAAGTAGTTTCTTCTTTTGAATGACCTAATCTCTTTTTGGTTACTATTGCAGGGACATTGTGTTCTGCTAACCAACTGGCATGGGTATGTCTTAAATTATGATACTTGAAATTGATAGGCAATTCCTGTCTGCTTATCCTACCTAAAAACTTTTCACTATCTGGGGTAAGCATTTCACCATTACTCTTAATGTTAATCAGTTCTAAATCTTCTCTAATTTCTTTTGGCTTGTTCCTACCCATATCAACAGCAACCCTGTTTATCCTGTATGCAACCCCTAACTGCTCTTTTTGTTGCAGTTGTATTTGTCTTAATTCTTTCAGATAGTTGTATATGCTGTCTTGTAGGTCTATTGTTCTGATTGCAGATTTGGTCTTTGTATTTCTCAAACACCACATTTTATCTTCATACACCATTTGTCTTTCAATTCTCATAGTGTGATTTTCCCAATCTATGTCAGACCAGAGCAGACCATAACATTCAGCACACCTGACCCCACAGGCTCTACCAATCTTAAAAGCAGTTATGCTGTGTGTACTTTCAAACCTTTTTTCAAACATATCAAGTTCAGCCTGTGTATATATTTTTATCTGACCTTCTTCTGTTCCTGCTTTTGGGGTATTCACCTTTTCAATAACATTTTCTCTCATATACTGCTTTTCATAGGCAAAATACCATAACACTTTCATAAACTTATGAATACTCATTATGTAGGCATAAGAATGGGTTGCTGATAATTTGAAAAGATACTCTGATAATTCATTTGCAGTTATGACAGCAATTTTCATATCTGCCCATTGTTTCAGGTGGTTTCTGAAAAGGGTATCATATCTTCTGATTGTAGATTTTTCTCTGTCATACTGTGCATATTTGTATATGAACTCACTATACACCTGTTCCAGAGTGATATTTTTATCTTCAACCACTATCTTTGTAGGACTTTGTGAATACTCTGCAAGTAGTAATGTCCTAGCCTGTTTTGCCTGTGCTATGGTTTCAAAACCACCCCTTTCTATGTTCTTCCATTTGTTAGTTTTGGGGTCTTTGATATTTATTCTGAAAGAATATTTTTCACCCCTTTTTCTGATACCTTCTGTCATAGGTAACACTTCCTTTCCTAGAAATGGTCATATGATAACTCTTCAATGTCCTAAAGTCAAGCTATTTTGGAAAGGTCTCAATGTCTGGTAAAAAGGACAAAAAAAACAGGGGGAAGTTCCACCAAAATTATGGGGAACTCCCACCCTGTTAAGAGTGATAGTGTTGATTTATCAACACTTATCAGCATTTTCAAGAGTTTTAATATAGAAGTTAATATATATGGGTGCTATGCACCCATATATATTATTCTTAATTAAGTATTGAAGATAGGTCTATGACCTATCTTCATACAAACCTTGAAAGGTATAGCCTGATACTTTGGTATAATTTCTTCAGACACATTTTTGTATATCTCAATAGCCACAGTATCAAAGGCACTTTTCAAATACTCTTTTCTTCTGGTAACTGATAACCTGTTGTAATCAGTAGAAGAATTGAATAAATCTTTGTTATTCAAACAAAAGAACACCATATACTTGTAAAAATAATAAATAGCCATAACTAATCTAATATAATATTTTTTGTTTAGTTTGTTCCTAATACTGTAGTTAAAGGAACACAACTGTCCAAAAAAATATATACTATTCTTTTTTAATGTACTATTTATATAAAAGTAAAGGTTGGTACCTAACCTTTACTGAATAAAGGGGTTGACTTTCCACACTTTGAGAAGTATAATAAAATCAAACAATCCACTTGTGTGGAAGTTATGAGTTGATTATATCACACTTGAGTGGACTTGTCTATTTCCAGAAGTGGCAAGTTTTAATATATTTTATAGCTTTTATCTACTTGAGTGGATTATTTGTGAGGTGTACATAATGTGTGAGAGTAAAAACATTCCTATTTATTCAAAGAGATTGCAACTCTTGTCAGAAGAAATGAAAGAGGATAAAAGTGAGGGATTTACAATTCAAAAATTAACAGATTATACTGGTGTTTCTTCTTCCAGTTGGGCAAAACTGTTATCAGGTGAAACTATAAACCCTAAATTAGATACTCTTGAAATATTAGCAGGTTTTTTTGGGGTTACAGTATCATACCTTATAGGTGAAAGTGAATGTAGACAGTTAGATATTCAGGCAGGAATGGATATTATGGAAAAACTGGGTTTTACAGAAGATATGATTGCAACATTGAAAATTGTAAAAGAGAACTCTGGGGATAAATGGAGAATATATACAGAGGGATTAGAATACCTTTTGACAGATTTTATGGAAGACAATACATTACCACTTTTATACAGCATAGGTGATTATTTATCTAACCTACCAAGTACAGGAAAAAATATAGTTAATTCAGAAGATTTAAAAAGATTGGAATATGCTTTGGAAGATAACAGTATTTCAAATGAAAGTATAAAAAAACAAATTGCTGAATTGATTAAAAGAAAAGAGGAATATTCCATTGAAAATCTAGAAAGTTACAGATTTCAACAAGTAACTTATGAATTACAAAAAATAAGAGAAAGACAAACCAAAGGTATGATTGAAGTTATAAAACTAATGTCAGGTAAAAAAACAAAAAAAGGACTAACTAAAATGTTGGAAGATGGTTTTGAATATTCTGGCAACAAACCTATGGATGTTACATTTTTCTCTGAAAAAGAATTAGAATAATGGGCAATTTCCACCAGAACTATGGGGAACTTCCACCAGACAAATGTGTTAAGGGGTGATATTGCAAAGCAATTATCACTTTTCAAGTATTTTAATATAGAAGTTAATATAGATAGGTGCAAAGCACCTATCTATATTTATTCCTTAACTTAAATAATGCAGTAGGCTTATCACCTACTGCATTACTTTCTTGAAAGATAATATTTGTAGAAGACCTTAACCCTTATCATTACAGCATTCTGGACATATTTTATAAAAGACCTGACATTATATATAAAAAAGATAACAGTATTTATAAAAGTCTGAACTATATTTATAAAACTGAAACCAGAACACATAAATGTATAACAGTTAATACATAAATCACAACACATATAATTTTTCAGACCTGACATAAATCAGGACAGTTACCTTTATATTAAGTGAATGTTCACATTCAATATTATTTATATAGGGGGTATCTGATAATGAAGATAAGTGAAATTACAAGTTTTTTAGAAAATGCTTTTGATATTTTGAATGAAAAGTATTTTGATAATGAGTTACCAAAGATTGTTGTTACAGTTCAAAGTTCACCCAGAGGGGTTCTAGGACATTTTACACCTTGGAACTCTTGGAAGGAAGAAGATATAGGTTATAAAGAAATAAATATATCTGCTGAAAATCTTGATAGACCTATTGAAAATGTTATTGCCACTTTAATTCATGAAATGGTTCATTTTTATTGTAATATCAATGGAATTAAAGACACTTCAAGAAATGGGTATTACCATAATTCAAAGGGGTTCAAAGTTCAAGCAGAAAAAAGGGGTTTAATAATTGGTTATGATAAAAAGATAGGTCATAGTCCTACAACACCTTCACCAGAACTAATTGATTTCATAAAAGAGCAAGGGTGGGCAGATATAGATTTATCAAGAAATAGTGCTGACATTCTTTCAGGTGGGGGAAGTTCAGGAAGAACAACCAAACCTTCTTCAACAAGGAAGTATATCTGTCCTTGTTGTGGGAATAGTTGTAGAGCAACCAAAAATATTAATATAGGCTGTCTGGATTGCTCTGTGGTTATGGTACTTGCTGAAGAATAAGACCACCCCCAAAATATTCAGATTTTTGCTGATTAAGAAAACTGCACTCTATATTTTATGGGTGCAGTTCTTTTTGTTTGAAATAATCTTAAAAAATCTGAATGTGCTTTTTCTGAAAGTGCTGATATTACTGCCTTTTGTCCACCTGAACAGACACAATTTTTCTGGTTGCTATTTCTGGTTGATATGACAAGGCAAAATACACTTTTATAAAAAATCAGCAAAAATTATCTAATTTTATTGAAGGGCAAATCTGCCCTTGAGTTCAGAAAATTATGTCTGATTTTTGCCCTTTGCCCACCAATTTGCCCTTGAGAAATAGGCAAAAATAAAGTATGGGGTGTGATTGTAAAATCACACCCCATACTGCAAAAACCTTTATTTTATGCTGTTTGTGGCTTATTTAAAGTATCTGTTAAGAAGACCCTCTAAACCTTTCATATGTCTTGCCTCGTCACAGATATTCCAATCAAGAACCCTTATTTTATGCGGGTTTGCGGGTTCTTCACCCTTAGTTTTGCCCACCATTTGCCCACAAGAAATTTTTGCCCACATTTTTGTCCTCAAACGCAGTTATTAACGGGGTTTGCAGGTATTTTTTCATTAAAATCCTCTATTCCGTCATACTTGTTTAAGAACTCAAGCAATGATGTTCTCGTTACTTTTCGGCAACCAAGCTTTATAGAACGAAGATAACCATTACTTATAAGAGTGTAAACATAATTTCTGTTGACCTTTAGTAGTGCTGCAACTTCACTTATAGTATATACCATTTCTTCAATTTTTGCAATATTTTCAGAAGATTTTGTTTTATTTTTTTCTAACATATTCTATCCTCCTTGATTTTTTTGTATATAATAGCATAAGCAAAGGGACCGACATACGGATAAATAGTGAAAGGAGCAAAGACTATTTATAAAACAAATTGGAGGGACATTAAGCACATCAATCCCTTTGATTATGCTATTATAATTTAGAAAACAAAACGAATAGCAGCTTGCGTAACTGCTTCATAGGAATTTCACCTTCCCGGCTCTGCCCGGACTACTCTCATTGCCTGCGACGCATTCCACGCTCGGACTGTGACTGAATAGAAGTATCATTGTGCCAATAAGCCATCATCGCCACAAGGTTGCAATCCTCTTTTATAATGTTGGTATTTCTCGCTCGGATGAAGCTTGTAAGAAAGAAGGAAATCAGAAGCTTATCGTCATGGCGTACCCATTATCCGGCTCAAACTTATTGGAAAGTATCCGTTTGTTTTTATACTGCGAACCGTTATCTTGAACGCTTTCTTTGTCAAAGTTCATTTAGGCATTAACATTTATTATCAGCCTATCAAAAAGCACTTACGAATAAATGCCTTTTGATAAAATGATAATTTATCACAGAGAGTAGCCTAAGCCACTCTCTGCAATATTCAGCTATTTTTATGAAATATTTTCAAGTTCGGCCTTGAGCTTTTTCAAAGCTGAACTTTTATGTGCGTATGTACTATCAACTGTTGTATCAAGTAAGAAAGCTATCTCTGCCATTCTCATTTCAGCAATGATGTTAAAGGCAAGAATAATTCTTTCTGATCTCGTCAATCGTAACATAGCATCAATGATTTTTTCATTTTCAAACGAATCATAAATCATTCCTATCGCCACCTTGTCTAATATTTTTTTATATTCGCTTGCAATTTTAATTGGTCTTCCTTTGATATTGCCCTCAACATTGTTAATGTGGGAATATCTTTGGATAAACATCTGCTTAAAAAGTTGCTCGAAATAACTTGTCATTATTGCTTTACCTCCAGAAATTTTTTAATTAAAAAAATCTGTTGGAAAGCAATTCCTAATATTATTAAAGCACATTCAAACCCGAAACCTTAAGATTTGAACAAAACTTTTTTTATAATATTTTTCATTGCCTTATTCCAATCAGATTAAAGTGAATTAAACTGATTGGAAGCAGGTGGACCTCGGCAATGATTATGTATCAAAACACAGAAAACAAAACAGCCAAAACACACCCTATAAAAGAGTAATGTCTTGGCTGCACGGTATGAGTGACCTCCATAATCGTCATCAGATGACTTCTTATGGCTTGTCCTATTATGAGCAATGATTCTGTGATTTGTAAAAATTGGGATGACTAAATAAAGCATATTTCACTCCTACCGCACGGCAATCCGCCGTTGCAAGGAGCGAATTGAACCTAAAATGCGGGCGAAATTGCCACGCCAAAAACTTTATTATTCGTTTGTATTGATTGTCCGCAACACTCTTCAGCATCAATAACCATTTCATTCACCTCATTTCCAAATTTTGACAATAGTCGATTAAAAAAAATAAATATCGTTAAATTTCGCATAAAAAGAAACCGCTTGAGGTCCTTAATAACCCCAAGCGGTTTTCTTCAACATTCTATGTATTAACTTATAATGCAACAGATAAATCATAAAACCCACTCCATTCTTTTGTTTTTATCAGCATTACAATAAAATTGACCGTTATCTTCTTATATAGCTGAATTGTACCATTTTTCGATAGAGAAGTCTGTCGAAGATTGGAATGTGAATTAAAGTTTTTATCGTCTGATTTTGAGCAATTATCTTATAAAAATAAAGAATAATACAAATAGATACAAAAAAATACAGAATACGATAAGGTATTCTGTATGATTGAAAATTATCTTGTCGAACGATTTTAGGCATAAAAAAACCGTTGGCTGAATAAACCAACGGCATAATTTTAAGTTATTCAATATCGTTAAATAAATCATTCTCTACATAAAGAATATCATCAATCAAAATTTCCGTGCCATCATCAAACACCACATCACTTTCATACTCACGGATTTTTTTGATATATCCTTTTTTCGTCACATATTTTCCGCCTGATTTTTTCTTATCCGGAATAAAATATGTTATAGATGTTTCAGGTAAATCATCAATATTTTCGCTTATAAAATTAAGCTTTCTATTGAGTTCTTCTTTTGTATATTCGTCAAGTTCCAATTTGCTATCAGTTAGCCTTGCAGTTTCAATAACTGCTTCGTCATATCCCGTCAGCGCTGCGAAAGGAGCAAATTGAGCAGCTCTGAGAATCTTATCCGGGAAGTCTTTTTCTATTTCAGGATTGGGATATTGCATATTTAATATATCTTGAAATTCAAAATTGCTCATCTTGCACCTCCTTAGCAATTCGATAAATTGGAATTTGACGCTCCATCAAACTGAATTTTAAGTCTCTGTAAAACTGGAATTAACCCATACAATTATTTTAATTTAGATATTCACAATATTACTTGCCACAGTATCTCGAAAAACATTGTCATGTTCTACCAGAAGCATGGTCGGGGCAAACTCCGTTATGAGCTGTTCAATCTGCATACGTGAGTACACATCAATAAAGTTGAGCGGTTCATCCCATACATACAAGTGTGCCTTTTCACAAAGGCTTTTCGCAATTAGTACTTTCTTCTTTTGACCGCCAGAAAAGTCTTTAATATCCTTTTCAAACTGTACACGC